>NZ_CP063056.1:624183-1248367 GCF_015356115.1 Rodentibacter haemolyticus
TGCCCCTTTCATTAATCACTTTATGCGCTACTTCCGCACGATTTTCTTAGTATTGGATGCAATGGGCTTAGTGGTTTTTTCCATTATCGGTGCACAAATCGCCTTGGATATGGGACACGGTATCACCATCATTTGCATTGCAGGTTGTATCACCGGTGCGTTCGGCGGCGTATTACGCGATATGCTTTGCAATCGCATTCCGCTCGTCTTTCAAAAAGAACTTTATGCCAGTGTTTCCCTATTCGCCACGCTCACCTATTTAGGCTTAACCACACTGCAAATAGAGCACACGCTTTCCGTGTTAATCACCTTAATCAGCAGCTTCACCCTACGATTGCTCGCAATCCGCTTTGAATGGGGCTTACCCGTGTTTAACTACCAAGAACTCAGCCCTGATCAACAAGATAAATTACCGAAGAAAACGAAATAAAAAGACGATGAATCGTAATGCAAAGGTTAAAAACGTATTTTTGGGAAAGGATCTCCCAACATCACCTTTACTTGCTATCAGGCTAACCGCTCAATAGCGGATTGAACAACCGGAATCCCCTGTTTGTAGCGTTCAATAAACTGCTGATAGCCTTCCGTTATTGCTTTTTCAGGGTAAACCAACTTCATTTCAACTTGGTTAAAAATACATTTATCTAAATATTCTTCTAAAGAATAATGATCGGTTTTCATCAAAAAACTGGCTAATAACGCAATCCCCCACGCCCCGCCGTTTGATGCCGTATTCATCGTTGCCAGGGGAATATTCAGGGCAGAAGACAAAATTTGTTGAGCAATATTTTCCGTTTTAAAGATACCGCCATGTCCTAAAATGCGTGTAATGCTCACTTTTTCCTGCTGTAATAAAATATCCATGCCTAATTTCATTGCACCAAATGCAGTGTAAAGGTGAACTCGCATAAAATTTGCCAAATTAAATTTAGCATTGGTCGGGTGTAAAAATATCGGACAACCTTCGGATAATCCCACGTTATGTTCACCGGAATAAAAACCGTAAGAAAGTAAACCGCCGCATTCAGAATCTCCTTGTAACGCTTGCAAGAAAAGCGTTTCATAAAGTTCTTCGGTGCAAATTCTTACACCAAACGTCTGCAAACATTCTCCGAAAAGGCTCACCCAAGCATTTATATCGGACGTGCAGTTTTGTGCGTGAGCCATTGCGACCAATTTGCCTGAAGGTGTCGTAACAATATCCAATTCAGGATAAACCTTTGATAAGGCTTTTTCTAACACGATCATCGCAAAAGCTGAGGTACCGGCGGAAATATTACCGGTTTTCTCTCTTAGACAATTTGTCGCCACCATTCCGGTTCCGGCATCCCCCTCAGGCGGACAAAATACAATTCCGGATTGTAAATTGCCGGTAGGATCAAGTAATGATGCCCCAAGTGCGGTCAATTTTCCTGCCGTTTTTCCTGCAATTTTAACTTGAGGCAAAATATCTTGTATTTCCCAAGCATAGCTTTTATGTCGAATCAATTGATTAAACCGATTTATCATTTCCTGATCATAGCGGGCTTCTTCTACATTAATCGGAAACATTCCTGAGGCATCGCCAATCCCTAAAACTTTTTCTCCCGTTAATTTCCAATGAACATAACCCGCCAAAGTCGTTAAATAATCCAGCTTTTCCAAGTGAGGCTCTTGATTTAATACTGCCTGATACAAATGAGCGATACTCCAACGTTGCGGAATCGGGTATTGAAAAAGTGCTGTTAATCTTTCTGAAGCTACGGAAGTAATATTATTACGCCAAGTTCTAAACGGAACCAGTTGATTTCCTTCCGAATCAAAGCTTAAATAGCCATGCATCATTCCGCTAATCCCGATAGCTTGGGCCTGCTTGATTAGCGTGCGATACTTTTCTTTTACCGTCATTTGCAGATCATAAAAAGCGGCTTGAAGCGTTGACCAAATTTCTTGCTGATGGTAAGTCCAAATATTATTGATCAGCCGATTTTCCCAATCTGCCCCGCCTGTCGCTAAAATTGCCCCCTCTTGATCAATCAACACGGCTTTTACCCGTGTAGAACCCAATTCAATACCGATGATAATATTTCCCGATTCAATTAAATTTTTTTCATTCTGCATTTTCTGATTTCCTATTTAAATAAAGGATATTTCTGTAAAAAGATAAATAAAATCAATAAACCACCCCATAGTATCATTGTCATATAACTACTGATACCCAACATATTTAAACCGCTTTCAATAACCTGCAATAATATCAATGCGATTAATATACCGACTAATTTACCTTTACCTCCATCCGGATCGACTCCTCCCAGCACCGCTGCCAAAATAGAAATAAGTAAATAAGAGTCGCCATAAGAGGCTTTTGCCGAATTGAGTTTCGACATCATTAAAACAGCGGCAAAAATACATAATAATGAAGAAATAATATAAACGCTCACAATCACTTTTGAGGTATTGATACCAGAATAAAATGTCGCTTTTTCATTATTTCCAATAAAGTAAACCGCTTTACCTAAGGTTGTTTTTTCTAATATAAACCAAATGAATAATGCTAATATCAAAAAGATAATTAATGGGATCGGTACAAAAAATAAATCGCCAGAACTAATATCAAGAAAGCCGATAGGAAAATTAGCAATAGTAGATCCATCCGTTAATAAAATATTTAAACCGTTAATTAACGTCATTGTCCCCAATGTCGCAAGTATCGGCGAAACACGAATTACCGAAATCAACCCACCATTAACCAATCCGATAAAAACTGCACATAAGATGCTTAACCCAATACCTATTACCCAATAACTCAGGCTATCTTGTTTAATAAAATAAGCGATAATTAAAGCGCAGGCATTCATTGTTGCAATAATGGATAAATTAATCCCCCCGGTTAGCATTGTTATTGCCATAGCTAATGTTAAAATACCTAAGATAGCAATTTGTGATGCCATGGACTGAAAATTATCGACCGACCAAAAAACATCTGGAATTAAGATGCTAAATATTGAAATAGCCAATAAAAATAATAAGCAGAGATATTTTATTGTATTATTAGAATGTTGTTTCATCTATTCCCCCTATTTATTCCGATACTGAAAAAATGCGGTAGTACTGATACTCCAAATGATAATACAGCCGGTAACTACCATTTGCCAATAAGAAGATATATTCAATAAATTAAGTCCATTCTGAATTAACGCTAATAATATTACGCCCATAATTGTGCCTGATAACGTTCCTTTTCCGCCGGATAAGTTAGTTCCGCCCAATACCACTGCAGCTAAAACCGTTAATTCATAGCCTAATAAAGAATCCGGCGCAACCGATTGTACCGTATAAGATTGCACGACACCGGCAAGTCCCGACATTAATCCCATATATCCGTATACAAAAAGGTGTAAACGAAATAAATTAAATCCGATTCTTGATGCAGCTTCTTTATTTCCTCCCAAGGCATAAATTTTTCTTCCGATAGTGAGCTTATTCGTAATTATTGCCGTTAATAACACTGCCGCTAATGCAACCATTACCTGAAAAGACAAACCGTATTCGATTCCATCAGAACTAACCTGTTTAAAAACAATTATTTCTTGTTGAAACCAGTCAGGGAAATCATATAGCCAAGTTCCTTTTGTAATATATAACAATCCGCCATAGAAAATATTTAATGTTGAAATCGTGATAATAATAGACGGAACATTAAGTTTATAAACAATCACAGCATTAATCATTCCTAATAATACGCCAACAATAATTGAAATGGTGAATACGCCAATTAACCCCACATCATATTGTTGAATAAGAGAAATCATGACATATTGTGCAATAATCGTCATTGCCGGAAAGGAAATATCAATCCCTCCGGAAATTAATACTACAAATAAACCACAAGCTAAGATCATTAATATGGAATAGTTATTGAGTACATCATAAATATTTTCGATAGATAAAAAATGTTGTGTGAATATACTTAAAAATACTCCTAAAATAATGAGAGTCATAAGGAGTATTCGGTTATTCTGATTTTTCATACACAAGATCCTCAATTTCCTGTTCGGTACAACTTGAAGGTATAAACTCAGCGGCAATATTACCTTTCTTCATCACTAATATTCGATGACTATAATAATAGGCTTCTTCAATTTCATCGGTTACAAAAATGACGGAAATACCTTTCTTGGCAAGAGCATGAACTATTTGGAAAATTCCTTCTTTATTCGCAATATCAACACCAATAGTAGGCGCATCCAAAATCATAATTTGCGGATCACCGGCTAACCATTTAGCAATTGAAACCCGTTGTGCATTACCGCCTGATAATGTATTAACAGGTAAATCAATATTCGGTGCTTTTATTTTTAAGGCCTCGATCAATGTAGAGCTTAACTGCCGGGACTTTTTCCTAGATATAACACCGACAGAATTGGCAATATTTTTAAATACCGTTGAAATCATATTGTGATGAATGGATTCCTGCATAATAAGCCCGATATTCATTCGATCTTCAGAAACATAGGCGATCCCCTTACTTATTGCTTCCCGATTTGAATGCAACGTGATTTTCTCCCCGTTTAAATAAATTTCACCCCTTGTCGGTTGAGTAATGCCGAATAAACTTAAACATAATTCTGTTCGCCCTGCGCCCAATAAACCGACCAATGAGAGAATTTCACCTTTTCTAAGGGTAAAATTGATGTGTTGATATTGATGATTCAAGCTAAGATCTTTAACTTCAAGTACGGTCGGAATTTGTGAAAAGTCCGGAAAATTTAACCGCACTTTATGAATTTCTATTCCCGTCATTAGAAAGGCTAAGCGTTTTTCAGTCATTCCTTTAATAGGATATTTCCCGATCATATTGCCGTCTTTAAGCACCAATACCGTATCGGAAACTTCCATCACTTCTTTAAGACGATGGCTCACAAAAATAATACTAATTCCCTTACTTTTTAAATGAACGACAATATTTAATAGATGATTTACCTCCTTTGCCGTCAAAGATGCCGTGGGTTCATCCATAATTAATAACTTTGCGTTTTGAGCCAATGCCCGACAAATCGCCACTAATTGTTGTTTAGCAACTGATAAATTTTCTACGATATCATCTAAATTTAGATCCGCATTGATGCTGTCAATCGCTTGTTTTGCAATCAAACGAATCTTTTTTTGATCCACCCAACCAAAGCGGCGATAAGCACCCATCGCTATATTTTCGGCAACGGTTAAATTTGGAAATAACGATAGATCCTGATAAATGACTTGAATACCTTTAGCAACGGATTCTTCGGGAGTTAATTTTTGATAAGGAGTCGCACCAATAATAATTTCCGCCCCGCTATCAGGTTGGTAAACACCGGATAAAATTTTAATCAAGGTGGATTTACCACAGCCGTTCTGACCGGCAATACAAAGCGCTTCGCCATAATTAAGAGAAAGCTCCACCTGATTTAAGGCCTTGATACCATTGAAGGTTTTATTGATATTTCGCATTGAAATAAAAGGCATAGCACCTCCGAAAATAGAATATTGGAATATGGGTTCTATATGAACCCATATTGGTGAGTATTAATATAGGCTATCAATGTTTTCCTTAGTGACTTTAAGCACGTTGTGGAACTGTAGTAATTTTTTATCCGTATCGACTTTTGCTTTACCGATATTAGGAATCGCTAAACCCTCTTCAATTTTCTCACCATTTAACACTTTTGCAGCAACGGTAGCCAAAGCATAACCTGCATTGGCAGGATCATAGGTAATACCCATTGTAATATTACCGCTTTTAATTAAAGAAGCTGCCTGTGAAGGAATCATCATTCCGAATACGTTCAATTTACCTTTTAAACGTTTTTCCTTAACCGCCAAACCGGCACCAATAGGGCCTTGAGAGCCAAAAGACACCACGGCTTTCAAATCAGAATGGGCTTTAACCAAATCAATCGTCGTTCTGCGGGCATCATTAATATTTTCTGCAACCGGCATTCGACTGGTCACTTCAAACATATCCGGATAATGTTCTTTTTGGTATTTCACGAAAAGATCCGCCCATAAATTATGTTGCGGAACCGTCAAACTCCCGACATAAATCACATAACCGCCTTTTCCTCCTAAGGATTTTGCCACTTCTTCCACATAATCCGCAGCAAACTGAGCATTATCAATAATTTCAATATCCCAATCTGCGCTAGGTTGCCCTACCGACTCATTGGTTAAAACAACAATGCCGTTTTGTTTGGCTTTTTTTAATACGGGTTCCAAAGCACTCGCATCATTAGGTACAATCGAAATGGCGCTCACTTTTTTGGCGATCAAATCCTCAATTAATTTCACCTGCTGCGGAGCATCCGTATTAGACGGTCCAACCTGATAGGCATTGATATTATTATCTTTACCTGCCTGAATAACACCTTCCGCCATACGATTAAACCAAGGCATACCGTCAATCTTAGAAATGTTGACAATATCTCCGGCGAGTGCCGAACCGCAGAAAATCAGACTAAAAAGACCGGAAAGTAAAAAACCTTTAACGTTTTGCGTTTTCATAAGATTATCCTCATAAAAAATAAATGATGGTTCTTACCTTAATTTAATTCACATAATCACCACAATTAAGGCTGAAGAAATCTTAACGCTTTCCTTATAAAAAAATAGGTAACTTTCCGTTAAGGATATGGAAAAATCCGCTATAAAAAATGAAATGAGATCCTGATCACATTTCTGATTTACGATTTTGTTCACTTGCTCTGAATTGAGAGGGAGAAAGAGCGGTATGTTTTTTGAAAATTTTTGAAAAGTAGAGGGAATCCTCATAACCTAAGGATTTGGCGATTTTATGTATCGGTAAATTAGAAAAATAAAGGAGTTTTTTCGCTTCGCTGATACGCTGTTGTTCCCGCCATTGAATTAAACCGACACCCAAAGAATATTTAAATAAATGTGAAAGACGAGATTCGGATAAAAATACTTTTTGAGCCAAAAAATCTACACTCCAATTTTGAGATAAATTTTCTAATATTAAGTCACAAACCATTAATATTCTGCTATCAACAGGCGATGCCTCTTTCAGATTCTCCATTGAGACACATTTCATCAACAAATATTCCAACAATCCGGAAGCGATTTCTTGTTTTAATATGTCATTAAATTCCAGCTCATAGGCAACTTTAGTAAAAAGCTGGCTGATTTCTTGAAAATATCTCATTTCATCAATAAAGAGGCTGCCAATATTTTCACGCTTATTTGCCCAATTAAGCCATTTCAACCAAGCAGGTTTAGGATGAAAATAAATCCATTTAAAATGCCAATATTGTGATTCCGGCTGTCGATAATAATGGTGTAGAGTATTAGGCTGAAAAAGTAATACTTGTCCTCGTTGCACAGAGAAAAAATGCTTACCATCAAACACACAGCCTTTACCAAAAGTTGTTAATTGAAGCATATAGCCCTTCATTCCTTCCGGAAATTCAACGGCAAAGTCCAAATAATTTCCTTTTTCAATTTGGGTAATACCCGACAACACGCCTAAATCCGCTAAATCAATCTCATTGATTTTCATGCTCCGACCTTCTACATATTGGCTTATATATCAAAAGCGTTATTGTGCCGATAACATTGGATAAGCCTTGATGAAATCAGGTAGGCGATAGGCTTTGTTGAAAATTAACGTGTAATTGCTGCGATCATTATTTACCGAAATGGTTTCCGGAATGGGCTCATCCAAGCCAAAACGCCACGGGTGGTTACCGATACGGGTGATAAAATACTCATTACTGACTTCAAAAGGCCCTTCGTAGGTTTTGCCGTCAATATTGATGATTTTGTACTCTATCGGTAAGCTCACCGAACCATAAACGGTTTTCCAAAAGAAATAAGGCGAACCGGTCGGATTTAAAATCGAGCGATTCGTGCCTTCTCTTTGTTCCAATTCAATTGTCTTGCCATCTGCAAGTTGTAATTTGTGTTTACCCAGTTCTAGTATTACTTTCTGCGTTTGATGGGCTGCAAGGGTAATTTCTTTACCATCTAGTTTGAAGGTGATCATCTGCTCAGTCGGATTATCCGCATACACAATATTTTTGTCATACCAAGCCAGTAATTTTTCCGCTTCAAAAGGAAAATACTTTGCCACTATCTCCACCACAAGATTACGTTTGCCATCATCAGCATTATCAGAAGTTGCAGAAGGCTGCACAAAAGCAATCCCCACTAATCCCCCAATAAGAACAAATAAAGAAATAAGTTTTTTCATAAAATTCTCCTCAAAGTTACCGCACTTTATTACCATTATTATGTATCAGTTGCACAAATATTGTTAAATAACAATTTTGTAGAGCGGGTAAATTTTTGCCCACTGATTCAAAAAGGCGTTTCAATGCTAGGCAACAAGTTGCCCCCTCCTACTTTTCATCTTGTGCAACAGCTACATAATGGTGACTTATTAATAAACACCTCAAAGAGCGGTTAAAATTTTCGCTATTATATTATCAGTCTCACAAAGATAATTTTTGGATAGGGCGTTGAGCTCTGCGTAAGGCACCATTTCATCATTAAAGCTAACAATGGTGCGTTACGGCTTCGCCGAACAGTACCTCACAATGATTTGTGCAGATGCTACATAATAATATCGTTATTTTCTTACGGTATAATCGCCCTCACACACCCATTTATAGGTGGTAAGCGCTTCCAATCCCATAGGGCCGCGTGCATGAAGTTTTTGCGTACTCACCGCCACTTCCGCCCCTAAACCGAATTGCCCGCCATCGGTAAAACGCGTACTGGCGTTTACATAAATCGCTGCCGCATCCACTTGATTCACAAATTGGCGGGCTAAGGTTTGTGAAGCGGTTAAAATACTTTCGGAATGCTGAGTGCCGTATTCACGAATGTGTGCAATCGCTGTGTGAATATCTTCTACAACCAGTACATTCAAATCAAGCGATCCCCATTCTTCGTGTAATTGCTGCTCGGTTACTTCACTCACTGTCGCACCTGTTTGTTTTAAAATATCAAATGCGGTTGATTTTGCGTGATATTTCACGTTTTTCGGCGCAAGGTGTGCGACCAATTTCGGCAGAAATATTTCTGCAATAGAATGCTGTACTAATAAGGTTTCCAATGTGTTGCAAGTGCTTGGGCGTTGTGTTTTCGCATTATCAATCACTAAAAGCGCCTGATTTTGATCCGCACTTTCTTCAACAAAAGTATGGCAAACGCCCACTCCGCCGATAATCACAGGAATGGTGGAATGCTGTTTACAAAGCTCGTGTAAACCAGCACCGCCACGAGGAATAATCATATCCACATAGCGATCCAGTTTTAATAATTGCATAACAAGATCCCGATTCGGATCGGTAATGGCTTGTACGGCAAATTTCGGTAATCCTGCCAACTCTAAAGCATTTTGCACCACATCCACTAAAATTTTATTAGAAAACCGAGTTTCTTTGCCGCCGCGTAAAATCACCGCATTACCGGTTTTTAGGCAAAGGCTCGCCACATCAATAGTCACATTAGGACGCGCTTCATAAATCGTGCCGATCACCCCAATCGGTGTACGTACGCGCTCAATTTTTAACCCACTATCCAATGTGCCGCCATCCACAATCTTACCCACAGGATCAGCAAGCGAAACCACATGACGAACATCATCAGCAATCCCTTGTAAACGTTCAGGCGTAAGCAAAAGGCGATCAATCAATGCCTCAGACAAACCGCTTTGCTTTGCAAGTGCAATGTCTTTAGCATTTTCCTGCAAAATACGCTCTGCTTGTTGTTCTAACTGATCCGCAATAATGCCCAAAGCACGGTTTTTTTGCGCCGTATTTAATTGTGCCAAAATAAATGCCGCTGCTTTGGCCTGTTTCCCTATTTGTTCTAACATACCCTTTTATCCGCCTTTATTTGTAAAAAAGAAATGCCATGTAGCTTATCGCAAAAATGGGGAAGGTGGAATGGTTAAGATCAAGGATTTAGAAAATCCTTTTAAAATGGAATGTGGTTATTTGCCGTAATAAGCAAAAGTGCGGTCAAAATTGAGGGCATCTTCGGTATTATGTATCAGTTGTACAAAAGAATTTCATTATATTGGTAGAGGCGTATTGTATACGCCTAATTTCATAAGAAGATTTATCAGAGCGTATGCAATACAGCCCCTAAAATGATTTGTACAAAATCTACATAATGCTAGGTATTTTATAAGATTTCAGATCAATGCGCTGTTTTCACTAAGTTTTCCGGTATTATGTAGCAATTGCACAAAACATCGTAAATACCATCGTTCCTGTAAGGTGGGCAAATTTTTGCCCACCTTTCTAATTACGATATTTCAATGGTGGGCAACTAGTTGCCCCCCCTACCCCAAGAAATATCAAAGCGCTTTGTGCAACTGATACATAATACCGAAGTTTTCTCAGTGTTTTCTTACGAAGAACAATATTATCTAAGGATAAAAACTTTTACACCGGACAAATGCTATCCACATCCAATTTCGCATCAAATTCTTTTTGTAAACGCTGCAATTTTTTATCTTGTTGTAAAGCGTTGCGTGCTTGTTCGCGTAATTCTTGGTAAACCTGCTTGCGAATATCTATTGGCGTGACGATATTCCGATCATCCAATTGAATTTCAATGTTAATCGGAGTCTCATAAAGACGCTCAAAGGATTCTGCTAGTTCTTTTATGTTGCGGGTTTGGTGTAAATGTGCTTTTTCAGAATGCAATCCTAGGGTGATTTTATTTTCCGTTTTATCAAGTAAGAAACAGTTCATGGCAATTTCTTTAGAAAAACCGCTAATGCCGGAACCTTCGATCATATCCGTCCATTCATCAAGTTCCCTTGTGATCGCAGTAATTCGAGACTGTAATTCCGGGGTCATCTCATTTAAGATTGCCTGCTTAATATCGGAAGGGCGGACGGCGTTTTCCACTTTGGCAAGTTCCGGGTTACGCCATTCCCAGCGATAAGTTTCCGCATCTAAAATTTCCGGATCTTCTTGTTCCCGATCCGCATTATCCTCCATTGTATTCTCAAGAGTTTGGATATTTTGCGGTTCTATCGGTGCCATTTGCGGTGCGGTTAAAGCGGTTTTCTTCGGTGGTGTCATTTCACGCACGGGAAGTGCGGTCATTTTTCGCTGCGTTTTTTGTTCGTCTAATTGCTGTACTCGATGCAAGGCTTCCGCCACGGCATTCTGTATGCCTTGTTGATGAACTTGGCGTTCGTTCGCTTCAATTTGATTAAGCTGTTTTAAGGCATCTAAAGCGGCGAATCCGGCAAGATTTAGATCTTGATTTGTAGAAGAAACCGAGTGAGAGGATCTCGCCCCGTAAGTGGATTTGATGTTTTGCGACAACACCGGCACATCAATATAACCGCCTTGATTTTCGACCGCACTTTTTTCAATATGCGGATGATCTTCAGGCTGATTCGCCTTTGGTGCTGCCGTAAGGAACTTTGGGTGAAATGCCAATGCCCTCAATAAAGTCATTTCTGCGCCTGTACGATAATTCGGTGCGGCACTCAATTCTTTTCTGCCGGCAACAATCACTTGATAGAAAAATTGCACATCTTCCGGTGCGATATGTTTTGCAAGAAATGAAAGGTGTTCATTCTCATTGCCGATATTTTTCGGTAATAACTGCATTAAAGCGATTTGATGGAGTTTTTCCGCAACTTCTGACAATAACTCGTCCCAATCACCTGCTTTTTCAGACACGTTTTGAAGGGTTTTCATCAAGCGTTCGCCATTGCCTTGATGTAGCGCATAAATGATCTCTATGGCTTGGGTATCGTCCAGTAAACCTAGCATTGCATTAACAACATCCACCGTTACTTGACGATCTCCCATCGCAATGGCTTGATCCGTTAAACTTAAACTATCACGAATGCTCCCTTGTGCCGCTTTGGCTAATTTATCTAACGCCAAGGGCTCAAAATCAATGTGTTCTTGGGTGAGAATATGGGCAAGATGTTGTGAAATTTGCGCTTCATCTAAGGCTTTAAGATGAAATTGCATACAACGGGATAAAATCGTGACCGGCAATTTTTGCGGATCGGTTGTGGCAAGCAGAAATTTGACGTATTCGGGCGGCTCTTCCAAGGTTTTCAGTAACGCATTAAAAGAATGGCGCGATAGCATATGCACTTCATCGATTAAGTACACTTTAAAACGCCCGACCACCGGTTTGTACTGTACGTTATCCAATAACTCGCGCGTATCTTCAACTTTTGTGCGTGAAGCGGCATCAATTTCAATAAGATCGATAAACGAGCCTTGCTCAATGGCTTTACAATTTTCACATTCGCCGCAAGGATGATCCGTAATGCCGTTTTTAATACAATTTAAACCTTTGGCAAACAGGCGTGCGATGGAAGTTTTCCCCACACCACGAGTACCGGAAAAAAGGTAAGCATGGTGCAAACGCTGTGTTTTCAAACCATTAGAAAGTGCGGCGAGAATATGTCCTTGTCCCACCACATTTTCAAAGGTTTGAGGTCGCCATTTTCGGGCTAAGACTTGGTAGCTCATTTGCTGTTATTAATGACCTTCAAAATTAACTAAAGTATAACAATTCACGCCGAGATCGGTTAAACGTTTTTCTCCGCCGAGTTCCGGTAAATTGATGACAAATGCGGCATGATTCACTTTTCCGCCTAAACGTTCAACCAATTTTACGGTTGCCTCAACCGTGCCACCGGTTGCCAATAGATCGTCAATAATTAAAACGTTATCACCGGCAGAAACGGCATCCGTATGCATTTCTAAAGTGTCTTCACCATATTCTAATTGATAAGATTGAGAAATGGTTTCGCGCGGCAATTTTTTCGGTTTACGCACTAATTCAAAAGGCAAGCCTAAAGCAAGGGCAACCGGTGCGCCAAAAATAAAACCGCGAGACTCAGTACCGATTACTTTAGTAATATTTTTGTCACGATACTGTTCCACAATCAAATCAACCGCCGATTTAAACGCCGCCGGCACTTCTAATAAGGTGGTGATATCACGAAAAATAATTCCCTCTTTCGGGTAATTAGGAATGGATTTAATGGAAGATTTAATGAGTTCAAGTTGTGTGTTCATAAATTAGCTCAATTGCAAGAGACAAAATCAAGTTTTTTTAGGCTGGCATTCTATCACAAAATAGAAAGAAAAATGGAAGATTCATATAGGATATTGGAATGCCTGTTTAAGCTTTTGATTTTACTGAATTTCTTCTTATATTATGTCAAAGGAACAGTCAGTATGATGCTCCTATGCTCGGTAATAATATAAATCCCAAATAAAACAACACGATATGGAGAAGAGAATAATACTGAAATAAAATGAATTGTCGGGGATTGACCTTACTTTTACACAAAATCCTCCAAACAAGAATATTTGGAGGATTTAGTTAAAAGCTTCTAATAAATATTATTAGATAACTTGAACACCTTGTTGTACATACACAAGTTGATCTGACACACCTTGGTTTTGACTTGAATAAGTGTAAACATCGTAGGCTACGCCATCCACCACTTCGGTTTTCGCTTTAGCCCAATCGCCCACATTACCGCCAGCAATACCATTTGAAGTATCTCTCAAGTTAGGGGTGAGATCATTGATACCATTATTCGCACCCAAATCAACGGTATCTTCTGATGTCCCTTTAATATAGATTTTATCAATCGTATCTTTACTATCTTTCAGATAATTCAAGTTCACATCAAGGTTTTGACGACCTGTTGCGGTTAAATCAATGGTTTCCACATTACGAATATAGCTCATTGAATAATCACCGCCAGCTTTGGATAGATACAATGTATCAGTACCTGCACCACCATCAATATAAGATGCTCCACTAATATCGCCGGAAATTGTGATCTTGTCATCACCATCCCCAAGCTCGACACCAGTACGGGAAAGGGTAACAATCTCAACAGTATCATCACCAGCGCCCATATCAAGTGTACCGCCGTCAGCAAGTCGAATTTTAGCAAAATCGTTACCATCTCCAAGTTCCGCTTTACCAAAACCAGCTGCTAATACATCAACGGTTAAACTGTCATCTCCACCACCTAAATTTACTGTGGTAGAACCTGTGCCACGAAGCTGACCAAGTACCACGACATCGTTACCATCTTCGGCAGTAATAGTTGCCCCTGCTTGTACACGCCCTCCGACTTGAACAAGATTATTTCCTGCTCCCAATGTAATGGTTGCAGCATCAACATTACCATTTACCTGAACCACATCATTACCGGAGCCAAAGGCAAAAGTTTGTGCTCTCGTAATATAACCACCCACTTCTAAACGGTTATCTCCATCACCAAAGTTATAGTTTGATGAACCACTACCATCCAAGTTTGATTTGGCAGATACAATATCGTTACCACTACCAAATGTGGCAACAATAGTAGCCCCGTTATTTACTGCACCATTGATAAGAATTTGGTTATTTCCTTCACCCATATCAATATTGTATTGACCACCTGTCGCAATTTCAGCTGTATTAAATGTGAGCTTATCATTTCCTTCACCCATATTTAACTTACCACCACGCCAAGTTTGTAGGTTACCACGTAATTGAATATGATCGTCACCAGCGCCAGTATTTACGTTTAACTGACCACCGCCAACCATTGAAGCCATATTACCATTTACTGTTCTACCTTCATATTCACCAAGACCTACGATCAAATGATCATTACCCTCAGTAAATTTGAAACCATTGGCATTTGTCTGCTGACGAATAGCGACATTTGCTATTGTGTCAACATTAAAACGATTTGGCGTTGCTGGATCCGGCCCAGTTGTTTCATCCATATTGGAGAACAAGTTACGAAGCATCATCGTTTTCGTTGTACTAATATTACCCGCAGCATCAATCACTTCAACTTGCATTCCTGTCGTATCATAGCGATTAAATAACCCTGATTGGCTGAAATCAACCGTATAAGTTCCATCGCCATTATCTGTCGCAGTTACAGTTTGTGGTGTGCCAGCCATATCATTATATTTAATACGAATCGTTGCACCAACTTCTGAACGCTTACTTACACTAAAGGTCATTGCAGAAATAGAACCGGATTGTGGACCTGCCGTTGTAGAAGTCACTTCCATTGAATCGACTAAGGTATCTAAGTAAATATCTTGGCTCGTTGTTTGAACGACATTTCCATCTCTATCTGTTACTTCTGCAATATAACGATATTGTGTACCGTAAGTTTCAGGGAGATTGTCTGTATTCAATTTATAGTTTAAACCATCAGATGATGGCGTTGCAGTCATTTCCACACGATTGAAAACGGTTTCTTGTAATACTTTATCAGAACCCGAAATAACATTACCGTTATCATCTAGTTGATCAACCATTTGTTGTTCCACTTGAACACGATAGAATTTAATCGTATGTGTAGAATTTAACGCGGTATCTAAAGTGAAGGTTACATCTGGCGTATTATCATTCGTTAAACCATCTGCTAAGGATTTAATCGCTTGTAATTTTTCTGTCGTACTCACATCAATTTTCAAGCCATTTGAACCTACTGTACCAATATAACTTGGCAATGCAGGATCATTACTATCTAAAGATTGTAAAATCGATGCAGCATCAGTAGTATCATCAGCCAAATTATCTTTTACCTCGGTTGAAATTGTCGGTGGAATCGGATCAGGCAATGCCGTAGCTTTTGCTTCCTCACTAGTATCCGTACCATTAGTTTCAGTTGCTTTTACATCTGAATTATCCTGCACAACATTTGCTGGAATAATGACTTCACCTGTTGATGCATTAATAGAAACCAAAGGATCATTTATAGTCCAATATTCTACCGGATTCGCTGGATCCGTTAAGTCAGTTTGCTTGGTTACTGTAACTGTTTTCTCTCCACTACCATCTTGTGCGATATAAGTAATTGTCATTGATGTAGCATCACTTTCTTTAGGAGTAATTGTTACTGAACCATCATCATTTGCAACAACATCTGGTGCAGTATATTTATACTCTAAATCTGTTCCCGCGTTGACCGCATCCGCATCCGCCGTGCTGCCTGCTTCATTGGTACCTTTCGCATTCACCGGTTCGCCGTCTTTCACTTTATCCGCAGGGATAACGACTTTACCGTCTTCAACGGTTGCTCCCGTACCATCATCGTTAGTGACTTTCCAGCTACCGTCCGCTTGTTTTTCTGCAACAACGGTTTTGTCGTTTCCGTCTTCGTCTTTAAACGTCACTTCCACTTTGTTGTTGTCCGCACCCGGCTCAACGGTCACTTTGCCATCGTTATCCGGTGAAGTGATGGTTGGTTTATCCGCCGGATCATTATTCGTGCCTGCATTCACCGCATCCGCATCCGCCGTGCTGCCTGCTTCATTGGTACCTTTTGCATTCACCGGTTCGCCGTCTTTCACTTTATCCGCAGGGATAACGACTTTACCGTCTTCAACGGTTGCTCCCGTGCCATCATCGTTAGTGACTTTCCAGCTACCGTCCGCTTGTTTTTCTGCAACAACGGTTTTGTCGTTTCCGTCTTCGTCTTTAAACGTCACTTCCACTTTGTTGTTGTCCGCACCCGGTTCTACCGTCACTTTGCCATCGTTATCCGGTGAAGTGATGGTTGGTTTATCCGCCGGATCATTATTCGTGCCTGCATTCACCGCATCCGCATCCGCCGTGCTGCCTGCTTCATTGGTACCTTTCGCATTCACCGGTTCGCCGTCTTTCACTTTATCCGCAGGGATAACGACTTTACCGTCTTCAACGGTTGCTCCCGTGCCATCATCGTTAGTGACTTTCCAGCTACCGTCCGCTTGTTTTTCTGCAACAACGGTTTTGTCGTTTCCGTCTTCGTCTTTAAACGTCACTTCCACTTTGTTGTTGTCCGCACCCGGTTCTACCGTCACTTTGCCATCGTTATCCGGTGAAGTGATGGTTGGTTTATCCGCCGGATCATTATTCGTGCCTGCATTCACCGCATCCGCATCCGCCGTGCTGCCTGCTTCATTGGTACCTTTTGCATTCACCGGTTCGCCGTCTTTCACTTTATCCGCAGGGATAACGACTTTACCGTCTTCAACGGTTGCTCCCGTACCATCATCGTTAGTGACTTTCCAGCTACCGTCCGCTTGTTTTTCTGCAACAACGGTTTTGTCGTTTCCGTCTTCGTCTTTAAACGTCACTTCCACTTTGTTGTTGTCCGCACCCGGCTCAACGGTCACTTTGCCATCGTTATCCGGTGAAGTGATGGTTGGTTTATCCGCCGGATCATTATTCGTGCCTGCATTCACCGCATCCGCATCCGCCGTGCTGCCTGCTTCATTGGTACCTTTTGCATTCACCGGTTCGCCGTCTTTCACTTTATCCGCAGGGATAACGACTTTACCGTCTTCAACGGTTGCTCCCGTGCCATCATCGTTAGTGACTTTCCAGCTACCGTCCGCTTGTTTTTCTGCAACAACGGTTTTGTCGTTTCCGTCTTCGTCTTTAAACGTCACTTCCACTTTGTTGTTGTCCGCACCCGGTTCTACCGTCACTTTGCCATCGTTATCCGGTGAAGTGATGGTTGGTTTATCCGCCGGATCATTATTCGTGCCTGCATTCACCGCATCCGCATCCGCCGTGCTGCCTGCTTCATTGGTACCTTTTGCATTCACCGGTTCGCCGTCTTTCACTTTATCCGCAGGGATAACGACTTTACCGTCTTCAACGGTTGCTCCCGTACCATCATCGTTAGTGACTTTCCAGCTACCGTCCGCTTGTTTTTCTGCAACAACGGTTTTGTCGTTTCCGTCTTCGTCTTTAAACGTCACTTCCACTTTGTTGTTGTCCGCACCCGGTTCTACCGTCACTTTGCCATCGTTATCCGGTGAAGTGATGGTTGGTTTATCCGCCGGATCATTATTCGTGCCTGCATTCACCGCATCCGCATCCGCCGTGCTGCCTGCTTCATTGGTACCTTTTGCATTCACCGGTTCGCCGTCTTTCACTTTATCCGCAGGGATAACGACTTTACCGTCTTCAACGGTTGCTCCCGTACCATCATCGTTAGTGACTTTCCAGCTACCGTCCGCTTGTTTTTCTGCAACAACGGTTTTGTCGTTTCCGTCTTCGTCTTTAAACGTCACTTCCACTTTGTTGTTGTCCGCACCCGGCTCAACGGTCACTTTGCCATCGTTATCCGGTGAAGTGATGGTTGGTTTATCCGCCGGATCATTATTCGTGCCTGCATTCACCGCATCCGCATCCGCCGTGCTGCCTGCTTCATTGGTACCTTTTGCATTCACCGGTTCGCCGTCTTTCACTTTATCCGCAGGGATAACGACTTTACCGTCTTCAACGGTTGCTCCCGTGCCATCATCGTTAGTGACTTTCCAGCTACCGTCCGCTTGTTTTTCTGCAACAACGGTTTTGTCGTTTCCGTCTTCGTCTTTAAACGTCACTTCCACTTTGTTGTTGTCCGCACCCGGTTCTACCGTCACTTTGCCATCGTTATCCGGTGAAGTGATGGTTGGTTTATCCGCCGGATCATTATTCGTGCCTGCATTCACCGCATCCGCATCCGCCGTGCTGCCTGCTTCATTGGTACCTTTTGCATTCACCGGTTCGCCGTCTTTCACTTTATCCGCAGGGATAACGACTTTACCGTCTTCAACGGTTGCTCCCGTACCATCATCGTTAGTGACTTTCCAGCTACCGTCCGCTTGTTTTTCTGCAACAACGGTTTTGTCGTTTCCGTCTTCGTCTTTAAACGTCACTTCCACTTTGTTGTTGTCCGCACCCGGTTCTACCGTCACTTTGCCATCGTTATCCGGTGAAGTGATGGTTGGTTTATCCGCCGGATCATTATTCGTGCCTGCATTCACCGCATCCGCATCCGCCGTGCTGCCTGCTTCATTGGTACCTTTTGCATTCACCGGTTCGCCGTCTTTCACTTTATCCGCAGGGATAACGACTTTACCGTCTTCAACGGTTGCTCCCGTACCATCATCGTTAGTGACTTTCCAGCTACCGTCCGCTTGTTTTTCTGCAACAACGGTTTTGTCGTTTCCGTCTTCGTCTTTAAACGTCACTTCCACTTTGTTGTTGTCCGCACCCGGTTCTACCGTCACTTTGCCATCGTTATCCGGTGAAGTGATGGTTGGTTTATCCGCCGGATCATTATTCGTGCCTGCATTCACCGCATCCGCATCCGCCGTGCTGCCTGCTTCATTGGTACCTTTTGCATTCACCGGTTCGCCGTCTTTCACTTTATCCGCAGGGATAACGACTTTACCGTCTTCAACGGTTGCTCCCGTACCATCATCGTTAGTGACTTTCCAGCTACCGTCCGCTTGTTTTTCTGCAACAACGGTTTTGTCGTTTCCGTCTTCGTCTTTAAACGTCACTTCCACTTTGTTGTTGTCCGCACCCGGTTCTACCGTCACTTTGCCATCGTTATCCGGTGAAGTGATGGTTGGTTTATCCGCCGGATCATTATTCGTGCCTGCATTCACCGCATCCGCATCCGCCGTGCTGCCTGCTTCATTGGTACCTTTCGCATTCACCGGTTCGCCGTCTTTCACTTTATCCGCAGGGATAACGACTTTACCGTCTTCAACGGTTGCTCCCGTACCATCATCGTTAGTGACTTTCCAGCTACCGTCCGCTTGTTTTTCTGCAACAACGGTTTTGTCGTTTCCGTCTTCGTCTTTAAACGTCACTTCCACTTTGTTGTTGTCCGCACCCGGCTCAACGGTCACTTTGCCATCGTTATCCGGTGAAGTGATGGTTGGTTTATCCGCCGGATCATTATTCGTGCCTGCATTCACCGCATCCGCATCCGCCGTGCAGCCTGCTTCATTGGTACCTTTCGCATTCACCGGTTCGCCGTCTTTCACTTTATCCGCAGGAATTGTGAAGGTGTCATCATTGTTAATCACCACATTTGGATCAGCCGATGTCCAATTACCGTTGTTGTCTTTCGTGACTGTCGCCGTTTTCTCGTTACCGTCTTCGTCAGTATATTTAATCTCAACTTTGGTGTTGTCCGCACCCGGTTTTACTTTTACCGAGCCGTTATTTTCCGGTGTTAATACCGGCTTATCCGCACTGGTATCCTGCGGTTGTGGCTGAGGTTGTGGTTGTGGCTCAATACTTGGATCTGATTTAGCCTTATCACTGACTTTAGCTTTATTTCCGGCATCGTCCGTCCCTTCTGCAATAACTGTTGAACCGTCTTTCACTTTATCTGCCGGAATCGTAAAAGTGTCGTCATTAACAATTACATTCGGATCATCCGATGTCCAATTACCCTTGCTGTCTTTCGTGACTGTCGCCGTTTTTTCGTTACCGTCTTCGTCAGTATATTTAATCTCAACTTTCGTATTATCCGCACCCGGTTTTACTTTTACCGAGCCGTTATTTTCCGGTGTTAATTTCGGACTATCCGCTGCGGTGTCCGTATTCACATTATTATTGTTGTTATTGCTACCACTTCCGCCACTATCATGTGCTGCAATCGCAATGCCTGCTGCAAGTGGTACTAATGCTAATAACCACCATGGGTTAAACGCCCAAAATGCGCTGCCTAAGTCTTCACCACCCAAGGCTTGTGGGGCGGCAACTTGTTCCGCCAACATACTCACCGCATCGGATTTTAAACCCGATTCCGGTACATAAGCATAGATACCTCCGTTTTCGTGTTGGCCGACAACTAAGTTTGAGGTTTCTTCGCTGTTTTCATCTCCATAATAATTTTTGATGATGATATCTTCGCTCATATCGCCGTCTTCTAAGAAAAGTTTTAGATCTTTTCCTTCACGTTTGGCGATGATATTTTGTGGGGCTAACCCTGTTTGATCGTTAATTAATTGGTAATTTGATTTCTCTCTCGCTTCGATAATCAGTGCTTCACCTCGGTTAATTTCGTGGCTGGCAATCACTTTTTTTGCACTTAATACTTTTAATGTAGTTGACATAAGTTATCCTCTCTTCAATTATTTTTCACCGTAAACGGTAATTTCTACACGGCGGTTAGGTAAATTACATTGATTTTTTGCCGCACCGGTTAAGGCGGAACAATTCGTGACCACCGGCTCTTTCTTACCGAAACCGATAGCTTTGACCGGTGCGGTAATCCCCGCTTGTTGTAACTGTTGTTTTACGCTATTTGCGCGTTTTTCAGATAGGGTTTGGTTGTAGCTGTCCGAACCGAGATTATCGGTGTGACCGCCCACCACAATGTGAGAAACTTTTAAGGTTTTTACCTGCGCCATAAAGTTTTCTAATTTTTCTCTGCCCGCCGGAAGAATGTCTTTGTAACCGAATTTGTTGAAAGCAAATAATGCGTTGCTATCTACCGCTATCGCTGCAATCACGACCGGAGGTTGGCAGTTGTTTGCACTCGGAACACGTGATAAGGTTTGGTTTTCTTTCGGTAAGTTGGCGATTTCTTGCTCGGCAACTGACGGCTCTACTCGCGCTAAATAAGGTTGGCCGTTCGCACCTTGAGACACTTTCACATAAGCAATGTCGCCCACCGGTAAGGTGTAGCTTGCCCCTTGGGTTCGATTTCCGAATTGTTGATTTGAGCTAAGGGAGGTACTGAATAAATGTTTATCCGCACAAACAGCGACGGCACTGTATGCATTCGGAAGCAGTGAAGCTTGATAATCGCCATCAACATAGATATTGGTTGCGCCACCTTGGGCATCATCTTGACGATAAAAAACCGCTAAGGCTTGATTTTCACCGAGTTGGGTTTCTAATTTCGTTTGGCTAAAATTATGCCATAGTTCTAAAGGTTGATTCGCATCACGGGCACAACCGCTTAACGCAAGCACAACCCCGACTCCTAACAATGTTTTTTTCATACGTAGTCCTTTTTTATGATTTAATTTGATACTCACTTCCTTTTGCCAAATGGCGACCGATATCGCCAAATCGCACGGAAGGTTCGTACAAGGCGCTGATAAATTTCAGTAACTTGAGTTTAATAAAAAAACAAAAAACCCAAGGCTGACGGTTTTTAATAAATAAAAACCGTCAGCCTTGGGTTTTGCCGATAGGAAGAAAAATTTACGCTATGACAGTATGCTGTGCTGTGCTGTGCTGTGCTGTGCTGTGCTGTGCTGTGCTGTGCTGTGCTGTGCTGTGCTGTGCTGTGCTGTGCTGTGCTGTGCTGTGCTGTGCTGTGCTGTGCTGTGCTGTGATTATCAGTGTATGTCTCATATTGTTAAAATAAAAGTGTTTTTAATAGTGTTACTAAATAAAAAATACTTTCTTTGATAAATCCGAAATCATATTTCCGACTTTTTTCTATATTAAAACGTTCATAAAAATGACCGCACTTTACATAATACGACGAGATTGAGTATAGGTTCTTGCCCAATAGTTTTCGCTTAGAGAACTTATTGTCACCCCTTGACTTGAACTGACGTGCATAAATTGATTGTTGCCAATATAAACACCAACGTGATTATTACCACGGAAGAACACTAAATCCCCTTTCTGTAATTCTTGTTTGCTGATTTTACGCCCTAGATGTCGTTGTTCGGCAGTAGAGCGAGGTAATTCAATGCCGTAAGCAGACCAAAATGCAGTTTGCATAAATGCCGAGCAATCAATACCACGTTTATTTGTTCCCCCCATTCGATAACGCGTACCGACCCATTCATTGTAAACGCCGGCAAGAGCTTTATCACCGATTAAACCGGTTCGAGGGCGATTTGTCCTGAGTTTATGATGGAGATTAGATTCCCCTTTTTCTAATTTGCCGGTGAGTTCCGCATCACCACTTTCTGAAATACGCCCATTTTGAGCCTGATTAACAGACGTTGAACAAGCCGTTGCAAACATAACCAACCCGACAACCATTAAAATTCGCTTTAACATATTGAAAAAAAATAAACAAAGTATCAATTAAACGGCTTTGATGTTATCAAATATAAGAAAAATAGCCAATTAAAAATCGAACTTTTATGTGAATCTGTGATAAATCCCTCAAAAAAGAAGGCAACCCATAATGCGTTGCCTTTTTAATAATCATGAGAACTTTATTATTTTTTCTTTGCTTTCGCATTCGGAAGATCTGTCACCGAACCTTCAAAGACTTCCGCCGCTAAACCGACAGATTCGTGCAAAGTAGGATGTGCGTGAATGGTTAGTGCGATATCTTCCGCATCACAACCCATTTCGATAGCAAGACCGATTTCACCTAACAATTCACCACCGTTCGTACCTACAATTGCGCCACCGAGAATACGATGAGTATCTTTATCGAAGATTAATTTGGTCATCCCTTCCGAACATTCGGAAGCAATCGCACGACCGGAAGCCGCCCATGGGAATTTGGCAACCTCATAGTTCAATCCTTCTTGCTTACATTCTTTCTCGGTTTTACCCACCCATGCTACTTCCGGCTCGGTATAAGCGATTGATGGGATAACTTTCGGATCAAAATAGTGTTTTTGTCCTGCAATCACTTCTGCCGCAACATGGCCTTCGTGAACCCCTTTATGCGCTAACATAGGTTGGCCGACAATATCACCGATAGCGAAAATATGCGGTACGTTAGTACGCATTTGTTTATCAACGTGAATGAAACCGCGTTCGTCCACTTCTACACCGGCTTTGCCTGCATCAATTAATTTTCCGTTTGGCACACGACCGATCGCCACTAATACCGCATCATAACGTTTGGTATCGTTACAGGCTTTACCTTCCATTGAAACATAAATACCGTCATCTTTCGCTTCAACGGCGGTTACTTTCGTTTCAAGCATAAGTTTGAATTTTTTCTCGATTTGTTTGGTGTAGATTGCAACCATATCTTTATCCGCTGCCGGAATAACTTGGTCAAACATTTCGACAACTTCAATCTCCGAACCTAATGCGTGGTAAACCGTCCCCATCTCTAACCCGATGATACCACCGCCCATAATAAGAAGTTTCTTCGGAATTTCTTTTAGTTTAAGCGCATCGGTCGAATTCCAAATTCTCGGATCTTCGTGCGGAATAAAGGGTAATTCAATCGGGCGGGAACCCGCTGCAATAATTGCATTATCAAATTTGATGGTGGTCGGATTGCCATCACGATCACGTGCAACCAATGTGTTTGGATCAGCAAATGTCGCCAAACCTTCAACTACCGTTACTTTACGTTGTTTCGCCATGCCGGCAAGACCACCGGTTAATTTTGCTACAACCGCATCTTTACCTGCTCGCACTTGGTCTAAATCAATTTTAGGTTCACTAAAATAAACCCCGTTTTTCTCGGCGTGTTTTGCTTCTTCGATCACCTTTGCAACGTGTAATAATGCTTTAGACGGAATACAGCCTACATTCAAACACACACCGCCAAGCGTTGCATAACGTTCAACAAGAACCGTTTCCAATCCTAAATCCGCACAACGGAATGCCGCTGAATAGCCTGCCGGGCCTGCACCAAGTACTACAACTTGGGTTTTAATTTCTTTGCTCATTTTTACCTCGTAAAAACGTTGAAATTATTGACCGCTCTTTTGAGCGATCAGGAAAAAGTGAAAAACGCCCCTCAATCGAGAGGCGTTACGACTACATAATTAAACGACGTAAATCAGCCAATACAGAACCGATATAGCTAATGAAACGTGCACCATCCGCCCCATCAATGACTCGGTGGTCGAAAGATAATGACATCGGGAGAATTAAGCGAGGCGTAAACTCTTTACCGTTCCACACCGGTTCCATCGCAGATTTAGACACACCTAAAATAGCGACTTCAGGCGCATTTACGATTGGTGCAAAATGAGTTGTACCAATACCGCCAAGGCTGGAAATAGTGAAACAACCACCTTGCATATCGGATGCCGTCAGCTTACCTTCACGCGCTTTTTTCGATACTTCCATTAATTCGCGAGACAGCTCAATAATCCCTTTTTTATTCACATTTTTGAAAACCGGTACGACTAAGCCGTTTGGAGTATCCACCGCCACACCGATATTAATGTATTTTTTCAAAATTAAACGTTGTGCGTCTTCTGTAATAGAACTGTTGAAACGTGGATACGCTTCTAATGCTTTGGCTACTGCTTTCATAATAAACACAACCGGTGTGATTTTCACGCCAAGTTTTTGTTTTTCGGCTAATGCGTTTTGTTCTTTACGGAATACTTCTAAATCCGTGATGTCGGCTTTATCAAAATGCGTTACGTGCGGAATCATCACCCAGTTACGATGTAAATTCGCACCTGAAATTTTATTGATACGGCTTAATTCAACTTCTTCAATTTCACCGAATTTACTGAAGTCGACTTTCGGCCATGGTAATAAGCCTAAGCCTGCGCCATTTGCCACACCGTTACCTGCAGCAGCAACTGCCGCCGTACTGCTTTCGTAGGCTTTCACCGCTGTTTTAACGTAAGCCTCAAGATCTTCTTTAACGATACGACCTTTGCGCCCCGTACCTTTTACTCTGTCTAAATTTACGCCAAATTCACGAGCTAAGCGGCGAATCACCGGTGTTGCATGCGCATAACCAGCACTTGCGACAACCTGTTCTTGACTTAAACCTGAAACATTACCGCTTTGTGTCGGTTGTGCTGCCGGAGTAGGCTCCGGTTGTGCACTCGCTGCAGCAGCTTGTGCAACAGGAGTTGCAGGTGCCGAACCTGCAACTTCAAAGCGCATAATTAATGAACCGGTTGATACTTTATCACCTGATTTCACTAAGATTTCTTTTACCACGCCGGCAAAGGGTGCAGGTACTTCCATTGAAGCTTTATCACCTTCCACGGTGATTAAAGATTGTTCTTCAGAAACCTTATCCCCCACCGAAACCATAATATCGGTTACGTTAACCTCGTCTCCCCCGATATCCGGTACATTCACATCTTTAATAGCTGCAACCGTAGCAGCCGGTGCTGCTGTTGCTTCTTGAACAGGCGCTGAAACTGTAGCTGCAGCGCCTGCAACTTCAAATTTCATAATTAATTTGCCGGTGGTTACTTTATCACCGACATTAATTAAAATTTCTTTCACCACACCTGCGATTGGCGCCGGAACTTCCATAGAGGCTTTGTCACCTTCAACATTGATGATGGATTGATCAACATCAACAGAATCACCGACTTTCACCATAATTTCCGTTACGTTGACTTCATCAGAACCGATATCCGGTACATTGACTTCAACACTTGCGGCCGTTGGTGCAGCTGTCGATTCAGTTGTAGGTACAGGCTGAGCTGGCGCTTCTACTGCAGAATCTAAAACGAGCATTGGTGTGCCGGTAGTCACTTTATCACCCACTTTAACTAATACTTCTTTTACGACACCTGCTTCCGGTGCAGGAACTTCCATAGAAGCCTTATCACCTTCTACATTGATAATGCTTTGATCCACCGAAACGGTATCACCCACTTTTACCATTACTTCTGTGACGGTAACTTCATCACTACCGATATCAGGAATTTGAATTTGTTTTGACATTTTTTGTTCCTTAATAAAGTGCGGTCAAATTTACAGGTATTTTTGACCGCAGTTTCCATCAATTACGCATAAAGCGGATTGATACGATCGACATTCAAACCGAATTTTGCAATGGCATCCGCCACAACCTGATTTGTTACCGTACCTTCTTTCGCTAATTGAGAAAGTGCGGCAACCACAACATAACGGGCATCCACTTCAAAATGTTCACGTAAGTTTGCACGGCTGTCAGAACGACCGAAACCATCCGTACCAAGCACGTGGTAGTGTTTGGTCGGTACAAACGCACGGATTTGATCCGCATAAGATTTAATATAGTCGGTTGCGGCAACTGTCGGTAAATCGTCTAACACCTGTGCAACATAAGGGACACGTTGTTCTGCCGTTGGATGTAATAAGTTCCAACGCGCAACATCATGTCCTTCACGCGCCAATTCATTGAATGACGGTGCGGAGAATACATCGGAAGTAACACCGTAGTCATTTGCAAGGATTTGTGCCGCTTCACGAACGTGGCGCATAATCGCCCCTGAACTTAACAATTGAACGTGACCTTTGCCTTTTCCTTCAACCGTTTCAAATTTGTATAGACCTTTACGGATGCCTTCTTCCGCACCGGCCGGCATTGCCGGCTGATCCATTACTTCGTTCAATGTGGTCATATAGTAGAACACATCTTCTTGTTTTTCGCCGTACATACGGCTGATACCGTCTTGCATAATCACTGCGACTTCAAATGCGAATGCCGGATCGTAAGTGACACAGTTAGGAATCACACCTGCTTGAATATGGCTGTGGCCGTCCTCGTGTTGTAAGCCTTCACCGTTTAACGTCGTACGACCCGAAGTACCACCGATCATAAAGCCGCGTGCCAGCTGGTCACCGGCCGCCCACATCATATCGCCTACACGTTGGAAACCAAACATCGAGTAATAAATAAAGAACGGGATCATCGGTTGATTATTCACAGAATAGGAATTAGCTGCAGCCAACCAAGAAGCGGTTGCCCCCAACTCATTGATACCTTCCTGTAATACTTGACCGTCTTTTGCTTCACGATAGTAAGCCACTAAATCACGATCCGAAGGTACATAGTTTTGACCATGCGGGTTATAAATACCGATTTGACGGAATAACCCTTCCATACCGAAAGTACGGGCTTCATCCGCAATGATTGGTACAATCGTTTTACCGATATCTTTATTTTTTAATAAGATATTTAATGCACGGGTAAATGCCATCGTCGTTGAAATACCACGCGGTTGCTCTTCAAGTAAGGCGTTAAATTCTTCTAATGCAGGGACTTTGTACTCCACGTCAAATTTAGCTTGACGGGCAGGAACATAACCGTTCAATGCTTGGCGATGTCCGTGCAAGTAATTGTGCTCTTCGGAACCTTCCGGGAATTTAATATATTCAAGATTTTCAACTTGCTCATCGGTTAATGGCAATTGGAAGTAATCACGGAAACCTTTAAGGCTCTCATAAGACATTTTTTTAGATTGGTGAGCGGTGTTTTTACTTTCCGCCTCAGGGATTTTATAACCCTTAACCTGTTGCGCTAAAATAACAACTGGTTTCGTTGCTTTCTGTGCTTTTGCGTATGCGGCATAAAGTTTTTCAGAATCATGTGCACCACGGCGTAATGCCCAAATTTCATCATCTGTCATATCGGCAACTAATGCCGCCGTTTCAGGATAACGACCGAAGAAATGTTCACGAATATAAGCGCCGTTTTTAGATCTGAAGGTTAAGTAGTCACCATCAACCACTTCCATCATTAATTGAGCCAATTTACCGGACGTATCTTTGGCGAATAGTTTATCCCAGTTGCCACCCCATAATACTTTGATCACTTCCCAGCCTGCACCGGTAAATAAACCTTCTAATTCTTGAACGATTTTGCCGTTACCGTTTACCGGGCCGTCTAAACGTTGAAGATTACAGCTTACCGTAAAGATTAAATTATCCAATCCTTCACGTGCCGCAAATGTTAATGCGCCTTTGGATTCGATTTCATCCATTTCACCGTCACCAAGGAAAGCATAAACTTTTTGATCTTTTGTATCTTTTAAACCACGATTATCTAAATACTTTAAGAAACGCGCTTGATAGATCGCATTGACCGGGCCTAAACCCATTGAAACCGTTGAGAATTGCCAAAATTCAGGCATTAATTTCGGATGTGGGTATGAAGATAAACCATCCGCAAACGCTTCTTGACGGAAGTTATCTAATTGTTCTTCTGTTAAACGACCTTCTAAAAATGCACGTGCATACATACCCGGTGCAGCGTGGCCTTGGAAGAAAATTAAGTCGCCACCGTTTTTCTCGGTTGCCGCTTTGAAGAAATGGTTGTAACACACTTCATACATCGTTGCAGCAGATTGGAAAGTAGAAATATGACCGCCTAAGTCAAGATCTTTCTTCTGACTACGTAAGACCATCGCAATCGCATTCCAACGAACGGCAGAACGAATACGGCGTTCAACTGCATGATCGCCCGGGTAAGCCGGCTGTTCGGAAACAGGAATAGTATTCACATAATCTGTGGTTACGCCTGTCGGTAACGAAACACCATTAGTACGTGCTTGACCGATTACCTGTTCAATAATGTATTGCGCACGTTCAACGCCTTCTTCACGAATCAAAGAATCCAATGATTGTAACCAATCTTGAGTTTCGATTGGATCCACGTCATTTTTTAAAATCTCAGACATAGGTTTTCCTTATCTGTTATCAAGTGAAAGTTAGTTTAGCCGAAAGCCAAACACGAATATTAAAAATGCTTGCCTTAATTTTACAAACATTTAACAAATCTTGTAAATTTTAGAAGATTTTTTTAAATAAAGATAGTGAATTTTCATCAAAGTCATTTTTTCTCTGCGTTCTCTTTGTGCAATTTACAGAAAAGTGCGGTCGTTTTTCAAAAAGTTTTCATCGGATAATCAGAGCAATCAGTAAAAGATTGCATTCATATAAGGATTACTCTAAAGTCTGCTCATTGTTTCTTTTAATAAAAGGATAAATAAATGAACTCCACTTTTCGAACCCTTTCTCAACATAAACGCATTGCACTTGTCGCCCACGATAATTGCAAACAAAGTCTGATTCAATGGGTGCAAAAACACGAAACCGCCCTCGCCGCGCATCAACTTTATGCAACAGGGACTACCGGACATTTACTGGCTCGTAAAACAAACCTCACCATTCAGCCGTTATTAAGCGGACCGATGGGAGGTGATCAACAACTTGGCGGTCTCATTGCAGAAAAGAAAATCGATATGATGATTTTCTTCTGGGATCCGATGAACGCCGCTCCGCACGATCCCGATGTAAAAGCATTAATGCGTATTGCAACCGTGTGGAATATTCCCGTTGCGATAAACCAAACATCTGCGGATTTCTTACTTACCTCCGCTTTGTTTGCACAAAACGTTGAAATTGAAATTCCCGATTATGAAGGGTATTTAAAAGAACGTTTAGGCTAAAATTTGAATAAAAATTTGTTGTTTTTTAACCGCACTTAAAAATCAAAAAGGAGATAAATCACTTTATCTCCCCTTCGCTATAGTGAATTAACGTGATATTGAGGCACTCATTAACAACATAAAGATAATACCTTGAACCTGTTCTTCCGGTACAACATTACCATTTAATTTCAGTTCACCGTTTTCAAGCGCAAGTTTCATACTCACTGATTTCTCACTATTCACCACAACGCCGTTTTCCGCACCTTGTATCGCTAATTCTTCTATCCGGGTGTTAAGATTTGCTCTTTCTTGTTCCGGTACAAACTTCGCAAGAAAGCTTTCAGCAGATGCTTTATCCAACCAAACCTCTACCGCAAAATCTTTAAATTGTTTGTAAAGATTGCCACGCATTAAATCAAAGGTTGGATTTTGGGCAAGCGCAATATTTAAATCTAAGGATAATTTGCCCTGCTCATCGGAAATTGAAATCGGGTTGAGCTTCACCTGCGGCTGATTATCAAAAATTGCCTTACCATACTGAGTAAACCAAGTTTCTAAAATTTGATTAACGACTACATTTGCATTATCGTCTTTCGCTGTTCTCAAAATATTCACAAATGCTTCCATAAGCGCATTTACAGCATTGCCTTCAATATGATTAAGCTCAAAATTATAAATCACTTTACCCAACGCTTTATCATCAATCATCATTGAGTCCGTTGAACTCGTACCCTTTATATCGACAAATTCACCATCAAGGCTGACTTCAGATATACCTTTTACACCTTTCTCAGCAAAAGAAAAGGGCTTGCCATTTTTATCCAAACTCGTCATCACCATACTTTCAATCGAAGATGAACCTTTCCCAGCGTAGAGGTACGCCCATTTCGTCGGCTCAAAAGTCGTATCATATTGCATCCCTTTCCACTGCACCCGCAAAGATTTTAAATTGTTTTGATGAGCGCGGCTTTCGGTATTATCAGATAAATCGGCAGCGATTTCATCGGCAGCAAAATGATAAGAACCGGAAAGATCTTTATTCACATCAAAATCCATATTCATTTTTGACCAAGTCAGTTTATTGTTTGATTTTTGATCTAACAATTCACCCGCAGCCAATACCAAACCGCCTTTCGTGGCTAAACCATAACCGGTAGAGGCCTGATATTGAATCGGCTTATCGGATTTCGTTGCATCAAACAATGGCTGTGTCGTTTCATTCTGTCCGATAAATCCTTCTGCCGCATACATTGCCGGCACTAAATTAAATTTGGCCAATTGGTTAAGAGGCAATGGACCATGATATATTTTGGTTGAAAAGGGAATCGTCCATTGTTTTTGTTCTTGCGGAAGTGAAATCACGATTTCATCTTCCACTTGAGAACTAAACAGGCTGCGTTCAAATTGTTTATTTTTCAATACAACATTGAAAGAGTCCGACACATTCAATGCTTGGAAGCGTTGATTTGTCAGTTCAATTTGGCGCTTATATTCGCTTTCTGCCGTTTTACCGGTAAACCACGCCCCACCAATCCAAGCTACGCCAAGCAACGCAACCACGCTAACCGCTACTTTTGATTTTTTCATAAATTATCCTTTTGACTCATTAAAAATTACTCACAATTCTACCGCACTTTTCAGATTTCACCATCTTTTATCAAAATTTTTACAACTCTCCCTCTTGAAGTTTAGCGGTTCGTTCTTATTTTGCAAAACAAGAACGGAAATGACCGCACTTTAAAGAAGAAAGTAAAATTTTTTAAAACTTTCTCTTGAAATACAAAAGAATATCCACATCTTACAGTTCGTAGCAAATTACACTGAATTTTAAAATTTTACTTAGGAGTACAAAATGGGAAAAATTATTGGTATTGACTTAGGTACAACCAACTCTTGTGTGGCGGTAATGGACGGTGATAAACCTCGCGTTATTGAAAATGCGGAAGGTGATCGTACAACCCCGTCAATTATTGCTTATACAAACGATAACGAAACTTTAGTGGGTCAACCGGCAAAACGCCAAGCGGTAACCAACCCGAAAAATACATTATTTGCCATCAAACGTTTAATCGGTCGTCGTTTTGAAGATGAAGAAGTAAAACGCGATATTGACATTATGCCGTTTGAAATCGCACGTGCCGATAATGGCGATGCGTGGGTAAACGTAAAAGGCGATAAACTGGCTCCACCGCAAATCTCTGCCGAAGTATTGAAAAAAATGAAGAAAACCGCAGAAGATTTCTTAGGTGAACCTGTTACCGAAGCGGTAATCACCGTACCGGCATACTTCAACGATGCGCAACGTCAAGCGACGAAAGATGCGGGTCGCATCGCAGGTTTAGAAGTAAAACGTATCATCAACGAACCGACTGCTGCTGCATTGGCTTACGGTTTGGATAAAGGTCAAGGTAATAAAACTATCGCCGTGTATGACTTAGGGGGCGGTACTTTCGACTTATCCATTATCGAAATTGATGAAGTGGGCGGTGAAAAAACCTTTGAAGTATTAGCAACCAACGGTGATACCCACTTAGGTGGTGAAGACTTTGACACCCGTGTAATCAACTATTTAGTAGATGAGTTCAAAAAAGAGCAAGGCGTAGATTTACGTAATGATCCGTTAGCAATGCAACGTTTAAAAGAAGCGGCGGAAAAAGCGAAAATCGAACTTTCTTCTTCACAACAAACCGATGTGAATCTTCCTTACATCACAGCGGATGCAACAGGACCTAAACACTTAAACATTAAATTAACCCGTGCAAAATTAGAATCCTTAGTTGAAGATTTAGTAGCGAAATCCCTTGAGCCGGTTCGCATTGCATTAAAAGATGCAGGGTTAAGTGCTTCTGAAATTGATGATGTGATCTTAGTGGGTGGTCAAACCCGTATGCCGCTTGTTCAACAAGAAGTGGAAAAATTCTTCGGCAAAGCACCGCGCAAAGATGTAAACCCTGATGAAGCGGTGGCTATCGGTGCTGCGGTACAAGGTGGTGTATTAGCCGGTGATGTGAAAGACGTATTATTGTTGGATGTAACACCATTGTCACTTGGTATTGAAACTATGGGCGGTGTAATGACCACCTTAATTGAGAAAAACACCACGATTCCGACCAAAAAATCGCAAGTGTTCTCAACAGCGGAAGACAACCAAAGTGCGGTAACTATCCACGTGTTACAAGGTGAACGTAAACAAGCCTCTGCCAATAAATCTTTAGGTCAATTCAACCTTGAAGGCATTAACCCTGCTCCACGCGGTATGCCGCAAATTGAAGTTACCTTTGATATTGATGCGGACGGCATTATCCACGTATCAGCGAAAGATAAAGGCACAGGTAAAGAACAACAAATCACCATCAAAGCCTCTTCCGGTTTAAGCGATGATGAAATTCAACAAATGGTACGTGATGCGGAAGCCAATGCCGAAGCTGATCGCAAATTTGAAGAATTAGTCCAAGCACGTAACCAAGCGGATCACTTGGTACACAGCACGCGTAAACAATTAGAAGATGCCGGTGATAAAGTTTCTGCAGCGGATCGCAGTGTTATCGAAAGTGCATTAAGCGATTTAGAAGCAGCTGCAAAAGGCGAAGATAAAGCGGTCATCGAAACGAAAATCCAAGCCCTTGCGGAAGCCGCTCAAAAACTCGCTCAAACAGCACAGCCACAAGGCGAACAAACTCAAAGCAACAGTAAACCGAATGATGATGTTGTTGATGCAGAGTTTGAAGAAGTGAAAGATAAATAATCTTTCTAAAAAGTGCGGTCATTTTTAGCCGCACTTTCAGCTAAAGGGCGGCAACGCCCTTTTAGCGTATATAAGGAAAAATGATGATTTTAATCAATAAAAAGTGGGAAAGGTATGTTCTTACCCCTTTTGCCGTTTTATCTATGTCAGGTTTTATGTCTTTTACGATGATGTGGATAATGAAAGGCTTTTTTGACGGTTTTATAGAAACTTGGTTGCATAATTGGGCAACCGCTTTTCTTGTCGCTCTACCGTCTGCATTTATCATTCCGAAATATGCAATAAAACTTGCAGTAAAGGTATTTAAAATAAAATTTGTAGATGATAAGAATTAGTTATGGCAAAACAAGATTACTACGAACTTCTCGGCATCTCAAAAGGTGCGGATGAAAAAGAAATCAAGCGGGCTTATAAAAAACTTGCGATGAAATATCACCCGGATCGCACCCAAGGTGATAAAGAGAAAGAAGAAAAATTTAAAGAAATTCAAGAAGCCTATGAAGTCCTAAGCGATAAGGAAAAACGCAGCGCTTATGATCAATATGGTCATGCTGCCTTTGAACAAGGTGGTTTTGGCGGCGGTGGATTCGGTGGCGGATTCGGCGGTGCGGATTTCGGTGATATGTTCGGCGATATCTTCGGTGATATCTTCGGGGGCGGTGGTCGTTCACGCCAGCGTGTCGTTCGCGGTGAAGATTTACGCTATGACATTGAAATCAGTTTGGAAGAAGCGGTAAAAGGCACGACTAAAGATATCCAAATCAACACCCTTGCCCATTGTGATAGCTGTGATGGCACAGGTGCGGAAAAGGGTTCTAAAGTGGAAACCTGCCCGACTTGTCATGGCGCCGGTAGAGTTCGCCGTCAACAAGGTTTCTTTGTTTCTGAAACAGTGTGTCCGACCTGTCACGGCTCCGGCAAGAAAATTGAAAAACCTTGCCATAGCTGCCATGGCGAAGGACGGGTTCACAAGAAAGAAAGCCTTTCTGTCAAAATTCCCGCCGGCGTAGATACCGGCAATCAGCTTCGTTTGGCCGGTAAAGGTGCAGCAGGTGAAAATGGCGCACCGGCAGGTGATTTATATGTGGTTATTCACGTAAAAGATCACCATATTTTTGAACGTGACGGCAATAATCTTTACTGTGAAGTGCCGATTAGCTTTGCAACTGCTGCGTTAGGTGGCGAAATCGAAGTACCGACCTTAGACGGCAGAGTAAAACTCAAAATCCCAGCCGAAACGCAAACCGGAAAATTATTCCGTATGCGAGGCAAAGGCGTTCATTCCGCACGTAGCGGTTATGCCGGTGATTTAATTTGCCGCATTGTGGTAGAAACTCCGGTGAACTTAAATAGTGAGCAAAAAGAATTACTGAAAAAACTTGAAGAAAGCCTACAAGGAAAAGGGTTAAGTAAACATAGCCCGAAATCTTCCGGCTTTTTAGACGGGGTGAAGAAATTCTTTGATAATTTAGGTAAATCCGATAAATAAATATAGAAAGAAATCTAAAACTTTAATCCTCCTATAAAAATTAAAGGGATTGTTTTCAGTATCATACCGGGAACAGTCCTTTTATCTATTCTATATTATGGAAATCTATATCATTGATAAATGCTTGCTCCCACTTCCCCTTAAAAATATTCTCCTTTCCATTTTAGAAAAAAGCAATGTATTTTAATTTAACGCCTTTTTTATAGTAATAAAATTTCAAACTGTGTAACTATCCGTGTTACTAAAAACTGCGGTTAAAGACGAATAACGGCGTTAAGCTAAGAAAGGTAAACTAGCGATAAAGCCTTGTGCTTACCGGCATTAAAAAAGCCTTTCGAGAAGTTACGAAAGGCTTTGAAAAGTGTTTTGGTGCTCTGGGCGAGACTTGAACTCGCACGACCTATGGTCACTACCCCCTCAAGATAGCGTGTCTACCAATTCCACCACCAGAGCGTTAATTTGTTTATTACCCTATTATTGCGGGATATCGCTATTTTTGTTATCTACTGCAGGTGCAACTTGTTGCTGTTGGATTTGTTCCGCTGCTTGAGATAAATCATCAAACGCACCTTTCTCAACATTGTTACGATGAGAATTTAGATTACCTAATACCAGTGCGATAATGAAGAAAATTGTTGCTAAAATTGCACTTGTGCGGGTTAAAAAGTTACCTGCACCGGCTGAACCGAACATTGTGCCTGATGCGCCGCCGCCAAAAGATGCACCGGCATTCGCACCTTTACCTTGTTGAACGAGGATAAAGCCAATCAAAGCTATCGCAACAACAACGTAAATAAATAAAAGAACTTGATACATTTTTTCTACTCTAAATTGCGAATCACGCAAGAAAACTGGGGACGGATATTATAAGTTTTTTGCCGCTTCCGCAAGTTTTTTTTCTTGTTTATTATTCGATTGTATCAACTTTAATCAACTTTGCTTTCAGGCGAAAATTCTTGTGTTTTTTTGACCGCACTTTTACGTGGTTTCGTTGTTGTTTTTATGGCTCGTTTCACTTGGCTTAATTGACGTAATGCATTGAAATCAACAAAGCGTACTAAATCCGGTAGCATTTGATTCACCCCGTACATAAACTGTTGGTAAGTTGCTTTTTTTTGACTAATGTCCGTGAGCTGAGCCTCCCAATGTGCGGTCATATCCGGCTGAGTTGCAATTTCAGGTAATGCTTGAATCAAAATTTTTCCCGTTTCCGTGCTGTGAATATTACGCCCTTTTTTAGTGAGAAAGCCACGTTTAAAAAGCAGTTCAATAATACCGGCGCGGGTGGCTTCCGTCCCGAGCCCATCAGTTTCACGCAGAATTTTTTTCAGTTCTTTATCTTGCACAAAACGGGCGATTCCCGTCATTGCCGAAAGTAATGTCGCATCGGTAAAAGGCTTTGGCGGCTGTGTTTTTTTACTCACAACTTCCCCTCGTTCACAGTGGAGAATTTGCCCCTTTTTTACAATCGGCAAAAGCGGCTCTTGGTTTTCCGTTTCATCTTCTTTCCCCAGTAGCTCCTTCCAACCAGCCGTTTGCAAATTTCGTGCTTGTGCGATAAAGGTTCCACCGGCGATATTTAGTGTGATTTTACTTTTACGATATTCCGCCTCCGGACAAAACTGCATTAAATATTGACGTGCGATTAAGCTATAAATATTACGCTCATCATTCGTTAAATTCACAGCTCTACTTTTCGCTGTCGGAATAATTGCATGATGCGCCTCGACTTTTTTATCATTCCAACTGCGATTACGCTGATTGACATTCACCGCATTCGGTAAGGTTTGATAAACCTCACAATGTACCGAGATGGCGTTTAATACATGATGACGTTCGGCAAAATGTTCTTCCGGCAAATAGCGACAATCCGAGCGAGGATAAGTGATCAAGCGGTGCGTTTCGTATAAACGCTGGCAAGTATCCAGTACGGCTTGTGCCGACATACCAAAACGCTTCGCCGCATCAATTTGCAAAGCGGATAATGAATAGGGCAAAGGTGCAATCTCTTTTTCACGAATGTCTTTGTAATCCTTCACTTCAGCCGGCTGCCCCGTAATACGTTTTACGACATTTTCTGCCAAACCTTTGGAAAGGATTCTCCCGTCATCGTCTTGATAATCTTCACAAGCCTTACTTGGTTGCCATAATGCACTAAAAAGTGCGGTCGATTTTTCATTTGTTTTTTCGGGTTGATTCTCAGGATTAATCCACGCCAAGACTTCAAAAAAATCTTTTGGTTGAAAATGTTCAATATCCAAATCACGGCGTACAATGAGTCCCAACACCGGCGTTTGTACCCGTCCGACGGAAAGTACGCCATCATAGCCTGCTTGTCGCCCTCGAATGGTATAGGCTCTGGTCATATTGATGCCATAAAGCCAATCGGCACGCGCACGTGCCAGCGCAGAAGTGGCAAGGGGAATAAAATGACGATTCGGTTGTAATTTTTTAACCGCCTTTTCGACCGCACTCGGGTTGAGATCACTAATGAGACAACGTTGAATTTGATCCCGTTTTTCCGCACTCAAATTCGCATAGCTAAACACTTCATCTACCAGCAATTGCCCTTCGCGATCCGGATCACCTGCATTCACCAATTCATCGGCTTGATGAATCAGTTTTTCCACCACGGAAAGTTGTTTTTTTACTTCTTTTCGTGGCAAAAGCTGCCATTTCTCAGGGATTATAGGCAAATGTTCCAAGCGCCATTGTTTAAATTTAGGATCGTAAACATCCGGTTCGGCTTGTTCGAGCAGATGCCCCACGCACCAAGTGACGATATCTTTATCGCCGCATTTGATAAATCCCTCACCACGCTGATGGGGTTTTGGCAATACATCGGCAATGGCACGAGCCAAGCTTGGTTTTTCTGCGATAAATAAGCGCATAAAAATAAAAGAAAAATTAGTCGAGCTGACGACGCCCAAGGAAAGAATGCGTCAATGTCGTTCCGTCCACCGTTTCAAGTTCACCGCCAACCGGAATACCGTGTGCAATACGACTGACTTTAATATTATGCAGGCGACAAATTTCCGCAATATAATTTGCCGTTGCATCGCCTTCCACAGTGGGATTGGTGGCAAGAATGACCTCGTGGAAAGATTCTTCAACCAAACGTTTCTGCAATAAATCAAGACCGATTTCACGAGGTCCAATGCCATCAAGCGGAGATAAATGCCCCATCAGTACAAAATAGCGACCGGAAAATTGCCCTGTTTGTTCAATGGCTTGAATATCCGCCGGCATTTCCACCACACAAAGTAAGCTTGAATTTTGACGGCGAGGATTATTGCAAATATTACAAATCTCTTCTTCAGTGAAATCTCGACATTGTGAGCAATGCCCGATTTTAGACATCGCTTCCGTAAGCGCACATGCCAAATTCATTCCGCCGCTCCGATTACGTTGTAGAAGATGATACGCCATACGCTGCGCCGATTTCGGTCCTACCCCCGGTAAACAACGGAGACTTTCAATAAGATGTTCTAAAAGTGGACTGCTTTGCATAATGAAAACGATGGGGAAAATATGAAATGATATAGTGTGTGAATGCCGCCACTCACACATCCTAATAAATTAAAACGGAAACTTCATTCCCGGTGGCAACGGCATTCCGGCGGTGACAGAAGCCATTTTTTCTTTTTGCAATTCTTCGGCACGGCGTACCGCATCATTAAATGCCGCTGCGATTAAGTCTTCCAGCATTTCTTTATCATCCTCCATTAAGGAAGGATCAATATCAATACGGCGACAGTTGTGTGCCCCATTGATCGTAATTTTTACCAACCCGGCACCTGATTCACCGGTTACTTCAAGTTGTGCGATTTCTTCTTGCATTTTCTGCATTTTTTCTTGCATCTGTTGCGCTTGCTTCATCAAGCCGCCCAAACCGCCTTTTCCAAACATAAATGTCATCCTTTATCGAGTCAAAAAATCGGGTGCATTCTAGCGAAAAAATTTGCCTTTGGAAACAGAGAAATTTATTATTCGCCCTTTTGAACAAAACGGCAAAACAGCTCATTTTATGGAAACACGCTACTATATCATCTTCGCTGCCGTGATTCTCGGCTTGCAATTATTCATCTTTATTTTTAACCGCACTTTACATTGGTTATCGGCGGAGAAATTATCTGCACGCGGCAAAAAATACTTGGCGTTAATCACCTTTGGTATTCCCAACCTACTTTGGATTGACCAAGCATTACAACTTGTATCTACGGCACGTACGATTGCTTTCATTTTAGCTTTATTGCTATTTTCCGCTTTTATAAGCTTTGCTATTGTGCTCATTCATTGCCTCTTTAGAAAGACAAAATTCATTGCCCAAATTGACCGCACTTTACGCCTCACCTATCCTTTTTTATTCGCGGGGCTGATTGGCTTAAGCGTTTACAACGCCTACACACCGAAAGTAACGCATTACGAGATTACGCTTGATAAACCAATGAAATCTCTACGCATCGGCGTGGCAAGTGATCTGCATTTAGGTAAATTCTTTGGTGGCAAAGAACTGGATAAGCTTGCGCAAATTATGGACGAACAAAAAGTTGATCTGATTTTGCTCCCGGGCGATATTATGGATGATAACGTCAACGCTTATTTAGCGGAAAATATGCGTCCTCATTTAGAAAAACTGCGAGCCCCAATGGGGGTTTATGCCACCTTGGGAAATCACGATTTCTTTGGCTATCAAAATGAAATCACAGAAGAAATCCAAAGAGCCGGGATTTTTGTTCTTAAAGATCAAATTACTACCATCAATAACGAACTGGTTCTAATCGGTCGGAATGATGATCTGGATAAATCCCGTCCAACCACCGAAGAATTACTAAAACAAGCTGATTTGAATTTACCGATTATCGTATTGGATCACCGCCCTTCAGAAGTAGAAGTGCATTCAACCTTGCCTTTTGATTTGCAGGTCTCGGGACATACCCATAAAGGACAAATTTTCCCTGCGAATATTATTACCGCCTTAACTTATCGAATCGATTATGGTTTGGAAAAGATCGGAAAGCCGTATTTTATGGTAACTTCCGGCTATGGATTCTGGGGGATTCCAATGCGCTTAGGCTCGCAGTCTGAGGTGGTAATTATTGATATGAAGGGAAATCAATAAAGTAAAGTGCGGTTAAAAATAAGGGCATTTTTATTTGTGTCCCTCCAGTAAAATTTTTCAAAAAACGAGTGAATTTTTTCTCTTTTTATATCTCATCACTCGTTTTTTATTGGAATATTTTATTAGAGTCTTATTATCTATGCCCAAACTTAATTTGAGATTATCATCAACCTTACTAATCTCTATTCTTTCATTATATTTTACCTTAGTTTTAAATTATGCTTTCTATAATAAAGTATTAACATTACATCCGTTAACCGGGAGTTCTGAAGATCTTTTTATCTATACGATGCCAATCGTAATGTTTTTTTATATTAAATGCCGCATTTCAAATTTTAGCCTTTCCGATTCTTCATAAAGTGTTCATTCCAATATTACTAGTAATAAGTGCTGCAATATCTTATCACTCAATATTCTATGATATTTACTTTAATGTTGATATGTTAAATAACACCCTGCCAACAACTTGGTCGAAAAGCTCAAGATTAATGACATTAAATTATATTTTATGGGTTATTTTTTCGGTATTATTCCTGCAATTACTTATTTAATAATAAAAATAAAATATAAAACTTGGTATAAGGAAATTGGAGTAAGAATAGTAGTAGTCTTATTTTCAACAATAATTATTGCCGGTATTGGTAAAGGATTTTATCAAGATTATGCTTCATTTTTCCGTAATAATAAAAGCATCACTCATTTATTACTACCTTCTAATTTTATTGGAGCATCAATTAGTAAAGTCCAAGAGAAATTTAAACAAAAAAATGCCCTACATTGAACAAGATTTGCTAGTCACTCAAGATAAACCCGATCCTTATCGACATATAACCGTACTGATCGTAGGTGAAACTACGCGAGCGCAAAATTGGGGATTAAATGGTTACAAACGACAAACTACGCCCCTCTTGGCAAATCGGGGGGAGCAAATCATTAATTTTCGTTCGGTTTCCAGTTGTGGAACTTCTACCGCATATTCCGTACCTTGTATGTTTTCAACTATGGATAAAGATATTGTTGTCGTGCTACACACTATCGGTAGTCATGAACCTACTTATCACGAACGTTATCCGGCGGAATATCGCCGTTTTACACCGACTTGCGATACCAATGAAATTAATAAATGCAGCAATCAGGAATTAGTCAACACCTACGATAACGGTATTTTGTACATCGCTCAATTTATTGACAAAGTGATTACAAAACTAGAACAACGCAACAATGTGGAAAGTGCAGAATTATATGTTTCCGATCACGGTGAATCCTTAAGTGAAAACGGTGTCTATTTACACTCTGCACCTTATGCCATCGCCCCAAAAGAACAAACCCAAGTTCCAATGATTATGTGGTTTTCATCCGCATTCCGTCAAGATGAAGGCATTGATTTTGACTGCCTACGCCGCAATGCCAAACAACAGAAATATTCTCATGATAACTTTTATAGCACGGTATTCGGAGTAATGGATATGTCTCTGGTTAGCGATACCTATCGCCCTGAAAAAGATATTCTAGCAACCTGTAAGAAACAAAAATGAGGAAGCATATCAATATTATCAACAAAATGGGGATACGTTATCCCCATCTTATCATCTAATAAAATTCAACACCTTCAATAGATCGGGTAACTCGTGTACCGGCTTCGCCTTTTACAATGCGTTCAATATCGCTTAATGAACCGATAACGGCATCTTTTCCGGTGGCATTTACAAAATTGATAACCGCTTTCACTTTTGGTGCCATTGAACCTGGGGCAAATTCACAGGCCAGGGCTTCTAAAGCCGCCGGATTCGCTTTGGCAATTTGTTGTTGATCCGGTTTATTAAAGTTTACACAGGCTGCCGATACATCTGTTGCGATAATGAATAAATCCGCCTCTAATTCTTGAGAAATCACTGCCGTACATAAATCTTTATCCACCACAGCCTCAACCCCTTGTAATTCACCTTGAGCATTGTAGTAGCCAGGAATACCGCCACCGCCACCACAAATCACAATATTGCCGTTCGCTAATAAAGCTTTTACCGAATCAATCCCAGTTACATCTTTTGGTAATGGGCTTGGTACGGCTCGGCGATAATATTGCCCATCTTGCATAACCGTCCAACCTTTTTCGGCAGCCAGTTTTTCAGCTTCCGCTTTAGAATAAACTTGCCCAATCGGTTTGCTTGGTTTTTCAAATGCAGGATCATTAGGATCAACAATCACTTGGTTTAATACAGTGATGGCCGGCGTTTTCGGTGCTAGATTGGTAAGTTCTTGTTGCAACATATAGCCAATCATTCCGACTGTTTGTGAAACCAATACATCTAAAGGATAAGGTTCGATTTTCGGATCTTGTGCATAATAAGCCGCGTGTTGTAATGCCAATAACCCCACTTGCGGTCCGTTTCCGTGTGAAACGACTAATTCATTTTCCTGCTTAATCTTTGCCAACTGTTCTGCCGCAATACGAATATTCGCAGACTGGTTTTGTGCCGTCATTGGCTCCCCTCTTTTTAACAAAGCATTTCCGCCGAGTGCTACAACAATTCTCATTTTCTTCCCTCCTATATTTCCGACAAAAAAATAGCACCGCAATATTGGCGATGCTATCTTTAATTACCTATGCAAGACTTGCTACCATCACAGCCTTAATCGTATGCATTCTATTTTCTGCTTGTTCAAATGCAACGTTAGCAGATGATTCAAACACTTCCTCCGTCACCTCAATACCATTGGCGAGCTGAGGATATTTTTCGGCAATTTCTTTACCGACTTTCGTCTCCGCGTTGTGAAATGCCGGTAAACAGTGCATAAACTTCACTTTCGGATTGCCGGTACGTTTCATTAATTCTTCCGTTACTCGATAAGGCATTAATAACTCAATACGATCCGCCCAAGTGTCTAACGGCTCACCCATTGATACCCATACATCCGTGTGTACGAAATCAACACCTTTTATCGCCGTATCAATATCTTCCGTCACTGTAATGCGTGCGCCGGATTGTTGCGCAAACTCTTGACACATTTTCACTAATGATTCTTCCGGTAACAGCGTTTTCGGTGCGCAAATACGCACATCCATTCCCAATTTTGCTCCGATTAACAATAATGAATTTCCCATATTGTTACGCGCATCACCTATATACACATAGCTGATTCGGCTTAATGGTTTTTCACAATTTTCAATCATTGTGAGCACATCGGCGAGCATCTGGGTCGGGTGAAATTCATCCGTTAAACCGTTAAATACCGGCACGCCAGAATATTGTGCAAGTTCATTGACGATAGATTGTTTAAAACCGCGGTATTCAATAGCATCATACATTCTGCCGAGAACACGCGCGGTATCTTTCATCGATTCTTTATGCCCGATTTGGGAAGAAACCGGGTCAATATAAGTAACATGTGCGCCTTGATCGTAAGCGGCAACTTCAAAAGCACATCGGGTACGGGTTGACGTTTTCTCAAAAATAAGGGCGATGTTTTTACCTGTTAAACGAGGTTGTTCTGTTCCTGCGTACTTCGCTCTTTTTAAATCTTTCGCAAGATCCAATAAAAAACGAATTTCACGTTCGGTATGGTTTACTAAACTAAGTAAATGTCTATTTTTAAGATTAAACGCCATTGGTTACTCCTCATTGTGTTGCATAAATATGCAATTATTCTAGCAAAGCATTCAATAATGTTCAATGAAACGAAAAAAGAAATTTTGATAAGAAAAAGTGCGGTCAAAAAATTCAGAGAATTTCACTATTATGTACGGCAATAAAAACCTGTTCGTATGAATACACACTGTTCTCAATTAAAACTTTTGGGTTGAAGTAAACCAGCAAGAATAGAAACTTCGATTTAGCCTTGGGATACAGAAGAACAGTTTAAAACATTGCGAGAATAACACAGGATTTAGGGCTAATTACTTCAGCCCCAAATTTTTAAAGGGGATTTCGGACACCAAGTTTGGCATCCTACTTATTATTAGGAACAAACCACTTTCACCGCTAAACCGCCTTGCGAGGTTTCACGATATTTTGCATTCATATCTTTGCCGGTTTCATACATGGTTTCAATGACTTTATCGAGTGTAACTCGAGGATTAGTCGTTCGGCGCAACGCCATACGGGAAGCATTAATGGCTTTTACCGAAGCAATGGCATTACGTTCAATACAAGGTACTTGTACTTGTCCGCCCACCGGATCACAAGTTAAACCGAGATTGTGTTCCATCGCAATTTCAGCGGCGATACATACCTGCATTGGATTGCCGCCGAGAATTTCCGCTAAACCGGCAGCCGCCATTGAACAAGCCACACCGACCTCCCCTTGACAGCCCACTTCCGCACCGGAAATCGAGGCATTCATTTTATAAAGCGAGCCGATCATACCAGCTGCCAACAAATAGCGTTCAACGATTTCCTGCGTTAAAGGAGAAATGAATTTATCATAATAAGAAAGAACAGCAGGAATAATACCGCAAGCCCCGTTAGTCGGTGCAGTAACAACACGTCCGCCGGCTGCATTTTCTTCATTGACGGCAAGTGCGTACATATTCACCCAATCAATCACTTTCATCGGATCATTTGACAAATTCGTATTGGCTTGCAACATTCTATATAGCGAAGCGGCACGACGTGATACACGCAAAGGCCCCGGTAAAATTCCTTCTGTGTGCAAACCGTGATCGATACAATCTTGCATTGTTTTCCATACGTTCGCTAAATGTGCCTTAACTGCCTCTTTACCATGCAGAGCAATCTCATTTTCAAGCATTACTGTGGAAAGCATTAGCCCGTTTTCACTGCAATGGAGCAAAATATCTTCCGCATTTTTATAAGGATAAGGCACTTCAATATTAAGCTTTTCCTCTTCTCCAAAATGTGCTTCATCAACAATAAATCCGCCACCGATAGAATAATAAGTTTGGCGATAAAGCTCTGTGCGGCTTGCATCTAATGCGGTGATGGTCATACCATTTTCATGCAATTTCAAAAAAGTGCGGTGAAAAATAAGATTGTTTTCAAAATCGAATTTCACTGTTTTTTGACCTTGAGCAATCGACAATTCTGCGGTCTCTTTCACTTTTTCAATGAAACCCGGAATCAAATCAATATCCACATCATGCGGCAAATACCCCGCCAATCCCATAATAATGGCGATATCCGTATTATGCCCTCGCCCTGTCATAGAAAGCGAACCATATACATCCACGTGAATTTCGGCAACCTGTTCAAACTGACCCCGTTCGATCAGATCATCCACAAATTGTTTGCCAGCTTTCATCGGCCCAACAGTATGGGAACTGGAAGGCCCAATTCCCACTTTAAACATATCAAATACGCTAATCATAAATTTCTCTCATATAGGCTACTAAACTCCAAAGCCGCCTATAATAATCCATATATAACCGCAGAGATAGCTATTAATCCCATAACCGTAACAAAAACATTACTAAAGCGACCTTGATAACGTTTCATAGCCGGTATTTTACGGATAGCATACATCGGCATAATAAATAAAATCATCGCAATAATCGGGCCGCCTAAGGATTCGATTAAACCAAGAATACTCGGGTTAATAATTGCGACACCCCACAAAGTTAATAAAAAGAATAATGCCGTGCCATAGTTTAATTTTTTACGATCAACGGCTTTCCCTTTCATTTTCACATAAAGCCCTTCCAATCCTTCACGCGCCCCCATGTAATGACCGAAGAAAGAACTCGTAATCGCCAAGAAAGCCACTAAAGGCCCAAAGTAGGAGATGTAAGGATTATCAAATTTATTCGCTAAGAATGACAAAATACTGATATTTTGTTCTTTTGCGGCAAGTAATTCTTCCGGTGTTAATGTCAATACGCAGCTGAACACAAAGAACATGACAAAGAAAAGTAAAATGGCAGATGTGCCTTTTTCAGTTTGTCCGATATGACGTTCGGTTAGGTCAAATTCTTTGTATTCACGATATTGTGAGCAGGTAAAAGATGAAATAGCAGGAGAATGGTTAAAGGAAAAAACCAAGACTGGAATCGTTACCCATAATGTGGTGATAAAACCACCTACGGTCGGAAATTCATTTAGCATTGAACCGTTCCATTCCGGAATGAGATAAATCGACATTGCAAACAAAATAAAGACCAAAGGATACACAAGCCATTCGGTAATTTTTAACATCACTTTTTCATTGAAAAGCATAACGGAAATTAATACCGCAATAAGAACGAAAGAAAGTAATACGCGGTTTGGTGATGCCATACCAAGCTGATTCACAATGAAAGAATCGACCGTATTGGTGATGCCGTTTCCATAAATTAATAAAATCGGGAAAATAGCGAAAAAATAGAGCAATGTAATTAATTTACCCGCCGTTTTACCGAAATGTTCCTCCACAACTTCGGTAATATCACTACCCGGATTTTTAGAGGAAAGCACGAAATACGCTAAACCACGGTGAGCAAAATAAGTCATAGGGCCTACAAGAATCGCCATGATCACTAACGGCCAAAAACCGCCCATCCCAGCATTAATAGGTAAAAATAATACCCCCGCTCCAACTGCCGTACCAAATAAATTAAGCATCCATACGGCATCAAATTTATTTAATTTTGTATTTTTCATAATGAAAGACCTTAAAAAAACAAGCTATAGATTAAATATCAATCAGTCAGGAAATTACCTGATAAATTTGGCACGAATAATATGCTTCAAGAGACGTAATTTCAAAGAGGTATTTTTAGAAATGTGATCTATATAACATTTTATACTATTTAGTTGTACAAATATTTGTCGTGCTCAACGTACGATCAAAAAATATCTCATTTTCCGACCGCACTTTTAGATGATTAAGCATTTTCAATAGAAAAGGAAATAACGTCTTTAATACTTGAGGCATTCAAGGCTATCATAATCAAACGATCCACACCTAACGCCACACCGGAGGTATTTGGAATGCCCGCTTGTAATGCCCCGAGGAAGCGTTTATCAATCTCTCGAATCGGCAAACCGGCTCTTTCACGTTGGCGGTTATCTTGTTCAAAACGTCGTTCTTGTTCACCCGCGTCCTTGAGTTCGTGAAAACCATTGGCAAGCTCTAACCCTTTGTAATAAAACTCAAAGCGTTCCGCCACGCGTTGATCTTCCGGGCTTAATTGCGCAAGGGCCGCTTGGGAAGAAGGAAAATGATAAATCGCAACAGGCGTATCTTGCCCGATTTGCGGTTCTACCACTTCACTAAATAAAAATTGCAGCAAGGTGTCGCGATCTTCATCTTCTTTTGCCATAAAATGATGTCGGTGAGCCGCTTCCACCAATTCTTTACGCTCCGCAGAAAGCGGATCAAGCCCGACATATTCTTGAAAAGCAAATTGATAACTCATACTTTCCGCCGGTTTACAATCTAATACCTGTTGCAATAAATCATCGACTTCGTTAATCAAGCGATACATATCAAAGTGCGGTCGATACCATTCCAACATCGTAAATTCCGGATTATGCCGATTACCGGCTTCCTCGTTACGAAAGACTTTGCTAATTTGGAAAATTGGTCCACTCCCCGCAGCTAATAGCCGTTTCATATGGTATTCAGGGCTGGTTGAAAGCCATAAGGTTTTTGATAGTTCATTAAAAGGTGCCGTAAATTCCGTATTAAAGGTTGAAAGATGAAGATCCGTCACGCTAAATTCACTTAAAACCGGTGTTTCAACTTCAAGCAAACCACGATCCGTAAAAAAACGGCGAATTTCAGCAATAATTTTTGCCCTAGTCAGCAAGTTTTCAATAGAAGCGGAGGGCTGCCAAGTAGGTATTTCAGAATTCAGTGCGGTCATTTTTTCTCTTGTTTTTTCGTGGTAAATTATTCTCAATAGTCTCATTGTAAACGAGCCGATCTTTCAACTCAACTTCCCGATAAATAATAGCCGAACATTTGCGCTAAATAATAACTTATCTCATTTGATTTCCTTGAATAAATTAACTTTTTTGAGGTAGATCACAAAATTGAGAATTTCTCCTAAATTCCCCTCAAAAAAGGTTATTAATTTGTAAAAAAAATGGCACAATGCCACCACCAACCCCTTCAGGGGTTATTCTTTTACTTTCTATTAATCGGAGGATATCGTGCAAACAGTTAATGTCGATATTGCAATTGTTGGTGCCGGCGGTGGCGGTTTACGTGCAGCGATTGCCGCAGCAGAAGCAAATCCTAACTTAAAAATTGCATTAGTTTCAAAAGTGTACCCGATGCGCAGCCACACTGTGGCGGCGGAAGGCGGGGCGGCAGCCGTTATCAAAGAGGAAGACTCTTATGATAAACACTTCCAAGACACTGTTGCCGGCGGTGACTGGCTATGTGAACAAGATGTGGTGGAATATTTTGTTCAACATTCCCCTGTAGAAATGACCCAACTTGAACGCTGGGGCTGTCCTTGGAGCCGTAAAGCCGATGGCGATGTGAATGTGCGCCGTTTCGGCGGTATGAAAATCGAACGTACCTGGTTCGCTGCGGATAAAACCGGTTTCCATTTATTACATACTCTTTTCCAAACTTCAATCCAATACCCTCAGATCCAACGCTTTGATGAGCATTTTGTACTGGACATTTTAGTCGATGACGGCCATGCGCGCGGTATGATTGCAATGAATATGATGGAAGGAACGCTTGTTCAAATTAATGCGAATGCCGTTGTTATTGCAACAGGTGGCGGTTGTCGTGCGTTTAAGTTTAATACCAACGGTGGTATCGTAACCGGTGACGGTTTATCAATGGCGTATCGCCACGGCGTGCCGTTGCGTGATATGGAATTTGTTCAATATCACCCTACCGGCTTACCAAATACCGGTATCTTGATGACGGAAGGTTGTCGTGGTGAAGGCGGTATCTTAGTCAATAAAGACGGCTATCGCTATCTTCAAGACTACGGACTAGGACCGGAAACACCAATCGGCAAACCGGAAAATAAATATATGGAACTTGGTCCGCGTGATAAAGTTTCTCAAGCATTCTGGCAAGAGTGGAAAAAAGGCAATACCTTAAAAACTGCAAAAGGCGTTGATGTGGTTCATCTTGATTTACGTCATTTGGGTGAAAAATATTTACACGAGCGTCTTCCGTTTATTTGCGAATTAGCAAGTGCTTATGAAGGTGTAAACCCGGTAAATGAGCCGATCCCTGTACGTCCTGTCGTTCACTACACGATGGGGGGTATTGAGGTGGACTTCAATAGCGAAACACGTATTAAAGGTTTATTCGCTGTAGGTGAATGTGCCTCTTCCGGTTTACACGGTGCAAACCGCTTAGGTTCTAACTCTTTGGCTGAGCTTGTTGTGCTTGGTCGTGTAGCGGGTGAATATGCCGCACAACGCGCAGTTGAAGCACAACCTGCTAACCAAACGGCTGTTGATGCGCAGGCGAAAGATATCGTCGCCCGTTTAGAAGCCCTTCACAAACAAGAAGGTAATGAATCTTGGTCTGAAATCCGTGATGAAATGGGCACGGTGATGGAAGAGGGTTGTGGTATTTACCGCGACCAAGCAAGTATGCAAAAAGCCGTTGACAAAATTGCGGAATTAAAAGAACGTTACAAACGCATTCGTGTGGTGGATAACTCAAGTGTTTTCAATACTGACGTACTTTACACCGTAGAATTGGGTTATATTCTTGATGTTGCACAATCTATTGCAAACTCTGCAATCGAACGTAAAGAATCTCGCGGTGCGCACCAGCGCTTAGACTACACTGAACGTGATGATGTAAATTACTTAAAACACACCCTTGCTTTCTACAATGAGAACGGCGCACCGCGCATTGAATATAGTCCGGTGAAAATCACTAAATCTCAACCTGCAAAACGTGTTTACGGTGCGGAAGCAGAAGCTCAAGAGGCAGCTGCAAAAGCTAAGGAGCAAGCAAATGGCTAATTCACCAGTAATGAATGTGGAAGTATTACGCTACAACCCTGAAAGCGATCAAGAACCGCATTTAAGCACTTACCAAGTGCCTTATGACAACCAAACGTCCTTACTTGATGCGTTAGGTTATATTAAAGATAAACTTGAACCCTCTCTTTCTTACCGTTGGTCCTGCCGTATGGCGATCTGTGGTTCTTGTGGAATGATGGTAAATAACAAACCTAAGTTGGCTTGTAAAACATTCTTACGTGATTATAGCGGACATATGCGAATTGAACCGTTGGCAAATTTCCCGATTGAACGTGACTTAGTGGTTGACTTAAGCCATTTCATCGAAAGTTTAGAAGCGATTAAACCTTATATCATCGGTAATGAAGCGCCTGCATTAGATGGTAAACCGCATCCTTCAGCAGAGCTTGCGAAAAGCCGTACCAAACAAACACCGGCACAACTTGAGAAATATCGTACTTTCTCAATGTGTATTAACTGCGGCTTATGTTATGCCGCTTGCCCGCAATTCGGTTTAAATCCTGAGTTCTTAGGCCCAGCCGCTATCACTATGGCTCACCGTTATAACCTTGATAACCGAGACCATGGTAAGGCACAACGTATGCCATTATTAAACGGAAAAAATGGTGTATGGAGCTGTACTTTTGTGGGTTATTGTTCCGAAGTTTGTCCAAAACATGTAGATCCTGCAGCGGCAATTAACCAAGGTAAAGTGGAAAGTGCCAAAGATTATGTTATCTCTATGCTAAAACCAAAAAGCTAAGGGGGAAAGAATGTCATTAACTGTTAGTAAACGTAAAAAATATGTTCGCCCGATGACGGCTACTTGGTGGCAAAAATTGGACTTCTACAAGGCTTATATGCTTCGTGAGGCCACTTCAATTTTTGCAGTATGGTTCTGTATCGTATTACTTTACGGTGTACTTTGCCTTGCAAGTAACCCCGTACCGGGCTTAGGCATTTTGAGTTTTATTGAATTTTTAAGAAATCCAATTGTAGTTGTGCTTAACATCATAACGCTCATAGCAACACTTTATCACACTGCAACCTATTTCTTAATGACACCAAAAGTGATGAACATCATTGTGAAAAATGAACGCTTACCACACACATTGGTAAGAAATTCACTTTGGGCAGTAACCGCACTTATCAGCGTAGTTGCATTAGTTTTAGTTTATATTTAAGAGGGTGAAAAATGATTGATAAAAATCCAAAACGCTCCGGCGAACCACCTGTATGGCTGATGTTCGGTGCCGGCGGTACAGTAAGTGCAATTTTCTTCCCCGTGGTCATTTTAATCTTAGGTTTACTCTTACCATTCGGCTTAATCGACCCATCAAATTTAGTCACTTTTGCCTATTCTTGGATCGGTAAACTCGTCATTCTCGTGCTAACGATTTTCCCAATGTGGTGCGGTTTACACCGTATTCATCATGGTATGCACGATCTTAAAATCCACGTACCAGCAGGCGGCTTTATCTTCTACGGTTTAGCCACGATTTATACCATATGGGTATTATTTGCAGTGATTAATTTATAAAAAAATCAAACAAAAATAGCGAGTTTTACTCGCTATTTTTTACGTATATGGTTCAAAATTTTCAATATTAAACTATCTCTTTTATCATAAATTCCCAAGACACCTTTCTATTCTATTAACGTTCACAAATTTCCGAATCAGCAAAGAAATAAGCGATTTCACGATTGGCACTTTCTACGCTATCGGAACCATGTACCGAATTTTCACGCTGACTTAATGCAAAATCTTTACGAATCGTCCCATCCGCAGCATTTTCCGGATTTGTTGCACCAATTAAAGTGCGGTAATCTTTCACGGCATTTTCTTTTTCAAGCACAGAAACCACAATAGGTGCAGACATCATATAATTTACCAACGGTTCAAAAAATGGCTTACCTTGATGCTCAGCATAAAATCCCTCTGCTTGCGCCTGTGTTAAACGCACCATTTTAGTCGCAATAATTTTAAAACCCTCTTTTTCAAATCTTGCCAAAATTTCCCCAATCAAGTCACGTTTTACCGCATCCGGTTTAATAATTGAAAGTGTTTTTTCCATCATATTCTCTCCTCACTTTGCTGACTTTGACATCAATAAATTTGCAAGCGTTTGTACGCCAATACCTGTCGCACCAACCGCCCATAAATCGCTTGCCGATTTACGATAAGTTGCCGAACAATCAATATGCAGCCAGTTTTGTTGATAATTTTTCACAAAATAGGATAAGAATGCGGTTGCCGTACTCGCACCGGCTCCCATAGGAACAGTACCGATATTAGCAATATCCGCAAAAGAAGAACCGATTTGTGAACGATGAAATTCCTCGAAAGGTAAACGCCAAAATGGTTCATTTTCGTCTTCTGCTGATTGGAAAAGTTCTGCCGTCAATTCATTATCCATAGATAAAACCGAATGGTAGTCATTTCCCACCGCCACTTTCGCCGCACCGGTCAAAGTTGCACAATCAATAATAAATTCGGGATATTGATTATCCGCTTCAATCAATCCGTCTGCCAATACCAAACGCCCTTCCGCATCAGTATTTAGCACTTCTGCCGTCACACCGTTTTTATAGGTTATTATATCCCCTAATTTAAACGCATTACTGCTCACTAAATTTTCCGCACAACATAAATAGAGTTTCACACGTCTATTTAATCCACAGGCAATTGCCAAACCTAATGCGCCGGTTAATAAAGCTGCTCCGCCCATATCCGTACGCATGGTACTCATTCCTTCGCTCGGCTTAATACTATAGCCACCGCTATCAAAAGTAATCCCTTTACCGACTAAGCAAGACAGCACCGGTGCATTTGAATCTCCGCTCGGATTAAAATCTAACTGTAACATCGCAGGTAGATTAGCAGAACCTCTTCCTACCGTCCAAATACCCTGATAGCCTTTCTGTTCTAATGCTTCACCGGAAATAATCTGAAAACTGACCGCACTTTTTTCCGCATACTTCTCAGCTTGCGCTATAATAAATTCTGCTGCACGCTCTGCCAGTTTAATTGGTGTTAAACTTTGTGCGGGCTCATTAATCACACCCCGCACAAAATCACCACACTCAATACGCGCCAGCAACTCGTGTTGCGCTTCATCATCTAAATGAGGAAACTCAATCGCATAATCTTGCTTTGCCGTATAAAACCCTTGATAGAACGCCCAGCAAAAATTCAAATCCCATTCTTCCCCTACAAGCTCAGCGTCTTTAATGCCTTGCCCACGTAATTTACGTGCGGCACGTTGCACCAAAGTGCGGTCGATTTTTTCACTATTTTTTAAGTGAATAACCGCTTCATCGCCATTAAAACTTAAAATCGCACTACTGCCCCAGCTATCTGATGCCGGGCGAGTTGAAAGAATAATCTCCATTTTTTATTCTCCATGATAAGCTGTATTAGCTTTTTATTTACTTCACAAAGTTACGTTTATATTTTTGATGACTTAAAATATTACTTTCCGCATCCTTTTTATCCCAAATCTGTAATTCCCAAGGATAATAAGCATTGTTTGTATTTTTAAAATAAACATGAACACCCACATATTCATCTCTATCTCTTAAATACCAATTTTTTAAACCATAATTTTCTTTCCAGTCATCCAACTTATTCATTACTTCCGTAATATCATTAGAAGAAACTATAATTCTCGCACCAAAAATATCATTTAGAATGCTATTTACAGGATAACCTTCACTTCGTTGTTTAAATCTCTCAATCTTATCAAGAATAGACTCAGAGGTTTTTACTCGATAAAAATAAGGAACATCATAAAGATCCGCACGATATAGATAATCATTTATTGATTCATGAAGATTTAAACGATAGGATAAAATATGTTCAATAGGAACCTTCAATAAAGTATGCTTCAAATTAACTTTCTGTACTTTTCCCGTCTCAAAATAATCTTGTGAAAAGGCTAAATGCACTTTATTGATTTCATCAATTAATCGTTCGATTTTATCGATCATAATATCTTCCTAATTGGTATTCCTTTAAGTACCATTCCACTGTTTTTTTCAATCCGGATTCAAAAGTTTCTTGTGGCTGCCAATTTAATTCTTGGTTTATCTTATTGGTATTAATCGCATAACGAACATCGTGGCCGGGGCGATCTTTCACATAAGTAATTAGATTCTCATATTTATCCACACCTTTCGGTTTATCCGGCGCAAGTTCTTCCAGCAATGTACAAATAGCACGAACCACATCAATATTAGTTCGTTCATTATTCCCAGCTATATTATAAGTTTCACCAATTTTACCTCCTATCAGTACTTTATATAAGGCACGAGCATGATCATCTACGAATAACCAATCACGAATTTGCAGACCATTACCATAAATAGGAAGAGGTTTCCCCACCAATGCATTTAAGATCATTAGGGGAATCAATTTTTCAGGATACTGAAACGGACCATAATTATTTGAGCAATTCGTCACAATAATAGGTAAACCATAAGTACGCCCCCAAGCACGAACTAAATGATCACTAGACGCTTTTGAAGCGGAATAAGGGTTGCTTGGATTATAAGAAGACTTTTCAGTGAACGGCTCTTCAACATTACCTAAATCGCCGTAAACTTCATCAGTAGAAATATGAAGAAATCGAAAAGTAGATTTTCGTTCGCTATTCAATTCATTCCAATATTGGCAAGCAATCTTTAATAAAGAACATGTGCCAACAATATTCGTCTCAATAAATTTATCCGCACAATCAATAGAACGATCAACATGAGTTTCAGCCGCTAAATGCATTACCATATCAGGTTGATAAAGCTCAAAAATACGCTCTAAAGCAGTTTGATTACAAATATCAACTTGTTCAAAAATATAGCGGGCATTATTTTGCACACATTTCAACGCATTCAAATTAGCGGCATAAGTTAGTTTATCTACATTAATAACATTATCTTTTGTATTGGAAATAATATATCGTACTAATGCTGAACCGATAAAACCGGCGCCGCCGGTGATGAGTATTTTCATTAATAAGCCCCATCACGTTTTAAAACGGTATTGACTGTTTTAATCAAAATCACAATATCATTCCATAGACTCCAGTTTTTCACATACCATGTATCAAGATACACTCGGGTGGAATAATCCACATCATTCCGCCCACTGACTTGCCAGAGACCCGATAACCCAGGGCAAACCATTGTATAGTAAGTCAAATCATCACCGTAATATTTCAGCTCTTGGCGTGTAACAGGACGAGGCCCTACGAGGCTCATTTCGCCTTTCAATACATTCCATAATTGGGGCAATTCATCAAGACTGGTTTTGCGTAAATATTTGCCAATCTTGGTAATTCTGGGATCATTTCTGAGTTTAAATTCTTTTTGCCATTGGCGTTTAGCCTCAGGATCACGCTCCAATAATTCACGCAACACTTGCTGGGAGTGGGTAACCATTGTGCGAAATTTGTAACATTTAAACACCTTTTTATTCCGCCCAATGCGATTTTGGCTATACACAACCTTTCCACCATCTTGACAAATAAGTAAAAATAAGCCTGCAAAAACAGGTGATAACAAAAGAAGTAAAAGGCTTGAAATAACAATATCAAAACTTCGCTTAATGAAACGTGTTGAGCGTTTAGCCAAATTATTGGGAATCCTCAACATAATAGTTTCAGAGCTGAAAAAATGCGAGATTTCCGCACCATATAGTGGGACACCTTGCAAAGCAGGAATAATAGAGATATTTCTAAAATTAGCTTTTGAGAGCTTTTTAACCCAATATTCCAATTGCTCATTTTCATCGTATTCAAAAGCAATAAAAATTTTTTGAAAGCGGTCGATTTTTTGGAAAAATTGGCTTTCGCTAATAAAATCAACTTCCTTTAGGCAAATACCAATCGGTTTATGAGTAACAAAAGTTTGCACTTGATAGCCTAAATTTTTTTCGGCTTTAATCGCTTTATAAGCTCGCAACGCATTTTTACCATTTCCTATAATCACACTCGGCACCACCCAAATGCCTTGTAGTTGTAACCATTTTTTGCATAAAAAACGAAAAATAGGAAAGCAAATAAACAATACGCTATATACGCTTACCCACGTTTCCACTGGTTCAGGCACTTTGGCAAATACCAATAACGCTAAATTGACAAATGCTACCACAAACAGCGTGAAATAAATATCTTTTAGCTCTTCCCAAAACGGCTTACGATAAGTGTAATGTCGATAAATAATCCAAATAACCCCAATAGTTGCAATCGTTGAAAGTATAAATGCTCCTGCTCTATACAACGAGCCTTTTATTTCTAACAAATCTTGAGAAAAATCATTTAATGGTGAAATGAAATAGCCAACAGAAATAGCAAAAATATAGGAGAAAAAATCACCCAATATTAAAGTGAATTTGTTTAATAATACATTTTTAGTGTAGTTGTTCATTATGTACCCTAAACAAGCTAGAAATTTCCGGTGATACGATCAAAACTATTTGGTTTTCCAATAATCTTTATGCATACTGAATGCAATACACAAAGCCATAGGTAAACGTTGCCAGTGATATCCTAGCTTAAAACCAAGCCATTTTGCAAAAGTGGCAATAAATGCTTTTGGCAAAAGTAATGGCGCATGCTTCGCTAAATATCTCCATTCCGATAAGACAAATTTTTTCCCTTCATTGCTCGCCTTTCCAAATTTCTCTTGAATCCAAGATTCATGTTGTTGGAAAACTCCTGTATCAAAATAACGCTGGAACTCTTGTTTAATGGAATAATTATGGGAATGATAAACACACGCCTCGGCACAATATGCCACTTTATAACCCAATAAAATCATTCTCGCTGCTAAATGCATATCCTCGGCAAGGATCGTTTTTTCGGGAAATCCTCCTAATTTATCAAACACCGATTTTCGATAAGCAGCAAAAGAATTAGACATAAAAGCACATTTAATCCCAAGTATAGGAATATCCGCTTGAGATTTTGTGATTGAGTGATTTGGATAATTAAATAGACGGGCATGCGTTGCAAACGGTGCAGCATTTTGGTGTGGTAACTGTCTCCCACATACAGCTACAACCGCTGGATCAGCGAAAGGACTAAGCAGCGTTTCAATCGCTGTTGATGAAGCTAAGATAGCATCTTGCGTCATAAACACAATAAACTCACAATCTTCATCAACCCATTTAGTTGCTTGATTGCGAGCCCCTCCGTGATCAAAAGAGGATTTCTCAATGGAATGAACTGTAAAACCTGCTTGTTTGGCAAGTTTTACAGTGCCATCTGTAGAGGAAGAATCAATCACAATGACACAAAATTTAATAGTTTGTTCTTTAATGCTTAAATAAAGTTTATCCCAATATCTCTCAGCATTATAGGTTGGGATAATAAGTTGTAACTTCATATCTGTAGTTTATAAAGAGAATAAAAATATCAACAATCTTTTTAATTTAGGGACATACTGATAAACCCTCTTTTTTCTAGAGCTTAATCTTGGACTAGGCTCAAAACCAACCCATTTTTCTAATTCTGCACGTTGAGAAATAGCTAGTTTAAAATTATATAAAAATCTTTTAAAATTTTTGAGATAAATAAATATTTTTTCTTTTTTATTAAATGCACCAACTTGATTATTATGTTGCCGATAAGCTAATAATGGTTTAGGAATAAAAATAGCTTTACCATAATATTTAGCTAAAAGAGCTATCCACGAATCGTGCATATAAAGATTTGCTATATCTACTTTTTCTAACGAACGTAAAATGAGTTCACGCATTGGCTTATTAATACAGCTTGATGCTCCCTGTACACAATTTTTAAAAATAATTGAATCATCATCAAAACATTTTTCTGTTAATCCCTGATATTCAAAGAAACTGTGAGAAATTATATTTTCTTTCTCATCAATAACTTGACAATCACTAAAAATTAGATTAGGTATTTCTGAAATAAAGAAGTACTTAGAAAACTCTTCTATTTTATTTGGTAGCCAAATATCGTCTTGATCAGAAAAAAAAGTATAATCTGCTCGGCTATATTTTAGTGCTGATAAAAAATTATACTTTGTTCCTTTTCCATTACCTTGTAAAATTTTGAAATTAGTAAAGGAGTAACCTAAGAAAATATGTTTTACTATCTCTAATGTATCATCATCGGATTTATCATCAGAAATAATTATTTCTGACGGTAAATAATGATTATTTAATATACTCTCTAATTGTTTAGTGATACATCCTCTGCCATTATAAGTACATAGAACCACATCATAGCTAAATTCATTCATACATTTACTAGATTAACAAAAAATTTAATCTTTTTTAGAGAGAGATTCATTTATTAACGCTATATTTTGGGTTAATTGAATGAACTTTCTATTTAATATGGACACCTTAAATGCCAATCCTAAAACTAATAAAATTAATAATGCGATCACAACTAAAAATACAGCAACCACAGGTGTTTGTATTGACAAAATTGAAGCTAAAACACTAGCACTCTTTTCAGATAATGAAAGTAAAAGCAAAAATAAAATAAAGACTAACCAATAGTTAAAATCTGAGAATATTACCCTAGATCTATTCACTTGCCTTATCACAAAAAAAAGCAAAAGAAAACTAAAAATAATCAAAGTAATTTGTAGCATTAGCGTCATATTAACCTCTTATTTAATCCTTTTTGTTCGAGCAACAACAAATAAAAAAGAAATAGTATTATCAATCATATATTTTATCGCTTTTAGTGGTGTCAAGTACGATTCTCCTGCTTCTCTTTCACGCATTGAAACTTGTGCCTCTTGAATTTTAAAACCCCGTCTAGCAAAAAAAAGCAAAGTATCTGGCTCTGGTCTCTCATTAGTCGCATTTGCCATTTCAGTAAATACTTTTTTTGTATAGGCCCTCATTCCACTCGTAGGATCAGTTAATTTTAATCCAGAAAATAAGTTTATACAAAAACTGATATGCTTTGCTCCTAATGAACGTAAAAATGTCTGTTTATATTTTTCCTCCGAATGATTTAATAAAAAGCGAGAACCAACAGCAATATCGGCGTTTTCTTCTTCGATAAGCTTTAATAACTTTGATATTTCAGACGGTGGATGCTGACCATCCCCATCAATTTGAATACAAATATCATAATTATGTTTAACTGCGTATAGCATACCAGTCTGAATAGCACCACTTAAACCTAGATTTATTGGTAAATTTAATACTTTTGAAGAATATGATTTAATAATATCCAATGTATTATCTTTAGAACAATCATTTACTACTACATAATCATATTCAGGATAGTCTTTTAATTCCTCTAATAGATTAGCAATACTTTCTTCTTCATTATAGGCTGGAATTATTAATAACACTTTCATAAGTTCCTCTAAATTTAATAACGATATACCCAATACTTAGAAATACTAAACGTGCTTATAGCAATAGCAGGAAGAGTAAGTATCTTGGCTATAATAAGATCTACTCCTAATAAATCATGAATAATATAAATAAGCAAAACCGTTAGTAAGTAGTTAAAAATAACCAAAGATAAAAACTTTAAGATATTATTAAAGTTCATTTTATTATTAAATGTTAGATATGTATGGCATACATAATTATAAGCCAACCCTAACAAATAGGCTATAATAACGGATAAGTAATTATCAACTAACAATACTTTAGATAAGATAAAAAGCCCCAATACATCTAAAATAGCAGATGTCGATCCTACAAATAAAAATATTAGTACTTGTTTATCTAATATAATATGTTTCAAACTAACCAATGTAATACCTATCTAATAATGCTGTTACTGTAAAAAAACAAGAAACCATCAAAAATATAAATAACATATATTTCTGAATATATGATATATTATTGACAATATAGCTAGACTTTGATTTATCATATATGAACGATAAAACCACACATAATGGAATAAAATACCTCCCTTGAACTCCTACAATATAATCTTGTCCTATATTCGTCCAAGTTATTAGTAATATTAGTAACGTAAATAAAAATACAATACTAAATAATAAAGAGATAATTAGTATGTTTTTATTGAAATTTATTACAATAAATAGTGCTATAAACATCAAAATTATATAATAACCTTTCATATTTAATTGTGTATCTAGCCACCCTAATACACCGATAAACTGTTTACAGTAGTTAAACATAAAATCTACATTGGATAAAGTTTTATAAAATATAAGTAATAATTCATTAGGGTTATTAAAATAAAATATAACTTTACTTAACGAATCTCCTCCATAAGAAAAATGTCCATCTGTACTAACATAAAACTTAAATGAAAATATACTCCAACTAATAACTAATACAAATGTAGCTAAAGATACATAAAAATAACGAATATTTTTATACTTATAAGCGATATAAAATGATATTAACATTAGTGGTAATAGATTTACTTTTACAGTTAATAATAAGAATAGGCTTATATTTAAAGCTAAAAATAACCTTTTGTCAGGAATAGTTAGCTGATTTAACTTTATCGTTACTGCTCCTATAATAGCCGCTATGCAAAAAGACATGGCATCTGGGTTAATAGAAGAAAGTTGAAATAAGGACATAGGCATTGACAGAAATACCAGTCCTAAAAAGGGTATTGAGTATATTCTATTTGCAAATAGTAATAACAGAATACAAGCTAATAAATTTACTAGCCTTGCAAGCATATACGTATTATATATTGATAGATCAAATAATTCTCCAATTTTAAAAGCTATCGCTTGAGGTATATAAATAAAAGGGAAATATATAGCCGTATTAACTAGGCTTTCCTCTGAAGAGGACCCAGAAAACTTTATACTTTTTGCCTGATCTATTAAATTTCTAGAATACTTACTTTCATATTTAAATGGGAAATGATCATATAATATCTTAAATTCTTGTACCCCGTCATTGATAAATGAATTACCCGTAGATGGAATAACAATATCTCCATGAGCTAAACTATAACTCCTTTTCATGTGTGCCATTTCATCTGGAGATTGAAGTGGCGGTATGATGAACGATATTAATAGAATACATATACTAAGCAGAATAATATAGTATTTTTTATATAATTTTCGCATACTCTTGATAATCCTAGTTAATTTAAATCATACCACTCTTAAACATAATCCATTCTTTTAATGATAAAAACCAAGGACGTTTTCTTAGTCTTTGATCATCAATATATTCTTCCAGTAAATCTTGATCAAAATTCTTAGAGTGCTGTCTAATTAACATCCAATCAATAATTTCATGGTATACCAAATCTCTTTTTAAAAAAGGAAAACCAAATTCATCTACAATGAAAAATGGAGAAATTGAGATAATCCCAGATCTATTAATTAGTTTTGCAATATCAATTTTTAATAGCTCAATTTGCAAAGCATAATTTTCTGGAGATAATGGTTTATTTTTATCATTTGCATTCATAGCAAACCATCTATGATTAAAATGCCCAGCCCAATCAATAGCCCCCCCATCTAAATGATGATTAGCTGAAAATTCTGAAAGAAAACGAAATAAATTTTGCTTATTATCTACAATTTTATTAATGACATTATCCGTTCCCAAAAATACACGTGGCTTAAATCCATCTTTTATTATAGCTTGTGATAATTTAATTTCACCATTGTGAATATTAGCTCTTCTATTATCAGTAATAAAAAAGTTTTCCCAAAATTTAATAAAATTTTTACCATTTAAAACCTTACTAGAAAACTTGAGAAAATATGACTGAACATGATAATTAGGTTCTCCAAAAAATTCTGCTGCACCAACAAAATCATCTTGTTCTGTTTTCTGCATAAACTCTATAAACCGAGTATCATTTTGTTTTAAATTTGCAAATATTGAGTCATTGCAGATAATTAAATCTTTAGGTTGAATACTTTTAGCTCTTAATAACTGAATAAATTCTTTATAAACACCAAAATCACGCCCAATATTATATCTCTCACCAAACAGAATAGCTCGGTCCTTATGATGTTCAATGAAATCTCTACTTAAACAACCATTCGAAACAACTATAATATATCTACCTAGTTTAGATAAAAAATCAAAATATCTTTCATACATTAATTCTGACTTTGGTTGATAAACAACAAATAAAATTAATTTTTTATCTGTAAGTGTATTCAAATCAAATTCTGAATATTCATCTATAAATTTGATTGTACCATTTTTATATTTCTTAGCATATTTTTTTGCTTCAAAATACATTTTAAAGCGAACCCAAGATAATAAAAATAGCGTTAAATGCAATTTTAGTTTAATTTTTAAAGCTTGTAATAAACGTCTCACTTCAATTCCCCATATACATATTAGAAATACTATTAACTTTTCCAAAGGCTTTCATTTCACCTTTTTCAAGCCATACTGCATACTCACAAAGTTCTTTAACTTGATCTATACTATGAGAAACAAAAACCAAAGTTGTCCCTCCACTTAATAGTTCTTCCATTCGAACTCTACATTTTTTTTGAAAAACAAAATCACCCACAGCAAGAATTTCGTCTACAATTAAAATATCTGGCTTGGTAATTGTTGCAATAGAAAATCCAAGTCGTGCAGCCATTCCCGAAGAAAAGTTTTTGATCGGAGTATCAAGAAAATCATGTAGCTCAGCAAAGTCAACAATGCTAGCAAAATTTTCTTCTATAAATTTACGTCCGTGACCTAGTAATGCACCATTTAGAAAAATATTTTCACGAGCAGTTAATTCAGGATCGAATCCAGCCCCCAGCTCAATTAAAGGAGAGATAGAACCCTTCACAGTAACACTTCCTTCATAGGGTTGAAGAATGCCACTAATTAATTTTAATAAAGTAGATTTTCCTGAGCCATTCCTACCAATTAGCGCCCAAGATTCACCTTTTTTAATTTGTAGATTAATATTTTTCAATGCTAAAAACTCTTCGAACATTAATTCACCTTTTAGCATTTTAATTATATATTCTTTTAGACCTGCAATATTCCCTGATGCTTTATTAAAACGCACAGTTGCATTTTTAACATCAATAATAACATCTTTATTCATAATAATTAAATATATAAGATAAATTCATTTTGTTTACGATTAAATATCCAAAAACCTATGACTAAACTAAGAATGGCAATAACACAACCTTGAGTCAATAATTCTGTCGGCAATGTGTTTCCATTTAATGCTACCTCTCTGAATTGTTGGACATAACCCACCATTGGATTTAAATTTTTATACCACCAAATATAATCTTGTGGAATAATAGAAATGGGATAAATAATAGGACTTAAATACATCCAAATAGATATAAATACACTCCATAAATATTGGACATCTCTAAAAAAAACTGAAATTGCAGATAAAAAGAAACCTAAACCTAAACTAAAAATATAAATTTCTAGAAAAATAATAGGTATCCATACTACATTCCAAGTAATTTCAACTTGTGTAGTAAACATCACAAATACCAGTGCAAACATCGCAAAAAGCATATTAACTAAAGAACTTGTTACTTTAGAGATAACAAAAATATACTTAGGTACATAGGTTTTTTTTAATAGTGGAGCATTATCGATTATCGATGTTACTGACATTGACGTTGCTTCTGATACAAAACCAAATATAAGCTGTCCTGTTAGTAGATATACTGCAAAATTAGGAATATCAAATCTAAATAAATTAGAAAAGACAATTACTAATACTGTCATCATCAATAATGGATTAAGAATACTCCAAATATAACCCAAATAGCTACGACGATACTTTAGTTTAATATCTTTTAGGACAAGCTGTTTTAAAAGTTCTTGATATTGAAAAAACTCTGAAAAATATTTTTTAGTCTCTTTCATCTTGCAAAATTTTACTTAAATTTAACCGCTTGTTCTAACATTTTTCCTGCCAAATCCTTAGCAGATAAACTTGGCTCACCTTCTAAATTCCACTCAATACCAACAGTTGGATCATTCCAAACCAAGGAGTGTTCAGCTTTAGGATTGTAATAATCGGTACATTTATAGACAAATTCCGCAGTGTCCGTCAGCACATAAAACCCATGAGCAAAACCTTCAGGTACCCAAAGTTGGCGTTTGTTTTCAGAAGACAAAATTTCGCCTACCCATTGCCCGAAAGTTGGGGAGCTTTCACGTAGATCCACCGCAACATCAAACACCGCTCCTTGCACTACTCGTACTAATTTTCCTTGTGTGTTTTCTGTTTGATAATGTAACCCACGCAATACGCCTTTTACAGATTTTGAGTGGTTTTCCTGTACAAAAGTGCGGTCAACAACATTGTGTTTAAACCATTCATCACGAAAGGTTTCCATAAAAAAACCTCGTTCATCACCGAAAATTTGAGGTTCTAGCAATTTTACATCAGGAATTTGTGTTTCTATAATTTTCATTTTATTCACTCACTATATGCTCTAATATTTTTTAAGGCTTGCTGCCAATTACCTGCAGAAATACCAAAATTACGCTGGATTTTATCCACACTTAGGCAGGAATTAGCTGGGCGTTTAGCAGGCGTTGGGTAATCTGCTGTGTCTATTGGGGTTACAAGCGGTGCTTTTTCAATGACTTTTTGCAACACAGCTTCGGTAAAAATAGCATTAGCAAAATCATACCAGCTGACATAAGGTTGCCCTGTGAAGTGGTAAATTCCGTATTCTGTTGTTTCGTTAGCAAGCCATTTTTCAGCGATAGTTATCAAAACAAAAGCAATATCGCCAGCGTAAGTGGGTGCTCCAAATTGATCAGCCACTACGCCTAAGCTGTCTCTCGTTTTAGCTAGACGAAGCATTGTTTTGACAAAATTATTGCCGTGTTCGCCAAATACCCAAGCGGTGCGAAGCACAATGGTTTTTGCATTTTCCGCTAAAGCCACTTGCTCCCCCTGTAATTTGGTTTTGCCATAAACGCCCTGTGGATTGGTCGGGTCGCTTTCAAAGTAGCGATAACCTTGTTCAGCTTGCCCGTCAAACACGTAATCAGTGGAAATATGCAAGAAAAGGCTACCAACTTTATGGCTGGCTTGAGCAAGATTTAGGGTACCCTCCACATTAATTGCCGTAGAAAGTTCTATTTCAGTTTCTGCTTTATCCACTGCCGTATGGGCTGCTGCATTAATAATAACATCAGGCTGAAATTGCTCCACGCACCCAAATACGGCTTCAGCATTGGTAATATCCAATTGGTCACGATCCACTGCTAAAACTTCGTGCTTGCCCCGCAATTGTTGTGCCAAGCAATGCCCCACTTGCCCTTTTGCACCCGTAATTAAAAATTTAGCCATTATTTTGCTCCTTGATAATACGCAACAAGTATTGTCCATAGGCATTTTTCGCCATTGGTTGGGCAAGTTTCTCCACTTGTTCTTGAGAAAGCCAGCCGTTTCGCCACGCAATCTCTTCTAAGCACGCTACTTGTAAACCTTGAACATTTTCAATGGTTCGGATAAATGAGGCAGCCTCGTGCAAGCTCTCGTGGGTTCCAGTATCAAGCCACGCAAATCCACGTCCAAGGAGTTGTACATTGAGCGAGCCATCTTTCAAATACATTTCATTAAGCGTGGTAATTTCCAACTCGCCCCGAGCAAAAGGCTTCACTTGTTTAGCAAATTCCACCACTCGATGATCGTAAAAATATAGTCCCGTAACCGCATAATTAGATTTCGGCTTCACCGGCTTTTCTTCAATTGAAACCGCCCTAAACTGTTCATCAAATTCCACCACGCCAAAACGTTCGGGATCTTTCACTAAATAGCCAAATACCGTTGCACCTGCTTCTTGTGCCACCGCTTGTTGCAACATTTGGGAAAAATACTGACCATAAAAAATATTATCGCCTAACACTAAACAGCAACGATCACCGTTAATGAACTCTTCGCCAATTAAGAAGGCTTGAGCTAAACCATCTGGGCTTGGCTGAACAGCGTAAGAAATTTGAATACCAAAATCTGATCCATCGCCTAGTAAACGTTTAAAACTTTCGTTATCTTCAGGCGTGGTAATCACTAAAATTTCCCGAATGCCTGCTAGCATCAACACAGACAAGGGGTAGTAAATCATTGGTTTATCGTAAACAGGTAATAGCTGCTTAGAAACACCACGAGTAATCGGATACAGGCGAGTACCCGATCCTCCTGCTAAAATAATCCCTTTCATTGTCTATTATCCTTGTTGTCCCAAACGTTCCCGATTATAAGAGCCGTCTAGCACACGTTCCCACCATTTTTGATTGGCAAGATACCACTCTACGGTCTTACGAATACCCGACTCAAAGGTCTCTTTTGGTGTCCATCCAAGTTCTTGTCCAATTTTGCTAGCATCAATCGCATAACGCACATCATGTCCCGGACGATCTTTCACAAAAGTAATTAAATCCATATAGTAGGAAATTCCGTTTGATTTATTTGGCACAAGTTCCTCTAGTAACTCACAAATCGTCCGCACTACATCAATATTAGTTTTTTCATTATGGCCACCGATATTATAGGTTTCACCAATTTTGCCTTCTGTTACAACTTTATATAACGCCCGAGCGTGATCTTCTACAAACAACCAATCCCGAATTTGCTGACCGTTACCATAGACAGGTAAAGGCTTACCTTCCAAAGCATTTAGAATCATAAGAGGAATCAATTTTTCAGGGAAGTGGAAAGGACCATAATTGTTTGAGCAATTAGTGACAATAGTTGGTAAACCATAAGTCCGCAGCCACGCACGTACAAGATGATCACTAGAGGCTTTTGAAGCAGAATAAGGGCTGCTTGGAGCATAAGATGTAGTCTCAGTAAACAGATCGTCCGTCCCTTCCAAATCACCATACACCTCATCAGTGGAAATATGATGAAAACGAAAGTTTGCCTTTTTCTCACCCTCTAAATTACACCAATAATGGCGAGCGGCTTCAAGTAGGGTAAATGTGCCTAAAATATTGGTGTGAATAAAGGTTGCTGCACTATCAATAGAGCGGTCCACATGGCTTTCTGCCGCCAAATGCATGATTGCATCAGGTTGGTACTGTTCAAATACTCGGGCAATTTCTTTTTCATCACAAATATCCACTTGCTCAAAGTAATAGCGAGGCGAATTTACCACGCTTTCAAGGGATTCCAAATTGCCAGCATAAGTCAATTTATCTACGTTAATCACGCTATCTTGCGTGTCATTAATAATATGGCGAACTACTGCAGAGCCAATAAACCCTGCCCCACCAGTTACGAGAATTTTTTTCATTTTTTTTCCTAATTTTCCTAAATGACAAATTTTAGATGATGATGTGAAACAGATTGTACCACATAATATAATAGCACCTTAATCACTTCTGCTCTAACCTAATCTCCACTATTACTGCAATTATTTAGTCTAGTTCGTTATATATATTTTCTATTACAAACAAACTATACGTAATACATCTCAAATTCCACCGGATGCGGCGTCATATTTAAACGTTCGACTTCTTTGCGTTTAATGGCGATAAAAGCTTCTACAAACTCTTTACTGAACACGTTACCCTGAGTTAAAAATTCGTAATCTTTTTCTAACGAATCTAGAGCCTCTTCAAGTGAGCCGGCTACGGCAGGAATATCCTTTAATTCTTCCGGAGGTAAATCGTAAAGATTTTTATCCATTGCCTCACCCGGATGAATTTTATTCACCACACCATCTAACCCTGCCATCAATAAGGCGGCAAAAGCTAAATATGGGTTTGCCATCGGATCAGGGAAACGGGCTTCAACACGGATCGCCTTAGGGCTGGTTACCGCAGGAATACGAATCGAGGCGGAACGGTTACTTGCTGAATAAGCGAGTAATACTGGTGCTTCATAACCCGGCACTAAACGTTTATATGAGTTGGTAGTCGGGTTGGTGAACGCATTTAAGGCTTTTGCGTGTTTGATAATACCGCCGATATAGTAAAGTGCGGTTTCGGAAAGACCGGCATATTTATCACCTTGGAAAATATTTTTGCCGTCTTTGCTTAGTGACATATTACAGTGCATACCCGAGCCGTTATCGCCTGTAATCGGCTTCGGCATAAAACAAGCGGTTTTGCCGTGTTCAAGGGCAACATTTTGTACAACATATTTATAGATTTGGGTTTCATCCGCTTTTAAGGTTAAGGTGTTGAATTTTGTTGCAATCTCGTTTTGACCCGCAGTGGCAACTTCGTGATGATGAGCTTCAATCACCAATCCCATTTCTTCTAAAAGCAGACACATTTCGGAACGAATATCATGAGCGGTGTCAATAGGCGCTACAGCGCAGTATCCTCCCTTTTTCAACGGACGATAAGCATTATTCCCGCCTTCGTATTTTTTGTTGGTATTCCAAGCTGCTTCTACATCATCAATGGAAAATGAAGCACGATTCATAGAAACATCGAAACGCACGTCATCAAAGAGGAAAAATTCAGGTTCCGGCCCGAAAAACGCCTGATCGGCAATACCGGTTGAACGCATATAATTTTCGGCACGAATTGCAATAGAACGAGGATCACGATCATAGCTTTGCATTGTTGCCGGCTCATAAACGCTACAACGTAAAGAAAGTGTCGGGATCTGTGCAAAGGGATCGACTACTGCGGTTTCCGCCATCGGCATTAAAAGCATATCCGCTTTATTAATCGTTTTCCAACCTTCTACCGATGAGCCATCAAACATTTTACCGTCTTCAAACATTTCTTCATCAACAAGGCTAACCGGAATAGATACACCGTGTTCCTTGCCTTTAATATCAGTGAATCGGAGAAGAACAAATTTTATCTCGTTTTCTTCAATGAGTTTAAACACGTTGGCGATTGCATTTGACATAGGAATCCTCTATTTTGCGATATGGTCTCAATAAAATAAGCGCGCATTGTAGCTTAATCGCCCATTTTTTTCACTAGATTTATTTTTCCAATTGTCATAGCGGGTAACGTAAAAGTCGTGTATAATTTTTGCCCTTTCGTGCCAAGATAAGCGTAATTTAGTGCATAGTATGTAAATTACCTACGATTCCCACACGAAATAATAAACTTTTTATACACGAACGTGAGACTTTGTCTCACGCCCTACATAATCAATTCAATATAAACAATGAAAAACAAAATCGATATTAACAAATTGCGCAATATTGCTATTATCGCGCACGTTGACCACGGTAAAACAACCCTTGTAGATAAACTCCTTCAACAATCAGGTACTTTTGATGCAATACGTGGTGATGCAGACGAACGCGTGATGGACTCTAATGATCTTGAAAAAGAACGCGGCATTACCATTCTTGCCAAAAACACGGCGATTAACTGGAACGATTACCGAATCAACATCGTAGATACCCCGGGGCACGCAGACTTCGGCGGTGAAGTAGAACGCGTACTTTCAATGGTAGATTCCGTACTTTTAGTCGTTGATGCGTTTGACGGCCCGATGCCGCAAACCCGTTTCGTCACCCAAAAAGCTTTTGCTCACGGTTTAAAACCAATCGTAGTCATCAACAAAGTGGATCGTCCCGGTGCGCGCCCTGACTGGGTTGTGGATCAAGTGTTCGATTTATTCGTAAACCTTGGCGCAACGGATGAACAATTAGACTTCCCGATTATTTACGCTTCAGCCCTAAACGGTGTGGCCGGTCTTGAACATGAAGAATTAGCGAAAGATATGACCCCGTTATTTGAAGCAATCGTCAAACACGTTGAACCGCCGAAAGTGGAATTAGATGCTCCGTTCCAAATGCAAATCTCCCAATTAGACTACAACAATTATGTTGGGGTTATTGGAATCGGACGTATTAAGCGCGGCTCAATCAAACCGAATCAACCGGTTACCGTTATCAATAGCGAAGGGAAAACCCGCCAAGGTCGTATAGGTCAAGTGCTTGGACATCTTGGTTTACAACGTTATGAAGAAGATGTGGCTTACGCCGGAGACATCGTTGCTATTACCGGCTTAGGCGAACTCAACATTTCCGACACCATTTGTGATATCAATGCCGTTGAGGCATTGCCTTCACTCACTGTTGATGAACCGACAGTTACAATGTTCTTCTGTGTAAACACTTCGCCTTTTGCCGGCCAAGAAGGGAAATACGTGACTTCACGCCAAATTCTTGAACGTTTAAATAAAGAACTCGTTCACAACGTGGCATTGCGTGTAGAAGAAACCCCTAATCCTGATGAGTTCCGCGTATCCGGTCGCGGTGAATTACATCTTTCCGTCTTAATTGAAAATATGCGCCGTGAAGGCTATGAATTAGCCGTATCCCGTCCGAAAGTTATTTATCGTGAAATTGACGGCAAAAAACAAGAACCCTACGAACAAGTCACTATTGACGTGGAAGAACAACATCAAGGTTCCGTGATGGAAGCCTTAGGTATCCGCAAAGGTGAAGTGCGTGATATGTTGCCTGACGGAAAAGGGCGTGTACGTTTAGAATACATCATTCCGAGCCGTGGATTAATCGGTTTCCGCGGTGAATTTATGACTATGACTTCCGGCACAGGCTTACTTTACTCCAGTTTCAGTCACTATGATGAAATCAAAGGCGGCGAAATCGGTCAACGTAAGAACGGCGTGTTAATTTCTAACGCCACCGGCAAAGCATTGGCTTATGCACTATTCGGTTTACAAGAACGTGGCAAATTAATGATTGATGCCAACGTAGATGTGTATGAAGGTCAAATCATCGGTATTCACAGCCGCTCAAACGATCTCACGGTGAACTGCTTACAAGGTAAAAAACTCACCAATATGCGTGCTTCAGGCAAAGATGACGCCATCGTGTTAACCACACCGGTGAAATTCTCCCTTGAACAAGCGATCGAGTTTATTGATGATGATGAACTCGTGGAAGTCACACCTGAATCGATCCGCATCCGCAAAAAACTTTTAACGGAAAACGATCGTAAACGTGCAAACCGCACGACAACCAGTACAAGTACTCACTAATAAAAAATGGGATCAGCAATGATCCCGTTTTTTATCTCAGTAGGGTGTGCAACTTGTTTGCCCGTCGAAAATATCGTGTTTGGAACGGTGGGCAAACAAGTTGCCCACCCTACTTTTCTATGAAATTGGGCGTATTGCATACGCCCTAGCGTTTATTGGCGATAATTTTCTAAGAAACGCCCGAGTTTGGTGATCGCTTCTTCCAATTGGTTCACATAAGGCAAGGTGACAATACGGAAATGATCCGGTGAATGCCAATTAAAGCCTTTGCCGTGCACAAGCAATACTTTTTCTTGACGAAGTAAATCAAGCACCATTTTTTCATCACTGTGAATGTTGAATTTTTTAATATCCATTTTAGGGAACATATACATCGCCCCCATCGGTTTTACGCAAGTAATCCCCGGAATTTGAGTTATTAATTCGTAGGATCTATTGCGTTGCTCTAATAAGCGTCCGCCCGGTAAAATAAATTCATTGATACTTTGATAACCTCCTAATGCCGTTTGAATAGCGTGTTGCATTGGCACATTCGCACACAAACGCATTGAGGCCAGCATATCCAAACCTTCAATATAACCTTTCGCCTGATGTTTCGGGCCATTTAAAATCATCCAACCTTGACGAAAGCCCGCAACACGGTAGGCTTTAGATAAACCGTTGAAGGTAACCGTTAATAAATCCGGTGCAAGTGAAGCGATATGATGATGAACCGCGCCATCGTATAAAATCTTGTCATAGATTTCATCTGCAAAAATAATCAAATTATTTTGACGCGCTATTTCGACAACTTCTTCCAATAACGCTTTGCTATATACTGAACCGGTCGGATTATTCGGGTTAATGATCACAATCGCTTTCGTTTTTGCGTTCACTTTGGCTTTAATATCATCAATCGCCGGAAACCAATTCGCGTCTTCATCACATAAATAATGCACGGCTTTGCCGCCGGAAAGCGTTACCGCCGCCGTCCATAACGGATAATCGGGCATCGGCACAAGCACTTCATCACCGTCATTTAACAGGGCTTGCATTGCCATTGTGATGAGTTCCGACACTCCGTTACCGATATACACATCGTTTACTGTCGCACCTTGAATACCTTTGGATTGATAATATTGAACAATAGCTTTACGTGCGGAATATAGTCCCTTGGAATCACAATAGCCTTGCGCTGAAGGCAAATTGCGCAACACATCCACCAAAATCTCATCCGGTGCTTCAAAACCAAAAGGTGCGGGATTACCGATATTAAGCTTTAAAATTTTATTGCCTTCTTCTTCCAAGCGCAGGGCTTCCTTGTGCACCGGCCCTCGAATGTCATAACAAACGTGTTCCAATTTATCGGATTTTGGGAATAATCGCATAGTGAAATCCTCTTATTTTTTAAGAAAAGTGCGGTTAATTTACGGCTTAATTTTCAATCTTGCAAAGATTTTATAAAAAAATTTTTTGTAACAAATAAACTGCGGTAGAATACGGGCTAATTTTCTGTGTATTTTGAACAACTTTTTAATGGATATTTTAGAACAAGCGGCAAGCCGAATAAGCCGGCAAATTGAAGATTATTTGCGACAAAAACAAACGGATATCGTGCGTTTTCAAGTAGAAATCGCCAATGTCGATTTATTGGCGTGGCTAAAAGCACAAAGGGTTTATCCACAGTTCTACTTACACTTTCGTGATGAAGAACAAAGATTTGCTGCGCTCGGTGAAGTGCGGTCATTTTCAGCGTTAAATTTAGCGCAAGAGTTTATTGAACAATACTGTTTACCATTAATCGGCGGTTTACAATTTCAAGGTTACGAACAGTTCATTTTGCCGCAAATGCTGTTAGAGCAAAAGGAATGCGCTACTACGGTAAGCGTTTTTGTCGAAGGTGAAACTTCCGCACAATCCGCTTTAGCTCTTATTAAAACATTACCGAAAACAACCGCACTTTGCGACTTACCCAAACAAGTTCCTTTGCTGATCGAACGGCGTGCTGATGAGCGAACTTGGAATGACTGGGTAAATCAGGCGCTTTTTGAAATCAAACAAGGCGAATTAACTAAGATCGTGTTGGCAAATGAAACGATTTTCCACTTAAAACAGCGTATTAATCCCTATGATTTTCTTGCCGAAAGTGAAAAACAAAATCAAGGTTGCTATCACTTTTTGTGGGCGGAAAATCCTCATTCTGCTTTCGTGGGCTCGACACCTGAACGTTTATACGCACGCGAATACAATCTTTTTTTAACCGAAGCGCTCGCAGGCACCGCACCTATTACGGAAAACCTTCAAGAAAACCTGCAACAAGCCGATTGGTTGTTAAAAGATGAAAAGAATCTGAACGAGAACTGGCTGGTGGTGCAAGATATTTCTCAAAATATTCGCTCAATGGTGGAATCCTTTGATGTAGGTGAAGTGGAACTCAAACCTTTACGCAAAGTACAACATTTGTTACGAAAAATTCGTGCAAATCTGACCGCACATTATCGAGATTCCGCATTACTTAAAGCGATTCACCCTACTGCGGCGGTTTCAGGCTTACCACAGCAACAGGCCAGAATGATTTTATCGGAAATCGAAACTTTTGAGCGGGGTTGGTATGCCGGTACATTAGGCATTATGAGCGAGGCATATTCTGAATTTTGTGTGGCAATTCGTTCCGCCTTTATTGAAAGCAATCGAATCCGCGTATTTGCCGGTGCGGGCATTGTTGAAGGCTCGCAACCCTTAATTGAATGGAAAGAAATCGAACGTAAGGCAGCAGGACTCATTTCCCTGTTTGCAGAAAATCATAACGGAGAAAAAGAATGTCTGTAAACGTGTTTAATCGTTGTTGGTCAAAAGTGATTTTGGAAACCTTGGTACGCCAAGGCGTTACTCACTTCTGCATTGCACCCGGCTCACGTTCTACCCCTTTAACGCTTGAAGCGGTGCGTTTGCAAAATGCCGAACGTGCCGTTTGCCATAGTCATTTTGACGAACGAGGCTTAGGCTTTTTTGCGCTTGGTATCGCAAAATCCACACAATCTCCGGTTGCCATCATTGTTACCTCCGGTACGGCGGCTGCCAATCTTTATCCGGCAATTATTGAAGCACGTCAAACGGGCGTTGATCTCATCATATTAACGGCAGATCGCCCGCCCGAATTATGGGAATGCGGCGCAAATCAAGCAATATTGCAACAAAATATGTTCGGCGATTACCCGATTGCCAATGTGAATCTGCCCAAGCCCAATACGGATTATGCTGCACAATGGCTTGTGTCTCTATTAGAACAGGCAACATTTCAACAGAACCGACAACATGGTGTCGTGCATATTAACGTCCCCTTTGCCGAACCGCTTTACGAAGCCAATGATAGCGCCGTGGATAACCACCCTTGGTTACAACCGTTACAGCGTTGGCTTTCACAGGTAAAACCTTGGATCAAATATGAAACATTGCAACAAGAAGTGATTCCGCACGAAAACTGGGATCACTGGCGTACCAAACGTGGTGTGATTGTAGTCGGACAACTGCCTGCGGAACAAGCTATGGGCATCAATACTTGGGCGACTACTATGGGTTGGGTATTATTAACCGATATTCAATCCGGTGTCGAACCCATGACACCTTATGCCGATATTTGGCTTGCCAACCAAACGGTGCGGGAAAAACTCTTAGAAGCGGATATTGTGATTCAATTCGGTTCCCGTTTTATCAGCAAACGTATTAACCAATTTTTACAAGCCTTCAATGGTGAATTTTGGATTATCGAACAAACGCAAAAAGCGGTTGATCCTTATCATCACACACATACGCGCTTTAATGCGAAAGTGCATCATTGGCTTCGCGCGCACCCTCCATTTCGTCAAAAACCATGGTTATTAGAACCCCTTGCTTTATCAAAATTCTGTGCCGGTTTTATTGAACAACAAGTGGGCGGTAATTTAAATGAAGCCTCTCTCGCCCATCATATCGAACGCGTACTGCCTTATAACGGCATTTTGTTCCTTGGCAACAGTCTGTTTGTGCGTCTTGTTGATGCGCTCACGAAATTGCCGGAAGGCTACCCGATTTACACTAACCGCGGAGCAAGCGGCATTGACGGCTTACTGGCAACAGCAGCCGGCATCGGTGTAGGTTCTAATCAACCGGTTGTCGCAATGATTGGCGATACCTCAACACTCTATGATCTCAATTCGCTCGCCTTATTTAAAAATGTTACGCAACCGACTATCATTTTCGTGATTAACAATAACGGAGGAGCAATTTTTGATATGCTACCGGTGGATGAAACGGTGAAAGAGCGTTTCTACCGCTTGCCTCACAATGGTGATTTTTCACAAATCGCCGCAATGTTTGATATAAAATACGCTCATCCTTACACTTGGGCGGATTTAAGCAGCGTCTTAAAACAAGCCTACACACGCCGTAAAACTACACTTATTGAAATTAAGACCAACCCGAATGACGGCAGCAACATCTATAAACGTTTAATTGAACAAATCAGTTATGCCGTTATCGGTGCATAGGGATTGGGGCGTGTAACAACGCCCTTTATTTTATTATGATGAATATTATTTTCCTTCACGGTCTCCTCGGCACCGCTGCCGACTGGCAAAAAGTTATCGAAAATTTACCGCACTTTCGCTGTATCGCACTTGATTTACCTTTTCACGGAAAAGCAAAAGAAATTAAAGTTGTTGATTTTGAAGACACAACGCAATATCTTGCCGAACAAATCCAAAGTGCGGTCAAAAATGAACCTTATTTTCTTGTCGGATATTCACTCGGAGGGCGCATTGCCTTACACTATGCCCTAAACCATGTATTACAGTCCAATGTGAAAAAATCACAACTGCAAGCGGTGATTTTGGAAGGCGCAAATTTAGGTTTAAAAACTGAGGAAGAAAAACAAGCCCGTTGGCAAAATGATATCTATTGGGCAAAACGGTTTATTAACGAATCACCTGAAAGCGTACTGAAAGACTGGTATCAACAACCGGTATTTGCTCATTTAACTTCAGCACAACGACGGCAATTAATCCAAAAACGAAAAGCAAATTGTGATGCTGATATCGGCAAAATGTTGCTTGCCACCAGCCTTGCCAAACAAGCTGATTTTCGCCCAAAAGTGCGGTCAAATTCCTTGCCGTTTTTCTATTTTTGCGGTGAGCGGGATCAAAAATTCCAAAACCTTGCACATGAAGAACAACTTTCTTTAACCACCATTCCAAATGCCGGCCACAACGCCCACTCGGAAAATCCGATATTTTTCGCTAAAAAACTAAGAAATCTCATTTTAAAAATTGCTCAAGACTAAGGGAAATGCTAGGATTTAGCCCTTTCCATTTATAAAATTCTTATTCACATTTCCTAAGGAAAGCAATATGACAACACAACTTCGTAATAATCCGATGAAAGTGGCACTTGCCTCTATGGTTGGAACTGCAATCGAATTTTTCGATTATTATATCTATGCGGCAGCAGCCGTGTTAGTGTTCAACACACAGTTTTTTAGCAGCGATGACCCACTTTCAAATGATCTTCTTTCTCTTTCCACTTTGGCGCTCGCCTTCTTTGCACGCCCGATAGGATCCGCATTATTCGGTCATTTTGGCGACAAAATCGGACGTAAAAAAACACTCGTGGCGTCTCTCTTATTAATGGGAGGCTCAACCGTCATTATCGGTTTATTGCCTAACTATTCACAAATCGGCATTTGGGCGCCTATTTTGCTTTGTATTTGTCGGGTAGGACAAGGTATCGGACTTGGTGGCGAATGGGGCGGGGCGGCCTTGGTTGCAACCGAAAATGCACCGGAAGGCAAACGGGCTTGGTATGGCACTTTTCCTCAGTTAGGTGCGCCTATCGGTTTATTTGTGGCAAACGGTACCTTCTTCCTAGTAAGTTATTTCTGGGGGCATGAAGCCTTAGTAGAATGGGCGTGGCGTATCCCTTTTGTCTCTTCGGTGTTATTGGTTTTTGTCGGTTTGTACGTCCGTTTAACCCTACACGAAAGCCATGTTTTCGTTGAAGCGGAGCAGAAAGGTAAAAAATTAAATGCACCTGTCAGTGTCGTATTCACCAAGCATTTTAAGCCTATGATTATCGGCACATTTATTATGGTTGCGACCTATTCCCTTTTCTACATTATGACCGCTTTCGCACAAGCCTATTCACGCACGGCACCAACGCATTCAGAATCAGGCTACCCGCTTGGTTTAGGCATTCCGGCAAACACGTTCACCGGTTTGCTATTAATAAGTGCGATTGTATTCGGTATTTTCATCAGCATTTCCGGTATTTATGCCGATAAGATCGGTCGCCGCAAATGGTTAATTTGGGTAACGATTGCCATTGGCGTATTAGGTTTAACAATGCCAATATTTTTAGAAAACGGCACGCCAAGCAGCGTCTTTGCATTCCTCGTAGTGGGTATGGCAATTATGGGAATGACGTTTGGCCCTATGGCGGCATTGCTGCCGGAATTGTTTCCAACCGAAGTACGTTACTCCGGCGCATCGCTTGCTTATAACTTAGCGTCCATTATCGGAGCAACCGTTGCGGCAATGATTTCCTTAAAAATCAATGCCTCATTCGGCATTATAGGTGTAGGGATTTATTTAGCCATTAACGCATTAATGACATTACTCGCGTTATTCGCCTCAAAAGAAACAAAGAACGTAGATTTAACCAAAATCTAATTCAATAAAATAGAAGATACCAAGCTGCTTGCCTTGGTATTTTCACATTTTATTTATAATTTCACTTTCATAAGCAACAAAAAAGCAGAGTTTAAACCCTGCTTTTTTTATTATTGCAAACTGAATCGAATCGGAACAGAAACACTACTTGAAAATCCTTGCGGTTTCGGCCCCACCGGTTTTGCATTTCTAACCGCTTTCAATGCTGCATTATCAAGGCTTTCATCACCCGATGATTTGACAATACTTCCGCCACTTAATACACCGTCATTGCTTACATTAAACGAAATATGCACGATACCTTGTTTACGCATCATTTTGGCACGTGTCGGATATTCTTTACGGCGTTCAATCTCACGATATAGTGCGGCTTTATAAGCAGCTATTTCATTTATATTTGAACCTCCCCCTACCGTATTCGCATTGGTATTAACCGGCGCTGTTGTAGTCGCTTTTGAATTAACATTAGCTGAAGCATTCACATTACGTTCGCCTATCTGTAAATTCTTCGGTAAAGGCGTTTTTTCAGCCGGTTTTACCTCTTTTTTGGTTTTTTCTTTAGGTGGTTTAGGTTTGTCTTTTGGTTTTTCCGTTTTTTTATCCGGCTCTTTTTTCTTCAGTTCCGCTTTCTTTGTCGGATCCGCTACAATCTCTTTCTTTTCCGACTCCGGTTCTATTTTTTCCGATTCCGATACGGGTTCCTCAATGCGCATTCCTTGCAGCATTTCCATTGAGATCGCTGTCGCTAATTCCCCGCTATGACTATTGACGCTATCATCCGATTTATTCCAATTCCACAATAAAGCACCGATAATGACACCGTGAACAAGAATAGACGTAAACAAACCTAAGAATGAACGTTTAGCTTGTTGCATAACTTTCCCTACTCGGTTGCCGATGATGCAGTTGCAGGCTTAGCACTACTGCCTTTATCTTTCATTGAGACGATGGCGACGTTTTTAATTTCATTTTTTGCAAGTAAATCCGTGATTGTTACGAAATCTTGAAAACTGGCCTGAGCATCAATTTTTAATGTCACTTTTTGTTCTTTATTCCATTGATTAATTTCAGCTTCCAATGCTTCTTGAGAAATCGGCTTATCATTGAAATAAAGCTCACCTTTTGCGCTAACCGTTAATAATTTTGCAAGTTCGTCGGATTTAAAAGCCACCGCCGTACTCGCTTTAGGCACATTCACCTGAATTTTACCTTGCGAAATAAATGAAGCGGTGATCAATACAATCGCTAACAATACCAACATAATATCAATAAAAGGAATAATGTTGATTTCATCAAATTTCTTCACGATTATTCCTTATCTTTTTGTGAATTTAATACTTTCCATTTTAGGCGATTTACTTCAATTTTGCGGTTTAAACCGTTATAGAAAACCATAGAGGGAATTGCTACAAGAATACCAAGTGCGGTTGCTTTCAAAGCTAAAGAAAGGTGTAACATAATTTCACCTGCATCCACATCACCACCGCCTTGACCGATTTGATAGAAAGTTAACAAAATACCGATTACCGTACCTAATAAACCCACGTAAGGCGCATTTGCTCCCACCGTAGAAATAATTGTCATATTACGATGGAGATCGATATCTAACGCATGAATATTCGAATATCTGCCGACATTAACCCGAGTAAGAAAAATAAAACGCTCAATTACCATTGCGAGCATAATAACACTCATCAAAAGTAAAAGTCCGATAATGATGTAATCGCTGTATTGTTGTAAAAATTCGAAAAGTTGAGGCATTTCTTATCCTTAAATCATAGAAAGCAATTGAGAATTAGTTTCAATTAGACAGAAATTTTAGCAAAAGAAAGATACAGCGTAAATATGAATTATCGAAAACGGAAAGATTTCTGACCGCACTTTACACACAGAATACTAAAGTGCGGTCGATTTTTTAGGAGAATTATAAAGACTGCAAATAATCTAACACAACCTGATGATGCTCACCGGTTTTGAATTTATCAAAAATATGCTGAATTTTACCTTGTTCGTCAATCAAAAAGCTGATGCGATGAATGCCATCATAGGTTCGTCCCATAAATTTTTTCTCGCCCCACACGCCAAACTGCTCAGCAACTTGATGATCTTCATCTGAAAGCAAGGTGAAATTGAGTGCTTTTTTCTCTGCAAATTGAGCCAACTTCTTCGGTGAATCAGGACTAATTCCCAAAATCACCACACCTAAATCCTCTAATTCCTTTTTCGTATCACGAAGTCCGCAAGCCTGAGTTGTACAACCCGGTGTAAGCGCCTTAGGATAAAAATAAACAAGCACTTTCTTTCCTTTGAAATCAGAAAGTGAAACCGAACGATTATTTTGATCACATAATGTAAATTGTGGGACATCTCCCACTTGTAACGTTTTCATAGAAAATTCCTCAAAATGAAAAAATGATTTGCAAATTTTGACCATTTTAGCGATCCTAGCAGGCAGTTTTCAAATATTTGCTCATTATTTATAAACGGAGGTTCTATGTCTACGCAAAACCCTTTATTTTTCGGCAGTATTGTTGCTTTAGTTAGCCCGATGGATAACCACGGTAGCATTGATTTTAGCACTTTGGAAAAACTTATCGAATTTCATATCGACGCCGGTACTGATGCCATCGTTTCGGTGGGAACAACAGGTGAATCCGCAACATTAAGTATTGAAGAAAATGTGAAGGTAATTGAAAAGACCGTAGAACTGGCAAAAGGTCGTATTCCTATCATTGCCGGCACAGGAGCGAACGCGACCAGTGAAGCAATTGTGATGACCAAATTATTACGCGATAGCGGTGTTGCAGGCTGTCTTTCCGTTGTACCTTACTACAATAAACCGACTCAGGAAGGAATGTATCAGCATTTTAAAGCCATTGCGGAATGCACTGATTTACCACAAATTCTTTACAACGTACCGGGACGCACCGGTAGTGATATTAAACCGGAAACTGTGGCTCGTTTAGCTCAAATTAACAATATTGTAGGCATTAAAGAGGCAACCGGAGATGTAAGCCGTGTCACCGCAATTAAGCAATTAGCAGGTAAAGATTTCATTGTGTTAAGTGGCGATGATGCAACCGGTTTAGAAGCAATGAAACTAGGTGCGGAAGGCGTTATCTCTGTAACCAATAACCTAGCGGCGAAAGATATGGCTGAAATGTGTCGTTTGGCACGTATGGGAGAATTTACTAAAGCAGAAGAAATTAATACACGTTTAATGGCATTACACCAAAATTTATTCGTAGAATCTAACCCGATTCCTGTGAAGTGGGCGGCTTATCGTTTAGGCTTGATTAAATCACCGTTCCTTCGCCTGCCATTAACGGAACTCAGCGAAACCTCAAAACCAAAAGTAGAAACCGCATTAAAAACGGCAGGGTTAATTTAATAAGTCTTGGGGCTGATTTTCAGTCCCAAACTTTTTTATCATTTAACGGTCGAAGTGCGGTCACTTTTTCTTTTATTTATTTTTAAGGATTTAGTAATGAAAAAATTTCTCTTAGGGTTAGTCACAATCGGTCTATTATCGGCCTGCTCCACCGATCCTGAAAAATTGCAAAGTGCGAACGACACCTATCAAAAATCAGACTCATCTATTCCAACCTTTTCGCCATTAGCAAGCGGAGGGATAAATCTACCAAAACAAGATGCCGCCTATGAGCTGCCTAACCTCACCATCAAAAAAGGGGAAAACGTGGACATTCGCCCGCCGTCAACACCTTTAGCGATCATCAAAAACTCAATAACTCAATTTGATGGAGAGCGTGCATTAATCGTGTATCCTGAAGAACAGGTTTCATTGTATAACTTACAACAAATCCAACGTTTATTGAAAGAAGAAGGAATTAATTCCACTATCAACGGCGCGATACTCACCACCGATTGGCATCATTCCGGTCGTGCGGATGACAAAACCAACACCGAAATTCGTTATCAAGTAGAGCAAGTTTCCGCCCGTGATGCGAGCGCCCTCACGGTTTCTGTTCTTCAAATGCGCCGTGATGGTATTATTTTCACACCAAGCGTAGTGGAAAAGCAACGTTACACCGCTGATCGCTTAAATCGTTTTGTGGCAACGCTCACCCATAGTTATAACAAACAGCAACAAGATTTAAGCAATGCCACTGTCGGGACTTTCCAATCCGGTTTAATCACTGACATAAACGGAAGAACGGCATTGGGAATGGAGGCAACCTTTACTCAAGCTTGGGAAAAGCTAGGTTCTGCATTGCCAAAAATCGGATTTTATACTAAATCCGAAATAGCAGGGCGGGGACAACGAGAATTAAAATATTCACCGTTAGATAAAGAAGATTGGCTGCGTTTAGGTGTAAACGAACCCGAGCTTGAAAAAGGCGCTTACTTTATGCAAATCTCTGCAATGGGTAAACGAAGTGCGGTTGTTATTACCGATGAAAATGGTAAAGCATTAAGCGATGAAACGGCGAAATCGGTTTATAGTGCCTTAAGCACTTTACTCTTGAAATAAAAAACAAAAAAGAGCGGTTGATTTTTTAAGTGAATTTCAACCGCTTTTTACTTTCCGAGTATAAAAACTATTCCGCTTTTACGCCTAAATTACCAATTTTCACTCCAAGCATACCGAGGGAAACCGCATCTAAATAATCACCAAGAAACTTAAATAATTCATTTAATTCGGTAAACGAACGTTGCACTTTAATTTGTTCTTCAACTCTACGCACAAATTCATAACGGATCCCCTTTTCTTCAAAATGTGCGGTGAGCGTTAAATAAACCGTTTCAAAAAAATGGCTACGAGCGCCTTCTTCACCCGGATCACTAATACGTACGTTCCAAGTCGTGTTAAATAATGTTTCTGTTTTATTTGACATATTGTTACCTCACATTTCTATTTTTACTTTAAGAAAAACCCGATTATAAAATTTCTGAAATCAAAAAATTTATAATCGGGCTTTTCAAAAAATTTCCCTGCGTGTTTTGCTTTTCGCTGGTAGCTTCCTTTCCCTTTGCGTTTTTTCTCAATACGCTGACGGAATAATTTATCCCGTAATAATGCCATAATTGCATTATCTTTCACAACACCACGGGTGTGTTGATAAACGGCTTGATTTTCAACCGCACTTTTCTGTTTTTTTGCCATCAATTTTTCCTTAAACTTAAAAAAGCCGCGAAGTGATTTTCACGGCTACCGTATTATACGCATAAACGTTAAAATTACAAAATCGCCAATACGCTTTCCGGCGGTCGTCCGATTTTTGCTTTCTCGCCATTCACTACTATCGGACGCTCCATAAGTTCGGAATGTTTGCTCATCGCTTGTAATAAATCCGTCTTGGTTAACGCCGGATTATCTAAACCTAAGGATTTATACAACTCGTCTTTCACACGCATCATTTGACGTATATCAAGAATCCCTAATCTATCGGCAATTTGTTGCAACTCGGAAACCGAATATTGTTTTTGTAAATAAAGCTCAATGGTCGGCTGAATGCCTTGCGCTTCAAGCAGTGCTAGGGTTTCCCGGCTTTTTGAACAACCTGGGTTGTGATAAATAATAATCGACATAGAATTTCTCTCCGCTTGGCTATAACTAGGGGGAATTTTAACTTATAATGGCGCAAAATACTTGATTGGATGCTCATTATGTTAGAAATGTTAAAAAGTTGGTATGCTCGCCGTTTGAGTGACCCGCAAGCAATGGGATTACTGGCAATTTTACTTTTTGGCTTTATCGCAATTTATTTTTTCGGCGATTTAATTGCACCGTTACTAATTGCCATCGTATTAGCATATTTATTGGAAATGCCCATTCATTTTCTCACCAATAATCTAAAATTTCCACGAGTGTTGGCAACCATTATCATTTTCGGCGGATTTATTGGCGTTGCAATCGTGTTCTTTCTTGTGCTTGTACCAATGTTATGGAACCAAACCGTCTCATTATTAAGCGATTTACCCGCTATGTTCAACAAGCTCAATGAATGGTTGCTCGCTTTGCCTGAACATTACCCGGAATTAATCGACTATTCTATGGTGGATGCCATTTTCAATTCTGTACGTGAAAAAATTCTCGGCTTCGGTGAGTCGGCAGTGAAACTTTCTCTCGCCTCAATTATGAATTTGGTATCACTGGGCATTTACGCCTTTTTAGTGCCTTTAATGATGTTTTTTATGCTAAAAGACAAAAGTGAACTTTTACAAGGCGTAAGCCGATTTTTACCACGCAATCGCCATTTAGCCTTCAAAGTTTGGACGGAAATGCAGCAACAAATTGCGAATTACATTCACGGTAAATTATTGGAAATTCTGATCGTAACACTGGTAACTTACGTGATTTTCTTAATCTTCGGCTTGAATTATCCGCTATTATTGGCATTTGCCGTGGGGCTTTCCGTATTAGTGCCTTATATCGGTGCGGTATTAGTTACGATTCCGGTGGCACTTGTTGCGCTTTTCCAATTTGGTATCAGCCCGACATTTTGGTATATCATTATCGCTTTTGCAGTGAGCCAATTATTAGACGGAAACTTACTCGTACCTTATTTATTCTCTGAAGCGGTAAATTTACATCCATTAATCATCATCGTCTCCGTGCTTATTTTTGGTGGTTTATGGGGGTTCTGGGGCGTATTTTTTGCCATTCCTCTCGCCACTTTAGTAAAAGCGGTGGTAAATGCCTTGCCAGAAAATTAAATAGAAAGTCGGATTACCCCGACTTTTCTTTTTCTATACTCAGCACTTCAACCACATCCAGTGTTTCAGGTTTGATCCGCCATTTCACGTTAAAATCATACAAACTTATGCCGTAAATTCGCTCGCTAGGCTTGCCTTGTTGATAAGCCGGACGGGGATCTTGCTCAATCACTTCACGAATAAAACGTGCTAAGTGCGGTCGTTTTTCTTCAAGTTTTTTAACCGCACTTTGCGCCTGTTCGGTAAATTCTATTTTCAGTTTCGCCTGCGGTTTTTCTTGTGCAAAGCCGGAGCGGGCATTAGGTTCACTATCGGCGTAAGCAATATAGGGCTTAATGTCAAAAATCGGCGTACCATCCACCAAATCCACTGCGCCAAGATGCAAAAACACTTTGCCCTGAATACATTCTACTTTGCGTAATTCAACTTTGGATAATCCCAATGGATTAGGGCGATGCGTTGCACGAGAGGCAAATACGCCTACCCGTTGATTTCCTCCTAAACGGGGAGGACGCACCCTAGGTTGCCATTTTCCCTGCTGAATTTTATCAAACTGAAAAATCAACCAAAGATGACTGAATTGTTCCAGCCCTTTCACCGTTTCCGGCGAATTATAAGGTGGAAGTAACTCCACAATCCCAACGCCATCTTGAACCAAATTCGGTTGGCGTGGCACAGAAAATTTTTCTTTATAAGGTGTGTGGATAATCGCAATAGGCATCAATGTTAAGTCATTCATAAGTGCATTATTTCAGTGTAGAATACGCGCCTTATTGTAATTAAAAGTGCGGTCAAAAAAAATGACAAATAAAAAATTGAAAATGTGGTGGGAAACAGCCAGACCAAAAACCTTACCTTTAGCATTAGCCTCGATCTTCACCGGCTCGGCACTTGGCTATCGAGCAAATCCCGAGGGATTTAATATATCGGTAATGGTGCTTTGTTTGCTGACAACCATTTTATTACAAGTACTTTCCAACTTCGCCAATGACTACGGCGATCATCAAAAAGGTTCCGACACGACAGAACGTATCGGTCCATTACGTGGCATTCAAAAAGGCGCAATTTCAGCACAAGAACTAAAATGGGGCTTGATATTGATGATCTTGGCAAGCTTCGTTTCCGGCAGCTTTCTCATTGGCATTGCTTATAAGAGCTTATCCGATTTATTGTTTTTTACCGGTCTTGGTATTTTAGCTATTATTGCCGCCATCACTTACACGGTAGGAGCAAAACCCTATGGTTATATGGGATTAGGCGATATTTCCGTGCTAGTATTTTTCGGTTTGATAGGTGTAGGCGGCACTTATTACTTACAAACACATAATATCGATAGTGCAATAATCTTACCGGCGATAAGCTCAGGATTATTAGCAAGTGCAGTGTTAAATATCAATAACTTACGTGATATTGAACAAGATGCTAAAGCAAGCAAAAACACCCTTGCCGTGCGTTTAGGCGCACATAAAGGGCGTATTTATCACTGTATTTTATTGGGTTTAGCCGCCTTGTGTTACCTAGTTTTTGCGCTACTCACCGCAACTTCGTGGGCAAATTATTTGTTTTTGATTGCCTATCCGTTACTTGTCAAACACGCCTCCTTTGTTTACCGTAGTACGAGACCTGAGACCTTACGCCCGATGCTTGCGCAGATGTCAATGATTTCGTTATTCATCAATCTGTTATTTAGTTTAGGCTTGCTTATCGGCTAAATCGGAATATACTTAGGCTTATCTCAAATTTTGATAGGGGAATTTATGTTTATTGATACTTCAGAACTTTGCGATCTTTATGCAGATCAAGTGGATGTGGTCGAACCGATTTTTTCAAGTTTTGGCGGCATAAGCAATTTCTATGGAAGAGTTACAACCGTGAAATGCTTTGAAAATAATGGCTTAATCGCTGAAGTATTAGAAGAAAACGGTGCAGGGCGTGTGTTGGTTATTGATGGTGGCGGTGCGGTTCGCCGCGGTCTAATCGATGCGGAACTTGCTCAACTCGCGGCAGATAACGACTGGGAAGGCATTATCGTTTATGGAGCGGTTCGCCAAATTCAGCAACTCGAAAATATTGATATCGGCATTCAAGCATTAGCTCCGATTCCTGTCAGTGCAGATGAAAATAATACCGGAGAAAGCGATATTCCGGTTAATTTTGGCGGCGTAACATTCTTCCCGGAAGACTACATTTATGCCGATCTCACAGGCATCCTCCTCTCGCAAGAAGCCCTTGATTTAGAAGGATTTGAAGAAGAATAAGCAAAACACCAAAGTGCGGTTAAAAATAACCGCACTTTTTTTGTTAAATTTTTTGCACTTGATCACACTTTTTAATTTTGCTCATTGCAAGTTTGTAACATTCCTTTAACATTGATTCGTTTATTTGATTATAAAAATGTAGGGGGACTTTATGAACACAACATCTTCAGGTAAAAGCCATAAAAACAGCATCATATTCCTTGCCGATATCGTGCTATTTTTTGTTTTGTTAAAATTCTTGCCTTTTGCATCCAAAGAAAATGCAGGTCTTGCATTATTAGGCTTTATCGCTGTACTTTGGTTAAGCGAGGCATTACACGTTACGATTACGGCGTTACTTGTGCCATTATTGGCTATTTCATTAGATTTAGTCACCACCAAGCAAGCACTTGCTGCGTTTTCCGACCCAACGATTTTCCTCTTCTTTGGCGGCTTTGCCTTAGCGACGGCATTGCATATGCAAAAGCTCGATAAAATGATCGCCAATAAAATTATGGCACTTGCCAAAGGAAACCTTTTAATCGCCGTCATCTATCTTTTTTTAATTACCGCCTTCCTTTCTATGTGGATGAGTAACACCGCAACTGCCGCAATGATGTTGCCGCTCGCCATGGGGATTTTAAGCCAAATGGATCGCGAGAAAGAACACAATACTTATGTGTTCGTATTATTAGGCATTGCCTATAGTGCCAGCATAGGCGGCATGGGAACCCTAGTCGGCAGTCCGCCGAATGCTATCGTAGCCAGTAACCTACACCTCAGTTTCTCCGATTGGTTATGGTATGGTTTACCGATTATGATCATTTTATTACCTTTAATGATCGGCACGCTCTGGATTGTTTTCAAACCGAAACTCAATGTCCATTTTGAACAATCCTTTGAAAAAATCGAAATGAATTCCCAACGGATTCTCACACTTGTCATTTTCATTTTTATCGCATTTTGTTGGGTATTTAGCTCAAAAATCAATCCGTTTTTTAGCGGACTATTGGGACTGCAAAAAAATATCGCCAGTTTCGACAGCGTTGTCGCCTTATTTGCCGCAATCATCATTTGTGCAACAGGAGTCGCAACCTGGAAACAAATTCAAGAAAACACCGATTGGGGCGTATTAATGCTATTTGGCGGCGGATTGACGCTAAGTGCGGTATTGAAAGATTCCGGCGCAAGTAAAATTCTTGCAGACGGTATCGTGTTCCTCGTACAAGGCCAACACTACTATCTCATCGGATTATTAGTCGCTACTTTTATTATTTTCTTAACCGAATTTACCTCCAATACCGCCAGTGCAGCATTACTTGTGCCGATTTTCATCTCTATCGCACAGTCTTTGGGCATTCCGGAAATCGGTCTTGCCTTGATAATCGGATTAGGTGCCTCTTGCGCATTTATGCTACCGGTAGCAACACCACCGAATGCCATCGTATTTGGTAGCGGAGAGATAAAACAAAGCGAAATGGTGAAAGCAGGGTTTGTCTTAAATATTGTTTGTGTGTTCGTCATCGCCACATTCGGATACCTATTCTGGCTAAGCTAAACGGAGCAAAATATTTAAAAAACGACCGCACTTTGATTTACAGCTCAAAATTTTATCGCAAACGTTTGCTCAAACTGATACAATCCGCGCTGATTTTATTTAACTGACACAGGGATTCATTGTGAGCAAACAATCATTAAGTTATAAAGATGCCGGTGTAGATATCAATGCCGGCAACGAACTTGTCGAACGAATCAAACCGCATGTAAAACGCACCACCCGTCCGGAAGTCATTGGTGGATTAGGGGGATTCGGGGCATTGTGCGCGATTCCAAGCAAATATAAAGAACCGATCTTAGTTTCCGGCACCGATGGCGTAGGGACAAAATTACGCTTGGCGATTGATTTGAAAAAACACGATACCATTGGTATAGATTTAGTTGCAATGTGTGTGAATGATTTAGTGGTACAAGGTGCCGAGCCGCTGTTTTTCTTAGATTATTACGCTACCGGAAAATTGGAAGTAGATGTTGCCTCTGATGTGGTCAAAGGCATTGCGGAAGGCTGTGTACAATCAGGATGTGCGCTTGTAGGCGGTGAAACGGCTGAAATGCCGGGTATGTACCACGAAGGCGATTACGATTTAGCCGGTTTCTGTGTCGGTGTGGTTGAAAAATCTGAAATTATTGATGGCAGCCAAGTGCGTAACGGCGACGCGTTAATTGCGTTAGGCTCAAGCGGTCCGCACTCAAACGGCTATTCTTTAATTCGTAAAGTGATTGAAGTTTCCGGTGTAAATCCGGCAACGGAACAATTAGCCGGTAAGCCATTAAGTGAGCAAGTCCTTGCCCCTACTAAAATTTATGTAAAATCTGTTTTATCTCTCATCAAACAAACCGGTGTTCACGCCATCGCACATCTCACCGGAGGCGGCTTTTGGGAAAATATTCCACGAGTATTACCGAAAAACACCAAAGCTGTCATTGATGAGAAAAGCTGGGAATGGCAACCGATTTTTAAATGGTTACAAGAACAAGGAAATATTTCCACTTATGAAATGTACCGCACTTTCAACTGTGGCGTAGGTATGGTGATTGCATTGCCACAAGATCAAGTGGAAACCGCACTGGCGATTTTAAAACAAGCAGGTGAAAATGCGTGGCTTATCGGACACATTGAGTCTGCAGCGGATAGCGAAGAACAAGTCGTTATTCAATAATCTCTTCAATCTGAGGCGAATGAAAATTCGCCTTTTCTTTTTTCTCTCTTAGGGTTGTTATGAAAAAAATTGCTGTTTTAATTTCGGGGCAAGGAACGAATCTTCAAGCCATTATTGATGCTTGTGAAAAAAGTTTTATTCCTGCTCAAATCGCTTGTGTTGTCAGTAACAAAACCGAAGCATTTGGGTTAGAACGGGCAAAAAGTGCGGTCATTCCCACACAAGTTTTTTTGCGCCAACACTTCATAAATAATACGGAAATGGATAATGCCATCGGTGATTATTTACAAACAATGAAAGTGGATTTAATTGTACTTGCCGGTTATATGAAAATTTTAACCCCGGCCTTTACCCAACGTTTCCCCGGAAAAATACTGAATATTCACCCTTCCCTACTGCCTAAATATGCAGGCTTACATACTTATCAACGAGCATTAGATGCCGGAGATACAGAACATGGAACAACCGTGCATTTTGTGAATGAGGAGGTCGATGGCGGTGCAATCATATTACAAGCCAAAGTACCGATTTTTCCTGACGACAATGTGGAAGATATTGAATTACGAACAAGAGAACAAGAATATGCCATTTATCCGATGGTAATTAAATGGTTTATTGAAGAACGCCTACACCTAAAAGACGGCATAGCCTATTTAGACGGAAAACCGCTACCAAAGCAAGGCTATGCCAACGAATAATAAAGCACAAAAGAAAAGCGATGAAATCATTCATCGCTTTTTATAATATAGAGGACAAATTATTTTATTAGAAACGATAAGCTAAACCGGTGAAGAATACAAATGGATCAAGTTTAAGTTTCACTTCATGCTCATAACCGGCAGTGACCGCTGGAACTTTAAATTTAGCAGTTGTTTTAATGCGGGTGTACCACATTGCCGTATTCAAATATAAATTATCGGTTAATTTAATATCAATACCAGCATTTACAACAGGAGCGAAAGAATGTTTCTTCACGTTAACATCAGTAATTAACGCATTGGTTGATTTTGCATTAAAGAAACGCGTATAGTTTAAACCCACACCAAGATATGGGCGAGAGCCTGCATCTTTATCTAAGAAATAATACTGTACATATAGGCTCGGAGGTAATTGTTTTAGTTTCACCACATCACCTAAATTATCACCAACAGCTCCTCTCGTTAAAGTACTTAATCCCGGCACATTCGCTTTCACCTTGTGTGAGAATGGCGTTGCGCCTAATAACTCTAAACCAATATTGTCGGTAAACATATAAGTACCGGTCAAACCTAGCTGTGCATTATCACTCACTTCTAAATTAACCGGTACTGCAGTTTTAGTTGTAGATTCCGAATTTGCTGACACAAACACACCACCGGCACGTAAAATAAAATCACCCGCTTGATGTGCGCTTGCTACGCCACTAAATAATGCGGCAGTTAAACCTAATGCAAGTGTTGTTTTTTTCATATTGAACTCCTTAAGTATTATTTTGATTGGATAACCATAAAAAATATATGGCTATCTACGCCGTGCAATATACTTCATTTTGAGTAGTCATTCTGTGATCTACTTCAAATTTTTGCAAATTAATAAAATTTATTATCTAAAATAACCGCACTTTTATTGAAAAAATGAAAATTAAAAATTTTGCGCCATATCAAAAAACAGGATTTTTAGCTAAGATAAATGCCGTGGCAACATAAACAAGGTATAATCACACTGTTTTTAATAAAGAGAAAATGGAATGAATATTAACTTTACACAGGTTTTACAAGATAGTTGGAATTTTTTCCGTAACCAGCAAAAAACAATGCTTCGATTTGTGTCGATTTTATTTATGGTGCAAGTAGCAAGTGTCTTATTAAGCCCTCCTCTCATTTCTCAAGAAGAACTGACTACCGGCAGTACTTTACCCGATTTAACAAAACTTGATGTAACGGGTTTCTTACTGTCATTTTCTATCACGCAGTTAGCGACAACTTTTATCGGCGCATGGGGAATAACAACCATTCACCAAATCAGCCGACAAAATTACCGCACTTTAGGACAAAGTTTTAACGCGACATTGCCGCGTTTTATCGGTGTGGTGATTTTAGAAGTGGTTGTTATCATTCCATTATTGCTTGGCTTAGTTGAAATAACCGCTGCCGCAGTTACGCAAGCCTCACCATCGATTATTTCTCTCTTTGCCATTATTTTCGGGATTTATTTTTTCGTTCGTTTAAATTTATCGGCAACACATTATTTAACGGCACAAACGGGAATCGGGCAAAGCCTCAAAACAGTTTGGTTACAAGGAATGAACAAAAAAGGGGCGTTATTTATCTATGCGTTACTCATATATGTTGTTGTTCCTATTTTGATATTTCAAATTGTCTCTATTTCTAACAACATTATCTTTGCCGTTACAGCAAGTATCCTTGCGGCTTTGATAAATATTTTCGTGCTGATCGTCACCTATCGGTTTTACAGTTTATTTATGCAGGAGCAATAAATGAAACAATTACTTGAATTTATTCCACTGATTCTTTTTTTTATCACTTATAAACTGGGAGGGGTACGTGACGCCGCTATCGTTTTAGTGGTTGCCACAATCGTGCAAATGGTGATCTTAAAATGGAAATACGGCACTATTGAAAAACAACAAAAAATAATGGCAGGTGCGGTCGTTTTCTTTGGACTTTTAACCGCATATTTCAACGAACTGCGTTATCTGCAATGGAAAGTAACGATTGTTAATGCACTCTTTGCCATTGTGTTACTCGTTGCACAATTTCAATTTAAAACACCGCTTGTAAAAAAATTACTCGGCAAAGAGATAACATTACCCGAAAAAGCTTGGAATACCCTCAATCTCGGCTGGGCGATTTTCTTCATTATTTGTATGTTGGTGAACATTTATATCAGTCGCAATATGTCGGAGGAAGCTTGGGTAGATTTCAAATCCTTCGGTTTGATCGGTATGACTATTGTCGCAACCATTCTTTCCGGTGCTTACATTTACAAATTTTTACCAAAAGATGAACAAAATAATCACAAAGACGGAGAACAATGATGTCCTCAAATTTTATTGATAAAGACGGTCGCCAATCAAAAGGCACATTATTACTACGTACCCTTGCGATGCCCTCCGACACCAATGCGAACGGCGATATTTTTGGTGGTTGGATTATGTCGCAAATGGATATGGGCGGCGCGATTTTAGCCAAAGAAATTGCACACGGTCGTGTGGTTACCGTTGCCGTAGATAGTATGAATTTCATCAAACCCATCTCTGTCGGCGATGTGGTATGCTGTTACGGACAATGCTTAAAAGTCGGTCGTTCTTCCATTCAAATTAAAGTGGAAGTATGGGTGAAAAAAGTCTCCAGTGAACCTATCGGTGAACGTTATTGCGTAACTGATGCCGTATTCACCTTTGTTGCGGTAGATAGTAACGGCAAATCACGTGCAATCCCTCGAGACGGCAATCACGAATTAGAAAAAGCCTTGGCTTCCATTGAAGAACACCAAGTTCAACAAACCAAAAACAACGACAGTGAATAAAATTAAAATGGATACAAAGCCGCAAGCCGAAGACAGTGCAAATACGGCGACGCGCAGTAATGATCGCCAACATTTTTAAATTTAATTCACCATAACGAAGGAGAAAACGATGTATTATGTAATCTTTGCTCAAGATATTCCCGGCACACTTGAAAAACGTCTTGCCGTACGTGAACAACATCTCGCACGCCTAAAACAGTTACAAGCGGAAGAGCGTCTGCTCACCGCAGGGCCAAATCCTGCTATTGATGATGAAAACCCCGGTGAGGCAGGATTTAGCGGCTCTACCGTTATCGCAAAATTTGATAATCTACTTGCCGCAAAAGATTGGGCAGCCCAAGACCCTTATGTCGAAGCCGGTGTGTACGGTGAAGTGATTGTAAAACCGTTTAAAAAAGTATTTTAACGAAACAATATATTAAAAAGCGAATCTAAGGATTCGCTTTTTTGCTAATAATCTTTGATGACTTTAATCACTTATATACTGAAATCTACCAAATAGAAATATATGAAAAAACACTCACTCATTTTTCTTGTGACGTTAACCGCACTTTCTCAATCCATTATGGCGAACACACATAAAACCAAAAAAGAAAGTACACAGACAATCAACCTTGCCGAAGAACAAACCAAATGGCGACAAAACCAACAATCTGTTGCATTAAAACGCTTGGAACAACGTGCGACTTTTTTACAGTTGGAAAATTTATTAAAAAGTGCGGTTAAAAATCATCGAGTTTTTGAAAATAAAACACTTTTCCAACAACTGATTCAATCGCTAGAAGGTTATCCATTACAAAAAGAGGCACAAATCGCTTATTTTGATAGCCAAATCAAATTGATTACACCAAACTCTTCCCCTGAAGAGGTCATTGCATTAAAAGATGAAATTGAAAGTTATCTTCGCCAATATCCTCAGCACTTTCTGCACTCACGTTTAGAGCAAAACATACTTAATTTGCTCAATAACAATAATTCGCCTGAACTGATAAACTATGCGAAAAAAATCAAACCGCAAACCTTGGCAATACAGGTCGCGGCGTTAAATATGGAATATCAGAAAGATAAATCTGCCGAATCAAATAATGCCAATGCCGATATTTTGTCGCGTTTTGAAACCCTTTGGCTGAATAACGGTGAATTGACCAATGATACTCCGCTTTGGGCGCTATGGCTTGCAAATGGCGGCAGAACCACGGATAAAATTTATCAAAAGGCGGAAAAGCTATTTCTAAAAAATGATATAAAAGGCTTAGAGTTACTCACAAAAGAATTAGATAGCGAAAAAGAAAATGCGGTCGTAGCCGATTTACAAAATGATATTAATTTACTAAAAAAGCCTGCCAATTTAAAAATGCTTGCCGAGAAAGCGCCGATTGTTGAAAACGGCAACATTCGTAATCAATTTGCCCTTGTACAAACTTTCTCTCGCTATTTACGCACGATTCCTGAAAATATCAACGATCCAAGTTTTTCATCTTATGAACAATGGGCGAAAAATTGGCAACTCAACGAAACTCAACTGCGCGATTGGAAAATCGCCTTTATCAGCCGTTTTTTTGATAACGAAAACCCGAATTTTCAACAATGGCGTGATGAAGAGATGCTGAAATTAAAAGCAGATAATCTGACCGAACGCCGTTTGCGTATGGCAATTTGGCAGAAAACCGATCTTATGCCTTGGTTAAATGCGCTTTCCAATGAAGGAAAAGAAAAACAAGAATGGCGCTACTGGCTAGCTAAAACCGACAAACGGAAAACACAAGAAATATTGACCGCACTTTCTAAAGAACGCGGTTTCTATCCGATGTTGGCAAAAGCAATGTTAAACCCCAAAAATCGTGGTGCAAATTATCGCTTTGAGCAAAAACAACCAATGAGAAAAATGAAAGATGAGTTGGCAAAACACCAAGATGCTTTAGCCGAAATTGAGGAACTGCGTCAATTAAATCGCTTAGGTGCGGCAAAACAACGCTGGTATTTCTTGTTAGAAAATCTTTCGGGCGAATCAAAACAAGCCAAACAAATCGCCTTGAGCGATTATGCCAATCAACAAGGTTGGTTTGATTTAGGGGTAGCCGGTTCAATTATTGCAAAGGCTTGGGATAACCTTAGTTTACGTTTACCCAATGCCTATCAAGATTATTTTGATATTGCCTTAAACAGGGAACGACATCATCAAAACGCCGCACTGAAAAAAGGCTCTCGCATCAGCAAAACCTTTGCCATGGCGATTGCACGTCAAGAAAGTGCGTGGAACCCGATGGCACAATCCTCCGCCAATGCACGCGGTTTAATGCAGCTTTTACCAAGCACCGCACAATTAACGGCAAATAACAACCAACTTCCATACCAAAGTGAAAATGATTTATTTAAACCATTGAACAACATTTTGCTTGGAACAACGCATTTAACAGAGTTAAACATTAAATATCCCAATAATCGTATTCTTATTGCCGCCGCTTATAATGCCGGGGCAAGCCGTGTAGAAAAATGGTTATCACGCGCCAACGGTAAACTGACAATGGATGAATTTATCGCCTCCATTCCATTTTTTGAAACACGTGGCTATGTGCAAAATGTACTGGCATACGACTTTTATTATCAAATTTTGCAACATCAAGAAAACCCACAAACCTTTAGTCAAGAAGAATTTGATCGGTTATACTAACCACACTAGTTTAATAGTATAGGATGCTAATTATGTATATCAGCCGCAATTTAGATCAGTGGAACGCTTTTCTTACCATGTTACAAACCGCTTTCAACCAAGGAAAGGCCCAAGAACTTTTAACCTTACTCCTCACGCCTGACGAACGCGATGCCGTGGGGCTACGTTTACAAATTGTCTCACAATTGTTAGACAAAAATTTATCCCAACGTGAAATCCAACAAAATTTAAACACCAGTGCGGCAACCATCACACGCGGTTCTAATATGATTAAAACGATGGATCCCGATTTTATGCAATGGATGAAACAGCATCTTGATAATATTGAAAAAAACTAAGCGAATATTGACCGCACTTTTGCAATTACTCAGTCCCAAATGGTGGAAGAAAAATTGGCAACGCGTAGCAATTCGATTTTTCTTCGCCATTTTTGCTTTTGTGTTGATTTTTCGCTTTGTTCCCATTCCCTTTTCCGCCTATATGGTACAACAGCAAATTAGCCACTGGTTAGAAGGTGATTTCCGTTATCACGCAAAATCAAGTTGGCGTGGAATTGAAAATATTTCACCCTATATGCAGCTTGCCGTCATTGCTGCCGAAGATCAGAAATTTTCTCAGCATTACGGATTTGATTTAAAAGCAATTCAAAAAGCCTTTAAATATAACGAAAAATCAAAACGCCAAATTCGGGGGGCTTCGACTATCTCCCAGCAAACCTCCAAAAATTTAATGCTTTGGCATGGACAAAGCTGGCTACGTAAGGGATTAGAAGTACCTGCAACCATATTCTTGGAACTTGGTTGGTCAAAAAAACGAATTTTAGAAGTGTACTTAAATATTGCGGAATTTGGTGACGGAATTTTTGGCGTGGAAGCAGCAAGCCGTTATTATTTTAAAAAATCGGCAAAGCACTTAACCCAAACGGAAGCCGCATTATTAGCCGCCGTTTTGCCCAATCCGATTATCTACAAAGTAAATAAACCGAGCGCGTTAATTCGTAAAAAACAGCAATGGATTGTGCGCCAGATGAATCTATTGGGAACGGGTTATTTAAAAAGATTAGACTAGATAGAAAAAGTGCGGTGAAAACCACCGCACTTTTTGTTTTAACTAAAAATTATTTTGCATTCGCACGTTTTACCATCACAAAAGATAAACTAAATGCAATGATGAAAGAAATTGCCATTCCCACGCTATACATTGCCAAACTATCCGGTTTGATTGACGGTACACCAAGGAAACCTGCTGCGCCCAATGCAATCGCTTTTACATTAAATAAAGCGATAAAAGCACTTGCCAAACCGGCACCGATCATCGCCGCAAAGAAAGCCTGACGATAACGTAAATTCACACCAAACATTGCAGGTTCTGTAATACCTAATAGTGCGGAAATACCGGAAGGTACGGCTAAACCGCGAACTTTCGGATCTTTCAATGCAAGCGCCACACCTAAACAGGCTGCCCCTTGCGCAATATTAGACATTGCGGCGATAGGGAAAATAAAAGTACCGCCGGTGTGCGCCACATCCGCTAATAATTGTGTTTCTACCGCAATAAAGGTTTGGTGCATACCGGTAATTACGATTGGCGCATAGAAAGTACCGAAAATCGCACCACCGACAAAACCAAGACTGTCATATAACCAAGTTAAGCCTGTTGAAATTAAAGAACCTGCTTCACGACCGAACGGACCAATCACGGTAAACGCCAAGCAACCGGCAATAAACAATGAAAATAACGGCGTAACCAGGTTATCCAAATAAGACGGCACGAATTTACGGAATGTTTTTTCCAATGTCGCAAGCACCCAAGCAGAGATAATTGTTGGGATCACAGTGCCTTGATAGCCGACTTTCTCGATTTCAAAACCAAAGATATTCCAATATTTGATGTTGCCTTCCATTAGCGTTTTCGCATAGTTCCAACCATCTGCCAATGCAGGGTGAACCAAAAGCATCCCTAATGCCGCACCTAAGAACGGGTTACCGCCAAATTTACGGGTAGCGGAAAAACCAAGTAATACCGGCAAAAACACAAACGGTGCATTCGCAATCGTATTAATGAAGTCCACTAAATCAGAAACTTCAGGGTATTTCGTCACCACAGAATGACCTTCCCAGAAGAAGCCGATGGAAGTTAACATGGAATGGATACCCATCAATAAACCGCCCGCCACAATCGCCGGAATGATAGGAACGAAAATATCCGCGAGTCCTTTCACCAAACGTTGTAATAACCCTTGGTTACCGGCTGCCGCTTCGGCAACTTCCGCTTTACTTACATCACCAATGCCGAGTTGTTTAGTCAGTTCCTCATGAACTTTATTCACAGTGCCTGAACCAAAAATAATTTGATATTGACCTGCAACGGAAAATTGCCCTTTCACGCCGTCAATATTATCAATACCTTCTTTATCAACTTTACTTTCATCATTCAAAACGATGCGTAAACGTGTTGCGCAATGTGCTGCGGTGGCAATATTACTTTTGCCGCCCAGTTTTTCTATCACTTGCTCAGCGATTTTGGGAAAGTTCATAATATTCTCCTAAAAATGAGTTAAAAAATAAAACCGGTGGATTGTAACTAAATTGATGAATAATAACCAGTTCCTATCACAAAGTTGGAGTAAAAAATAACGAATAAACTTCATAAGTCCCCAAACCCGCAAAAACCGTTTTATTTATTACGGCTCATTAGAGAAATGACATTTGTCCAAAAATTGATAACTTCGCGCCCAACCGTCTGACTCTATTTTAATTATAAAAAAATCTGCCCTTTCCGTTGATATTCATTCAATCGTTAAGGGCAGATTTCTTAGAAAATTTGTCTATTACGCCGAAAATTTCTATTTATGTTTAAAGATTAATCATCTTTATAGAATAAAACTGCAGTGTTATGTATCAGTTGCACAAAGAGAATTTTATCTCCCAGATTTCTTAGGGTAGGATGTCGTTAGGCGAAGCCGTAACTCACCTTACAATGTTTTGTGCTGCGCTCGTAATACTGTAAAACCGGTTCTCACTCTTTCAATTTTAACCACTTGCTGCTCAATGTACCGGCTGTCATTGCACCGTTTACATTTAATGCGGTACGTCCCATATCTATTAGGGGTTCGATAGAAATCAATAAGCCCACCAATTCCAAAGGCAAACCTAAAGTCGAAAGCACAACAATTGCGGCAAATGTCGCACCACCACCCACACCGGCAATACCAAAGGAAGAAATCGCCACCACTAAAACAAGCGTGGCAATATAACTTACGCTGAAAGGATCAATTCCCACGGTTGGCGCAACCATGACGGCTAACATTGCCGGGTAAATCCCTGCGCAACCATTTTGCCCGATTGTCGCACCGAATGTTGCGGAGAAATTTGCAATCGCCGAATTATTACCGAGTTTATTCGTTTGTGTCTCGATATTAAGCGGAATAGTGGCCGCACTTGAACGGGAACTGAATGCAAATGCCAAGGTCGGCATAACTTTTTTGAAGTATTGAATCGGGTTGATACCGGATAAAAAAAGCAACACGCCATGTACAACAAACATAAGGAAAATCGCGATATAGGAAGCAATAATAAAGCTACCTAAATTCAAAATATCAGCCCATTTGGATGTTGCGCCGACTTTAATCATTAATGCGAATACGCCATAAGGTGTTAAACGAATAACAAAACGAACCAAACGTGCGACTAATTTATTTAAGGTTTCCACGCCTTGTGCAATACGATCACCCAATTCTTGATTTTCTTTGCGTAAACTCAATGTCGCCACACCTAAGAACGCAGAGAAAATAACAACACTAATAATCGAAGTAGGATTCGCTCCCGTCAATTCGGCAAAAGGATTTTTCGGAATGAAAGAAAGCAACATTGCAGGTACACTTAATCCGTTGATCTGATCCGCACGACCTAATACTCTTGATTGTGCCGCCAACTCACGTTCTCCAGCGACTACCCCCTCAGCCGTTAAGCCGAATACTTGCACCATAATAACGCCGATAAATGCTGCAATTGCGGTGGTAACAAGCAATACCGAAAGCACGCTAAAGCTAATTTTTCCTAAAGAACGCGCCTCATTTAAACGAGTAATCGCCGATAAAATGGAGACAAAAACCAGAGGCATCACAATCATTTGTAATAAACGGACATAACCACCACCTACGAGATTAATCCAATCTAATGCGGTTTTTATGGTCTCCTTGTTGCCAATATTTTGTAACAATACGCCAGCACCCAAGCCAAACACTAAGCCGATAAATACCGTTTGACCTAATTTTTGTGTCTTTTTATAAAGATAACCAAGCAACGCCAGAATAAGTGCAAAAATGGCAAGTACAAGAAATAGCATATTTATTTCCCTTCATAAAACAATCAGATAGTGATATTAGATAGGCTTCCGAATCAAAAATCTAATTATTTTTTGTTATAGCTTATAATCTAGGAGTATATAAACTTAAACTACCGACACGGCTTTAATTTGTACATAAACATCCCTTCCCACAGCAAAACGCAGTTCATTTTGCGCCCATTTACTGATACTCGCCCAAATTTTATGCCCTTCCACCAATACGGCGACATCCACCTGTTTATCACGTACCTCAATTTGCACGATTTGTCCGCATAAAATATTGCGAATACTGGTTTGTTCCGGCTTTTGTAAGGCAATGGATACGTCCGAACTATAAATGCACACACGTACTCGTCTCCCCACTTCCCCCTGAACTTGATTAATCCATAGCGTTTGATTACCCAAAGAAAGTGCGGTCATTTTATAAGGCGGATTATGTAAATAAACGGGTAACGCCAGCACACTACTCTGTTCATTTTCTCCTTTCCACGGCGTAAAAATAGCGCTATTCCAAATTTTTTCCACCGTATCATAGGCTTTAACCGCACCATCTTCCATTAACACGATATGATCAGCCAAGCTAAGAAGTTCATCTAAACTGTGAGTAACATATAAAATAGGAATATTAATTTCTTTAGAAAGATGTTCGAGATACTCCATTAATTCCCGTTTACGCGGCATATCTAATGCGGAAAGCGGTTCATCCATAAGCAAAATATCCGGATCGGTAAGCAAAGCCCGCCCAATAGCAACACGTTGCTTTTCCCCGCCCGATAGCGTAAGCGGATAACGTTTCAACAAGTGCTGAATACCCAGTAATTCCACAATATAATCAAAATCCGATTTTGCAATATTCCTCGCACCATAACGTATATTCCCCCTCACCGTATAATGAGGAAACAGGCGCGCATCTTGAAATACATAGCCGATTCTTCGCTGATGAATGGGAATATTTTCTTGGTTATCAACGTCGACCAAAGTGCGGTCATTCAAACGAATAAATCCTTCATCCGGTAGCATTAAACCGCTTACTAAATTAATTAATGAGGTTTTGCCTGAACCCGATAAACCGAAAATCGCCGTAACGCCTTGAGTCGGAATTTGCAAATTCGTTCGTAAAGCAAATTGCGCTAACTGTTTTTTCACATTAATTTGCAACATTAGTCTGTCCCAGTTTTTTCTGCATTCGTTTGCCAAGCCATTCGGAAGCAAGTAAAGAAATCAATGAAAGAATGATCGCAAAGAGACATAATCGCATCGTTTGCCCTTCTGCCCCCGGTGTTTGAATAAAAGAATACATCGCAAGGGGAATCGTCTGTGTTTCACCGGCAATATTAGAAACAAAGGTGATGGTTGCACCAAATTCCCCTAAGGAGCGGGCAAAACCAAGCACTAAGCCTGCTAACACGCCCGGCAATGAAAGGGGTAAAGTAATGGTGAAGAATACGCGCCAAGCCGATGCGCCTAAGGTTTGAGCGGCTTGTTCCAACTTAATATCGATACTTTCCAAAGAAAGGCGAATTGCCCGAACAACTAAAGGAAAGGCTACAACCGCAGAAGCCAGAACCGCCCCTTTCCAGCTAAATCCGAAAGACACGCCGAACCATTGATACAAATATTTACCGATAACGCCATTTCGCCCCATCGCAACCAATAATAAATAACCGATTACCACCGGCGGAAGCACCAAAGGCAAATGAATAATGCCTGTGATAAATGATTTACCGTAAAAATTTTTGCGTGCCAATAACCACGCAATCAAAATCGCAAAAGGTAAACTCCAAAGCATTGCGCTGAACGCCACACTTAAACTCAAGCGAATGGCATCAATTTCTAATGGGCTTAGATTGAAAAAAGAAAGAAGTTGAGTGAACAAATGAAATCCTTAATGAGAGGAATAAATTATCCAATAATACGAAAAAGGGCTGTTTCCAGCCCTCCTCATAAAATTACCCCAATTATTTCACAGAGAAACCATAGCTCACAAGCACTTTTTTCGCCTCATCCGATTCAAGATATTTCAAGAAATCACGTGAATCCGCATTATCATGATCTTTTAAAATCGCGACCGGATATTCTACCGATTTATGGCTACCTGTCGGAAATACCCCTACGATTTTCACATTTTTACTCACTTTTGCATCAGTGCTATACACGATGCCATAAGGTGCCTCCGCACGCTCAACCAATGCTAGAGCGCCTCGCACATCTTTTGCTCGAGCTAAACGATTTTTCACCTTATCCCACAGATTTAATTTGGTTAATGATTCTTCCGCATATTGTCCTGCCGGTACGTGTGCCGGATCACCTACGGATAAATAACTGTCTTTTAACGCTTCAATCCATTCCCCCTTAGAAACCTCAACAAAATCGACCGCACTTTTTACCGGTGCAATTAATACCAACGCATTGCCTGCCAATACTTTTTCGGTTTCTTTCTGCGTTAAGTTTTTTTCAGAAAGATATTTCATCCATTTATTACTTGCCGAAACAAAAATATCGGCCGGTGCGCCCTCTTCCACCTGTTTTGCCAACGTTGAAGAAGAAGCAAAAGAAAACACTACATCATTTTTAGGATTTTGTTTTGCATAATCTGCGGCAACTTGTTGCAATGCATCAGTCATAGAGGCCGCGGCAAATACCGTCACTTTAGCGAAAGTGTTTGTGGAAAATCCTAATCCTGCGATGATAAATAAAGAGGAAAGTGCGGTTGAAATAGCGGTTGTTTTTTTCATAAATTGTCTCCACATCAATCATTATTTACTTTATTATATAGCGAAATAAAGGATACTCATACAAAAATTTGTATTTTCGAGTAGAATGTCATATCAGCATTTAGAGGTGGATATGAAAAACACTGAAATTTTATTAACAATTAAACTTCAACAAGCGATCTTTATTGATCCCAAACGCATCCGTTTGCTTAAAGAAATTCAGCAATGCGGCTCAATCAATCAAGCGGCTAAAAATGCCAAAGTCAGCTATAAAAGTGCCTGGGATCACCTTGAGGCAATGAATAAAATCAGCCCCAGCCCGTTACTGGAACGCAATACCGGTGGGAAAAACGGTGGAGGCACAGCATTAACCACTTATGCAGAACGTTTACTTCAACTTTATGACTTATTGGAGAAAACACAAGACAATGCTTTCCGGGTTTTGCAAGATGAAACCGTACCGCTTGACAGCTTACTCACGGCAACCGCCCGCTTTTCTCTGCAAAGTAGTGCACGCAATCAATTCTTCGGCAAAGTGGTACGTCAACGTATTATTGATTCTCGTTGCGTGGTGGATGTGGAAATCGCTCATTTACCGAAACCAATGCAAGTTTCGATTACCACAAAAAGTGCCGCACGCTTAAAGCTGATGACAGAAAAAGAAGTGATGTTGATGTTTAAAGCACCTTGGGTAAAAATCATCGAACAGCCCTTAGAAAATCAGGCAAACCAATTTCCGGTTACGATAAAATCACTTGATGAGGAAGAAGCGATTTTACAATTCGATAATACTGAAATTGAATTTTGCGCCACGATAAACCAGACGAATAACTACCAAATCGCACAACAAGTTTGGGTTCATATTAATCAGGAACAGATTATCTTGGCAACATTAGGATAATTGAACAAAAAATAGGCTTGTTTAAAACAAGCCCTTCTATTAGTTTTCCTCCAATTCATCCGCCATTGCAGCCAAGATCTCACGCGTTAAGTATGCCAAAGAACGATAAAACGGCAAGGTAGCGTAAGTTTCCACTTGAGTTAAAAATTTTGCCGCGCAAGGCAACAAAAACGCTTCAAACAAAGTTTTTTGAGCGGAAACGGAATCTACATTGTCTTCGAGCCAAGAAGCGGTGAGTAAAAGTAATGAAAAGTGATCCGCATTGTCTATTTCAGGCATACCACATTCGTGACGAAAAGCGATGAAATCTGCAACATCAATCACATAAGCAGAAATTGATGTAGCCACTTTGCCCTCGGGGCCAAAGAGTTTTTGATATTCTTGATCGAGTAAGGATAAATCAATTTTTAGTTGAAGATTATCTAACGCCGCTTCGCTTTCTTTATCGGCTTCCAGTACCCAAACTTGGTTTAAGCCTTTTTGTTGAAGCCAATCAAATGCTCCGGCAAGAATCGGATCTGTCGGTGCACGATAAAATAAATTACCGAATAAACGGCTGATTAAGGAAAAATGATTCAGTTGGTTTTCAGTGCTCATTGACGATTTCCTTTTAAAAGTGCGGTCAATTTTTCCTGTGTTTTTTGTTCAGCCGTCTCAATCATCGCAAGGCGTGCCGCATCATCAATCAAATGAATATCGCCGAATAATTCATATTCCACGTTTAAAATGCCGCAATAGTTAAATAAGCCGTTTATTAAGCAATGATCCAGCGACTTATCTACACCAAATTCTTTGTATTTATCCACATTGCTACCAATGGTGATAAATTGTTGCATTTGTTTGCCTTGAAGCAAGCCTACGGATTCTCCATTTTCCGTTTTATAAGCAAATCCATGGCTTAACACGCGATCCAAATACCCCTTTAAAATCGCAGGAAACCCCATCCACCAAAGCGGATAAACCAAAGTAATCAAATCCGCTTGGCTAATAAGTTTATGCTCATATTTTATTTCTTCGGGAATAATGCCTTGGTTTGCGGCCTGCAGTTCTTCAAAGGAAATAATCGGATTAAAATCCAGATTGTAAAGATCACGAAACCATGTATTTACGCCAAGTTCTTGACCGGTTTTTGCTACACGATCCGCAATAGCTCGCCCAAAACTTCCTTTAGAATTAGGGTGGGCAAAAATAATAAGATGATTCATTTTATTTTGTTACCTTTTTCACAATAAGCGTTATACCGTCCACCCGAACAACTTTGACAAGATCATTCACTGCAAGATGCTCTCCTTGAATACGCCAAGTCGTGTCACCAAAAGCACCACGCCCGATACCATTTGCTGCAATTTCTTGCACAGTGCCTTGTTTATCAAGCATAGCATGATCACGCTGATTTAATGTGCTATAGGATTGATCCCTATGATCTTTAGTATGCTGATACTTCCACCAAACCACCGATAGCACACCGGCTAAGACGGCATAAAAAATGACAAGCCCTGCAAACGGGAAAGTCGGGAAAATAAATTGAAGTAGTGCGGTAACTAATGCTGCAAGTCCCCACCATAGCAAAAATACGCCCGGTACGATTATTTCAGCAATAAGCAAGACAAATCCCAACACCAGCCAGTGCCATAATGTCCAAGTAGTCAACCATTCAGCCATATAGTCTCCCTTATCCTTATATAGAAAAGTGCGGTCATAAAATCCAATAAATTTACGATATTATGCAGCACTTTCACAAGTCACTGTAGGGTGCTGTTAGGCAAAGCCGTAACGCACCAATAGATGAAATGGTGCGTTAAGCAAAGCTCAACACACCCTACCCTAATAAATATTGGATATAAAATTCTCTTTATGTAACTGCTGCATAATCATATAAATTTCAACCGCACTTAAAAACAAAATAACGATTAGGCTTTTTTATCGCCTTTCAATAATTCCGCAATTCCAGCCACAGAACCGATCAAATTCCCAGCCTCTAACGGCATAAGTACGACTTTACTATTTTGCGCACCGCCAATTTCTTTGAGGGCTTCCGTATATTTTTGTGCAATGAAGTAATTGATTGCTTTCATATCACCGGTTGCAATGGCTTCAGATACCATTTGCGTTGCTTTCGCCTCCGCTTCGGCCGCACGCTCACGTGCTTCCGCTTGTAAAAAGGCTTCTTGACGCTCCCCTTCCGCTTTCAAAATACGTGCTTGTTTTTCCCCTTCGGCACGCAAAATTTCGGCTTGACGAACCCCTTCTGCTTCCAACACTTCCGCACGTTTATTACGTTCTGCTTTCATTTGTGCGTTCATTGAATCAATTAATTCACGAGGTGGACGCACATCACGAATTTCAATTCGGGTTACTTTAATCCCCCAAGGGTTGGTTGCCTCATCTACAATCGCAAGCAAGCGACCATTAATCGAATCGCGTTGTGAAAGCATTTCGTCCAATTCCATCGAACCAAGCACGGTACGAATATTTGTCATCGTCAAATTGATGATAGCTTGCTCAAGGTGATTAACTTCATAGGCGGCACGGCGGGCGTCAATCACTTGTACGAAACATACCGCATCAATGGATACGTTAGCATTATCTTTAGAGATCACTTCTTGTGAGGGAATATCCAACACTTGTTCCATCATATTGATTTTACGCCCGACACGATCTACAAACGGCACAACCAAATTCAATCCCGGCATTAAAGTGCGGGTATAACGCCCGAAGCGTTCGATCGTCCAGTTATAACCTTGCGGCACGGTTTTAACCGTTGAAAATAAAATCACCGCAACAAGCACAAGAAAAACTAATGTAGCAATGGTTAATCCATCCATTTTTATTCCCTCTTTTGAGTTAAGTAAGCAACAAAAAGTCTAACAAATTAGACCGCACTTTGTATATAAGAATGTTCCCTCTCAAAAAATAAAAAGGCGAACTTTCGTCCACCTTTTTAAAACTGAATTATGCCTTGTTTTTACGTTCTTCTTCCATACATACTGCGGCGGTAAATAACACGTCAGTCGATGAATTCAGTGCGGTTTCGGTGGAATCTTGTAAGATCCCGATAATAAAGCCTACTCCAATCATCTGTGCGGCGACATCATCAGACACGCCGAATAAACTACAAGCCAACGGAATCAATAATAATGAGCCACCGGCAACGCCCGATGCGCCACAGGCACAAAGCGCGGCAACGATACTCAATAACACGGCACTCACAAAAGAGACTTCAATACCTAAGGTATGAACGGCCGCTAACGTCAATATGGTAATCGTGATTGCAGCCCCCGCCATATTAATATTTGCGCCAAGCGGAATTGCCACGGAATAGGTTTCTTCATCAAGATTCAAACGTTTTGCCAAACCGATATTGACCGGAATATTTGCCGCTGAACTGCGTGTGAAGAATGCAGTAACGCCACTTTCGCGTACACAAGTCCATACCAACGGATATGGATTTTTACGAATTTTCCAATAAACCAAAATAGGATTTAAAACAAATGCGGTGAATAACATTGTGCCGATCAACACCGACAACAAATGTACATAACCACCTAACGCTTCAAGCCCTTTATCAGATAAGGTTTCGGCAACTAAACCGAATACCCCCAAAGGAGCAAATGAAATAATCACATGCACAATTTTTGAAATCGCTTCAGCAAAATCCGCCACGACCTGTTTAGTGGATTCGGAAGCATAACGCAACGCAATCCCCAAACCGATAGACCACGCCAACACGCCGATAAAGTTCGCTTTAAAAATGGCATTTAACGGATTATCCACCACATTAAGCACCAATGTTAATAAAACTTGGCTCACGGATTGAGGTGCAGAACTTGCATCTTCTTTCACCGATAGTGCCACTTCGGAAGGAAAAAGCATACTTGCCACAACAGCCGCAACCGCCGCTAAAAACGTACCTAACAGATAAAGCACGACTATTTCTTTCATATTGTTTTTTGAGCCGACTTTTTTATTTGCCAACGCCGCCATAACAAGGAAGAAAATTAAGATAGGCGCAACTGCACGTAAGGCTTTTACAAAAATTTGACCAAGCACACCCACCGTTGCGGCAAGATCAAAGCCTAAAGATTGTTGTAGGTATTTATTTGCCCACGCAACGAGGATTCCAAGGATAAGACCAATAGCAATTCGCTTTACCAAATTGCCTTGAAAAAGAAAATGTAATAAACGTGAAATATTCATAATAATATTAAATAAAAGTAAGATTAAACTTCGGATCATTGCTGATCCCCCCAAGCTAGGCAAAGATAGCTTAAATTTTATTTAAAAGAAAACATTTTCTTCTCTTTTTTTAAGCGGTTAAGAGTTTTACGACGTTTACTAGATTTTTTCTAAAATTTTACCAAATAAAAAAATTTTTTCTATCCTATGTTGACAGACTGTATAGAACACCAGTATATTATCACCTGTATAAATAACCAATTATTTTTTAACCAAAGGAAAACCAGATGATGAATTACGCAAATACCTCCGCTCAAAATGACATAACGTTTTCTTATCATCCGATGCCATTTTTCAACGATATTGAAAAAGGATCCACATTCAGTAAAAAGTTGGATCTAAATCTCTACTGCATTAAACGTCCACAACAAACCTGTTTTATTCGCGTAACGAATCCGAATATGCTTGCATGGGGGATTGAACGGGGCGATATGTTAGTCGTTGAAAAAAACGAAATGCTTTCGGAAGGGGATCTTGTGGTGCTTGAAGTTGAAAATGAATTTCACGTTTATGAGTTTATCGCACATAACAATGAGTTTATGTTTATGGCACTTGATTCTCAAATGAAAAATATTAAAACTAAAAATTGGGCAGATTTACCAATTGTCGGCACGGTAACAAATACGATCCATCAAATTCAGCCGAAACGTAATACTCTGAAATTTGCCGCTTAATGTAAAAAGTGCGGTCATAAAATTCTCTTTATGCGGCTGATACATAATACCCAATTTAATGACAGCACTTTAAATTATGCAGAACCTTAATCATAAAGATCTTCGCCTTCTTTACGGGTTCGCAATAATTGTAAGATCCAAACATATTGCTCCGGTGTCGGCGTGACAAAAGACTCGATTTCTTCATTCATCGCACGGGCGGATTGTTCGGGATCATCACTAAGTTCCATAGCGGGGTGAATTTCCATTTCATATTTTCCACTTTCGGCATTGTAACGCGGGAACATCGGGATAACGACCGCTTTAGCAAGTTTCGCCATTTTGTTTAATCCCGGTAAGGTTGCTTTATAAGTCGCGAAGAAATCAACAAATACGCTCTGCTCTGCACCAAAATCTTCATCGGGCAAGTAATAACCCATCTCGCCTTTACGCACATAATTTAAAAAGGGCTTAATGCCGTTTTGGCGTGCGTGCATCTTTCCTCCAAAACGCTGGCGAGTAATCGTCCAAAGCCAATCGACCAAAGGATTCCGATGAGGATTATACATTGAGGTCATCGGCATACCATGAGTGTGTAAAATAATACCGGAGGCATCAATCGCCCAGCCGTGCGGTACCATCAAAATAATGTTATATCCTTCCGCTTTCGCTTTTTGAATATACTCAATGCCAATAAACTCGCTGCGTTTTTGTAAATGCTTTTTGGAACGAACGGCAATCTCGCCGATACCGAACATCACCTGCCCGACAACGGCAAACATTTTATCAATCACTTGTTCACGTTGTTGTTCCGTCCAATTCGGAAAACATAATTGCAAATTGGTTTGTGCCCGCTTACGTTGCTTTAACGCTTTACGTCCAATCCATTTACCCAGCTTTCCGCCAATCTTATCGCGCAGTCGAAAAGGAATCATCGCCAACAACAATAAAAAGAGAATGCCAACCCATATTCCCCAATATTGAGGTTTTAAATACGACCACGAAAAATGAGGTTCATAACCAACTCGAGCCGTTAAGCGTATATTTTTTTGAGAATCCATCATAATAAAATTATTGCGAAATCGACCGCACTTTAAAAATTAAACCAACCTTGATCATACGCCATTTTTGCGGTCATAATGAACGACATAATGACAACCATCGGGCGAATAAGCGCCTTGCCTCTTGTCATCACCATTTTTGCACCCCAATTTGCCCCTAGAATGCTGCCCAGCAGCATCACAATCCCAACTGTCCATAAGATTTGTCCGCCGGCTAAGAAAAATAAAAAAGAAGCAAGGTTTGAGGTAAAGTTCATCACTTTGGCATGTGCGGTTGCTTTCGCCAAATTAAATCCCAATAGCACTACACAAGTCAAACTCATAATGGAGCCGGTTCCCGGTCCAAAAAAACCATCATAAAAACCTAAAAAAGGGCTAACTATTAAGCCGAATACAACATAATTTAAACGCTGTTTACGATCACTTTCCCCCAATCTTGGGGTAAATAAAAAATACAGTCCGATAGCGAGAATCAACCATGGTAGCAATTTTTTGAAAACCGATACTTCCATTAACTGAATTAAAATCGTGCCTGTGGCAGAACCAAGAAAAACACAGATGAGAATAAACCAAAATTCCCGCAAGTTGACCGCTCTTTTACGTAGAAAGTACATACTGGCTGAAAATGCGCCGCCCATTGCTTGTAATTTATTTGTGCCTAAAGCGGCAGCCGGGGGGATACCTGTCATCAGCAAGGCAGGAATGGTAATTAACCCACCCCCACCTGCAATCGCATCAATAAATGCGGCAACAAACGCCACAACGAAAAGTATCGCTAAAACATCAATGCCTAGTTCCATATTATTTTCTCGATCTCTTAGCCTTTATTCTAACCATTCGTGTCGATTCGGTGAATTTAGCACTTGTTGACATAAAAAGGGTTCAGGCGGAATAACTTTAGGTTTGCTTGTCTCGGTACTTGGTTTTTTCGGTTCAAACCATGAGTAAAGTTCATTACCGCAACCGTCCCCGGCAGGAATCGGAGCTTGATCTTCGCAATATGCGGCATCAGCAGGACATTTTAAACGTACGTGAAAGTGCGAATCATGACCAAACCAAGGACGGATTTTATGTAACCACCCTCGATCATTGCTGGCTGTTTGACAAAGTTTTAACTTAATCGCCGGATTTACAAAAATACGGGTAACATTCGGATCTGCTGCCGCCAACTTAATAAGCGTTGCGTGGTGGTTATTCCATACCCGTTCATCAACCCGTTGTGCTTGGCGATTAACAACCAGTAATCCTTTTCCATCAGAATTAAGGGCATCCTTATCCGACATCGCCCCCATACGCAACCAAATATCCGCATCCAAGCCCATTTGATGACTTGCGTGCCCCGTTAAAAAACGCCCGCCCCCCGGCATCGCGATATCGCCCACAAGCATTGTCGGTAAACCTGCGGCTTTGGCTCTTTCCCCTAAACGTTTAAGATATTGAATCATATCCGGATGTCCGTAATAACGATTGCGGTTCATACGAATCACTTGATAACCTTCTCCCTTTGCAGGTAAAGCTTGTGCGCCGATAATACAGCCGTTTGAATAACTACCGATGGGGTTAGCTTTACCGTCACCACTTGGAATAGGACGTTTAATTTGTTGCCAATCTTTTGGTAAGGCTTGTAAATTTAAAGAAAAAAGTGCGGTAAAAATGACCGCAGTTTTTAGTAAAAATTTTTCCATTTTGGAACTCATTTTATCGGTTATACCACAGTTACACGATATATTATTTGCACTGAGCTTTAAAGCGTAATAGGTGATCCAATAACACAATCGCCACCATGGCTTCTGCAATAGGTACGGCGCGAATCCCTACGCAAGGATCGTGACGGCCTTTCGTAACAACCTCTACCGGTTCACCCGTTAAATTGATAGAACGGCCCGGAATGGTGATACTGGAAGTCGGTTTCAAAGCGATTGTTGCAATAATCGGTTGACCTGAACTAATACCGCCCAGAATGCCACCGGCGTGATTGCTTTCAAAACCCGTCGGGGTCATTTCATCACGGTGTTGGCTTCCCCGCTGTTTCACTACGTCAAAACCATCGCCGATTTCTACCCCTTTCACGGCATTAATACCCATCAATGCGTGCGCAAGATCCGCATCCAAACGATCGAATACAGGCTCGCCTAGCCCTACGGGGACGTTTTCGGCAATCACCGTAAGTTTCGCACCAATCGAATCGCCTTCCTTTTTCAACTCGCGAATTAATTCATCAAATTTTTCGACCGCACTTTCATCAGGACAGAAAAACGGATTGCCGTTTACTTTTTCCCAATCAATCTTTCCGACGATTTGCGGTGCAATTTTTACTTCACCGATTTGACTTAAAAAACCACGTACTTCTATGCCGAATTGTTCCCGCAAATATTTTTTGGCGATAGCACCTGCCGCTACACGCATTGCGGTTTCACGCGCAGAAGAACGCCCGCCGCCACGATAATCGCGAATCCCGTATTTCTGTTGATAGGTAAAATCAGCGTGTCCCGGTCGGAAGCGATCTTTAATTTCGCCATAATCTTGAGAACGTTGATCGCTGTTTTTAATGATCATACCAATGCTGGTACCGGTGGTTTTACCTTCAAAAACGCCGGACAAAATTTGCACTTCATCCGCTTCACGGCGTGGCGTCGTGTAACGGGATATCCCCGGTTTACGACGGTCTAAATCAGGTTGGATATCCGCTTCGGACAATGCCATATTCGGTGGAACGCCATCTACAATACAACCCAGTGCAATGCCGTGCGATTCACCAAAGGTTGTTACGCGGAAAAATTGTCCAATTGTGTTGCCAGCCATACTTTACCTCTTGTTTTCTCTTATTTTACGGCTAATTTTGTGCTATTCGCCTCTACGAAAGATATTTCTTCACCCGTATCATTATTTTTAATAAAAACATCAAGTTGATTAAATGCAATATCAATATTATTTTCAGCAAAGAGTTCGTTAATTCGGCGATTGAGTGCATCAATGGTATTTGTGCGCTCAGAAAGCTGTCCGACATAAACACGCAATTCGTGATCCAATGTGCTTGCACCAAAGGTGAGGAAAAATGCTCTCGGCTCAGGCTCTTTTAAAACCGCCGGCTGCTCATTAGCTGCCTGAAGCAATAATTTTTTCACCAATTCTAAATCGGAGCCATAAGCGACACCTACACTCACCACTAAACGTGTCATTGTATTTGAAAGCGCCCAGTTGATCACCTGTCCCGTAACAAAGGATTTATTCGGTACAATCACCTCTTTACGATCAAAATCAATTAATGTAATCGCACGAATCCGAATCTTCGCAACCGTACCGCTTACGCCGTTAATTGTTACCGTATCTCCCACACGAATCGGACGTTCAAAAAGCAAGATAATACCGGAAACAAAGTTTGCGAAGATTTCTTGCATACCGAAACCAAGACCAACAGAAAGTGCGGCAAATAACCATTGTAATTTCGACCAAGACATTCCCAACGTTGCGAACGCCCATGCCCCACCAACGGCAACGATAATATAGGTTAATAATGTCGTGATAGTGTAAGGCGTTCCTTGTGATAATTTCAGACGTGAGAAAAGCATCACTTCTAAAATACCTGAAATATTCCGTACCAATACATATGTGATCACCACGATAACCAAAGCGACCAATAAATTAAAGAGCGTGATACTTTCCGTTACATTCGCACCATCTACAACAGAAATCTGTTGCCATAACGTAATATCCCGTAAATAGCTGGCAACCGTGACGAGATCCGACCAAACAAAGTAGAAAATGGCGAATAATGCCGTCCAGATAAAGAGATCGGCAAAACGTAACAATTGATTTCTCACTTCATTTAACGCTAATCCTTCCTCTTGATCATTCATTACAACCACATCGTCCGAAGGCGAACCATCGTTAAATTCTTCCGCTTTTTGACGACGTTTTTCCATTAAACGGCGATGAGCCAAACGGCGTGAGGATACCGTAATACCACGATAAATGACGTTACGTAGAATAAACCAAATACACCAAGCAATATAAGAATTGATAATATGTTGGATAAGATTCAACACAGTGTAGTAATATCCCAACACTACTAAGATGATAAACCCGATTGGTGTGAGTTGCAGTAGAATCTGAATCACTTTTACGATGATATTATTACGCTGTGATTGATGTTCTTCATAAGCACGCAATGCACGATTAAAACGCGGTGCAATAATCACAAGACAGAAAACAAGCGAGGCAATGGTAATCAGTTCACCCAATACATCATTTGCCAAACCATTATCCATCACGTGGCTAAATACCGAAGTATTTAATAACAGCACAACCGCAATAATGATACGTTTTACTACGCCACGAAATCTTTCCGCATCCGCTTGAGCAAAGCCAAAATGTTGCACAAAAATGCCGTTTGGACGATAAATCGCAAACCACACGTTAAAGAACCACCAGTATCCCGCCATTCGGAACGACCAATCCCAAAATTCCTGCGGATTACGGAAGAAGAAAAAGCCGATTAATTGACAAACCGCTAAAAACCAAAGCGTGCCGGATAAATTTAATAAACCGGTTAATATCAATGCCATCGGTGTGTGCCATTGGGTATCCGCTCGCAATGTATTTATTTCACCGTTGATCATTGCCAAACGTTGTTTAATTCTTGGTTTGAATTTTAAAATCGCCCCGCCGACCAGTAGTAGGATAAAGGCATAAGTGAGTAATGACGGCAAATTGTCATAATTAGTCGGCAATCCTAGATGTTTCACGATACCATTAAATTGTTCATTTAATGACATTGGTAACATTTTCAACCAATCCAAATTTATCGGATTATTACTTTTCACCCAAAAACTTTGTTGTTCCAACTTTGACTGAATTTGATCACTAATCTGCGTAATTTGCTGTTGGGTGAGTTCTAAAGAAATCGCCAAATTTAACTGATTATTTAATGATTTAATAAGATCAGACCCCATTTTACGGCGTTCCGTAAACAAACTTATTAACTGTGTCTTTTCTGCCACTGTAAAGGTTTGATTTTCGTCCGTTTCAATTTTTTGAATATAGGCGTCAAGATCGTATAGCTCATTACGGCGTTGGGTAATATCAAAAATTTGCACCCGTAAATCGGCAATTTCCTTTGATAGCCCTTGAATATTTAAGTTTGTCGGTAATTTTTGTTTTTGTTGTTGAATAATGCGTGAAAGCACCAACGTTCCTTGTAAAGCACTAATTTGTTCATCAAGGGTACGTTGCGTTTGAGTTAAGTTATCCAATACATTACGCATTCTGAGCTCATCTTGCGTTAATGTGTTTGTTTTTTCCGTTTGCTGTAGCAACAACTGACTTAACTGAGCATTAAAATCCAAGGTTTTTTGAATGTAGTCATTTTTAACCGCACTTTGCTGGCGTTGCTGTGCCTGTTCAACCTTATTTTGGCTTTGTTCTAGATTTTTTTGGTTAATTACTTCTTGAATTGCCGCTATTTGTTGTTGCTGAAGCTGCTGTTTCATATTCAACAAGTCATAGCGACTTTGGTAAAGCAAAGAAAGCTGATCACTGTTTTTCAATAACGTTTGATTGGCCTTATTTTTAAGATCAATAAGCTGCAACTCCAACTGATATTGTTGTTGCAATTCGCTACTTAACGAGCTATCGGAAAGTTGTTGATTCAATTCTTGGCTACGTTTTAAATTATCCGCCAATGCGGTTTGTGCACGTTCTGAGACGGAACTCTGTCCGGCAACCAAAGTATTAGCCGCTGTCAATTCAATTTGCGTTTCCTGCTGCTGAGCATTTAGTTTATCAAGGGTCTCTTGTAAATTATCTAATGAGCTCTCCTTATAATCATCAGATTTTACCTGCTCCAATGATTTCTTCAGCCCCTGTAACTCCGCGTTATTTTTTTGGATCTCCGCATCCGCGCTGTTCAGGGCATCATCTAGTTCGTCATTATTTTTTTGCTGGGTTTGAATGCGTTGCAACAAATTAAGCGAAGCTTGCAACTGTTCTATTTTCGCTTTTTTCAACTCTCCATCAGCCATTTCCTGCGCAGCCGCCAAATCAGTCTTCAAGCTTTGCTCGGTCGGTAAAAATTTCGCCTGCTCCGCCACAGCCGGATAAGATAACGCGAAGCCCATAATAAGGCTTGCGGAAAGTGCGGTTAAAAAACGGGATAATTTCATATTCTTCCTATGTTGTTATATTTTCTATTTGTCATATTTTTGCTGCGCTAACCATTGCGTCAACACCTTACGTGAAATTTTAATTGCGCCCTGCTGTAAATTTGAGGGCAACATATAATAAGCAACGGGCAGCTTAAAACGGGCTAAACGTTCTTGTAAAAAAATGCGTAACTTTTCGACCGCACTTTCCGTGAACCGTTCGTGAAACTCGAGAATCGCTACCGGCCTCGCACCAAATTCTGCATCTTCCTTCGGTAATACAAAGGCTTGTTTCACGAGACCTGATTGTAAAAGTTGCTTTTCAATTTCCTCCGGCTGAATATTTTCTCCACCGGAAATAAACATATTATCTAAACGCCCGACAATCACCAATTCATTATTTTGCCAAATGCCTTTGTCTTTGGTCTGTAACCAACCTTCCTCATTTGTCAGCGGTTTAATTTCATTATTTTTCCAATATCCTAAAGCAAGCCCTGCACCTTTAAGCCAGATTTCATCATTCACCAACCGAAACTCTCGTCCGAAAAGCGGCTGTCCCACGCCAGAAAAATCATCGGACTTTTTCGCAAAAACCGTTGATGCCATTTCCGTCATACCATAACCGCTATACGAGGCAATACCATATTGGCAAACCCTTTGTGTGAGCTCGACCGGAATATGTGCGCCACCCAATAAAATATGACGCGTACTGAAGTCAACTTGAGGGTGTTGTGCCAAATAATCAAGTAAACGCTGCAATTGGGTCGGCACTAATGAAGCGTGGGTAGATTGCAATAAGGAAGCGTAAAAATCCGCTTGTGGAAAATGCAACGCTGCGCCACAAGCCAGCCAACGCCACACAATCCCTTGTCCTGAAACGTGATACAACGGCAGGGAAAATAACCAAGATTGCGTGCAATCAAAATTCATTAATCGACACACGCCGACAGCATTGTCCAAATGAGATTGAACATTATGCACCACTGCTTTCGGTATACCGCTTGAACCTGATGTTAGCGTCATCGTTGCAGGTTGAGAAAAATCCGCCGTAGTAAAAACACACGGTGCAGAAACGGAGTAAGCCTGCGTGAGATCTTCATCGCGCAAACATAAATCAACGCCATATTCCCGACATAACGCATTCACTCTTTCATCAGGAAATGCCGGGTTTAAACCGAGAATCTTGACACCGCATTGAATCGCCGCCAAATAGAGGAAAAGGATGCTTTCTGAATTTTTACCACAAAAAGCGACCGCACTTTTAGATGTAATCCCCTCCGTTATGCCGCGCATTTGCAAAAATGCCGCCATCTGATTGATTTTATAGGCAACATCGATCCAAGTAAAAAGTTCACCTTGCGATGAACGCAATGCGACTTTTTCACAATACAGAGGATCATTGGCAAAAACCTGCCAAGGGAATAATTTAGTTACTGACAAAATACGCTCGCACTTCGTCAATCAAACTCTCCGGCAAATTCATAGATTGCATTGCACCTTCCAACATCAGCATTTTACGTCCGCTATTTGTGTTGGTGATCACCCAGTAAGGCGTATCCGGAATTTGTTTTGGCTTGGTATGATTACCTGCCATCAATAATGTCGCTTCATCACGGGCGAAGTAAACACGGGTGCGTCCTTGTAAAGACTCGGTGGCTTGAGCAAAACTTTCCGGATTCGTACGATAAAGCACACGTAAAATCGCCAAAAAACGCACTACGGCTTTGCTCTCTTCTCTAAATTCGACAGATCCCAATAAAGCACGAACTTTATCCGAAATCTGATTAATGGCTTCGTTCGATTGTTTTTTCACCACTTTAGGTGCGACTGGCTCTACAACATCTTTAGCCTGTGATTGAAATGTGTTATTCGAATTAGTTGCTTTTGTCGAAACGGCATTAGATTTGACCGCACTTTTCTTCATTGAATCATCAAAAGAAACGAAATCTAAGGTGCTGCTCGAATTGGCCGGCAAATTAAGCAAACGGCGAAGAATATCCGAGGCACTTTCACCAATAGATTGAGTCTGCTTTGCAATGTATTGATACAATTCTTCATCCACTTCAATTATCTTCATTTTTGTCTCTCCATTTGCTAAAATTTTCGCTCATTATAACGATTTCCTCACAAATTCTCACGCGAAAATATGCCTAATTCTCAATTATTGAACTATCAATTTCACCAAACAAAACAAGCAATTAATCAACCTACGCTGGTTTTTATTCACGGTTTATTCGGCGATATGAATAATCTTGGCGTTATCGCACGTGCCTTTAGTGATAATTATTCTATCTTGCGGGTTGATTTACGTAACCATGGACAAAGTTTTCATTCGGAATCAATGAATTACGATCTAATGGCAGAAGATGTATTCGCTCTCATTCAGCACCTCAAATTAGAAAAAGTGATTTTGATCGGACATTCTATGGGTGGAAAAACTTCAATGAAATTGACCGCACTTCATCCTGAAATCGTTGAAAAATTAATTGTCATTGATATAGCGCCTATTGTTTATGGGAACGAAAGACATCAAGATGTATTTAAAGGGCTGTTTTCTGTCAAGAACGCTACGCCACGAAGCCGTCAAGCAGCCAAACCGATTTTAGAACGGGAAATCCAAGATCCCGCGGTGGTACAATTTATGCTGAAATCTTTTGAACCCGGTTCACCTGAATTTTTTCGTTTCAATCTGACCGCACTTTTCAATAATTACCCACATTTGATGGATTGGCAATCCGTTCAGGTTGACACCCCGACATTATTTATCAAAGGGGGGGATTCATCTTACATTAAAGTGGAAGATACCGCCCGTATTTTAGAACAATTTCCGAATGCGACTTCATTTACGGTAAACGGTTGTGGACATTGGGTTCATGCAGAAAAACCCGAGTTTGTCATTCGGGCAATCAATCGGTTTTTAAATAAGAATTAATTGGTTCAAATGAGAATTGATTTATGCTATAGTTCGTGCGATTAACAGGGGGCATTCCCCTTAATTTTTATAGCTTTTAAACATTTATTCGAAGGAAAGAAAGATGGCAGTAGTGGGTCTATTTTATGGTAGCGATACGGGCAATACCGAAAATATCGCCAAAATGATTCAAAAACAATTAGGCAATGAATTAGTGGATATTCGCGATATTGCAAAAACCTCAAAAGAAGATATTGAAGCCTATGATTTTTTACTTTTTGGTATCCCTACTTGGTATTATGGTGAAGCCCAAGCCGATTGGGATGATTTTTTCCCAACACTAGAAGAAATTGACTTTACCGACAAATTAGTAGCAATTTTCGGTTGCGGCGATCAAGAAGACTATGCGGATTATTTCTGTGATGCTATCGGCACAGTACGCGATATTGTTGAACCGCGTGGCGCAATCGTTGTTGGTAATTGGCCAACGGATGGTTACACTTTTGAAGCCTCAAAAGCACTATTAGACGACGGCACCTTCATCGGTTTATGTATTGATGAAGATCGCCAACCGGAGCTGACGGCGGAACGCGTAGAAAAATGGTGTAAACAAATTTATGAAGAAATGTGTTTAGCTGAGCTCGCCTAACATTCTGAAAAAAGGAAACTTTATGTCTGAAGAAAATATTAAATTGCTAAAAAAAGCAGGTTTAAAAATTACCGAACCTCGCTTAACTATTTTAGCGTTAATGCAAAATCACAAAAATGAGCATTTTTCGGCAGAAGATGTGTACAAAATTTTGTTAGAACAAGGGAGCGATATCGGTCTGGCAACGGTTTATCGCGTATTAAACCAATTTGACGAAGCACATATTTTAATTCGCCACAATTTTGAAGGAAATAAATCGGTTTTTGAACTCGCCCCGACAGAACATCATGACCACATCATCTGTGAAGATTGTGGTAAAGTATTTGAGTTTTCTGATAATCTTATCGAACAACGCCAAAAAGAAATCAGCGAACAATACGGCATTCAATTAAAAGCTCATAGTTTGTACCTTTACGGCAAATGTAGCGATATTGAGAAATGCGAAGAAATTAAAAAAGATAAAGACAATTAACCAATAAATGCCTCGTTCGTTTCCTGACGGGGCATTTTTATTATTGGTTATTCGGGGGTTTCTACTTTTCGCCACAGATCTTTGCTGGAAATCGATCCGATCGGGTTTTGTTTCGCTCCCATTACCGAAGATGCAATATAAACCGGTATAGTATATTGAAACAGTGGAAGAACGACATTTTCTTGTTCAATGATCTCACTTAATTTTAAGTAAATTTCCGACCGCTCTTTTTCTGATGTGCTTTTTAACGCCTGCTCAAAAAGTTTATCGTATTTTGAATTAGCGTAACCGCTCTTATTATCCGGACTTTTTGAATAAAATAGACCTAAAAACGCCATAGGATGATTAAAATCCCCGCACCAACCGGAGCGAATCAATTGAAATTCCCCTTTTGTTCGTTTCTTTTGCAACTGTTGCCAACTCATCGGTTGTGTTTCCACACGTAATAAATCCGATTCCGATAATTGTCGTGCCAGTCGATTGGCAATATTACGCTGTAGTGGAGTGTCATCATAACTAAGCTGCAAAATTAACGGCTGCTTTTCAGTAATTTTAGCTTGCGCCAGTAACTGCTCCGCGACCACAGGTTCCCACTTTGAATCTACTCCTTGCAGCATCGCTTTCGGTAAAAAATAAGAACTTGGAATGCCGGTTGGCATTTCATTATGAGTAATGTTGACAACAGAAACCAGCGAGGCTATCGCTTTTCTCACTAAAGGATCGGTTAATTTGGGATCACGCAAATTAAACTCATAAAAATAACTACATAGTTTTGGAAAATACTGAACGTTATTTGTTGTATCTCCAATATCCCACACGACATCCAATCCGGAAAGAGATGCTTCTCCATCGTAAGGTATATAATCCACCCGTTTGAACGACACACTCTCTTTCTTCCAATAATATGGATTTTTCACTAAATGGATACCCTTTCCATCACGTGATGAAAACATATAAGCGCCATTTGATACCTGCAGGCTTGAATCCCTATATTGTGGCAGCAATGCGATATGAGCCAGCATTTCCGGCAAATAAGGCGTGGGTTTATCTAAAGAAATCAACAAAGTGCGGTCATTTTCCACTGAGATTCCAAGATCTTTAAGCGGCTGTTTTTTATCCAAAACCGCCTTTGCGTTTTTCAAATTCAAATATAATAAATAAGATTTCAGCGGTGTTTGCGATTGGGAAAGCGCCTGCCAAGAAAACACAAAATCTTGCGCCGTTAAAGGTTCGCCATTTGACCACATTAAACCTTCACGCAAAACAAACCGCCATATTTTATTATCTTGCGTTTGCCAACTTTCGGCTGCGGCCGGCACAATATTTCCTTGGGCGTCATAAGCCGTCAAACCTTCAAATAAATCACGAATAAGCGAGAGTTGTTCTTCCTCTTTTACTTGCCAAGGTTCTAAAACAGGCTCAAACCTCATACCACGAATTAAATTCTCACGATAGGATTCCAAAATTTGAGCCGACTGTTCCGATGAAATCGTTGATTCAGGTTGATTTTCCGACTTCGGACTGTTTAATTTATCACAACCACTCAGAATAAAAAGAATGGAAAAAATGACCGCACTTTTTAAACCGAATAAGGAAAAGTTATTCATTTTCAGCCTCATTTTCCCGAATCGGTTCGTTTTCTATTTCTTCGGTTTTTATCCAGAATAAGAAAAACCAATATTTTACGGCGATCAACACCGCAATAATACTTCTACCGACAACACTCGGTGTGAAATAAAAACCGCTCAACAACATCGTAGTAGAAAAAAACAAAATCGAAATCTTCGTTTTCTTTGTCATTGCACGACGTTCATTAAAGGATTTTAAATGCTTCTGATAAACGGAGGTACGAAGAAACCAAGCCTCCAAACGTTTTGAACCTTTGGCAAAGAAAAATAAAGTGAGTAAAAGAAATGGCGTTGTCGGTAAAATCGGGAGAAAAATACCAATAATACCGAGCCCGAGAGAAAGAAAACCCAATAAAATATAAACGTACTTCATAATGTTCCTAGAATCGTAGAATACAAGCAATTATTGCTGATTTTTTAGATTTTTCAACCTTGATATTATAGAATTTGCCGTCACATAAAGAACGGTTTAAAAAAAAGGAACAGTTATGTCAAATCCATTACTTAATCTTCAAGGCTTACCGCCTTTCTCACAAATCACTCCGGAACATATTCAACCTGCAATTGAAAAACTTATTCAAGATTGCCGCGATACGATAGAACAGGTGCTAAATCAACCGCACTTTACCTGGGAAAACTTTATTTTACCTTTAACGGAAGCCAGTGATCGCCTAAGCCGTGCTTGGTCTCCGGTTTCTCACTTAAACTCCGTAAAAAATAGCCCCGAATTAAGACAAACCTATCAAGCCTGCCTTCCGTTACTTTCTGAATATAGCACTTGGGTGGGACAGCATAAAGGACTTTATAACGCTTATTTAGCACTTAAAAACAGCCCTGAATTTGCCACTTATTCCGTAGCGCAAAAAAAAGCGATTGAAAATTCACTACGTGATTTTGATCTTTCCGGAATCGGCCTGTCGGAAGAAAAACAAAAACGCTACGGTGAAATTTCAGCACGCTTATCAGAACTCAATTCACAATTCAGCAATAATGTACTCGATGCCACCATGGGCTGGGAAAAAATCATTGAAGATGAAGCAGAGCTCTCCGGCTTACCCGAATCCGCCCTACTGGCGGCAAAACAATCTGCCGAAAGCAAAAGTTTAAAAGGCTATCGTTTTACCCTTGAAATCCCTAGCTATTTACCGGTGATGACCTATTGCGAAAACCGTGCGTTACGTGAAGAAATGTATCGCGCCTACACTACACGAGCCTCAGAGCAAGGCCCGAATACAGGCAAATGGGACAACAGTCTGGTTATGGAAGAAATCCTAACTTTGCGTGTAGAGTTGGCAAAATTACTCGGCTTTGGCACTTATACCGAGCTTTCCCTTGCCACAAAAATGGCAGAAAACCCACAGCAGGTTTTAGATTTCCTGGATAGCTTGGCAGAACGGGCAAAACCACAGGGGGAAAAAGAATTACAAGAACTGAAAGACTATTGTGAAAAGAATTTTAGTGTAACAGAGCTTGCTCCTTGGGATATCGGCTTTTACAGCGAAAAACAAAAACAACATTTATATGCTATTAACGATGAAGAACTTCGCCCGTATTTTCCTGAAGATCGCGTGATTTCAGGTCTATTTGAGTTGGTCAAACGTATTTTCAATATCCGAGCGATAGAACGTTTTGATGTGGATACTTGGCATAAAAACGTTCGTTTCTTTGATTTAATTGATGAAAAAGATCAAATCCGCGGAAGTTTTTATCTTGATCTTTACGCCCGCGAAAACAAACGCGGTGGCGCGTGGATGGATGATTGTATCGGCAAAAAACGTAAAATTGACGGTTCAATCCAAACACCGGTCGCTTATTTAACCTGCAACTTTAACGCACCCATCGGCGATAAACCGGCATTGTTTACACACGATGAAGTAACAACGCTATTCCACGAATTCGGTCATGGTATTCACCATATGCTCACGCAAATTGAAGTATCGGATGTAGCCGGTATCAATGGCGTACCTTGGGATGCGGTAGAATTGCCAAGTCAGTTTATGGAAAACTGGTGCTGGGAAGAAGAGGCACTTGCGTTTATTTCCGGTCATTATGAAACCGGTGAACCCTTGCCAAAAGAAAAACTCACCCAATTATTGAAAGCCAAAAACTTCCAAGCAGCGATGTTTATCTTACGTCAACTTGAATTTGGCATTTTCGATTTCCGTTTACACCACACCTTTGCCCCTGAAAAAACCAATCAAATTTTGGATACGTTAAAAGCGGTCAAATCTCAAGTTGCCGTGATGAAAGGCGTAGATTGGGCAAGAACCCCACACAGTTTCAGCCACATTTTCGCAGGTGGCTATGCAGCGGGTTACTATAGCTATTTATGGGCGGAAGTTCTCTCGGCTGATGCTTTCTCACGCTTTGAAGAAGAGGGAATCTTTAACCCGATTACCGGTAAATCTTTCCTAGATGAAATCTTAACCCGCGGTGGCTCCGAAGAACCAATGGAATTATTTAAACGCTTCCGTGGACGAGAGCCACAATTAGACGCCTTATTGAGACACAAAGGTATCACAAACTAATTATTAATAGATAAAGCCCTGCAATGGCAGGGTTTTATATTTGGAGAGATTGATGCTCTAGGTACATCTACTATAAAACCACCGTAGGCAATGCCGACATTAAAACCGCTAGATTTATTTCGGCTACGCTCACTGTATCAACTTCGGCACTTCGATCTAAGTAGTAGTAATTTTGCCTTATTTAATTTTTAAATCTAAGTTCTTCATCTTTTAACCAATCAAGTTTCGCATTATTTACATAAGGGTAAATAAATGTACCATTAGCACCCATGCATTGAGTATATATATTTTCAAAAGTTAAATCCTTACCTTTATATATTTGCCTTTTTTTATTTAAAATATGTTTAGATAAAATAGAACATCTGCTCTCATTTTTCTTTCTTAATATTTTTTTCCTATAGACTCATTCTCATAAAATTCTTTTTCTTTTTTTTTAAAAACTTCTGCAGAGCTTTTTACTGAATAATCTCCACCCCACCATCTAACAATAAAATCACCTTGATATGTAGAACATCCAAATAACAATATGGAAATAACAAGTAATATTTTATTTTTCATTCTTCTTTACTCCTTGTGAATAAATAATTATAGGTAATGATGGATTATCCCATTTATTTTTAGGTTTCCATTTTTCTTTAAATTCATCAAAATAATCATTTGCTACTCTGTTATTCTCATCAACTACACTTCCCTTCTTATCAATATATTGCCCTTGCTCATTTTTAAGATAGGGATCAGGCACCTCCGCAAAATAACTACTATGTGAATACATAAACCAAGCATCATCTACACCACCAGTTGGTTGATTACCACCTACAATAAATTTACTGCGAAGTGTGATTAATGGTGAACGCCCAACGAAATCAGAATAGTGGACTGCCGATTTTGTAATTCCATAGCTATCAGAAGTTTTGATACTACCATCGCTTGTTTTATAGATATATGTACCATTTGAAGCTAATTGATTAGTATAGTCCTGAACATTCGTTGCTGTACCAAAGAACCGTGATTCACGAATTGGAATATTTTTGAGACCATTTCTATTTGCGTTTTGTAAAGCCACACTTGCGGTTAAACCACCACGACTGTGATTACTTAAATCAAGTTGATACCCATTTTGTTTCGCATACTGATAAAGTTTCACATTCGCTTTTTCTGCCGTAGTAAGTGGTAGCCTTCCACCCAATAAATCATTGGTTTTATCATAAGCCGCATAAAGTAATTCTGATATAGGATTGCCTGTTGGTCGATTATATATAACAGCAACACCATCTTTATTGGTTTCCCAAGAATTTTGTTTGATTGCATTTTTAAGAGCATCGTCAAGTGGATTTAGGATGCCATTATTGGAAACTGTAATTGTATAATTACCTTCTGATGGTTTTAGCTCTGAAATGTCAAAAATTTGGCGTTTATCGCCAATTTGTGCTTTACCATTCTCTGTCGGACGCTTAGTTCCGTCTAAGTTATTATCTGCACAATAAAGAGAATCTTGTTTACAGGTGGTCATCCAAATTTGTTCCGGAGATAAAGCAGCACGCACAATAGGATCCGTGCTAACTGCCGTTGCCATATATGCTGTTGCAGTTGGACTACCAAAAGAGTAAAGAGAACCTAGTGCCACATCTAAATAGAACGCTACTTTTTCTACTTTATCTGCAAAATTATCCAACTCTAATGATTTATCAGTGTTATAACCACTTTTTCCATCAATGTAAGTACCTCTTCTGATGCTTACTGCTTCAGCTCGTTTTTTATCGGCAATATCATAAAGTTCTTGTTTCGCCTCTATACGATTTTTATCAAATGCTTGAGTAACGGCAAGCTGTGTATTGAGTTCTTTTTGAACCCTGTCTTTATCAAAATTATTCACCAAAACACCCGAATTTTTGACCGCTCTTTCTGTGGTGACATCCGTCCTAATTGCAGACAAAGTCTCTGCAACAGTTTTACCGCTTTTACTTAATTGGGCATTTGCATTACGGATTTCGATATTGGCAGTATTAATACCACTCTTAGTGACACTGGATTGGCTCCCTGTGTCATAACCAAAACCAATCGATTTACTCAAAGAAAGCTGCCCTTCTGTTTTGGTTGTAACATCACCTGCCCGCGTATCAATCCTTTGTTCTTGGGTATTGTTTCCAAACGTCATCAACTTAGCTCCGCCGACTTCTTTTGCAGCTTCACCGCCTCCCATACTTGTCGAACCTGAAACACCAAAGGCAGTGCCTTTATAATTTGAATGGTTTTCAATGTTTTGGGCTGTGAGCGTGCCTGTGCTAAAGCGGTTTTTGCCCTCATTTTCCGCTTGTTGGCTTGAGATGATTAAACCGCCTTTGAGACTGGTGTGGTTACCCACATTAATTTGATAACCCTCATCTCCGGCATAAATCCCCGATTGTTCCACTACACTTGCATAATCCGAGTTGATGTTAGATTGGCTGTAACTGCCTGAGGCGGAGAAACCATAACCTGCCGTCACCTGTCCGCTGACATTCATTTGTTTACCTTGATATTTCATCTTGTCCTGTAAACTTTCGATATGAAGGTTCTCGGCATTCAAGGTTACGCCTTTGCCCTGCACTTGTGCCCCTTTGAGGGTGGCGTTATTGCCTGCTTGAATCAGGGTTTGACTTGAACTATCGCCAATATGGCTGTTTCGATAGGTTTCATCATCGCCGTTGCCATAGCCTCTGCCGTAATTGCCTCCTGCGGTTATGCCGAAAGACACGCCATTACCCACTGCAATAGCAACCCCTGCATTAAAACCACTGGATTTATTTCGGCTACGCTCTTTGTGGGTTTGTTGTTGGGCTGTCAGATTCACGTCATTATCGGCAATCAGGACTGTGCCTTGTTTGCCGCTACTACTTGCTTGAGTAGTCAGATTAATTTCCACCTCTATAAATTGGTGAACCTCTTTCTTACATACAATCTACATATTTTATTTGATCCCAATTTCCTGAATATGCTCCAGAAATATTAAAGCAAATTTGCCTATTTTTTTTCTCAGTTCCTTTTGTTCAATAGTTTCCTTCGCATAAAAGGCATCTCGTTTTTTATCATACTCTTCCACGGCTTTCTGCTGTGAATAATATCCGTTCCATAACCTCTCCATCATACGGGGAGTACAAGAGACTATTCCCAATAAGCTTATAAAAAGTAAAAACAACTTAATAAATATTTTCATAATACTTTCTTCCTCCATATTCAAAAATCCCGTTACCTGATGAGCTATTTCTTAAATGAAATTTCCCATCTTTGTCTCGAATTAAAATATTTGGTGCGGAAGTATTAATAAGATTTCCATTCTGATCTTTTTGAGGTTTTCCCCATAATCTTACATAATCCTTATATTCTTGGTTTTCAATTTCCTTACCATTTTGATCTAATAGCGGTTGATTATTATCTCCCTTCAAAAATTCATCTGGCACTTTTCCATAATATCCACTATGTGAATAACAAAGTTCTCCGCAAGCGCCACCTGTCACCGTATTACCACCTAAAATCACCGGAGGCAAGGCGACAAAATCCTGATTGTGAGAAGCCTGACCAAATGTAGTCGATACGCCATCGTAATATTCTGAATTTGCTGCTGCACCGACAAAACGCCCCCCTTTCCAACAGTGTTAAATATCACAAATTACATTTTCCCGTACTCCATTTAGGATTTTGTGTGCCACATTCTGCCGGGTGAAAATAAATATATCCTTTAGAAGACATACAAGCACGAAACTTCTCGTACCCTACCTTAAAATCATATAAACTTTCATTTGAACCACAGGATCTAATATCATTTAATCTTTGTTGAGGATTTGTATTTCCAATACTATTCTGTTTTTGGTAACCAGCTATAACAGGGTAAGGTTTTCCCCTGTTCCGATAACAATTACTACTAGAGACTGTTTGAATAATAGGTCTAAAGCATTCTCCCTCAAAATCATAATATAAACATCCATTTAGTAAAATTAATAACATTATAAAAATACCCTTTTTCATTTATTGCCCTCCTATTTTCATAAGAACTTCTACCATATCAGATGACATTACATCAGATAAGGCAAATGGGGCTGCTACAGTAATCGCCACAACAGTTGTAATATCCGCACGAACTTGCGCTATCGGATCTTTTTCTGCAGTATTTCCATCTTTGTCATAAAATCTCCAAACCTGCCCTCCAATTAAATCATGAGTTCCTGCAAAAGATTCAACCACTTTATCAGACAAATCTCCCGGTTTATAAGGAATCACTATATCCCCTAAATACCACCCTCCGTCAATAGATTGGTATATCATAAATTACATTTTCCCGTACTCCATTTAGGGTTTTGATTTCCACAATCATATCCTTTAAGCCGGATATATCCTTTACTTCCCATACATTTTTCAAATCGCTCTACAACTTCTGGAATAATAACCATATTGTTATCTCTATCTCCTTTTATATTAAAAGAATTTTCTTTCTTAGATATATTAACCCCTCCACATAGCTTGACATCAACCCACCGTTGAGCAGTATCCGTATGCCCTATAGTTTCAGTTTTTTGGAAAAATGCGATATATGGATATGCCCCTCCTTTATCAACACAACTTACATTTTGTGGACTATACCAACACCCATTATGAAAATAACATCCTGTTAAATAAAATGAAATAACGAGAACATACCAATTTTTCATATTATTGCCCCCCTATTTTCATCAGAACTTCTACCATGTCGGATGACATTAAATCAGATAAGGCAAATGGAGCTGATACAGGAATTGCCACAACAGTTGTAATATCCGCACGAACTTGTGTGATAGGGTCTTTTTCTGCAGTATTTCCATCCTTGTCATAAAATCCCCATATTTGCCCTCCTTTAAAATCATGATTTCCTGCAAAAGATTCAATCACTTTATCAGATAAATCACCTGGTTTATAAGGAATCACGATGTCCCCTAAATACCATCCTCCTTCAATAGATTGGAAACCACCTGTTGGTCCATATAATTTATTAACTCCTTCATTTTTATTTATAGTCGGGTCAATCGCATCAAATAATGTGTAATTTTTATTTCCATAAAATGTCTTTGATCCATCGGCATTATCTACACAACGACCAACGGAAGAATCACAAATCGCCTTCACATCAATCCTCACACCACCCAGTTTCACACCATCAAAATACCCACTATCATAGGAATCATTGCGTAACACTTGTTGTCCTGTTTTCGCATCTTTAATTCCCTTAAATAGCCGTGAATTTTTCAGCGTTTCCTCTCGCATTTTGGTAGCAGCAAGTTGTAACGTGCCTTGGGTGATGGCGATTTCAGGTGTTCCGCTCGCCATTCCAACTACCGTTTCAAGCAATCGTTTTTGATATTGCCGTTTATAAATTTCATCATAAAGTGCGGTCTTTTCTTCCTCCGTTTTGGCTTCTTTAATTTTGGCTCGTAATTCCGCTTGTTTTGGTTCTACATAGGCATTGATTGTGCTGAAAGCATTTTCTCTAAAGTCTTTCGTCACTTTCACTTGAACGTTTAGCTCTTTTAATACCTTGTCTTTATCAAATTGATTGTCCAACTTGCCTGAATTCGCCTGAGCGGTTTCGGTCGTTACCGCCGTTTTTATTTCAGACAAAGTTTCATCTACGGTTTTACCCGTCTTTTCAAGTTGAGCTGTTTTATCCCTAATTTCGATGTTTTTCGTATTAATTCCGCTGTGCGTGATACTCGATTGAGACGCTTTGTCATAACCCATACCGGCTGAAAGTCTGCCATTAAAATCGCCTTTTAATATTTTGGTCGGGTTGCCATTTTCATCTTTGCCGGTTTCAAGAGTATTTGAACCAAACGCCATCAACTTAGCCCCGCCGACTTCTTTTGCAGCTTCACCGCCTCCCATACTTGTCGAACCCGAAACACCAAAGGAAGTACCTTTATAATTCGCATGGTTTTCAACGTTTTGAGCGGTAAGAGTTCCCGTACTGAAGCGGTTTTTGCCTTGGTCTTCAGCCTGTTGGCTTGAGGTGATTAAACCGCCTTTGAGACTGGTGTGATTCCCAACATTGATTTGATAACCCTCATCACCGGCATAAATCCCCGATTGTTCCACTACGCTTGCATAATCCGATTTAATATTGGATTGGCTGTAGCTGCCTGAAGCGGAGAAACCATAACCTACGGTGACTTGTCCGCTCACGTTCATTTGTTTACCTTGATATTTCATCTTGTCCTGTAAACTTTCGATATGAAGGTTTTCGGCATTTAAGACCACACCTTTGCCCTGCACTTGTGCCCCTTTTAGGGTCGCGTTATTGCCTGCTTGAATCAGGGTTTGACTTGAACTGTCGCCAATATGGCTGTTTCGATAGGTTTCGTCATCTCCATTGCCATAGCCTCTGCCATAATTCCCCCCTGCGGTTATGCCGAAAGACACGCCATTGCCCACTGCAATAGCAACCCCTGCATTAAAACCACTGGATTTATTTCGGCTACGCTCTTTGTGGGTTTGCTGTTGGGCGGTCAAATTCACGTCATTATCGGCAATCAGGGCTGTGCCTTGTTTACCACCCACATCTGAACCGATGATATTGATATTCGATTGTTTGCCGCCTCCGCTTGCTTGAATCATCACTTTACCGCCTGCATTCACTTGGCTATTATTTGCCGTGCTGCCTTCGGTACGGCGGGTTTCTTCACTTTTTTGTTCACTGTAAGTAATAGAAACACTCACCGCTTCTGTCGGTACGGTGCCGTTTTGCATTAATTCACCCAGGGATTTCCCTACCTGCCCAAGGGTTTGCCCTGCTCGGTAAGCCGTCCAACCTGCATTGGCTGCTGCCATAGCATTAATGCGGTTGTCCTTGCCTCCCGCCACCTTTTGGGTAGAATCTGTTACTTGTTTTACTACATTTACCCCCAAGGCTTAGCATCCGGTTTGCTATGCTTGGCTCGCCACTCAATACATAAAGGTCTGTTCCACATTGTTCTTTCTTCACAAACAGGACCACTTTCTAAATACCAACCTTTTTTCTCTAAGCACAAATTCACTTCTGGGTAATCACTTTCCCCCACGACAGGATCCATACCGCAAGCTCGCATATCATTTTCACGGCGAGTTAATAATTCAAAAAAACTCCCCTCTTTTAGCGGTGGATATAATTCTATCGAATTATGAAGTCTCCACTTATAATAAGGGGGGGGGGCTTAAAGCCGCCAAAAGAGCACCCTAATAGCAATACTGTAGAAAGTGTTAAGCAACATTTTTTTATCATTTTTAATTCTCCTATTTTTTATTTAACTCATAAATACGTTGTTCTTTATTCATTATTAAATCCCCTTCTTTACGATAACCATCTGTTACACATTGCTTTTGCCCTAATCCATGACAATTGTGTACCGATGAATCATCACCAAACATATCTAGGAGCTTTTTACCTAGCCAATGATTATGTTCGTTATCCTTCATCGTTGCCGGATTTCCGCCAAGCAATAAAGGCATACTTCCCACCGGATCTGATTCATGATTTTCAATACGAATAGAACCTTCCTTATTGGATTCATTTCTTGATTCTCCGGTTTGTAATCGGCTTAATCTATTATCAGAACGCGTTACATCTGCAGCGGGTCCCACCATTTTGACTAATGTGCCGGAAAGTATTTTCTTTTCCTGATTTTCTTTGGTATCTAAGGCATTTAATGCGTTAGCAACCGTCAAGGTGCCTCGACTATGCGCACCGATAAAAAGATTATTTTTGCCATAATTTTCCATCAATCCCTTCACCTGTAAGCTGGAGTTATCCATACCTAACAAATTACCAAAAGAGGTTTCAAACATTTTTTCATAACCGGCAACCAGTAATTCGGAAATAGGATTAGAAGCTTTAGGATGATGGACAAAATACATATCTTTATAGATTCTTGTGTCTATATTTCCGCTTTCTCCTTTCTTAGCCACATAATTTTGGGAAGCAAATTTTGCCGCGGCATTTTCATCATTAAAAATTCCATTAAACGCCACTACCGTTCTCGTTTCTGATTTTCCTGTTACAGGATCGGTGTACGTTACTTGCTTCAAGTTTTGTCGTTCTTGATCGGAGACTTCTCTCAGCCGATAAATATTGCGACCTTTACCTAATTGATCATATTTATAATTCTCTAACTCTTGTTGATACTCAGCTTGAGTAATTTCACCTTGCCGTAGCTTTTTATCTACCACCTTACGAGCCTCATCATCAAGGTCTTTTTCAAGATTATGATCTTTTACAGGATTACCTTTTTCATCTGTTTCCACTGCCATCATCCGATGCTCAGCAATAAACATGGTGCGATAAGCTTCATCCGTTAAGCCTGCCACATTTGAGTAAAACGATTTCTTAATCGCCAAATCCGTTTCAACTTCTTTTTGTAAATCTTGATAATTTTGTTTTTGTAAACTGTTGGTTTGTGCGTTTGTTCCTTTCGTAATTTGTTTGATATTTTCTTGTCCCTGAGAGTCTTTAATATCAAATTGCCCCTCACTAATAACCGATAACGTGGTACTTGACGCATTTTCAGCTTTTTTACTATTCCCCAATAAATTAGTTAATCCAATTTTAGCTAATGCGTAAAAATCGGCACTGTGTACATCATTTTCACCTAAGCCAAATCCAATCGGGCTACGATTCGTTTTATTTGGGTTCGCTTGTTCAAAAGTTTCTCCGTTTTTCTCCCTTTGGGTACGATAAATACGATTATTTTCCTTATCTTCCTCAGAGGTTTGATCCCGCCCAATCGAAAATCCTGCCGTTAATCCTACCGCACTTGCTTTAGTATTGGCGTGATTTTCGATTTCTTTAAAACTAAACATTTTGGCTGAGAGTTTATTTTTTGACGCCTCAGCATTAGAAAGAATTGCACCTCCAATCAGATTAATTTGATTCTCAACATTGATTTGATAACCCTCATCTCCGGCATAAATCCCCGATTGTTCCGCTACACTTGCATAATCCGAGTTGATTTTTGATTGGTTATAACTGCCTGAAGCAGAGAAGCCGTAACCGACAGTGACTTGTCCGCTCACGTTCATTTGTTTACCTTGATATTTCATCTTGTCCTGTAAACTTTCGATATGAAGGTTCTCGGCATTCAAGCTTACGCCTTTGCCCTGTACTTGTGCCCCTTTTAGGGTCGCGTTATTGCCTGCTTGAATCAGGGTTTGACTTGAACTGTCGCCAATATGGCTGTTTCGATAGGTTTCGTCATCTCCATTGCCATAGCCTCTGCCATAATTCCCCCCTGCGGTTATGCCGAAAGACACGCCATTGCCCACTGCAATAGCAACCCCTGCATTAAAACCGCTGGATTTATTTCGGCTACGCTCTTGGTGGGTTTGCTGTTGGGCTGTGAGATTCACGTCATTATCGGCAATCAGGGCTGTGCCTTGTTTACCACCCACATCTGAACCGATGATATTGATATTCGATTGTTTGCCGCCTCCGCTTGCTTGAATCATCACTTTACCGCCTGCATTCACCTGGCTATTATTTGCCGTGCTGCCTTCGGTACGGCGGGTTTCTTCACTTTTTTGTTCACTGTAAGTAATAGAAACACTCACCGCTTCTGTCGGTACGGTGCCGTTTTGCATTAATTCACCCAGGGATTTCCCTACCTGCCCAAGGGTTTGCCCTGCTCGGTAAGCCGTCCAACCTGCATTGGCTGCCGCCATGGCATTAATGCGGTTATCTTTGCTTTCACCTACGGTTTGTACCGAGTCCGCTACTTGTTTCACTGCATTTATCGCTGCTTGGATTGGCGTGTTAATCGCTATCGTCAACCCTTTCTGCTCAAACGTGCGTTTGTAGTTGGTTTCGTATTTATCACTTGCTGCGGCGATATCCACTTGTTCGGCTTGAATAGAGACATTCCCTTTCACCGAAGTCACGTGGCTGGCACTTTGGCTGTAGTGCTTATCTGCTATCAGCGTTGTATCACCGTTCAAACTCCCTACTTGGCTTTTTTGGGCGTAGTATTTGGTTTGGTCGTTCTCCACGCTTTCTTTACGCATTCCAACACTAAAACCAAAGCCTCCGCTGCCCATTAGTCCCGATTTGCTCGTTTTTTCAAAGTCTTGTTCAAACATTCGATTTTCCGCTTCTTGGATAGCGATATTCTGTGCTATTGCGGTAAAGCCCTTTTCCCCCACAACTGAGGAACCCTGTACAGTGACATTGCCCTTATCGGCACGCAATAAGATACGATTTCCATCAATCGCAGAACCTTCCGCCATATCGTAGCTGTGGTCGTGTTTTGTGGTGACGGTTGTTTTTTGCAATGTGCCGCTGTGTGTACTTTTGGCGCCAAACGCAAGTTGTTCTTTATTACGTCCTTCTTGAATTTGTATATCACCATTAATTGATGTGATGGCGAGGGTGCCGTTATTACTGTGTAAAGCGGCTTGGCGAACCCTGGTCGCATTTTGGCTTAAAATGGAAATATGATTAGCGGCATTTAGTTTTGAGCCGATTTCTTGCTGTTGGTCTAAGCGAGAATAGTTATCCAAATTGGCGTTATAATGCTGTTTATTGCTTGTCGATACCGTGCCAATATCTACCTTATCCCCTTGAATGTGAATAACATCTGCATTGAGATTCGCTGCTTTGAGTGTGACATCTTTCGGGCTGATAATTTGCAACTGCCCCTTCACATCAATTTCCGCTTGGCGATTCAGATTGGTATGGGCAAATTGATTGCCAAAGCCATCATAATTGGCTGAACTGCTGGTTTGGCTTGCAATTTCTACACCTTGATTTCCCATCAGTACGGCAGAATCCAAGGCTTGAATTTTACCTCCAAGATTCACCAACTTCTGTTTGGCAAGTAAATTGACACTACTACCCAGCACAATCCCCTGATTGTTCAAATGTTCTGCTGAAAGTGCGGTCAGATTTCGACCTGCAATGGTACCGCTGTTTGTAATGTTACCCTTGATATTCCCACTGATTTCCCGTGCCGAAATTAAAGCACCTTGCGTGGTAACGTCAAGATTGCGGGAAACCAAATAAACTTGCGGTGTGAGGACGGTTAAGGTTTTACCGCTCGGTAAGGTGATTTCTTTATTCACCAGCCATACCATATCAAGAATAAGTTTATCCATTACTTACATTATCAGTAAAATACTATTAATCACTTCATTCCATTTTCCACCCACATTTTTTAGCTAGCATTTTATATTCCTCATTAGATAGTCCTTTAATATAGTCCGATGACACATAACAATCTTCATATAGCTTGTCATATACCTGATTAATTAAAAAACAGCCTGTTAATAATATTGATATCATTGCTACAATACTCATTTTCAGCATAATACCTCCATTTTCTTTTGTAACATAAATTTTACCTAAATTTGTAACTAATTACTTGAATAGTTAGTATCTAACTCAAATTTATAGTCAGGATCATTTAAGCATTTATGGTAAATATCCATATCTATTTCTTCAGTATACTTTATTTTATTTCTAGCAATTTCTTGCTGTCTAGCTCTACATTTTTCAGAGTTTTTATACCACAAAGTTTTAGAAATCTGATCACAATTCCAATTTAAAAAACCACATGGATAACATCCTGATAATAAAGAAATAGAAGCAATAAAATAAATAACGTTAAAATGGTTTCTCATTATAAAAATCCTTATCACTATTATTAGCTGGTTTTATTAACTGTGGTATAGATGAATTGTCACCGTTATGTTTCGGTTTCCCCCAAATTTTTTCAAATTCTTTATATTGAGGATTACCAACAGAATTTTCCTTACTTACCATATCCCCTGAGTAATCAATATATTGCCCTTGTTTATTTTTTAAGTATGCCTCGGGCACTTCAACATAATAACTGCTATGTGAATAACAAAGCCAGCAAGCTCCACCTGTTGCTTCGTTACTACCAAGTAAACCCAATCCCCATTTATTGCCGACAAAATCTGCTTGATGCACAGCCGAATAAGCACCACTTTGATAGATTTTTCTGTTTTCTCCTGTATAGCTGTATCCATTTCTTTGTAATTGCTCTGCGTAAGCCTGGACATTTGTTGCTGTACCATAAAAACGAGATTTCCGTATTGGAACATTTTTCACACCTTTCCAAATATTCATATCTTGCAAGGAAATGCTTGCAGTTAATCCTCCTCGACTATGGTTACTGGTATCTATTTTATAACCTTGATTCATCGCTTGAAGATATAAATCTTGATTGGCTTTTTGGGAATTACTCAGCGGTAATCCTCCCCATAAAAATTTATCATTCAATTTGTCATAAGCCGCATACATCAATTCGGATGGCAATGAAGTCAGTATTTTCCATTCCCCCCAACCTTTATAATCCCCTGTGGGTGGATTCATTATGGTAATAATACCCTTTTGATTGGTTTCTGATGTATTTTGCTTCTGTGCATTTTTCAACGCATCCTCTCTGTCATTAAAAATCCCCGGATTAGAAATTGTTAAGAGATTTCCATTTTCTCTCAATATTTGTCGTTCTTCCGCTGTTAAGTCGTTCAACGACCAGATTTGTCGGCTATTTTCTCTCCTGTTACATTCCCCATTAGAAGAATTACATTTTTGGAACCAGATTTCTTTCGGTGCAGTAACAGAACGATAAACTCTGTCCGCTTGTGTTGTAGCATACATTCCCCAAAGCGTATTAGAGTTCCCAACACTGCCAAGTGCTAATCCCAATCCCATATCTAACCAACGCACTTTTTCATCTAAGCTCTTAGCTTCCTCATCCAACTTCATTGAATGTCCAGTATCATAACCACCATTTTGTTTTCGAATGTTAGTTGCTTCAGCCCGTTTACTATCAACAATAGCATATAATTCATCCTTAATATCCTGTCGATTTTTATCAAACTCTTGAGTAACGGCAAGCTGTGTATTCAGCTCTTTTTGAACCCTGTCTTTATCAAAATTATTCGCTAAAACACCCGAATTTTTGACCGCACTTTCACTGGTGACATCCGTCCTAATGGCAGACAACGTCTCTGCAACAGTTTTACCGCTTTTACTTAATTGGGCATTTGCATTACGGATTTCGATATTGGCAGTATTAATACCACTCTTAGTGACACTGGATTGACTCCCTGTGTCATAACCAAAACCAATCGATTTACTCACAGAAAATTGTCCTTCCGCTTTGGTTGTAACATCACCTGTCTGCGTATCAATCCTTTGTTCTTGGGTATTGTTTCCAAACGTCATCAACTTAGCCCCTCCCACTTCTTTTGCACTTTCTCCTCCACCCATACTGGCAGAACCCGAAACACCAAAGGCAGTGCCTTTATAATTCGCATGGTTTTCAATGTTTTGGGCGGTAAGAGTTCCCGTACTGAAGCGGTTTTTGCCTTGGTCTTCAGCCTGTTGGCTTGAGGTGATTAAACCGCCTTTAAGACTGGTGTGGTTACCCACATTAATTTGATACCCCTCATCTCCGGCATAAATCCCCGATTGTTCCACTACACTTGCATAATCCGAGTTGATTTTTGATTGGTTATAACTGCCTGAAGCAGAGAACCCGTAACCGACAGTGACTTGTCCGCTCACGTTCATTTGTTTACCTTGATATTTCATCTTGTCCTGTAAACTTTCGATATGAAGGTTCTCGGCATTCAAGCTTACGCCTTTGCCCTGTACTTGTGCCCCTTTTAGGGTCGCGTTATTGCCTGCTTGAATCAGGGTTTGACTTGAACTGTCGCCAATATGGCTGTTTCGATAGGTTTCGTCATCTCCATTGCCATAGCCTCTGCCATAATTCCCCCCTGCGGTTATGCCGAAAGACACGCCATTGCCCACTGCAATAGCAACCCCTGCATTAAAACCGCTGGATTTATTTCGGCTACGCTCTTGGTGGGTTTGCTGTTGGGCTGTGAGATTCACGTCATTATCGGCAATCAGGGCTGTGCCTTGTTTACCACCCACATCTGAACCGATGATATTGATATTCGATTGTTTGCCGCCTCCGCTTGCTTGAATCATCACTTTACCGCCTGCATTCACCTGGCTATTATTTGCCGTGCTGCCTTCGGTACGGCGGGTTTCTTCACTTTTTTGTTCACTGTAAGTAATAGAAACACTCACCGCTTCTGTCGGTACGGTGCCGTTTTGCATTAATTCACCCAGGGATTTCCCTACCTGCCCAAGGGTTTGCCCTGCTCGGTAAGCCGTCCAACCTGCATTGGCTGCCGCCATGGCATTAATGCGGTTATCTTTGCTTTCACCTACGGTTTGTACCGAGTCCGCTACTTGTTTCACTGCATTTATCGCTGCTTGGATTGGCGTGTTAATCGCTATCGTCAACCCTTTCTGCTCAAACGTGCGTTTGTAGTTGGTTTCGTATTTATCACTTGCTGCGGCGATATCCACTTGTTCGGCTTGAATAGAGACATTCCCTTTCACCGAAGTCACGTGGCTGGCACTTTGGCTGTAGTGCTTATCTGCTATCAGCGTTGTATCACCGTTCAAACTCCCTACTTGGCTTTTTTGGGCGTAGTATTTGGTTTGGTCGTTCTCCACGCTTTCTTTACGCATTCCAACACTAAAACCAAAGCCTCCGCTGCCCATTAGTCCCGATTTGCTCGTTTTTTCAAAGTCTTGTTCAAACATTCGATTTTCCGCTTCTTGGATAGCGATATTCTGTGCTATTGCGGTAAAGCCCTTTTCCCCCACAACTGAGGAACCCTGTACAGTGACATTGCCCTTATCGGCACGCAATAAGATACGATTTCCATCAATCGCAGAACCTTCCGCCATATCGTAGCTGTGGTCGTGTTTTGTGGTGACGGTTGTTTTTTGCAATGTGCCGCTGTGTGTACTTTTGGCGCCAAACGCAAGTTGTTCTTTATTACGTCCTTCTTGAATTTGTATATCACCATTAATTGATGTGATGGCGAGGGTGCCGTTATTACTGTGTAAAGCGGCTTGGCGAACCCTGGTCGCATTTTGGCTTAAAATGGAAATATGATTAGCGGCATTTAGTTTTGAGCCGATTTCTTGCTGTTGGTCTAAGCGAGAATAGTTATCCAAATTGGCGTTATAATGCTGTTTATTGCTTGTCGATACCGTGCCAATATCTACCTTATCCCCTTGAATGTGAATAACATCTGCATTGAGATTCGCTGCTTTGAGTGTGACATCTTTCGGGCTGATAATTTGCAACTGCCCCTTCACATCAATTTCCGCTTGGCGATTCAGATTGGTATGGGCAAATTGATTGCCAAAGCCATCATAATTGGCTGAACTGCTGGTTTGGCTTGCAATTTCTACACCTTGATTTCCCATCAGTACGGCAGAATCCAAGGCTTGAATTTTACCTCCAAGATTCACCAACTTCTGTTTGGCAAGTAAATTGACACTACTACCCAGCACAATCCCCTGATTGTTCAAATGTTCTGCTGAAAGTGCGGTCAGATTTCGACCTGCAATGGTACCGCTGTTTGTAATGTTACCCTTGATATTCCCACTGATTTCCCGTGCCGAAATTAAAGCACCTTGCGTGGTAACGTCAAGATTGCGGGAAACCAAATAAACTTGCGGTGTGAGGACGGTTAAGGTTTTACCGCTCGGTAAGGTGATTTCTTTATTTACCAGCCATACCATATCGGAAGTCAACTCCGCCATTTGTGCAGCCGTTAAGCCCACTCCCGGCGTTAAATTAAATTTATTGGCATAATAAACCCCGTTATTCATTAACGCCTTATACTGTTCAAAGTCTGAGCTGTAATTATCTAAGAAACGGCGACCGGTTAATCGGTTAATTTGTTCGTTGATTAAACGTTGCTCATAGAAACCGTCACCAAGGCGTTTTTGTACGTTGTTGTGATCATAACGCAAGGCATTGAACATATAATCGGAACTGAGCCATTTTTTGCGATCGGTGAATTTGCTGTCCGTTTCCACCAAATAGCCATTTGGTGCATCAGGATTAATTTGATACAAACCGGCTTTCGGTAAGGTGATTTCTGCCAAATGGGTTTTGATCACCGGCAGACGATTATCCCCCAATTTTTCAGGGTAGCTCGCAGAAACTTGTCCGGAAATGACCGCACTTGCCGGAGTCACAATGTTTCCTTTCTCAATAGATGCCGATAAGCTTGATGTTGCAATGGTTTTTAATTCAACCTTCGTTGAATTTGATTTGCTATCAATTTCCGTATTTGTGCCGATAACGTCATTGCCGATTTCATTTAACACTTTATTAAAGGTGAAATGCGCTGTCGGGTGTATTTCACTGAAATCGCCTCTTCCTTTGCCATAAACCGCCCAACGTTTTTTACCTCTTACCCCATAACGCTTGCGTTCTTTTCCAAAGCTATTCCATTTTCCCGTATCCGTCACATCAATATCCCCGAGAATATCAATATTTTTTAAGGTAATGCCTCCTGCCGTTAAATTACCGTTGTTTTCGTTTTTCGTAAAAATACTATCGCCTAATAACAACGCTTTACCGACAGATAATGTTGAAGCATTATTTTCTAAATCCGAACCGGAAAGCGATAACGTGCCACCGATGAGAATTTTAGCCGGATCACGATGTTCAATCGTACTGGTTTTCGTATGGCGATTGTAATCCCAGGTTGTCCAATAACGGGAAGCGATTCTCGTCCCGTCTTTTAAAATAAAATAAGAGTTGGAATCATGTTTGTCATTATTTTTTAGCTCAAAACGCCCCTCACCGCCATCTTTATTGAGTAACGCATAACGTTTTGAATTTTTTGAAGGAGCATATTCAATAATATGCTCATCAGTATGATGTTCTCCCAGTTTTAAATGAAGATCGTGGTTTAATAACCGTTCTGTTTTAACCTCACCATTCCCCAAGGCTTCAATGGTCGCACTGCCGTTATCCACAAATTTAGCGTAACCGATAGCTTGATTTTGATCATTTAATTGACCGCCGATAGCAATATCTCCAATACTGAAAATCAAACTGTGATCACGATTGATTAATGTACCTACACCCAAATCTAAACGTTCGCGTGCAGCGATGGTTGCCGATTTTTCACCTTGATTGAGATTATTCAGTTTCTCTGCTTGAATAGCTAAATGATCGCCGTAAATCCGACCGCTACCAAGGTTATTTAACGTGCCGGTTTTAATAATATTTTCCGTGCCGTCTAATAACCCGTAATTAGTAATAGTACCAGTATTAATTAATGTCCGATTTGCGGAAATTTCAGCATTTTGATGATTAATTAAATTTGCAGCACTGAACGATGCCTGATTGCCAACAATTTGTTTCACATTATTCACAAAATCACCAAGCGTACTGAAAGTTAAATTATTTCCCACTTGGAAAGCCTGATTTAAGGTAAAGTTGTCAGTAAGAACAATTTCAGCATTTCCTTGGGTCTTAATCGTCCCTTCATTTTGCAAAGTTTTGGCTTTTAAATTCAGCTGTTGACCGGCTTCAATCGTTCCCGCAAGGTTATCGACAACTAATTGATTCGCTTGCGAATAAATTTTCGCTGTTTGTCCTGCTAAAAATTCTCCTGCTTGATTATTAAACTGATTCTCAATGATGGCAGATAGGGTATTCGTAGCATAAATACCACCTTGTCGATTATTTAACTCAGCAGTATTGAGTTGAATGTTTTTAGCTTGTAACCCTTGGTTTGGTTTGTCGCCTGTTGCAACGGTTTGTTGGTTATTAAGCTGTATTGCTGTGATATTTAATGTATCATTAGCACCAATCAATGAACCATTTTGCCCCTCTTTCCGATTATTAATCGTTGCAGCATTTAAGTGCGTATTTGCTCCCCAAATCGATCCTTTTTGGTTATCAATTTGATCTGCGTGGATTGTGGTTTGAGCTTGTGCATTAACAATACCTTTTGTATTGGTGAGCGTTCGGGTATTAATTGCCAAGTTTTCAGCCGTTGCAATTCTGCCTTGGGTATTATTAAGCTGACTAATGTTATTTAATACAACCGAACCTAGCCCTACAATACCTTGGCGTTCTTCTTGCGTTTGCTGATTATTAAGTTGTTGATTGTTGGTATCGATTACGAGAGTTTTGTCTCCTCGCAACAAACCTTGTTGATTATTAATTGCTCCGCTATTTAATTTAACCGCATTGGCAAAAATTTGTCCTTGAAGATTATTTAATGCCTCTCCTTGCGTATTAATATTTAGCTCACCTAGGCTGATAATTGAACCTTTGGCATTATTTAACACATTTGAGACGATATTCAGTGCGGTATGGGTAAATACCATCCCCTTCTCATTATTAATTCCGGCGCTGATAACCTCAGCACTATTTGCCATTATTACGCCATCTTTATTACTAATCTCGTTTACACGCAAGGTGGCATTTGATTTACTCTGTACAATTCCCTCATCATTATTCAGATTTCCACTATTAAGACGAAGATTTTCCTTAGCAAATAGCGTACCCTTGGCATTGTTTAAGGTGGCATTATCGGTATTAATCACCAAATCATTATGACGACTCGCAACCGTTGAATTGGTGTTATCCAATCCGCCTTTCACATCAATAACAACCGAGTGATTACCTAAAATAGCACTCTCGGATTGAGTCAAGGATTTTGCCAGCTTCATATTGATTTCATTGGCTGAAATGGTAGAACGATTTGCTGATACTAAGCTATCGCCTATTATGTTGAGCTGATGATTTACGGTAATATTCCCTTGCTGCTGTTCAATAATTGGCGTTGTAATAGATAATGAGCTGGCTTGTAATTGACCACCACGACTATAATATCCATTATTCAAACGTAATTCTGCTTGTTGAGCGGCATACACTTTGCCTGAATCATTGAATAGCTTGTCCGCATTTATCGCCAAATTCCGATTGCTCCCGATAAAACCGAGCGTATTATCCACTGTTGCACTGTTTACAGCGAGATGACCTAAGGCAATTATGCCTTTTTGTATATTGTCACTTATATTAGTTTGCCGATTGGAAATATCTCGGATATTGAGAGACATATTACCAAGGCTTTTAATAAGCCCATTGGTATTCATTAATTGATTAGCTTGTAAACTAAGATTGTTGTTCGCAAACAACATACCTTGTGCCGAATTGAGTTTATCGGAAATCTTTATTGTAAGATTTTGACCGGCAATTAACCGTCCTGAGGTGTTATCAATATCATCGGCATTTACATTAAAATCACCACCTGTGCTAAAGGTACCGCCCTGGTTCTGAATATGGCGGGCGTTCAAGCTAAAATCGCCCGTACCGAATTGTTGCCATAATGCATTTTGGGTATGTAAATTTTGTTGCGATGTTTGAATACGATTTGCAGCAAGCTGACTGTTTTGGGTTGAAAGCGTTTTTGGTGTAGAAATCCTTAAATTTTCAACCGCACTTAATCGGCTATTATCGGCTTGCACATCACCGGATTTGGCAATGACTACAATATCATAAGCATGGTTTTGGCTATTATCTAAATTAACCGATTGTGCATTGATATTAAGTTTACCGCTTGCCATATGACGACTGGCAAGTTGCGCTTTATTCTCCGCTTGAATATCAATATTTGCACCTTGTGCTGATTGGCTATCTAATTGGCGTGTTTCACCATTCGCCGTTTGAGTGGTCGTTACACCGGCTGCAATCAATGCGGATTGTGCCGCACTAATATCATTAGCTTTATAACTGATTTTACCTTTTGCAACAGTTTCACCCCGTTGGCTAATGGTGTTTTTGGCACTAGCACTAATACCGCCGGCTTGAGCAATAACATTACCGTTTTGTTTGATATTAGCGTTAGATTGTAATTCGATATGTTGCGTTTTAGCTTCAATCCGACCGTTATTTTCAATCTCTTTTGGTGTCTTTAACGTAATCTGACGTTGAGCATTGAGTATACCGCTATTGACAATTTTACCTTGCGAGTCAACAGTCAAAGTTTCGGCACTTGCTCCGATATGCCCTGCATTGCGTACACCTAATCCTTGTTCCGTGCCAACTAAATGAATTTTACCCGCATACATTCCGCCAAGTTCACTCACATCTAATGCAAAGTGCGGTTGATTTTCGGCGAGTTTTTCGCTTGAAATTCGGGTGATTTGTAAATCGTTATCGGCATTTTCAAGGCTAGCTTGTTTAATCTCATTTTGCCCGGTGACTACATTGAGTTTTTTACCCGCCCATAAGCCTGCATTAATTTCCGCTTCACGGGCGAGAATATTCGTATAATCCACACGGCTGTTATCCAATCCCTTTCCATTAACTTTTACTTTTCCTCTTTCAATCTTAAAGCTCTCTATTTGACCGTCTTTAATCTGCGGTTTACCCGTGGTCATTGTGCTACGGGCGGCATTAATCGTACCGCAACCGTCACAATACAAACCGTTCGGATTGGCAATAATCACTTCCGCTTTTTTACCTGCCACTTCCAAATAACCTTTCAACTGGCTTGGGTTATTTGAAGTCACTTCATTTAGGATAACTTTTGCCTCTCCTCTGACTAAATAAGGGTTGCCTTGTACCATTCCAGCTTGCTGTGTGAGGGTCGTTTTACGACTGTTATTTAAAATCGCCCCTTTGGTATCCACATTGAAATCTTGATATTTATTATGAGAAAGCCCTTTGTCATTCGGGGTTTGAATATTGACTTGCGGTAAACCGTTTGCAGTTTGTAGCACTATCGGTTGTTGATTTTTCGGTGCATTCGGGTCGGCTTTAATAATTAAGGTATCGGCAACGGCTTGCGAGGAAAACACAACAAAACCCAACGCACAAAATAAACTAAACGATAACGGTTTTAGCGTTGCCCAAATAGCTTCAAAACTAACCGCACTTTGGTGTTTTTCGCCTGAGCTTGACTTATCCGCTGATTTTGCCAACTCGGATGTCACCACTAAACGTTGTAATGTATTACTGAAGATGACACAAAAGCATTTTTTATTCATATTAACCCCCTAAAAAGAATAGGCTACAAAATTTAGATGACTTAAAAGGTAATTCCTATATTAAAACCGGTTACAGCATTAGAAGTACGAAACCCCGATGGTTTACTAAGCGGGCGACTGATAAAAAAATCATAGTAAAAATGCCGCCAACCGCCACGAATACCGAGAGCAGCTCCTATTAAATGATGTCCTAATCGCATTTCTTCATCACGCCCCGTAACACGACCTCCGTCTAGTGCCAAATATACCCATTGCCCTTTGTTTGCTATATTCCAACTCAATTCATTACGCCATAACCAACCACGATCACCGGAAAGGGTAAGTTCGCCGTCAAAACCACGTACCGTATGACGACCTCCGATACTAAACCGATCCTGTTGGATTAATGGGGTTTTATTCCATTGTGCCGACCAAGCCGTATTTAGCGCCCAAGGCTGCTGACCGATATGAAAAGGGTAATTTAATTCAACGGATGCCGTGATAATTTGTGGTCGAGAAGTCCCCTCCCCCCAATATTCTTCCGGAGCCTCCATCGAACGACGAACTCCGGTTCCCCATTTAAAACCACCGGAAAATTTTAATGTTGCCGTATCAATGTATTCGATATGATTAAGATTCACTTGCCAGCCCGCCATACGCCGACGTTGTACATCGATCTCAGCATTATTAATATAGTTTTGTGAATGACGAGACCAAAAACCGCCGGAAACTGTCGTTTTGCGTACCGCATTACGATAGAGTAAATAAGCAAGATGAATATTAGTGTATTCACTCCGACCGGAATAAATATAACTGTTATTAAAAGCCCCGAAGATTTCTTGATGATATTGGCTTTTATTGAATGAGGCGGAAAGAGTCCAATAACCAAAGGGTACGGCATAATAAAAACCGTAATTTTTACTGGCTCGTCCGCCTTTATCATCCGTATGACGTTTTAGACTGTGGGTGAAGTGAGCGTAAAACAAATCATTGGCGGAAAAAGGATTATCCCAAGAAAGCACACCGGAACCTTGCCATTTTCCGGTGGACTTTGAACCGGAGTCATCAAGACTTAAATTTAATCGAAAAGGGAAACGTTGTTGATAGGTAATTTTGACATCACTGTCACCTACTTGGACATTGCTATTTCCGGCAGGCAATATTTCGATATTGGCATCAGCGGTAGGTACTCGCTTGAGATTTTCTAAAGACTGCTCTATATCCCGTACATTAAGTAAATCACCTTGTCCAAAAGTCGTCGCAGTCTTTGCCGTTAATTTACTAAACCAAGGAATGTAACTCGCATCAGCTACGATGGTATGCCTTACCCTCCCCGGAATAACGGTGAGAGAAAAAATCCCCTTGGTTAAATCCTGCTCTCCTGCAACCACTCGAGTGGTGATATAACCTTTTTCAATAATATTATTTTGCACTTGTTTCATCAACAAGCCCAGCCCCTCACTACCAAAACAGTGCGGAAACTTTACGTTCAGTTGTCTAACCGCTTGATTTAATGCCCAAGAAAATCGGCTTTGTTTTGATGAGGTGTCAGTGGAATAATCGGAAAGGACAATTTGGTAAATAGGGTAACAAGGAGATTCGTTATCAGGAAGTGCGGTCGATTTTATCGGTGAAATATCCATTCGGACATCGGCATCGGGACGAAATTGTTCCGCCTGCTGCTGAATTTGTTCCGTTTGCCGTTGTTGTTGAGCAGCGTCAATACGAATTAAATCACGGCGTGGAATTTCCTCTGCATATAACGTTGATGAAATACCACTAAAAAGAATAATAAAGAAAATTGATTTTCTCATATAAACAATCCAATCAATAATAAAAATAAACTCCTATACTTTGAGGAAGTACAGGAGTTGTTAAAATTTCAGATACTACGGAGTAAACGCTCAAACTCTGAAAAAATCGACCGCACTTCCCCAAATAACAAATTAACCATTGTAGCGTTTAAACACTAAAGTTGCGTTTGTGCCGCCAAAGCCGAAGCTGTTTGACATAACGGTTTGCAGACCTGCATTTTCTTTGGTTTGCGTTACGATATTACAGCCTTCCGCCGCTTCATCTAAGGTTTCGATATTGATACTTGGCGCAATAAAATCATTGTGAAGCATTAATAAAGTATAGATGGCTTCATGCGCACCGGCTGCGCCTAATGAGTGGCCGGTCATTGATTTCGTGGAGGAAATCGCCGGTACGTTCGAACCGAATACGTTTTTGATTGCGCCTAGTTCTTTTACATCCCCGACCGGTGTTGAAGTGCCGTGAACATTGATGTAATCAATAGGGCTATCTACTGTTGCCATCGCTTGTTTCATACAACGCTCTGCGCCTTCACCGCTTGGTGCAACCATATCGTAACCATCGGAAGTCGCTCCATAGCCGACAATCTCCGCATAGATTTTTGCGCCACGGGCTAGTGCGTGTTCTAATTCTTCAACCACCACCACTGCACCACCACCTGCAATCACGAAACCGTCACGGTTTGCGTCATAAGCACGGGAAGCCTTCTCCGGCGTTTCATTATATTTCGTTGAAACCGCACCCATTGCATCAAATTCGGTTGCACATTCCCAAGATAATTCTTCCGCACCGCCGGCAAAAACCACATCTTGTTTGCCTAATTGAATCAACTCAAGCGCATGACCGATACAATGCGCGGAAGTAGCGCAAGCGGAGCTAATAGAATAACTCACGCCACGAATTTTATAAGGTGTCGCCAAACAAGCGGATACGCTGGATGCCATCGTTTTAGTTACGGCATAAGGCCCAATCGCCTTCACACCGCGCGGGCCTCGCACCGCATCGCAGGCAACTAATTGGTTATGAGCCGAGCCCGTGCCGGCACCAATAACCAACCCGGTACGGTCGTTGGAAACTTGATCTTCGGTTAAACCGGCATCTTCAATCGCTTCACGCATAGAAAGATAAGCATAAGCTGCTGCATCACCCATAAAACGATAGACTTTACGATCAATATGTTCGCTTGGATCCAATTTAATGGTGCCCGCTACATGGCTACGCATTTTCATTTCCACAAATTCAGGCACAACTTCAATGCCGGATTTACCCGCTTTTAGCGAAGCAAGCACTTCCTCTTTATTGTTACCGATACTTGAAATAATACCAAAGCCTGTAATCACAGCTCTTTTCATTGTTTCTTCCTTTTGTTTTGTATGTAAAAATAGCGACTCAAACTTACTACGAAATAAAAATATTTCAAGCAATAATTCATTTGTTTGACCAGTTGCCACCGCCAACAAATTCAATAAGCCAAGAAGTTCAGTATTATGGTTCAGTTGTACAAAGATAATTTTACATCCAACATTTATTTGGGTAGGGTGCGTTAGCTTTGCGTAACGCACCCTACATTTGTGCCACTGCGACATAATAATGAGAAACTCGGTTATTATAAGTCAATTCAACCATGCAAGAAAGGAATAAAAATGCAGCTAATTCACCCCGCAAAAATTCATTTTAATGAAGAAAATACACCAGTCTCCGATCAATTTGATGATGTTTATTTTTCCAACCAAGACGGATTGGCGGAAACGGACTATGTATTCTTACAGGGAAATCAATTATGGGAACGTTGGCTTACCCATCGGTGCGAGCATTTTGTCATTGCAGAAACCGGGTTTGGTACGGGGTTAAATTTCTTTGCCGCCACCCAATTATTTCGTGAATTTCGTCAGCAGCACCCAAATATGCCATTAAAACGTCTTTATTTTATTTCTTTTGAAAAATATCCGCTGCCATTGACCGCACTTCAGCAAGCCCATCGTACTTATCCGCAGTTTGTCGAATTAAGCCGACATTTACAACGTTATTGGCAATCGCCTATTCAAGGTTGCTATCGCATTCATTTTGATGAAACCACGCTTGATTTATGGCTTGGCGATATAGCCGAAAATTTACCTCAGCTCGGCGATTATATGAATGAATCTATCGATGCCTGGTTTTTAGATGGCTTCGCCCCAAGTAAAAATCCGGATATGTGGAACGAAAACCTATACAGCCAAATGCAACGCCTCACCAACCCCCAAGGCACATTTGCCACCTTCACGGCGGCAAGTGCGGTAAGAAAAGGCTTGATTTCCGCAGGTTTTAGCGTGGAAAAACGAAAAGGATTCGGCAAAAAGCGGGAATGTTTGAGCGGACAAAAAACGCAGCCAAAACCGACCGCACTTTCTGCACCTTGGTATTTACCGAAATCCGCCAATATGAAAAAACAAGACATCGCCATTGTCGGTGGCGGTATCGCTTCGCTTTGTACGGCAATTTCTTTACTTAAACGAGGGGCAAATATCACCCTTTATTGTGAAGATGAGCAACCGGCACTCAATGCTTCCGGTAACAAACAAGGTGCATTTTATCCGCAGCTGAGTGATTACAACGAACTCACCATACGTTTTTACATTCACGCATTCGCTTACGGTAAACAATTACTGGATTGGGCAGAAGAACAACAGATTGAGTTCGAACATCAATTTTGTGGTGTCTCATTATGTGCTTACAATGAGAAAAGTGCGGTTAAATTAGACAACATTTCTCGTTTAGGTTTACCGAATGAATTATTTGAAAAACTCAATGCCGCACAGCTAAGTGAAAAAGTCGGGTTGCCGCTTTCTTGCGGCGGTGGATTTATTTCTCAAGGCGGCTGGCTTGCCCCACGTCAATTTGTACAAAATGCTTTTGCACTATTGAAAAAATGCGGCGTAACAATCAAAACCTCACAAAAAATCACCGCACTTTCACAAACCGAATCAGGCTGGCAGCTCCTTAATTCCAAAAATGAAGTCATACAACACGAGGTTGTTGTACTTGCCAACGGTTATAAAATCACTGATTTTAGCCAAACCGAAAAGTTGCCGCTCTACCCTATTCGCGGACAAGTGAGCCAAATTCCGACATCAGAAAACTTACTGAAACTGCGATCCGTACTTTGTTATGACGGTTATCTCACCCCAACCGATTACACCAAAACCACCCATTGTATCGGCGCAAGCCACCTGCGTGATAATACGGATCGTACTTTCAGTGAAAAAGAACAATACGAAAATCAACAAAAACTCCAACAAAATATCGCCCGACCTTGGACACAAGATGTGGATACTTCCGGCAATCTTGCTCGAATAGGTATTCGCTGCTCGGTGCGTGATCTCGCCCCAATGATCGGCAATGTGCCGAACTTTGACAGACAATACGAGGATTATCGCAATCTTTTTAACCTTCGCCGCCGAAAACAACCGATTGAAAGTGCGGTCAATTTTCCGAATCTTTTTCTCTGTGCCGCATTAGGATCACGCGGATTAACCTCGGCTCCATTATTGGGTGAGACATTAGCTTCGCTCATTTACGGCGAACCTTTGCCTATAGGGGAAGATATTATGCAAAATTTATCGGCGAACCGATCTTGGGTAAGAAAATGGTTGAAAGGCGCAGAAGTGAAGTGAAATTTAATCAGCATTATGTATCGGTTGCACAAAAGCCAAAGGCGTAACGCACCGTTAAAGCCAAGTTTGGTGCGTTATGGCAAGCCTAGCGCACCCTACATTTGAATAAAAAAACAGCCTTTTGCGCAACTGCTGCAATAATACCGGTGCTTTGCCCCCCCTCTGCAACCATTTTGTTCATTACATCAAAAAAAAATGCAACCGCTGAGGGTTGCATTTTTCATTTACTTAAAGATTACCACTGATAACCTACGCCCACACCACCGGAGTAATGTCCTGCAGAGTTAGCCGTACCGGTTAATTTCAGAATAACCTTACCATTATCGCTGGATCTTGAGTAACCGACTGCGATAGCGGATGCGCCGCTATATCCGCCGGCGGCCGCCGCAACCATCGATTTACCCGGCATATAAACCTGCGGTAAAGAAGAAGCCGCTGCGGCGTTCGCACCGATACCGCGTACACGTTTATCTAAGTTATCAACACGATTATTGACATTATGGATATCTCCACGTACTTGGTCGAGCTGCCCTTTGTTAACCGCATCGGTCGGTTTCACACCCGGTGCAACATTGCTAATCACTTTATTGCCCGCGCTGATGCCTTTATCGGTAACACTGACGGTATCCCTACCTTTAGGATCGGAACCCTTAATCACTACTCCGTTATTATTGACGGTGGTATTACCGATAGCCACGCTACCGTCTTTACCAAGATCAATATCTTTCGCCAATTTCACGGTTAGTTTACCCTTACCATCAGAAACGACACCAATATTCGCCGCCGAAGAAAGTTTAGATTCATCAGCCTGACCGCCGACAACATTCACACGCGAGTTGAGTTTTTGTTTAGAGACCGTACCGGAATCGCCCATAAACTCTAAACCGTCATTTAAGGTTGCAACCTGTTCTTTGCTGCCATCCTGCTTCGTGTACTCAATACGGGTTTTGCTTTCACCGTCTTTTCCATCATTACCGTCTAAGCCTTTTTGACCGTCAATAACGCGAACTGTTGCGGAGGCATTCTTACCATCAGCCCCTTTTGGTCCGGTTAAGCCGATTGAACCGTCTTTACCGTTAATCACGACAGAGGAGCCGTCTTTACCGTTGACACCAATCGTACCGTCAACCCCATCTTTACCCGGCTCGCCTTTTTCGCCGATAACAAAGTTGTTGGTAGTTGACACTTCGTAACCGTTATCAATTTGTTTCACAATGATATTTTTGCCTTGATTCAAGGTAAAGGTTTCATTGTTATTGATACGTTTATCCGTGCCTGCAACTTCGCCATTGGTTGCAAGGTTAAAGCCGCTATTGGCAATGGACGTATAGAGCTGACCACCGTTGATCGCCTCTTTACTATTCGGGCTAATATCACCGTCAGCCACGTTGGTGACTTTCTTATTACCGGCATTAATCCCTTCACTTGTAATAGACGGTCCGTTCTTAATCGTCAGTCCGTCATTATTCAATGTGGTATTACCAATCGTGACATTGCCGTCTTTCAGGCTTGTACCGCCAATAGTTACGCTACCGTCTTTGCTTAAGTTTAAGTCTTTGTTCAAACTTACGTCAAAGTTTTTACCGCCGGACGCATTCGTTCCGTTAGCCACAACTTTAATGTTGCTATCTCCTGCCGTAACCGATTCTTCTTTCGCGATTTGTTTTTTCATCTCCTCAGAAAGATCGATATTGTAAGAAGTGGTAAAGTTCGCTTTATCAACGGTTGTGGCTACATTAACCGCATTAGAGCCGGTAACAACGGATTTCTCTGCATTGACCGTATAAATCGTTTGTTTATCGGCACCGACAGAAGAGGTGATATTCACATTTTTACCTTCAACAAGTTCGGTTTTCGCCGCCGCCATTGAAGCATTTAATTGTTGTAAATTAACCGCATCCGTTGCGTTAGTACCATTGGCGATATTGGTAATGGTTTTATTCCCTCCATCAATGCCTTTATTGGTGATTGACGGGCCATCTTTAATGGTTAAGCCGTCATTGTTCATCGTCACGTTACCCATTGTGAAGTTGCCGTCTTTCAACGTCGTATTACCGAGGGTGACGCTACCGTCTTTGGTTAAGTTCAAGTCTTTATTTAACTTCACTTCCATTGTGCCGTTAGCGTGTCCGATAACGCCGATATTGTTCGCCGTTAAATTCGCTTCTTGCGCACCGCCGACAATATTCAACTGGCTATTTAAAGTACGGTTAATAACTTGATCGTTATCGCCTTTGAATTTCAAGCCGTCATTGAGGTTTGCAACATTTTCGGTTGTACCGTTGACAACATATTGGATACGCGTTGTGGTTTCACCGTCTTTACCGTTTACACCGGCAGGACCTTGTCCGCCTTTAATGGTTAAACCGTTTGCACCGTCTTTACCATTCAAGCCGATTGAACCGTCCTTGCCATTGATAACGACTGCCGAACCGTCTTTGCCGTTCACACCGATTGTACCGTCAATGCCATCCTTACCGTTTTTGCCTGCAGCACCAACCGTAATATTGTTGCTTGTCGCCACTTCATAACCGTTCGCAATCTGTTTGATCACAATGTTATTGCCCGCATTCAAATTGAAGGTTTCATTGTTGGTTAAGCGTTTATCCGCCTCAGTTAAGCCGTCTTGTTCGGACGCTGCACCATTAGAACCGGCAACTACCGCAGATTTAAGGTTAAATCCGACCGCACTTAGCGTATCTTTTGTGATGTTTTGGGTTGCATTTTTCAAATCTCCCGCATTCACCACATTATTTAATGCCGGACCTGTCAAGTTATTCAAGTATTCATTGAAGGTAACATTCGCCGGCAATGAAGTCCCTTGAGGCAACACACCGCTATCAACATTGGTAATTAACACCGGAGCAGAATTATTCGCACCAATGAATCTCACTTTATTGCTTGGTGTATTGGTTAACGCACCGTTTTCATCGACGTAGCTGTTGGTTGTGTTAAAGGTGATATTTGTCGCACCGGTCGTTGCGTTATAAACCGCATTCACCGCAACACCTGTGCCATTGTTGAAGTTCACCGTATTCCCGTGAGTCACAAAATCAACGGCCTTACCATTTGCCTGCAAGTTCCAACCTGCATTCAACACGTCACCAACGGTTGCCGCATTATTGGTAATATTTTCATATTTATTACCATTTTGATCAGGATTAGAAGTAGTGGTGTTATTCACTTTATCTAAGTTACCGCTCAAATTCGTAATGGTGGTATTACCTAAATCGATACCGCCGCTACTAATGCTCACATTACCAATCGTAACGCTACCTTTATCGGTTAAGTTCAAATCTTTGCTTAACTTAACGGTTAAATTGCCGTCTTTGTTAACCACGCCGATATTGTTATCCGTTAATTTGCTGTCGTCTGTTACGCCACCGGTAATATTTAAGGTTTCGCCTAATTTTTTCTTAATGGCTTCACCGTTATCACCTTTGAATACAAGACCGTCATCTTTGGTTGCAATTTCACGTGTGGTTGTCGAACCGTCCGCATTAGTGGTGTTGTAAACAAGGCGGGTAATACCGTCACCACCTTTGTTAGCCTCATCCAACGTACCGGAACCGTCTTTCACCGTGATATTCGCTGATGCACCGGCTTTGCCGTCTGCACCTTTCGGTCCGGTTAAGCCGATTGAACCGTCTTTACCGTTGATGACCACTGACGCTCCGTCTTTACCGTTTACGCCGATCGTGCCGTCAACGCCATCTTTACCGTCTTTACCTACGGTTACGTTTGCAAAGTTCGGCGTATCGGAAGTGGAGATACTGATCGTGCCGTTAGTTTGCGTGATGTTGATATTATTACCCGCATCAAGAGTTACCGTATCGCCCATTTTCACATTGTGAAGAGTACTGTTTGCCACATTGCCCGAACCTGATTTGCTCGTGGTAATGTTCCAACCTTTGCCTACTTCGTTAGTGATATTAGTGACGTTTTGGTTGGTTGCGTATAACTGGCTACCATTCACCGCTTCTTTACTATCTGCGCTTAATGTACCGTTAGTTACATTAGTGATTTTCTTATCACCCGCATTGATGCCGTCTTTACTAATGCTCGGTCCGCCATTGATGCTTAAACCGCCATTGCTTAAGTTAACATCGCCAATCGTGACGCTACCTTTATCGGTTAAGTTCAGATCTTTGTTCAATTTAACGGTTAAATTGCCGTTTTTGTTAACCACGCCGATATTGTTATCCGTTAATTTGCTGTCGTCTGTTACGCCACCGGTGATATTTAAGGTTTCGCCTAATTTTTTCTTAATGGCTTCACCGTTATCACCTTTGAATACCAAGCCGTCATCTTTGGTTGCAATTTCACGTGTGGTTGTCGTACCGTCCGCATTAGTCGTGTTGTAAACAATACGGGTTATGCCTTCACCACCTTTTCCGGTTTCATCTAGCGTACCTGTACCGTTCGCAACGGTGATATTGGCTGACGCACCGTCTTTTCCGTTTTCACCTTTCGGTCCGGTTAAGCCGATTGAACCGTCTTTACCGTTGATGACTACCGATGCACCGTCTTTACCGTTCACACCGATTCGACCGTCAACACCATCTTTGCCGTCTTTACCGATAGTCATATTGCTTGAAGTCGCAATTTGGTAACCGTTTGCAATTTGTTTGATAACAAGGTTATTACCCGCATCTAAGGTAAAGGTTTCGTTATTAGCAATACGTTTGTCGTCAGCACTCAAGTTAGCTTCCGCACTTGCTTCACCATTACTGTTCGCAACCGCTTTCGTGGTTAAACTAAAGCCGCTATTAGTGATCGCCGCGTATAACTGACCGCCATTAATCGCTTCCTTGCTACCATTAGAGACATTACCATCTGCGACATTGGTGATTTTCTTATCACCCGCATTGATACCGTCTTTGTTAATGCTCGGTCCGCCGTTAATGGTTAAACCGCCATTGCTTAAGTTGGCATCGCCAATCGTAATGCTGCCTTTATCGGTTAAATTCAAATCTTTGCTTAACTTAACGGTTAAATTGCCGTCTTTGTTAACCACGCCGATATTGTTGTCCGTTAACTTATCCGCTTCCGTTACGCCACCGGTGATATTTAAGGTTTCGCCTAATTTTTTCTTAATGGCTTCACCGTTATCACCTTTGAATACCAAGCCGTCATCTTTGGTCGCTACTTCACGAGTTGTTACGCTGCCGTCTGAGTTAGTGGTGTTGTAAACAATACGCGTAATACCATCGCCGCCTTTACCGTTTTCATCAAGAGTACCGGTACCGTTAGCCACCGTAATATTGGCTGACGCGCCGTCTTTACCCTTAATGCCGATAGAGCCGTCTTTACCGTTTAATACAACGCCTGTTCCGTTTGCGCCATTCACTCCGATCGTACCGTCTTTTCCGTCTTTTCCGACCGTAATATTGGTGAAGGTCACATTTTCTGCGGTGGCGACTTCATAACCGTCTTTGATTTGTTTAATGACGATGTTATTGCCGGCATCTAAATTAAAGGTTTCGTTGGTAACAATGCGTTTATCACCTTCAGCTAAGTTTTCCGCTTCACTGCTTGCGCCATTGGTTCCTGCAACCTGTTTGCTCGCAAGGTTGAAACCAGTGTTAGCAATCACGGAGTAGAGCTGTCCGCCATTTACTGCGTCTTTGCTGTCTTTATTGATATCACCTGCAGCTACATTGGTAATTTTCTTATCACCGGCATTGATACCATCAGTCTTAATGCTTGGTCCACCGTTGATAGTTAAACCACCGTCATTTAAGGTGCTGTTACCAATCGCTAGACTGCCGTCTTTGGTGAGATTCAGATTTTTATTTAACTTCAAGACTAAATCGCCATTAGCATTACCCACTACGCCGATATTGTTATCCGTTAAGTTTGCCGTATCCGTTACGCCACCTGTGATGTTTAACTGGCTGCCTAAAGTGCGGTTAATTATGGTGTCGTTATCACCTTTGAACTTCAAGCCGTCGTCCATCGTCGCCACTTCACGCGTTACCGTATTACCGCTTGCATCTGTGGTGTTATACACAATGCGGGTGATATTTTGACCGTTGTCTTTCGGATTAACTGTCGTTTGACCTTCCGCTACGCTAATATTCGCAGAAGCACCGTTTTTGCCATTTGCACCTTTCGGTCCGGTTAAGCCGATTGAGCCGTCTTTACCATTGATGACAACTGACGCACCATCTTTACCGTCTTTACCATCTTTCACCGTAATATTGGAGAATGTCGGCGTATCTGAGGTTGAAATGCTGATCGTACCGTTGGTTTGCGTGATATTAATATTATTACCCGCATCAAGGGTTACCGTTTCGCCCATTTTCACATTGTGAAGGGTACTGTTTGCCACATTGCCCGAACCTGATTTGCTCGTGGTAATGTTCCAGCCTTTACCCACTTCGTTAGTGACATTAGTGACATTTTGGTTGGTTGCGTATAACTGGCTTCCGTTTACCGCATCTTTGCTGTCCGCACTTAGCGTACCATTGGTTACATTAGTGATTTTCTTATCACCCGCATTGATACCATCTTTATGAATGCTCGGTCCGTCGTTAATGGTTAAACCTTCTTTATTTAAGGTCGTACCGCCAATCGTTACGCTACCGTTATCAGTTAAGTTCAGATCTTTATTCAATTTAACGGTTAAATTGCCGTCTTTATTAACCACGCCGATATTATTATCCGTTAATTTGTTTTCTTCCGTTACTCCACCGGTGATGTTTAAGGTTTCGCCTAATTTTTTCTTAATGGCATCGCCGTTATCGCCTTTAAATACGAGACCGTCATCTTTGGTCGCCACTTCACGAGTGGTTGTCGAACCATCTGCATTAGTGGTGTTGTAAACGATACGGGTGATACCTTTACCGCCTTTATCATCCGCATCTAGCGTACCTGTACCGTTAGCAACGGTAATATTGGCTGACACACCGTCTTTACCATTGATGCCGATTACACCGTCTTTACCATTTAACACGACGCCTGTGCCGTCTTTACCGTTCACGCCGATCGTGCCGTCTTTACCGTCTTTTCCGACCGTAATATTGGTGAAGGTCACATTTTCTGCAGTAGCAACTTCATAACCGTCTTTAATTTGTTTGATAACGATGTTATTGCCTGCATCTAAATTAAAGGTTTCATTAGTCAGAATGCGTTTACCTGCTGCATCTAACCCAGTAGCTTCACTAACCGCACCGGTAGTATTTTCTACCACTTTGCTCGCAAGATTAAAGCCCGTTTCCGCAATCACAGAATATAATTGTCCGCCGTTTACCGCATCTTTGCTATCTTTGGTGACATTGCCGTCGGCAACATTGGTAATTTTCTTATTACCCGCATCAATACCGCCTTGTGTAATATTCGGCCCGCCGTTAATGGTTAAACCGTCATTATTTAAGGTTGTGTTACCAATGCTAATGCTACCTTTATCAGTTAAGTTCAAGTCTTTGTTTAACTTCACTTCCATTGTGCCGTTAGCGTGTCCAACGACACCGATATTGTTCGCGGTTAGATTTGCTTCCTTCGCACCACCGACAATATCTAATTGGCTATTTAAAGTGCGGTTAATAACTTGAGCGTTATCACCTTTAAACTTCAAGCCGTCTTTTAAGGTTGCAATTTCCTCTTTTGTGCCGTCCGGTTTAACGTATTCAATACGGGTTTTGCTTTCGCCATTTACGCCGTCATTGCCGTCTAGCCCTTTCGTGCCATTCACGACTTTAATCGTGGCAGATGTGCCATTTGCACCGTCTGCGCCTTTCGGTCCGGTTAAGCCGATTGAACCGTCTTTACCGTTGATCACAACTGATGCACCGTTTTGACCGTCTTTGCCATCTTTCACCGTAATATTGGAGAAAGTCGGCGTATCTGAAGTCGAAATACTGATATTGCCATTGTTCTGGGTAATATTAATGTTACTACCGGCATCAATAGTTACCGTTTCACCCATTTTCACATTGTGAACTGTGCTGTTTACGGCATTACCGCTGGTCGTGATGTTCCAACCTTTCGCAACCTCATTGGTTACGTTGGTGATATTCTGATTGGTTGCGTATAACTGGCTTCCATTCACCGCATCTTTGCTGTCCGCACTTAGCGTACCATTGGTTACATTAGTGATTTTCTTATCGCCTGCATTAATACCGTCTTTAGTGACATTTGGTCCGCCGTTGATCGTTAAACCGTTATTGTCTAACTTAGTATCGCCAATAGTTACGCTACCGTTTTCGGTCAGATTTAACGTGTTGTTTAAGCGAACAATGTAATCATTTCCACCGGTTGTGTTTTTCGTTGCATTGACACTCACGTTTAAGTTGGCACTATCCGTGCTAACGCTTTCTTCTTTGGCAAGTTGATCTTTCGCTGCTTTTGATAGATCAACGCTGTAATCCGTAATACCGGTTGTGGCGTTGTAATTACCGGTTACAGTAACTTTATCTGAGCCATTACTCACACTTGAGGTATTAGCGTGAACGGTATAAATCGTATGTCCGTCAGCATCCTTCGTGCTATTTACAATAACATTGTTGCCTTGTTTAACTTCGGTTTTCGCTGCCGCCGTTGAGGCATTTAATTGAGATAAATTAACTGCGTCAGTCGCATTCGTACCATTCGCAACGTTAGTGATATTTTTATTACCGGCGTTAATGCCCTCTTTAGTTACACTCGGTCCGCCGTTGATCGTTAAACCGCTATTGTCTAACTTGGTATCGCCAATAGTTACGCTACCGTCTTTGGTCAGATTTAACGTGTTGTTTAAGCGAACGATATAGTCTTTTCCACCCTTAGCATTTTGGGTTGCATTGACAGTCACATTTAAATTGGAACTATCCGTACTAACGCTTTCTTCTTTTGCAAGATCTTTTTTAGCTTGTTCAGAAAGATCAACTTTGTAATCTGTTATACCGGTTGTTGCGTTGTATTCGCCGGTAACGGTAACGTTGTCAGAACCTTTGCTTACAGAAGAGGCATTCGCATTAACCGTATAAATAGTGTGACCATCAGCCGCCGTTTCATTGCTTACAACAACATTTTTACCTTGTTTAACTTCGGTTTTCGAGGCATTTAATTGAGATAAATTAACTGCGTCAGTCGCATTCGTACCATTCGCAACGTTAGTGATATTTTTATTACCGGCGTTAATGCCTTCTTTAGTTACACTCGGACCATTGGTAATGGTTAAACCGTTATCATTTAACGTGCTGTTGCCGATAGTGATCTTACCGTCTTTGGTTAAATCTAAAGTATTATTCAGATTAACTTTGACTTTACCGTCTGCAATCGTGGTATTGATATTGCTGTTGCCACCAACCACTTCAATCGCCTCACCTAACTGATGAGTCACATTCGCACCGTCTTGCGCTTTTAAACCGAAGCCTTTCTGTGCTTTTTTGATTGAGTCAACCGCCGTTGAATTTAACCCTACGGTGATGTTGTTGCCGCTTACCGCAGTTTCAATATAGTTATTTTCAGCACCGACAATATCAAAACGTCCGCCGTTAGTGATATTTAATCCTGCAGCCGTGTTCGCTTTATCCGCACCTACCGTGAAGTTCTGTATTGCGTTATTGATTTTGTTCTTCGCATTATCACTGAGATCAAACGCCACTTCACCGTTTTTTGCCGTAGTTTTAACGTAATCCGAACCTTTGAATTTCACTTCTTCGGCTAATTTGTTAGTACCATTGCCACTGTCCGCGCTATATTTCAAGGTGACATCATTCGCCACTTTCGACATATTCACAGACAAATCATAATTTTTCGGATTTGCACTGTTTGCCGTTACGTTAACGCTTTTATCGGTGGAATTTACTGTTGTACGTCCGTCATCTACATATTTTTTATTTGCAGCGCCCGTGTCCGCTGTTGGTGCTGCCACGTTGTGCAATACATTATTGCCAAAGTCAATGTTACCATTCGGACGAACGGTTAAGTTTTGCGTGCTAACACCGGTAAAATTCGGTGTATCTGAGGTGGCAATACTGATTTTGCCATTGCTTTGAGTAATATTGATATTTTTACCCGCATCAATAGTGACAGTATCGCCCATTTTGACGTTATGGTTTTTATTGCCGGAAACATTACCGCCCGCACTTGCTGTGGTACTGATATTCCAACCTTTATTTACGGTTGCATTAACGTTATTTACCGTATTATTTAAATTGGTAACGTTATTATTGGTAGCATTTAATTGTGAGAAATTCACCGCATCATTTGGATCCGTACCATTTGAAACATTGGTGATTTTTTTACTACCGGCATTAATTCCGCCTTGGGTTACACTCGGTCCGCCCGAAATGGTTAATCCCGTATTATTTAACAAGGTATTACCGGCTTTAACGCTACCTGCATCTGTTAAATCTAATGTGTTATTCAAGCTTACGGAATAATTTTTACCGCCGGTACTATTTTTACCATTTTCTGTCACAATCACATTAGAAGAAGTTGAATTTACACTTTCTTCTTTCTTTAACTGTGTTTTTGCAGTATCAGTTAGATCAAATGTAACCGTTCCGTTTGAAGCGGTCGTTTTAACGTGATCAGAACCTTGGAAAGTAATCGCTTCACTTAATTTATTTGAACCAGAGGTATTGTTATCACCTTTATATTTAAAATCAGGTGTAGTACTCGTTACATTAACGGATAAATCATAAGTTTTTTGATCAGTACCGGAAACATTAATCGTTACACTTTTATCTTTTGAAGTAACAATAGTACGCCCGTCATCTACATATTTTTTATTTGCCGCATCAGTATTATTTGTTGGTTTACCAACATTTTGTAAGACATTACCACCAAAATTTACATTACCATTAGGACGAACGGTTAAACTTCCGGTATCAACAGAAGTGAAATTCGGGGTTTTAGAGGTCGCAATACTGATTTGACCTGATGCTTGAGTGATATTAATGTTATCGCCCGCATCAATGGTAACGGTATCGCCCATTTTGATATTGTGCTGTTTATTACCGCTAACATTACCCGTGCCGGATTTGCTAGTATTAATATTCCAACCTTTATTCACCGTGGCATTAATGTTATTTACCGAGTTATTTAAGTTGGTGACATTATTATTGGTGGCATTTAATTGTGAGAAATTAACTGCGTCATTCGGGTTTGTACCGTTTGAAACATTGGTAATTTTTTGATTACCCGCATTAATGCCGTTTTTGGTTACACTTGGTCCGCCAGAGATGGTTAAACCTGTATTATTTAATGTCGTATCACCGGTTTTAACGCTGCCTGTTTTAGATAAATCAAGGGTGTTATTTAAATTAATTTTTACCTTACCGCCGTCAACCGTGGTATTGATATTTGAATTGCCACCCACTACTTCAATAGGATTACCTAACTTATGCGTAACATTTTGCCCATCCGCTGCTTTTAAGCCGAAACCTTTGGCAATATCTTGCGCATTTTTAGTGATATTTTGTGTGTTATTTGAAATATTCTGCACATTTTTGGTGATGTTTTGTGCGTTATTTGAAATATTCTGCGCATTCTTGGTGATATTTTGCGTATTATTCGCCACTTGATTAATGGCATTTTTAGCAGAAGCGTTGAGATCAATTTCAACACTCGTGCCGTTAACTTTGGTAGTGAGATACTTTTCATCCGCACTGATCACATCAAAACGATTAGCATCTTTGGTAACATTAATCCCTGTCGCATTGTGATTTTTGTCCGCGCCGACAATAAAGTTTGATAAACCGCCTGAAGTGGCATTTAACCCATTGATGGCTTTTACTACGGCATAAAGTTGCGAACCATTAATAGCATCGGTGGAACTTTCGCTCACGCGTCCGGCAGCCACATTCGTAATTTGACGTTTTAAGTTACCGTTACCAATAGAAAGTTGTGCTGTTGACGATGTTGGTTGTCCAGCATAAGTATAGGTAGTCCCATTAATGGTGAGAGATTTAGTGCTAGCCTCAGTAGAAGCCGCAGCAGATACTTGAGAATTCGCACCTAATGCAATCCCGCCTTCCGGTCCCCCCGTTACTTTCGCGCTATGCCCGTATGCAATCGCTTTTTTAACACCGCTAACCGCTGCATAGCCCCCAATCGCAATACTACCATACTGTGGACCGCTGCTAGGATTCTGCTGATATGTATCAGCCCTGTTACCATAAGTTGAAGCTCCTTCCTTTTTATACTCTCCGTAAGCACCAATCACAATGGTTCCGGTGTGTCCTGAATCCGCGGTATTACCAGCCAAATTTGCAACAGCATTAGCAGGCTCTGCAATAAGCCCCGCCGTAACGAACAGCGCTAAAGAAAGCATAGACAGTTTGAAATAACCGCTTTCTTTAGAAAATACGTTTAGCTTAGTATCGCCCGTATTGTCATTAACCGAATTGCGGCTAGACTTCACATAACCCTTAGCCAGTTCGGATACCGCAACCCAAACGCCTAAAGCGTGATTAAACACGACTTTAAATATTTTATTCATTAAAGATAAACCTCAATTGTGTTTTATTTCTTAATACAATGCTTATTCCTTCGTTATTTGTACAGCATTGCCAAATTTCAAGAAATATTCGTATAAAGAAAAAATAGGATAAATTTCAATAACTTGGGCTTAATAAAAAACAAGAAAACCCAAGTCTGAGTATTTTTATAAATAAAAAATACTCAGACTTGGGTTTTGCAAATCAGATAAAAGCCAGGTTAACGCTGTGCTGTGCTGTGCTGTGCTGTGCTGTGCTGTGCTGTGCTGTGCTGTGCTGTGCTGTGCTGTGCTGTGCTGTGCTGTGCTGTGCTGTGCTGTGCTGTGCTTATCAGTATATGTTTCATACTATAAAAGAAAAGAAAAATTTTCGTTATACCTTAAAATAAGGGGGTTAATTTACATTTTAGCTTATAAAGCTGTTAGCCATAAAAATGGTCGCATATTCTACAATATTTTTCGTTTAAAAATAGCACTTTTTTGTAAGTAAAATGTAAATAAAAATTTAACAAACAGTACAATATAGCTATACCATAGATATTTGTTAATTTTATCCGCAATATTACTCACAGCTCCTGCCCAACCAAAAAGCGCACCAATTCTACAACAAATTCCAACCGCACTTTATTCTCTGTTAGATCCTTCATAAACTTGAATTTCAACGGGCCGTCAAAACGGTAGGTAATCGGCTCTTTTTGTATAAGTTGAATAAATTTCTCAGGATCAACTTTTGCCGTTGGGGAAAATTCGATAAAGCCGCCCTGTGTGCCGGCATCAATACGCAACACTTTAAAAGGTTCGACCAATAAACGAAGTTCTGCAATTTGGAGTAAGTTTTTTGCAGCCTCAGGTAGCAAGCCGAAACGATCGATGAGTTCAACTTTTAGCTCATCTAACGTTTGTTTACTTTTCGCAGCGGCAATGCGTTTATAGAAAGACAAACGCATATTGACATCGCCGAGATACTCATCAGGTAATAATGCAGGTATGCGCAATTCAATTTCCGCCTGCTGCTGTGTTAATTCTTCCAAAGAGGGTTCCCGCCCCTCTTTTAGCGCCTTCACCGCAGCATCCAGCAATTCCATATAAAGTGAGAAACCGATACTTTCGATTTGCCCGCTTTGTTCATTGCCAAGTAATTCGCCCGCACCACGAATTTCCAAATCATGCGTGGCAAGAATAAAACCTGCCCCAAGATTATCCAGATTTTCCAACGCGTCCAAGCGGCGTTTTGCATCTTTCGTCATCATTTTTGGCGGTGGTGTAAGCAAATACGCATAGGCTTGATGATGTGAACGTCCGACACGCCCACGCAATTGGTGTAATTGTGCCACCCCAAAGTGATCCGCGCGTTCAATAATAATGGTATTCGCTGTCGGAACATCAATACCGGTTTCGATAATGGTTGAGCATACCAATACGTTATAACGTTGGTGATAAAAATCACTCATTACACGTTCTAACTCACGTTCCCGCATTTGCCCGTGCCCAACAATTACACGGGCTTCAGGTACAAGTGCGGTCAATTTTTCTGCCGTATTTTCAATACTCGCCACATCATTGTGTAAATAATACACTTGCCCCCCGCGCAAAATCTCACGCAGAATCGCCTCTCGCACCACAAGATCATCTTTCTGACGAACGAAAGTTTTAATGCTTAAACGGCGTGCAGGCGGGGTGGAAATAATGGAAAGATCCCGAATACCGTTCATCGCCATATTGAGCGTTCGTGGAATCGGTGTTGCCGTGAGAGTAAGGATATCAATATTGGCTCTAAGCTGTTTAATTTTCTCTTTTTGCCCAACACCAAAGCGATGCTCTTCATCAATAATTAACAAACCGAGATCACTAAATCTCACATCAGATTGGAGAAGTTTATGCGTGCCAATTAAAATATCCACCTTACCATCGGCAAGATTTTGTAAAATTTGTTTTTGCTCTTTTGCCGTTTTAAAACGGGATAACACTTCCACATTCACCGGTAAATTGGCAAAGCGATCTTTAAAGTTTTCAAAATGTTGCTGCGCCAATAACGTGGTCGGCACCAGGACTGCTACTTGTTTATGATTCATTACGGCTAAAAATGCCGCACGCATTGCCACCTCGGTTTTCCCAAAGCCCACATCACCACAAACCAAACGATCCATCGCTTTCGGCAGGCACATATCCGAAATCACCGCATTAATTGCCATTTCCTGATCGTGCGTTTCTTCAAAGGGGAATGTGGCGGCGAATTGTTGAAATTCTTCACGATCATATTTAAACGCAAAACCTTTTTTTGCTTCCCGCTGCGCATAGACATCAAGTAATTCGGCGGCAACATCACGAATTTTTTCCGCCGCTTTTTGGCGGGATTTCACCCAAGCTTCATTGCCTAATTTATGCAACGGCGCACTTTCATCCGAACCGCCTACGTAACGACTAATTAAATGCAACGAGGTTACCGGCACATAAAGTTTGGATTCGTTGGCATAATTCAGCAATAAATATTCCGCTTTAATGCCACCGGTATCCAATGTCACCAAACCACCGTAACGCCCCACCCCGTGATCAAGATGAACAACGGGTTGCCCGATTTTTAATTCTGCCAAATTACGCACCAAGGTATCGGGGTTGATGGTTTTGCGTTTATCACGTTGGCGTTGTTGTACACGCTCACCCAATAAATCTGTTTCACCGATAATTGCCAATGGTGGCGTTTGTTCAATAATAAAACCTTGCTCAAGAGAACCCACCAATAAGCTGAATTTTTCTTGCGCCGCCTGTTCAAGAGATTGAGTTTGTCTTGGTTTAAGTTTGAGCGGTTGAAGTAAATCCAACAGAGTTTCGCGCCGCCCTTCCGTTTCTACCGAAAACAAGATATTGCCTGTGAAATGTTCTATAAATTGACGAAGTTGCCCAAGCGGTTCTTTTTGTTGCGATTGAATAGTCAATTCAGGCAATGGGGAAACCGGTAAATTTTTCCGGCGTACGGATGAGCGCACTTTTTCTTCCTGAAGCGTAATTCTCGGGTAAGTTTTTAAGCGGTGATTCACTTCATCAATATTTAACCAAAGTTTTTCCGGTGGCAGCAAAGGGCGCATCGGATCAACTTTGCGTTGTTCATAGCGCTGTTTCGCATCTTGGAAAAAACGCTCAGCCTGCGCTTGATTGCCTTGCATATCCACAAATAAACTTTGCTTTGGTAGGTAATCAAACAATGTTGCCATTTCCGCAAAGAAAAGCGGCTGCCAATATTCAATACCGGAAATCAATGTCCCTTTGCTGATTTGTTGATAAATGTGTTCCGGATCTCGGCGTATTTCACCAAAGGTTTCTCGAAACTGCGTGCGAAAAAATTCGATGCCTTTATCATCTGTCGGAAATTCGTGCGCCGGTAAAAGATTAATAGATTGAATTTCATCAAGGCTGCGCTGGGTATCTACATCAAAGGTACGAATGGAATCGATTTCATCATCAAAAAAATCTAACCGAAAAGGCACCGCACTTCCCATCGGAAACAGATCCAGCAATGAACCTCGCACCGCATATTCGCCGTGTTCCAACACCTGTTCAACCGAACGATAACCGGCTGCTTCCAACTGTAAACGCATTTTATCGATCACCAAACGATCGCCTTTTTTGATTAACAGTACGTTATGTTGCAAATACTGCGGCGGACAAAGGCGTTGCATTAATGTGGCAATCGGTAAAAGAAAAATGCCTTTTTTAGTATTTTGTAAGTGAAAAAGTGCGCTCAAACGTGAAGAAATGATTTCCTGATGCGGTGAGAAAGTATCGTAAGGCAAGGTTTCCCAATCGGGAAATACGCGAACATCTTGTTTGCTTAATTCCGATAAAACACGCGATAAACGCACCGCACTTCGGGTATCAGGCGTCACAACAACGGTTAAACCTTGGTTTTGCTCGGCAATTTCGCTTATGGCAAGGGCATCTGCGCCCTGTAATACATTGCCTAGAATTTTGTGATCGTTGGATTCGGTGGGAATATCGAGTTGGAAAAAAGTGGTGTTCATTAATGCGTCAATCCGTTGGAAAAATTCGGTATTATGTATCAATTTAACAAAGAAAATTTTATCTCTGATATTTCTTGGGGTAGGGTGCGTTACGGCAAGCCTAACGCACCCTACATTTGAATTAAAAACAGCCTTTTGTGCAAGTGATGCATAATACCAGAAAAATTAACGCATAGTTTACTGGATTAAAAAAGGGGATTCAAGCTGATGTCTGTATAAAAAAACAGGTTACTTTTTAAAGAGAGAATCTTCTTTATGTAAGTTTCCGTTCTCATCTTCACGCATTTTCGGCACACCGCAACAGCTTGGTGAGTCAAGATCATAGGTTTTTAAGAAATTGTCGTATTTTTCTAAAGCACGTTTAAACCAGCCTTTTGGTTTTTCGTTTTTTTCTGTTGTCGTCATAAAAGTTCCTTTAAATATCGTTTAATTTCTAAACGAAAGCATTCTACGCTTTTTTTCTTATCATAGGGAAACTGTTTTTTTGTTAAATACGCCAAAATATGCGGAAAATTTTCTTCCCCTTTATTTTTCAATAAACGGCGAATTGCCGGTATGGTTGAAAACAAAGTGCGGTGGAAATCGGCAAAGTTTTTTAGGCTTTGCCAATCCTCCTCCCTCAATAACCAATCTATATCTTCAGTCGTTATTTTTGTTGCCAAAGGATGAGAAGAGAGACCGATATTTCGCTGAAATTGTTGATGGGCGATCTGCACCAATTCCAGCCCTTGTTCAGAAATACCTCGCAAAGCAATGGCTGAATAACAACCGCTGCTTGCTTCTTGATGTTCCCCCAGATGCACCAAAACAAAACCGCATTTTTGCCAAAAACACGCAAGTTCTTCCGTATAGCCAAAACTCACGGAAAGAAAATCCACCTCCGCAGCAGTGCAAGCCTTAATCAAATTTTGCCCGATTCCCCGTTGTTGCCAATTCGGCTGAACGGCAATACGTGAAATACGTAAAGAAGATAATCGACAGGCTTGTGGAAGATTGGCGTGGAAACAAAGGGCTTGCGGTACGAGGTTTCCTTTTGGACGGCGTTTTCCCTGTTGAATTTGTTCAATGAGTTTTTCATCCGCCGTTCTCCCCTCTTCTAATGCCCAAATCGCACCAAGAAGATACGGCTGTGATTCGGCAAAATAAAAACGCTGCCCTTTTGCATCGAACAAGCGGCGTAAATCAATAGGCGAGGTGCGATAATGTGCTAGTGTCATTAAACCGTAAAACGTTTTAATGGAAGGGATGAATTGTGACTGGGCGATTTCATTAATCCGAATAGCCATCTGTGCGTTATAGTTGATTGGCTTAAATTTATCTTCTACGTTAAGCAGCAAAAGATCTTCAATAAAATTCTCCAGCGGATCGTTTTCTTGCCAACGCAAAGGCTGTTGTAATTCAATATGCTGAAAAGTGCGGTCGATTTTTTGCTTAAATTTCAAGGCAAAACCCCGACCTGTACCTTCATAACTGTGAATGGTAGTGCTGAAAACGATATGCTTAAAATGTTGCGCGAACCGCTGTAACAGGGGCAAAGGGATCATCGCTGCTTCATCCACTAAAAGCCACGCATTTTCGCTGAATGTCGAATCTTGTTGTAAACGTGCATTCAATTCATCCGGTGCAAGAAATTCAAACTGCCGTTCGGCAAAATTACACAAAATATTGACCGCACTTTTATTCGGGGCAGTGAGGTAAATCGGGGTTTCAATTTGATTCATCAGGAGTCCAAGCAAAGCCGATTTTCCTCTTCCCCGCTTTGCCGTCAGGAAATAAAGATCAGACTGTCGTTGCAAGATTCGTTCGATAATTTGCCGCTGTGCTTGGGTTGCTTGTTTATTGGTTTCCAACGGATGAAAAACTTGTGGAAAATCGACCGCACTTTGTCGCGTCAAAACAGGAAAATGATAAGCCTCGAGACATTGTTTAAAATGATGAATAAAATTCGGTGTACAAATCGCTGTCTCCATACCATTCCAACGAAGGCTATCCTGATCCGGGCATTGTTCTAAATTTTCCCAATCAGATAATAAAAGACAAAACGTTCCCCCCATTTTCAACGTGCCGGCTGCAATGGCAAGGGCCTCTAAATGTATGCCGTTTCGCCCGTCAAATACAATGTGTTCAAATTCTCTACCCGGCAAATTCATCACTTTAGAAAAAGGTACGCCTTCTTCCCCGACAATCAGGACTTGCGGTGGTAAGTTTTTAGGTAATGTATCAGAAATAAGCACTTGGCATTGTCGGCTTTGCATAATGAATCCTTGTTATGATTTCAGTGCATTGTAGCGGAAATGCAATAGGTAAAAAAAGGCTTTTTATGATCGCCTTTTTCCTTTCAAACACTCCGACTTTATGACATAAATTTTTCATTTTTATGTAAAAAAAATTTGATCTGGCTCATGAGTTTGCACTCCTCAATATTGCCTTAGGCAAACGTTTACATTATGCTTGCGCCACTTTTTTAAACTTTAGGAGTACCCAATGATTCAAGTAATCGTTGCCGCTCACGGCAAGCTTGCCGCAGAGCTGGTAAATTCTTCTGAAATGGTGTTTGGCGAAGTGGAAGGACTCCACGGCGTCACATTTGTTCCGGGAGAAGGACAAGACACGTTGGTGGAGAAGTATGAAGCGATTATCGCGGAATGTTCCCCCCCCCCTCAGATGGCGTGTTATTTTTAGTCGATTTATTCGGCGGTAGCCCATACAATGCGGCGGCACGTGTGGCGGCGAAACGTCCGCAAGACGATATTGTCACCGGTGTAAATTTACCTATGCTGTTAGAAGTACTGGATGCCAAGGATGAGGCAAAATCCACCGAAGAATTGGCGGCTATCGCCAAAGAAGTGGGAGTGATGGCAGTGAAAAGCTATCGTAAACCGGACGAAATCGCATCTTTTGCGCAACCGGAAGAAGCGGAAACTGAAACCGCAGAAGAAACGCAACAGAATGAAGAGGATCTCACACAATATGATCCGAATGGTCGTATGAGTGTGAACTTATTACGAATTGATGATCGTTTAATTCATGGGCAAGTCGCAACCTCTTGGGCGAAAGCAGTAAAATGTGAAGCCATTTTCGCCATTAGCGATGAGGTAGCAAATGATGAACTTCGTAAAGAATTATTGCTCCAAATCGCCCCACCACACCTAAAGGCTTATGTCATTTCAGTGGATAAAGCCATTAAGGTATATAACAATCCCAAATATGCCAGCCGCAATATTTTAATGTTAGTGACCAAACCTGAAGATGCCGTGCGCTTAATAGAAGGCGGATTACGCATTGATTCCATCAATGTGGGAGGAATGACGCATAAGGAAGGCAATAAACAACTTTCCGATGCCGTTACGGTGAATCCGTCCAATGTGGAGGCATTCAAAAAATTGCTCGATATGGGAGTGAAACTCTCACTTCAAAAAGTAGCGGCAAACAAGCCGGTTGGGCTTACCCGTGAAAAATTAGATTCAATTAAATTTTAGGAGAACCTTTTATGTCAACAATGGAACTCATTTTAGTCGTCCTGGTTGCAGCAATTTGCGGTATGGGGAGTGTGTTAGATGAACGCCAAACCCACCGTCCGCTTTTCGCTTGTACGATGATCGGTTTGGTATTAGGCGACATTGAAACCGGTATTATTCTCGGTGGGACGTTAGAGATGATCGCGCTCGGTTGGATGAACGTGGGTGCGGCAATGGCACCGGATGCGGCACTTGCAAGTGTGATTTCCGCTATTTTGGTTATCAAAGGCGGACAATCGGTAGGAACCGCTATTGCAATCGCCGTACCTGTTGCGGCAGCCGGTCAAGTTCTCACGATTTTTGTGCGGACTTTAACGATCTTCCTACAGCACAAAGCGGATAAGTTTGCCGAACAAGCGAATTTCCGCGGCATTGAATTTTGCCACTTTACCGGTCTTTCTTTGCAGGCATTGCGTGTTGCTATTCCTGCACTAGCAGTGGGTTTAGTTGCCGGTACGGATACGGTAACCAGCGCATTAAATGCGATTCCTGAAGTGATTACACGTGGTTTACAAGTTGCCGGCGGTTTTATTGTAGTTGTCGGTTATGCCATGGTGATCAATATGATGCGCGCCGGTGCTTTAATGCCGTTCTTCTTCCTTGGTTTCGTGATTGCCTCTTTCACTAATTACAATTTGGTGGGCTTGGGGATTTTAGGTACTTGTTTGGCAATGCTTTACATTCAATTAAATCCACGCTTTAACCAAGCGACAATGCCCGTAGCAAGTAAAAGAAAATTAGCAGATAACGAATTAGAAGGTTTATAAGGAGCCCATTATGTCTGAACAAAAAGTTACTCTCACAAAGAGAGATATTTTAAGCACTTACTTCCGTTCAACGTTCCTTTTGGGTTCATTCAACTTTGAACGTATGCAATCAATGGGATTTTGTGTTTCTATGATCCCGACCATTAAACGCCTATATAGCCAAAAAGAAGATCAAGCGGCGGCATTAAAACGTCATCTTGAATTTTTTAATACGCAACCTTGGGTTGGTTCTGCCATTATGGGGGTAACCGCCGCAATGGAACAAGAGCGTGCAAACGGCGCAAAAGATGTTGACGATGCCGCAATCAGCGGCGTAAAAGTCGGTCTTATGGGGCCGCTTGCCGGCGTGGGTGACCCTATTTTCTGGGGGACATTACGTCCGGTTTTAGCCGCTCTTGGTGCAGGTATTGCATTAACAGGTAACCTTTTAGGTCCGTTGTTGTTTTTTATCTTAATCAACGTGATTCGTGCATTAACCCGTTGGTACGGATTCAAATACGGTTATGAAAAAGGTACTGAAATCGTCTCCGATATGAGCGGGGGACGTTTGCAAAAAATTACTCAAGGAGCCTCAATTCTCGGTCTCTTTGTCATGGGCTCGCTGGTGTCAAAATGGACGACAATCAACGTGCCGTTAGAACTCACTCGCTATAAAAACCAAGTGGGCGAAGAAGTCATCGTTACCCTACAAGGTGTATTGAATGATCTGCTTCCCGGCTTGCTCGCACTATTGTTAACCTTCTTCTGTATGTATTTACTACGTAAAAAAGTCAATGCAATGGTGATTATCTTCGGTTTATTCGGCGTAGGTATTTTAGGTTACTGGGCGGGTATTCTTGCGTAATACTTGTTAAAATTAGGGGTAAGGGCGTACGATAGCGCCCTTATTTTTTAGGATAGATTATGATGAAATTAACAGAATTAATTAACCCCCCACCAAGTGAAACTTATATTAAAAACAGCTCCCGTTTAGTCTCCGGCTTATTTGTGATTGGCGGCTTGCTTTATTATCCGACAAACGGATACGGTACGGTTATCAGCTTGGCTTTGGCATTAATCGTTTTATTCGGACAAAAAATGTTGCTCAGTCAAGCCAATAAAGATTTTGCCGATATGTATCAAGCGAAACGATTATTTGAACAAACTCAAAATGTTGATTATTTACGTTTTATTTTGGCTCGTTCCGAACAAATGTTGAAAGATAATAAAGTACTTTCCGATAAAGCAAAATATGAAATAAAACAGCTTAGAGAATTTTCCGAAGAACAACTTACCGATGAAAATATCATGGATTAAATTTTATTTAGGGAGGAGCTGTTGAGCTTTGCGTAACACGCCATGTCATTCATTATTAGATCTTACTATTCGGTGCGGTGCGTTCGGCTTCGCCTAACCGCCCCCTACGATAATTTGTGCAACTGCTACATAACGCTCACTATATCTAAAAAATCGACCGCACTTTTTCATCAAGTGCGGTCGATTTCCTTAATGTTTTAGATAATCTTCCAACTCTTTCACGTTTTCTTGCCAAGATTGAGTGAGCTGTTCAATCCACTGCGCGACATTCATAGACCAATTTTCTTCCTCATTGTGTTGAATTTTTTCAGCTAATTTTTGTACACGAACCAGTCCGACCGAACCTGCCGCACCTTTAATTTTATGTGCAATATCCGCAACAGATAAGGATAAAGAATCATCGCTGATATATTGCTTATAAGCCTCATGAAGCTCTGCCATATAAGTTGGCATTATCCGATTAAATAGTTCAATATTCGTCTTAATCTGATCATCACCTAATAAATTAATTAATGAAAAATCAAGGGATTGATGAGAAAACTTGGATTCATATTCTCTATTAATAAAGTTTTTCATATCACCCGTTGCAAAAAAATGATTTAAACATTGATTTAATTCTTCAATCACTAAAGGCTTACGAAGTACCCCATCCATTCCTTTCGTCAGATATTCTTTTTCGCTTTGCATAACGTTAGCCGTGAATGCGATAAGAGGAGGGAGAAAATCATAGACGCCGTCTTCATATTTTTGACGTAGATGTTCGGCAATATCAAAGCCCGACATATCAGGCAGCTTAATATCGAGCAATACGATATCATAAACATTACGTTCAAATAGTCGAATTGCTTCTTGCCCGTTCATTGCCACATCAACGTTATGCCCTAATTTTTCTAAAACACTTTTTGCCACAATAATATTTAATTCAATATCTTCAACTAATAGAACTGATAAATTCAGCGAATTAATTGACTCATTTTTTATCATTGATACAGCTTTTTTGGCGAGGATATTCAAATGAAAAGTCGATCCTTTCCCAATTTGACTTTCTACCCTTAAATCCCCATTCATTAATTTCGCAAGACTTTTTGATATAGCCAAACCAATACCGCTACCGGCAGATCGATTACTATTTTCTTTAACCTGATAATACATTTTAAAAATATTGTTCAGTTCACCATGTGCAATTCCGTTTCCGGTATCGCTTAAGGAAAAATGCAGTTCTTCCTTTCTATCATTAAAATCGACTAAAAGCGTAATTTTCCCTTGTTCGGTAAATTTAACCGCATTACTAATGAGATTCCAAAGAATTTGACTCAACCGAGTACGATCCAAATATAATAAATCAGGTAAAGGCGTTGTAATATTTAAAGAGAAAGCCAGTTTTTTAGGTTCAGCCATAAGCATTGCAAAGTTTCGGATATCATCAAGCAAAGTGTTAATGTCCGTTGGCTGTAAATTTAACTCCAATCGTTTGGCATCAAGTTTATCCAAATCAATAATGTCGCTAAAAATATAGCCTAAACTGACCGCACTTACATTGATAGTTTTCAAATAATTACGTTGTTGAACCGAAAGTTGATCATCCAATAAAATCCGACTTAATCCTATAATTCCATTCAGCGGCGTGCGCAGTTCATGACTAATGGTAGCAAGCAGTGTACTTTTATCACGGCTATTTTTTTCCAATTTATCAAGTGCGATAGAAAGTTCTTTTTCTGCCTGAATTCTATCGGAAACTTCATTTTTCAAACGGAAAACGGTCTTAGATAGATCCAATCTTGAGCGTTCAAGCTGCTCAACTAAAACCGTAAAGAAATAAATAGCGAAAGGTGCGGTAAAAAGCCCAAAGATAATTGAGCGAAGTAAATCTATCCAGTCAATTCTATTTGTAATAAATAAACTCAATAAAATTTGAGCACTAAGGGCAAAAACAGCAAGAATAAACAATCCGAGTAAAGAAAAACGAATCCGCCCGAGTTTAATGACCCAGTCAACATAGCGTTGAGTAAAATATTTGAGGTTCTTCATAAGTGTATAGATGGGAATAAAATCATAGCGTTATTCTAACATTGAAAATACGTTGATGAGGACGATAATTCTACTGTGAAATTCAATAAAATGTCTTAGCAGGCATTAGCGAAGCAACAGTAAAAAAGCACAAAAAATTATACACAATTGCTCAAAGCGATTGTTATGCCTTACGGCATCGTTGGCGGAGCTAACGTTTAAAATCTAAAGATTTTGTGACCGCACTTTTGTATGTGTATGTGCTGTGAAAAGTTAGAAAGAGATTGATTAAAACTAAATAGGGCAGAGACATCAGGGGGGAGTATTCAACGCGCATTTTCACTCTCGGTAAGTAAAAGAAGGGGTAAAAAGTAAGTGAATCTAAGTAAGCAATGAGCCCAGAAACAAAAACCCCTCGAACTTTATCAGTCCAAGGGGCTTGCTGTTTTATTTGAACCCGGCGGTGCCCTACTCTCACATGGGGAGACCCCACACTACCATCGGCATTACGGCATTTCACTTCTGAGTTCGGTATGGGGTCAGGTGGGACCACCGCACTATCGCCGCCGGGATAATTCTTCGATAACCTTAATTCTCTCTCTTCTCTACCTATCCGTTCTTCATTTCCTTTTCTTCGTCTTCCGTCTTATTTGACTTCATCCGTTTTATTAAATTGTCCACAAGCTGAAAAATCTTTCCTGAACGCTCTTAAGCTTTCTTATTTAGTTACTCCGCTCCAAAAACACTTGAGCGTTGTATAGTTAAGCCTCTCGGGCAATTAGTACACCTTAGCTCAATGTCTCGCAACACTTACACATGGTGCCTATCTACGTCTTAGTCTCAAACAACCCTTACAGTCTTAAAGACTGGGAGAACTCATCTCAAGGCAAGTTTCGTGCTTAGATGCTTTCAGCACTTATCTCTTCCGCACTTAGCTACCGGGCAATGCGTCTGGCGACACAACCCGTACACCAGTGGTGCGTCCACTCCGGTCCTCTCGTACTAGGAGCAGCCCCTCTCAATTCTCCAACGCCCACGGCAGATAGGGACCGAACTGTCTCACGACGTTCTAAACCCAGCTCGCGTACCACTTTAAATGGCGAACAGCCATACCCTTGGGACCTACTTCAGCCCCAGGATGTGATGAGCCGACATCGAGGTGCCAAACACCGCCGTCGATATGAACTCTTGGGCGGTATCAGCCTGTTATCCCCGGAGTACCTTTTATCCGTTGAGCGATGGCCCTTCCATGCAGAACCACCGGATCACTATGACCTACTTTCGTACCTGCTCGACTTGTCCGTCTCGCAGTTAAGCTTGCTTATACCATTGCACTAACCTGACGATGTCCGACCGTCATTAGCAAACCTTCGTGCTCCTCCGTTACGCTTTGGGAGGAGACCGCCCCAGTCAAACTACCCACCAGACACTGTCCGAGAACCCGTTTCGGATTCTTCGTTAGAACATCAAACGTTAAAGGGTGGTATTTCAAGGCCGACTCCACGATAACTGGCGTTACCGCTTCAACGTCTCCCACCTATCCTACACATCAAAATTCAAGGTTCAGTGTCAAGCTATAGTAAAGGTTCACGGGGTCTTTCCGTCTAGCCGCGGGTACACCGCATCTTCACGGCGATTTCAATTTCACTGAGTCTCGGGTGGAGACAGCCTGGCCATCATTATGCCATTCGTGCAGGTCGGAACTTACCCGACAAGGAATTTCGCTACCTTAGGACCGTTATAGTTACGGCCGCCGTTTACTGGGGCTTCGATCAGGTGCTTCTCTTGCGATTACACCATCAATTAACCTTCCAGCACCGGGCAGGCATCACACCCTATACGTCCACTTTCGTGTTTGCAGAGTGCTGTGTTTTTAATAAACAGTTGCAGCCAGCGGGTCACTTCGACCGGTTCAACCTTCGTGAGTAAATCACTACAATCTACGCCGGCGCACCTTCTCCCGAAGTTACGGTGCTATTTTGCCTAGTTCCTTCACCCGAGTTCTCTCAAGCGCCTGAGTATTCTCTACCTGACCACCTGTGTCGGTTTTCAGTACGGTTTAGTAAAGCCTGAAGCTTAGTGGCTTTTCCTGGAAGTGTGGTATCGGCAACTTCTTGTCCGTAGACAATCGTCATCAGCTCTCGGTGTTAAGGATGTCCGGATTTGCCTAAACTTCCCACCTACGACCTTAAACAAGGATTTCCAACACCTTGCTTGCCTAACCTGCTCCGTCCCCACATCGCAGCTTTACCAAGTACGGGAATATTAACCCGTTTCCCATCGACTACGCTTTTCAGCCTCGCCTTAGGGGCCGACTCACCCTGCCCCGATTAACGTTGGACAGGAAACCTTGGTCTTCCGGCGAACGGGTTTTTCACCCGTTTTATCGTTACTTATGTCAGCATTCGCACTTGTGATACGTCCAGCAAACCTCTCGATTCACCTTCTTCCGCTTACACAACGCTCCCCTACCCAACAGGATAAATCCTGATGCCGCAGCTTCGGTGCTATATTTGAGCCCCGTTACATCTTCCGCGCAGGCCGACTCGACTAGTGAGCTATTACGCTTTCTTTAAATGGTGGCTGCTTCTAAGCCAACATCCTAGCTGTCTAAGCCTTCCCACTTCGTTTCCCACTTAATATAAACTTTGGGACCTTAGCTGGCGGTCTGGGTTGTTTCCCTCTCCACGACGGACGTTAGCACCCGCCGTGTGTCTCCTGAGTATCACTCTTCGGTATTCGCAGTTTGCATCGGGTTGGTAAGCCGGGATGGCCCCCTAGCCGAAACAGTGCTCTACCCCCGAAGGTGTCCGCTCAAGGCTCTACCTAAATAGATTTCGGGGAGAACCAGCTATCTCCCGGTTTGATTGGCCTTTCACCCCCAGCCACAAGTCATCCGCTAATTTTTCAACATTAGTCGGTTCGGTCCTCCAGTTAGTGTTACCCAACCTTCAACCTGCCCATGGCTAGATCACCGGGTTTCGGGTCTATACCTTGCAACTATATCGCCCAGTTAAGACTCGGTTTCCCTTCGGCTCCCCTATGCGGTTAACCTCGCTACAAAATATAAGTCGCTGACCCATTATACAAAAGGTACGCAGTCACCCCATCACTCAATCCCACTGCTTATTGGGGATGGTTGAATTTTTGCTTCGCAAAAATTAACCATTAAAGTGCGGTTATTTCCTTTGGAATTGCTACCACTCAATACGATTGAGTGATGGGGCTCCCACTGCTTGTACGTACAAGGTTTCAGGTTCTATTTCACTCCCCTCGCCGGGGTTCTTTTCGCCTTTCCTTCACAGTACTGGTTCACTATCGGTCAATCAGGAGTATTTAGCCTTGGAGGATGGTCCCCCCATATTCAGACAGGATATCACGTGTCCCGCCCTACTTGTTGTCAGCCTAGTACCACAATGCACTATTCGAATACGGGACTATCACCCTGTTTCGTTCAACTTCCCAGTTGATTCTTCTTAATACACTGCTATCACTGACGGCTCCTCCGCTTTCGCTCGCCGCTACTTACGGAATCTCGGTTGATTTCTTTTCCTCGGGGTACTTAGATGTTTCAGTTCTCCCGGTTTGCCTCTTATTACTATGGATTCATAATAAGATAGTAGATTCTTCATCTACTGGGTTTCCCCATTCGGATATCTCGGATTATACGCCTCTTATCGACTCATCCGAGCTTTTCGCAGATTAGCACGTCCTTCTTCGCCTCTGATTGCCAAGGCATCCACCTTGTACGCTTAGTCACTTAACTATACAACCTCAAGTGTTTTTACAATTTCCGTTTAACACTTAAGCCGTTACTTAATCTAACTAAACACTTGATTGCTTTTGTTCAATCAAGATTTTTACTACTCAGACTTGCTTGTCTCAGGGCTTTCGCCCCGACAGAAGTCTCTTCAGTTTTTCAGCTTGTTTCCAATTTGTTAAAGAACAGTGAGATAATCTTTTTTCAGTTATCATCGTTAAATAAACTCAAGGAGAAGATAAAAAATATAGGGCAGGACAAGATAAGTTTAGCTAAAAATCAGTATTGCCTACTTATTTTTTCTTTGTCCTTAACTCTCTTTCCCTTCGTATTTCTATCAAAACAATTTACTTAACGATGATAAGTGGTGGAGATAAGCGGGATCGAACCGCTGACCTCCTGCGTGCAAGGCAGGCGCTCTCCCAGCTGAGCTATATCCCCTTTTCATCATTTTGTTCATAAAAACAGTCTAGATAACACTACACCTTGTTACGAACCTTTCCATTACGCCTTTTCACTCACTCTCAGAGTGGTGGGTCTGAGTGGACTTGAACCACCGACCTCACCCTTATCAGGGGTGCGCTCTAACCACCTGAGCTACAGACCCAAGGGTAATGCGATTTTTCTGCTCTCTCTTGTCTACAATCCATCAGCCAATCTGTGTGAACACTTGCTATCGCTCGCTATAGGTAAGGAGGTGATCCAACCGCAGGTTCCCCTACGGTTACCTTGTTACGACTTCACCCCAGTCATGAATCATACCGTGGTAAACGCCCCCCTTACGGTTAAGCTATCTACTTCTGGTACAACCCACTCCCATGGTGTGACGGGCGGTGTGTACAAGGCCCGGGAACGTATTCACCGCGACATTCTGATTCGCGATTACTAGCGATTCCGACTTCATGGAGTCGAGTTGCAGACTCCAATCCGGACTTAGACGTACTTTGTGAGATTCGCTCCGCATCGCTGCCTCGCTTCCCTCTGTATACGCCATTGTAGCACGTGTGTAGCCCTACTCGTAAGGGCCATGATGACTTGACGTCATCCCCACCTTCCTCCGGTTTATCACCGGCAGTCTCCTTTGAGTTCCCGACCAAGTCGCTGGCAACAAAGGATAAGGGTTGCGCTCGTTGCGGGACTTAACCCAACATTTCACAACACGAGCTGACGACAGCCATGCAGCACCTGTCTCTCAGTTCCCAAAGGCACTCCAATATCTCTATCGGATTCTGAGGATGTCAAGAGTAGGTAAGGTTCTTCGCGTTGCATCGAATTAAACCACATGCTCCACCGCTTGTGCGGGCCCCCGTCAATTCATTTGAGTTTTAACCTTGCGGCCGTACTCCCCAGGCGGTCGATTTATCACGTTAGCTACGGGCACCAAGCTTAAAGCCCAATCCCCAAATCGACAGCGTTTACAGCGTGGACTACCAGGGTATCTAATCCTGTTTGCTCCCCACGCTTTCGCACATGAGCGTCAGTACATTCCCAAGGGGCTGCCTTCGCCTTCGGTATTCCTCCACATCTCTACGCATTTCACCGCTACACGTGGAATTCTACCCCTCCCTAAAGTACTCTAGCTACCCAGTATGAAATGCAATTCCCAGGTTAAGCCCGGGGATTTCACACCTCACTTAAATAGCCGCCTGCGTGCCCTTTACGCCCAGTTATTCCGATTAACGCTCGCACCCTCCGTATTACCGCGGCTGCTGGCACGGAGTTAGCCGGTGCTTCTTCTGTAATTAACGTCAATGACTGTGGGTATTAACCACAATCCCTTCCTCATCACCGAAAGAACTTTACAACCCGAAGGCCTTCTTCATTCACGCGGCATGGCTGCGTCAGGGTTCCCCCCATTGCGCAATATTCCCCACTGCTGCCTCCCGTAGGAGTCCGGGCCGTGTCTCAGTCCCGGTGTGGCTGGCCATCCTCTCAGACCAGCTAGAGATCGCAGGCTTGGTAGGCCATTACCCCACCAACTACCTAATCCCACTTGGGCTCATCTTATGGCAAGAGCAAACGCCCCCTTTAGTCCATAGACATTACGCGGTATTAGCTACCGTTTCCAGTAGTTATCCCCCTCCATAAGCCAGATTCCCAAGCATTACTCACCCGTCCGCCACTCTCACGAAAAGAAGCAAGCTCCTTCCCGCTACCGTTCGACTTGCATGTGTTAAGCCTGCCGCCAGCGTTCAATCTGAGCCATGATCAAACTCTTCAATTCAAGTTCAATCGCTCAATAAATACTGACTAAAAAATTATTCACCTTGAAAAATAAGGTAAAAATGAATCTCAAGTTAAGCACCTATTAAGACTTCAAAATTAAAAATTATTTTAAACAAGTCAATCAACAAGTGCCCACACAGATTGTCTGATACATTGTTAAAGAGCCATTCGCCAATTCAAAACAACACGCTCAAAATAAGGCGAAAATAAAACGACGCACTGCAATTTTAAATCCTTCACAACAGTGCGTCGTTGTGTGGTGCGCATTATAGGCAAAAATTTTTGTCTTGCAAGGGATTTTTGTCATTTTTTTGAAAAAATTTATTAACTGCTTCTTTATTAACCAAGATATTCAAAGTGCGGTCAAAAATCTTTAAGTTTTGAACGTTTGCTCCGTCAACAATCTCATAAGGCATAACAATCACCCTGAACAATTGTGTATAAATTTGGAAGATTTTATTTGTGCTTTTATTCAAACCTCAACTCACTTAATTCATCAAAACCCCATAATTGCAATGCAGATTGAAAATGTTGTTCTGATACACCTTTGCGAGTACAAAAAATGTAGTTTTTCTTGTGAATTTTTGACCTTACTTCGATATCGGCTAATAAATGTTGTACCCGTTGGGCGATGGCTTTACCAGGATCCATAAAATATTTTACTTGCGGTAGGCAATCTTGGATTTCCTGTCGGATTAAAGGGAAATGGGTGCAGCCTAAAATCAGCGTATCCAAATCAGCCATTTTCTGCCAAGGTTTTAATTCGTTATTAAGAGCAACAAGATCAACGGCATCACCATGTAATTTTTGTTCCGCTATTTCTGCCAAACGGGTCGAACCTAACTTTTCCACTTGACAATGGGCGGCATAATTTGCGATCAAGTCATCTACATAGGGGCGTTTTACCGTACCTTTGGTTGCTAATAAACCGATATGTTTGGTTTGGGAAATTTCTGCCGCCGGTTTAATTGCAGGTACAGTGCCGACAATCGGACAAGTAAAATGTCGGCGTAAAATCGGTAATACGACGGTGCTTGCCGTGTTGCAGGCAATCACGATTAAATCCAAGGGATAATCCCGATCAATACGTTGGCAAATGCGAAGGGTTCGTTCGATAATTTCTTGTTCTGATTTTTCCGAGTAAGGAAAACCGGCATTATCGAAACAATAAAGATAATGATGAGTTGGGAGTAATTTTTTTACTTCGCTATAAACACTGAAACCGCCGACGCCGGAGTCAAAAAATAAAATTGTCGGTTGGTTATTACTCATTTTTACTCCTAAAAAAACAGCGGGAAAATCTACCGCACTTTTTTACGAAACGTTGCTTTAGGCGTTACTGTAAATTTCTCGATGGTTTAACCAACGGCGGATCAAGCCTTCCGCGACTTCCGGTTGTTCTGCAATTAGACGTTTTGCATAATGTTGCACTGTTGGGATCATTTTACGATCACGCATTAAATTTGCCACTTTAAATTCTGCAATCCCTGTTTGTTTGGTGCCCAATACTTCGCCTGGCCCTCTAATTTCAAGATCTTTTTCAGAAATAACAAAGCCGTCTTGACTTTCTCGCAAGACTTCTAAGCGTTTGCGTGAAATTTTACCCAGCGGCGGTTTGTACATCAACACACAAAAAGAAGCGGTACTCCCCCGTCCTACACGTCCACGCAATTGGTGAAGTTGCGATAGCCCCAAACGCTCGGCATTTTCAATAATCATCAAACTGGCATTCGGTACATCTACACCCACTTCAATAACCGTTGTCGCCACAAGTAAATCTAATTCTGCATTTTTGAATTGCATCATGACATCTTGCTTTTCTTGCGGTTTCATTCGTCCATGCACTAATCCGATCTTCAACATTGGCAACGCTTTTGTTAAATCTTCCCAAATAGCTTCTGCCGCTTGCGCTTCCAATACTTCAGATTCATCAATTAATGTACACACCCAATACGCCTGACGTTTTTCATTCACACAGGCTTGTTTGACACGGGCAACGATTTCATCTCGTCGTTCTTCTGAAATCACCACGGTAGTAATTGGTGTTCTTCCCGGTGGTAATTCGTCAATAATAGAAGTATCTAAATCGGCATACACCGTCATGGCTAATGTTCTCGGAATCGGTGTCGCCGTCATAATTAACTGATGAGGATAAAAACCGGCTTTTTCGCCCTTTTCACGTAACATTAAGCGTTGATGCACACCGAATCTATGTTGTTCATCAATAATGACAAGGGCAAGATCGGAAAACACCACTTCTTCTTGAAATAAAGCGTGCGTCCCCACCACCATTTGTACCGCACCGGTTTTAATTTTTTCCAACTCCGTTTGACGTGCTTTGCCTTTCACCTTGCCGGCAAGCCAGCCTACATCAATCCCCAAAGGTTTAAACCAACGGTGGAAATTATTCGCGTGCTGTTCGGCAAGAATTTCTGTCGGAGCCATTAGTGCTACTTGTTTGCCGTTATCAATTGCGGTTAGGGCTGCCAATGCCGCAACCAGCGTTTTACCGGACCCCACATCACCTTGCACTAATCGCATCATCGGATAATTTTTCGCGAAATCCTGCTCAATATCATTTACAACACGATTTTGTGCATTTGTCGGCTGAAAAGGTAATGACGCGAGGAAACGTTGTTTTAAATCCGTTCGGTATTGCAAAGGTAAAGCGGAAAACTGTTGCGTTCCTAACCGCACTTTTTGCATTGCGAGATTATGTGCAAGTAATTCTTCAAAAATTAAACGCTGTTGGGCAGGATGTTTTCCCTGTTCCAACATTTCCAAGGAAACATCCGGCGGCGGGCGATGTAATAACTGAAGGGCTTCCTTCAAACTGACTCGATGAGGATTAAATTCATTAGGCAAAATTTCCGCAATCTGCACTTTATCCAATAAAGCAAGTGCCTGCTCCGTCAACTTTCGTAATGAATTTTGTTTTAAACCTTCTGTTGTCGAATAAATCGGGGTAAGGGTTTCTTCCAACACAATCGGCGTATTATCACGGAGAATTTGATATTCAGGATGATGAATTTCCGCCATATGACGTCCACGTTTAGCTTCACCAAAAGCCTTCACGCGAACACCGATTTGAAAACTATTACGCATTCCCGCATTAAAATTAAAAAAACGCAGCATCACTTTCGATGTGCCGTCAGATAAACTCACCGATAAAATCGGACGGCGACCAAAGGCTACTTCACAAGTTTGTACAATTCCTTCTATGGTGAAATATTGCTCAGGTCGGAGATGAGCTATCGGCGTAATTCGAGTACGATCCTCATAGCGAATCGGCAAGTGGAAAAGAAGATCTTGCAGATTATTGATACCGATTTTACTCAGCTTACTGGAGACTACCGCCCCCACACCGGAAAGTGCGGTGAGGGGTACGGCATCAAGAAGTGGAAAGCTCATCATTTTGTTATTAGGCATTAATATTGCGTTTTACACTCACTACGCCGGTAATACCTTTAATTCGATGTAGAACGTTAGCCAGATGCTTACTATCTTTTACATTCACCTGCAAAACCACCAGCAATAAATTATTTTTCGCCTCTTCCGTCCAAATGTTTTGGATACCGCTTTCACCGGCAGTAATTGCTGTCATTAAACTTGGCAAGGCGTTTTGTTCATTCAACATTTCAATTTGTAATTCAGCCTCAAAATTGACCGCACTTTGTACGTTTTCCCACTTAGCTTGCGTTAATTGACGTGCATTTTTGAGATTTTCACATTGTTGATGATGAATAACCAATCCTTTGTTCGGCGTGCTACATCCGACAATCGGATCACCCGGAATAGGGTGACAACATTCTGCAAATTGCGTGTTTGCAACCAACATCGGTGCAATGGTTAAAGTATGATTTTCAACATTACCGTCCACATCAATTTCAATCGCTTCACCAATTAATTGATGCGCAATCACCGCAGCGAGTTGATTCCCCAAACCGATTTCGCGCAATAGTTCGTTAAGGGAAGATAATTTTAAATTATCTAAAACTGCTTGAATTTGTAATGAAGAAAGCTCGGCTAAACGATGCGGTTGTAGTGCAGTATTTAATTCCATTTCGCCTATTCTCACTGCGTCATCTTCACAACGCTGTTTAAGATAATGACGAATACGGGTTTTTGCACGCGCCGTCACGACAAAGTTCAACCATGAAGCTTCAGGATGTGAATTAGGATCTATGATAACTCTTACCGTTTGCCCGGATTCCAATGCTTTCGATAAAGGATAAGGTTTATGTTCAACAAGCACGCCTACACAGTTATTACCTACATCAGAATGCACTGCATAAGCAAAATCGACGGCTGTCGCACCTTTTGGCAATTCAACGATACGACCTTTCGGCGTGAAAACAAAAATCTCTTTCGGGAAAAATTCCGATTTTACGTTTTCAATAAATTCAAAAGAATTACCTACACTTTGTTGAATTTCAATCAGATTTTGTAGCCAACGTTGCGCACGAATTTGGGCGGTTGTCGTATCATTTTTACCGCTTTCTTTATACGCCCAATGCGCCGTTACGCCCATTTCCGCCACTTGTTCCATTTCTTCCGTGTGGATATGTACTTCCACCGGCACACCACGAGGACCAATCATTGAGGTTTGCAACGATTGATAGCCGTTTGCTTTCGGCACGGCAATATAATCCTTCACACGCCCCGGGCGAGGTTTGTAAAGGTTGTGCATTTGACCTAATACGCGATAGCAATCATCAACATTTTTTACAATAATGCGGAAAGCGTAAACATCCATAATGGAATGAAATTCTTGATCTTTCTCACGCATTTTTTGATAAATCTCGTAGAGATGTTTTTCACGTCCCCAAACGCGAGCAAAAATCCCGGCATTTTCTAACCGCTCTTTGATTTCATTAGAAATACGAGTAATGAGATCTTGGCGACTATTGCGCGCAACCTCCACGAATTTTGCCAATACCTCATAACGGTGCGGATACATCGCTTCAAAAGACAAATCTTCCAATTCATTTTTAATATGCTCAATTCCCAAACGGCGAGCGAGAGGACAATAAATTTCCAGTGTCTCTTTTGCAATACGGCGACGTTTGTCGGGACGTAGCGAACCGAGTGTTCGCATATTGTGAGTACGATCGGCAAGTTTGATCAATACCACGCGAATATCACGGGTCATCGCCAAAATCATCTTACGGAAATTCTCTACTTGCGCTTCTTGGCGGGTACGAAACTTCAATTTATCAAGTTTTGATACGCCATCTACGATCTCGGCAACACTTACGCCAAATTCATCTTTAAGTTGTTCTTCGGTGTACGAAGTATCTTCAATGACATCATGCAATAACGCTGCGCTCACCGCTTCGTGATCAAGATGCATTTTGGCAATAATGGCAGCAACCGCCACAGGGTGGGTGATATAAGGTTCGCCGCTTGAGCGAAACTGTCCCTCATGAGCGTCTCTTGCAATCACAAACGCACGTTTGACTAATTCAATTTTATCCGCGGGCAAATACCCTTGAATGATTCGGGCTAAATCTGCAAACAGTTCCAAAGGACACCTGACTTTTTCGGGTTAAATGAATAGGTTGAAATGAAATTGCGGCTGAAATCAACCGCACTTTTAACGATGATTATTCAGTGATTAATGCTACCGCCGCTTCTTCCGCATGTTGAATCGCAGTCATTTCTTGATGCTCTTGCGCATCCATAATATCGTTAGAAATTAAGCCTTTTTCAATTTCACGCAATGCAATAACGGTCGGTTTATCATTATCTTCCGGCACTAAAGGTTCACGTTGGTGTAACTGTAATTGTCTTGCACGACGCGCGGCGGTTAAAATTAAATCAAAACGGTTACCAATTTTTTCTACTGCATCTTGCACTGTAACGCGTGCCATATTCTACTCCAATTCATATAAAAATAAGGGATATAAGGGGAGCTATCATACTAAATCTTGTGCTAGTTATCCAGTAGCTGATGAATTAATCCGGCATTTTCCTTTTGTTGATAGCTTTTCGTCAAACGTTCTGCACGCAAAATACTCTGCAAATCCGCTAATGCCTGTTCAAAATTATCATTCACCACTACATAATCATATTCGTCATAATGAGAAATCTCATTCTTGGCTTTCGCCATCCGTTCGGCGATGACGGATTCATTATCCTGCCCGCGACCAATCAAACGGCGTTCCAATTCCTGCAACGAGGGAGGAAGAATAAAAATGCTTTTTACATTTGGCACTTTTTTGCGAATTTGCTGTGCCCCCTGCCAATCAATATCTAAAAAAACATCAATACCTTTGGCAAGATTTTCCTCAATTGCCGGTAAGGATGTGCCGTAATAATTACCTCCGAATACCTTGGCATATTCTAAAAATAAATCCTGTTCAATTAACCCTTCAAACTCCGCTTTCGACACAAAATAATAATGTACGCCGTGGCTTTCCCCCGGGCGTGGCGCACGTGTCGTATGGGAAATCGACACCATTTTCGGCGTCGTAGAATCGCGTTCTAATAATGCGGAAATCAATGAGGATTTACCCGCACCGCTTGGCGCAGAAAGAATATATAAATTACCTTGTGATATCATCGTTTGAACCTTTTCTAAAAATTTCAGTCCATTATGCCGATTCTTTAAAAAAAAATCATTAAAGTGCGGTCATTTTTCCGGTTTTTTTAACGAAAAAACCGATTTTGATGTAGATCACAAAAACAAACCGCATTTCTAGTTTTATCTGAATGCTCATGCTATAATCCGCACCGATGTTTTTGGGGACGGTTCGAGTTCCTGAAACATAACAATTTGTTTAACTTGACTAAAAAGGTGAAAATCTTATGGCTATTAAAATTGGTATCAATGGTTTCGGTCGTATCGGTCGTATTGTATTCCGCGCTGCACAGCAACGTGACGACATTGAAGTAGTCGGTATCAACGACTTAATTGATGTTGAATATATGGCTTATATGTTGAAATATGATTCAACTCACGGTCGTTTCGATGGTTCCGTTGAAGTAAAAGACGGTAACTTAGTGGTAAACGGTAAAGCAATCCGTGTAACATCAGAACGTGATCCTGCAAACCTAAACTGGGGTGCAATCGGTGTAGATATCGCGGTTGAAGCAACCGGTTTATTCTTAACTGATGAAACAGCTCGTAAACACATCACCGCCGGTGCGAAAAAAGTCGTATTAACCGGTCCTTCTAAAGATGCGACCCCAATGTTCGTTCGTGGCGTAAACTTCCATGACTACGCAGGTCAAGACATCGTGTCTAACGCCTCTTGCACAACCAACTGTTTAGCGCCTTTAGCCCGTGTTATCCACGAAACTTTCGGTATCAAAGACGGTTTAATGACCACTGTTCATGCGACAACCGCAACTCAAAAAACCGTTGACGGTCCTTCTGCAAAAGACTGGCGTGGCGGTCGCGGTGCGGCACAAAACATCATTCCTTCATCAACAGGCGCTGCGAAAGCAGTAGGTAAAGTATTACCTGCATTAAACGGTAAATTAACCGGTATGGCTTTCCGTGTTCCGACACCAAACGTATCTGTTGTTGATTTAACCGTAAACCTTGAAAAAGCAGCAACTTACGAAGAAATCAAACAAGCGATTAAAGATGCTGCCGAAGGTAAAACCTTCAATGGCGAATTAAAAGGCGTGTTAGGCTATACCGAAGACGCAGTGGTATCAACAGACTTCAACGGTGCTGTTGAAACTTCTGTGTTTGATGCGGATGCGGGTATTGCATTAACCGACACTTTCGTTAAATTGGTATCTTGGTACGACAACGAAACCGGTTATTCAAACAAAGTATTAGACTTAGTAGCACACGTTCACAACTACAAAGCTTAATCAAAAAACTTCTAAAAAATCAACCGCTCTTCGGAGCGGTTTTTTTATTGCTCTCTATTTTATGTTCATATTTATAATCCAAAACAAGAGTTCACCAAAAATCATCAAAAATATTAAATATTTATCTGGCTTTTCTCGTGATTTAATCTTATATTAGCGCACACCTGTTAGCTCAACTAACACTAAATTTAAAAAAGGTTACTATGAATTTCGATCTTCATTTTATTCGTCGTATCCGGCAGCAAGCAAAAACACGTGGAAATACGACCGCACTTCGCCACAAAGAAAACGGCATTTGGAAAGACATAAGCTGGACGGCTTTTCAACATCAATTAAATCAACTTTCGCGTGCATTGCTTGCCTGTGATATTCAGGTGCAAGATAAAATTGCGATTTTTGCCCACAATATGCCGCGTTGGACAATCGCCGATATCGGTGCATTACAAATTCGTGCAGTGACCGTGCCGATTTATGCAACAAATACGGCACAGCAAGCAGAATTCGTATTAAATCACGCCGATGTGAAAATTCTCTTTGTCGGGGATCAGGAACAATATGATCACGCCTTAGCAATTGCACATCTTTGCCCTCAATTACAAAAAATTGTGGCGATGAAACCAACGATTCGACTGCAAAAAGACCGACTTTCTTGTTCATGGGAACAATTCATTGAACTCGGCTCAACAGAACAACAAACCGAGCTGCACCAACGTTTACAGAACAAACAAATGGATGATTTATTCACCATTATCTACACATCCGGTACAACCGGTGAACCAAAAGGTGTAATGCTTGATTATTCAAATCTCGCCCATCAACTGGAAGCCCATGATCTTGCACTCAATGTGACAGATCAGGATATCTCCTTATCTTTCCTCCCTTTTTCTCATATTTTTGAACGGGCTTGGGCAGCTTACGTGCTTCATCGTGGCGCCGTGCTTTGTTATTTGGAAGATACCAATCAAGTGCGGTCGGTTTTAAGTGAAATTCGCCCGACTTTTATGTGTGCAGTGCCACGTTTTTATGAAAAAATTTATGCCGCAGTGCTGGATAAAGTACAAAAAGCACCAAAACTGCGTCAAATACTTTTCCATTGGGCAATTGCCGTAGGGCAAAAGCATTTTGATTTAACAACGCAAAACAAACCGATCCCACTTCTGTTAAAGCAGCAATACCGTCTTGCGGACAAACTCGTCCTCGCTAAACTTCGTCAATTACTCGGTGGCAAAATTAAAATGATGCCTTGCGGAGGTGCAAAATTAGAACCGGCAATCGGGTTATTTTTTCATTATATCGGCATTAACATTAAACTCGGTTATGGTATGACGGAAACCACCGCCACGGTTTCATGCTGGCACGATTATCCGTTTAATCCTCATTCTATCGGGACACTAATGCCGAAAGCAGAGGTGAAAATCGGTGAAAATAATGAAATTTTAGTGCGTGGCGGCATGGTGATGAAAGGTTATTACAAAAAGCCTGAGGAAACAGAAAAAGCCTTCACTAAAGACGGATTCTTAAAAACAGGTGATGCCGGTGAATTTGATGCAAAAGGCAATTTATTTATTACCGATCGCATTAAAGAATTAATGAAAACCTCCAATGGTAAATATATTGCGCCGCAATATATTGAAAGTAAAATCGGTAAAGACAAATTCATTGAACAAATCGCCATTATCGCCGATGCGAAAAAATATGTTTCAGCGTTGATCGTTCCATGTTTTGACAGCCTTGAAGAATACGCCAAACAACTCAACATCAAGTATCATGATCGTATGGAATTAATCAAAAATTCTGAGATTTTGAAAATGTTTGAACAACGCATTAATGTAGTACAAAAAGAATTGGCTCATTTTGAACAAGTGAAAAAATTCACGTTGCTCTCTCAAGCCTTTAGTATCAAACTTGGGGAAATCACTCCAACCTTAAAACTAAAACGTAAAGTCATTATGGAGCGTTATCGCCATCAGATCGAAGCAATGTATAAGCAAAATAATGAAGGCTAATGATGTAAAATTATACACAATCGCTTTGAGCGATTGTTATGCCTAACGGCACCGTCGGCAAGCCAACGTTCAAAATCTAAGGATTTTATGACCGCACTTTTACCTCATCAAGCCATAAAAAAATCCCCTTTCGGGGATTTTTTACGTTAATCGATTTTGATCGGCTCTACTTTCCAAATATTCTTCGCATATTCCAAAATCGTTCTATCCGATGAGAAAAATCCCATATTGATGATATTTTGAATTGTGCTTTCAATCCATTGATCACGCTGTTTGTATTTCTCATCCACCGTTTTTTGTGCTTCCACATAACTGCGAAAATCGGCAAAAGCTTGATAGTAATCGTGATATTGCAATCCTTGTAACAAAGATAAATAACGTTGCGGTTCTTCCGGAGAGAAAACCCCTGATGTAATTTGATCAACCACAGTGCGTAGTTCGGCATCGTTTTGGTAATAATCAAATGGGTGATACCCTTCACGGCGGAGTTGTTCCACTTGTTCTACCGTATTACCAAAAATGAAAATATGATCTTCCCCCACATTTTCCAAAATTTCTACATTCGCACCGTCCAAAGTTCCCAATGTTAATGCGCCGTTAAGGGCGAATTTCATATTACTGGTACCGGAGGCTTCTGTGCCGGCAAGGGAGATTTGTTCTGAAATATCTGCCGCCGGAATAATCAATTGAGCCAAACTCACACTATAATTCGGGATAAATACCACTTTCAAACGCCCTTTCAAACGTTCATCATTGTTGATGATATGCGCTACATCGTTGATAAGATGAATTGTTTGTTTCGCAGCATAGTAAGCGGAAGCCGCTTTTCCCGCCAAAATAAAGACTCGTGCTTGCCAATCTTTTTCAGGCTCGGCAAGCATCGCATTGTAGCGTGCGATAATATGCAACACGTTCAATATTTGCCGTTTGTACTCGTGAATGCGTTTTACCTGCACATCAAACAAGGCGTTCGGATCAAGCTCAATGCCAAGCTCACGTTTCACATAATCGGCAAGTTTTACTTTATTTGAATACTTAATATCAGCAATCGCCTCTTTGAATGTTTTATCATTCGCTACGCTTTCTAATTTTTTGATTCGGCTTAAATCATAACGCCATTCATTGCCGATATAGGTATCAAAAAGTGCGGCTAATTCAGGGTTTGCCACCGCCAACCAACGGCGAGGCGTAATACCGTTTGTCACATTTGTGAAACGCTCAGGATAAATACGTGCAAAATCAGCAAAGGTGGAAGTTACCATCAAATCGGAATGAATTGCCGCCACGCCATTGATTTTATGAGAACCAATCACGGATAGCCATCCCATACGCACTTTGCGTTGATAGCCTTCTTCAATCAAAGAAACCCGGCGAATGAAATCATTATCTGTCGTGATATAGGTACGCACATATTCCAAGAAATGATCGTTAATGTCGAAAATCATCTGTAAGTGGCGCGGCAACACTTTCGCCATCATTTCCACAGGCCAAGTTTCTAAGGCTTCCGACATCAACGTATGACAAGTATAAGAGAAAATGCGGCAAGTCATATCCCATGCTTTTTTCCATTCAAATCCTTCCTCATCAACCAAAATTCGCATTAATTCGGGAATCGCCAACGCCGGATGGGTGTCATTTAAGTGGATTGCGACTTTATCGGCAAGATTCTCAAGACTATTATGAGTGCGTTTATGATGGCGGATAATATCTTGAAGTGAAGCCGAAACCAAAAAATACTCTTGACGCAAACGCAACTCTCGTCCGTTCCAAGTGGAATCATCAGGGTAGAGTACACGAGATAAATTTTTGCCGGAAGAACGATTTTGCAAAGCGGCTAAATGTTCACCTCGGTTAAAATCCGCCAAATTGAAGGTTTCCTCCGCATGTGCCGCCCATAAACGTAAAGTTGCCGCAGAATTATTTTTATAACCCGGGATCATCTGATCATAAGCAAGTGCGGTCACTTTCTCTTCAGGATTCCAAACAAATTTCTTACCTTCAAAATGTATCGTTCCGCCAAAGAAAATTTTAAAACGTTTAGAGGGACGAATAAACTCCCAAGGCGCACCTTTATCAAGCCAGTCATCGGGGTGTTCCACTTGCTGACCATTTTCAATTTTCTGACGAAACATTCCGTACTCATAACGAATACCGTATCCCACACCGGGTAAACGCAATGTTGCGATCGAATCCATAAAGCAGGCAGCCAAACGACCTAAACCACCATTACCTAACCCCGGGTCAACTTCTTTGGCAAGAATCTCTTCTAAATCGACATTCAGTTCATTTAAAGCCTCTTTCGTTAGGCTATATACATCTTCGGCAATCAGTGCATTAGACAGTGTTCGCCCAATCAAAAATTCCATCGAGAGATAATAAACACGGCGAACATCATCAGCTCTCGCTTGACGGGCGGTAGTAATCCATCCCTCCGTCACAAGATCCCGTACCGCATATAATGTGGCATTCAGCCAATCCCGTTGGCTTGCTTCACGGGGCGAACGCCCGATAGAAAAAATCAGTTTATAGACAATTGATTTCTTTAATGCCTGAACATCTAACTCGGGACGATTATAAAGAAAAGGAGAATCAAAATTATCCATTATCATGGTGATAACCCTCGGTTTTAAAAGGAAAAATAATGAGAAGTCGGAGGGATAATCAGGTGATCTTAAATTCCATTTAACCATGAAATTCAAGCAATGTGTAAAACACAAATTATCAGAGAACAAGTTATGTTTATTTTTCAAACATTCTTGTTGATTGACGATGAAGACTATCCCACAAAAAACGCGTGAATTTTAATCTTAATTAAACAAAAAACAATTAAAATTACACCGCTTTAAAAAATATTTTCAAAGCGGTGTAGAACAAACATCATAGTAAATTCCGATACAAGGCTAAATAGCGTTCTGCGACATTACGCCAAGTAAAATCTTGATTCATTGCGTTTATGCGTACCGTTGACCAAACTTTTGGCTTTTGCCATAAAGAGAAAGCCCGTTGAATCGCTAGGCGTAAATCTTGAGCTTCCGCCCGTTGAAAAACAAAGCCCGTTGCCGACCGCTCTTTTAGGGTTTCAGCGGTGCTATCAACGACAGTATCCGCCAAACCACCGGTTTTACGCACGAGTGGTAACGTACCGTATTGTAGTCCGTAGAGTTGGGTTAAACCGCAAGGTTCAAAACGACTCGGAACCAAAATCACATCACCGCCTGCGATCATTAAATGCGAAAGGGCTTCGTCATAACCGATCTTCACCGCAACATTTTGCGGATAACTTTCCGCAAGCTGACGAATCCCCTCTTCCAAATGCGGAGCTCCCGCACCGAGAATCATTAGCTGCCCGCCTTGTTCTACAATTTCATCAGCACTTTCAATTAATAAATCCACCCCTTTTTGTTCGGTAAGACGGGTTATCATCACAAAAGTTAAAGCGCCCTCTTCTTGCGGCAAATTGAAATAGGCTTGTAGTTCCGCTTTGTTTTTCTTTTTACCCGCCATCGATTTTTGTTTGTAATGATGCTTAATATAACCGTCACAACTTGGGTGCCAGATCTTTTCGTCAACACCATTTAGAATGCCGACCAGTTTTCCTTGTTCACGCAATCCGTAGAGTAATCCTTGAAGGCCGTAAGCAAACACTTCCGTGGTAATTTCTTGTGCATAAGTCGGGCTTACCGCCGTTACGACATCGGAATAATACAATCCGGCTTTGAGATAGGAAATTTGTCCGAACAATTCCAATCCGTTAACATTAAACATTCCTTCCGGCAAGCAAATTTCAGACAAATGCCAATGATTAAATTGCCCCTGATAAGCCAAATTATGAATGGTGAAGACGGATTTTGCCGGTTTACCTTTGTTAAATAAATAAGCGCAAGCAAGCCCTGCATGCCAATCATGGGCGTGAATAATTTCAGCGCGCCACCAAGTATCAAGCCCTGTTGAGAGTTCTGCCCCCACCCAACCTAATAAGGCAAAACGCTTATAGTTATCGGCATAATCCTGATAATTCTCATCGTGATAAGGATTCCCCTCACGTGCGTATAAATGCGGCGCATCAATCAAATAAATGCCCACCCCCTTATATTCACCGTAACGTAATACGATGTGTCCGGCGAAATTATCAAATTCTGCGACAATGTGGGTGTCATTAATTCCGCTGGAAATCGCAGGATAAGCCGGCAACAGAATACGGGTATCCATTCCAATCGCTTTTTGAGCAAAAGGCAATGCACCAATCACATCGGCAAGCCCGCCTGTTTTTAGCAGCGGATAAAGTTCCGAACAAACGTGTAATACTTTCATTTTTTATAATTCCTTCATTTATCTGCAGAAAACTCGAACTCATAGTGAATGAAGCCAAAATGGATAAAAATCCACGCACGCCAATATTTTTTCGGTTGAAAAAATTTTTGAAAATTCAACCGCACTTTGCGTGCGTGAATAAACGTTTTTAAACCTTATTAATCCAAATGTTCTTCAAATTTGATTTCTTCCCCATCCAATTTTTTCAACATTTTTGGCGTAACAAGAATAACTTTGCCTGTTGAGCTAATACGGAAGCGTTTTCTATCTTCTTCAATATTCACACCGATCTGCATTCCGTCAGGAATAACACAACGGCGATCAATAATACAGTTTCTTAACACACAATCTTTACCAATCACCACTTCCGGTAATACCACACAGTGATCCACTTTAGAAAACGCATCAATTTTAATACGGTCGAACAAGACGGAATTACTAATCGAAGCATCCGTAATCACACATCCGCCACCGATAAGCGAGTTATCTACCGGGTGAATATTGGAATGTTTATAGAAGAATTTGGACGGGTAAGCTTGAATCGGATTACCGCGAATCGGCCAATTTTGATCGTAAATATCAAGCTGCGGTTCTTCAGAAACCAAATCAATATTGGATTGCCAAAAACTATCAAGGGTTCCGACATCACGCCAATAGATTTCCCCTTCCGTATTGCGCCCCATACAAGAACGACTGAACGGATGTGCATAAAGGGTTTCTTCTTCTAAGCATTTCGGTAACACATCTTTACCGAAATCATGACTGGTTTGAGGGGTATTTACTTCACGCTCGAGCATACTATAAAGATAATCCGCATTAAACACGTAAATTCCCATTGAAGCGAGGGATACATCAGGTTTACCGACCATCGCCGGCGGATCTTTCGGTTTTTCCACGAAGGCTTTCACTTTTAAGTTTTCATTCACCGCCATCACGCCGAATTCGTGCGCTTCGCTACGAGGCACTTCAATACAGCCTACCGTACATTTTGCGCCACTGGCGACGTGATCCATCAACATTATGCTGTAATCTTGTTTGTAAATATGATCCCCTGCCAAAATTAAAATATATTTCGGGCAATAGTGATCTCGAATAATCGCCATATTCTGATACACCGCATCCGCTGTGCCGCGATACCAAGTGGAATCGTCAATTTGTTGACGAGCTGGTAACATATCCACAAATTCCCCTCGCTCTTGCGGTAAGAATGACCAACCGGTTTGCAAATGACGTAATAAAGAATGAGCCGCATATTGAGTAACGACACCGATACGATTTAAGCCTGAATTGATACAATTAGAAAGCGCAAAATCAATAATACGGCGGTTTCCCCCAAAATAAAGTGCAGGTTTGGCGCGTTTATCTGTTAACTCGTGAAGCCGTGAGCCACGTCCTCCCGCTAAAATAAGAACCAAAGTATCTTTCAAAAGAGCATATTTGTTAGGGCTTTTCATCATAAACTCCGTTTGTATTGAGTCATCCACCATACAACAAACAAAATGCCATACCGCTTACGAATACTTCCTGTGGCTGAATGAACCTTAAGTTTGCTGTTCCTATAAAGGCTTTCCATCGTCTGACAACATCACTAGGCAATATGAAAGTCTGAGATTCTTTTTTCGCATTAATTAGCAGAAGCCATTTTTCATCTAATAAAATTTGCAATGCCCTGACTTCAAAATTATGCCAATCCTCTTGCCGCATCTTTTTCCCTTGTGTATTCAACCAAGCGACATTTTCATTAGACCACCAAACATCTTTTTGCAAACTTTGAATGTGTTTACGAGCCTGAATTGTTTGTTTGGTCAGCTCAAATAATGCTTGATTAAAATCAGCCCATTTCAACCAACTTATTTCGTTGTCTTGGCAATAGGCATTATTATTACCATATTGAGTATTCCCGAATTCATCGCCTGCCAATAACATCGGCGTACCGTTGGCAAGTAATAAACTCATCAGTAAGCCGCTTTGTGCAAAAGTGCGGTCATTTTCAACCGCACTTTTTTGCGGTTCGGGCAGAGTTCCCGTTGATCCCTCGATACCGTGGTTATAACTGTAATTTTCGTTACGCCCGTCTCGATTTTGCTCTCCGTTCGCTTTGTTATGTTTTTCGTTATAGCTCACTAAATCCTTGAGCGTAAAACCATCGTGGGCGGTAATAAAATTGAGCGAGCAATGTGGCAAGCGGTTATTCTTTTTAAATAAATCGCTTGACCCGGCAAAGCGTTCTGCAAATGTGCCCAACTCTCCGCTTTTCCACAACCAAAAACGGCAGAGGTCATCACGGAAACGATCATTCCATTCAGTAAAATAACTTGGGAAATTTCCCACTTGATAGCCGTAATATCCGATATCCCAAGGCTCGACAATCAACTTCACCGATTGCAAACTTGGCTCATTGGCAATATCCGCAAAGAGTTGAGCCTGTCTGTTAAAATCCGGTTTATCACGCCCAAGCACCGTTGCCAAATCGAAACGGAAACCATCGACGTGGCATTGTTCTACCCAATAACGTAAGCAATCCACCACCCATTTTCGCCCCACTTCAGAGGAAAGATTCAACATATTGCCGCAGCCGGTGCCGTTGATGTAATGAGAGTTATCATTGCGCCAATAATAGGTTTTATCATCAATGCCACGCTGACAAAAAGTTGGGAAATGTTGCTCCGATTCCGCCGAATGGTTAAATACCACATCCAAAATCACTTCAATGCCTGCCTGATGAAGCGCTTTCACCATTGCTTTAAATTCGGTAAGCGGATTGGCTGTGGCAGCATATTTGGGCTCAATAGCAAACATCGCCAGCGGATTATATCCCCAATAGTTCTGCAAATTCCGTTCTTGCAAATGCGGTTCATCGAGAAAAAGATTCACCGGTAATAATTCCACCGCCGTGACACCCAATTCTTTTAAATAGGCAAGATTGACAGGATGTGCCAACCCTGCATAAGTACCACGTAATGCCGCGGGGATTTTTTCGTTCAGTCGGCTAAATCCCTTAACATGCAACTCATAAACAATCGTTTGCGCCCAAGGCGTATTTAAAGTAACATCGCCGTGCCAATCAAAATCTTCCGCAATAATGACCGCTCTTGGGGCAAGATGGGCGTTATCACGATCATCACTCAGCAAAAACCATGCCCTATTTTCTTTGCTGCTTAAATCCGGTTTGCCGCTGATCGCCTTCGCGTAAGGATCAAGCATTAATTTTTGCGGATTAGCAAATTCCCCGTGAATGCGAAAACCATACTCTGTGCCGACCTGCACACCGGTTACCGCCAAATGCCATATATTTTCCGAGCAAACCATAGGAAAACGGGTTTCAATTCCCTGATCAAACAAACAAAGCTCAACGTTATTTGCCGCTTCAGAAAATAAGGCGAAATTGGTAATTTGCTCACCGTTTTCAATTTGTTGTGAATAGCCATAAGGCGTTGGCATACCTTGGTTGTGGATCCTAAACATAATTGTCTCTTTGCTTGCTTCCTTTCCGACTTAAAAAAAGGGCTAACCAGTGGATGATTCCGATTTCAATTTCAAATAAACGGTTGCCAACGGAGGAATGGAAACTAAAATTGAGTTCTCTTTTCCTCGGCTTTCAATAGCTTCACTTCGTACTCCGCCAAAATTACCAATGTTAGCCCCTTGATAATACATCGAATCGGTATTCAAAATTTCTTCGTATTCACCCGCCGCATTCACTCCGATACGATAATCGTGGCGAGGCACCGGGGTGAAATTACTAATCACGATAATACGTTCACAACCACCCTTTTCATCCGGGTTACTTCTACGTTCAAATGCAAAAACAGAGTTTGCCGCATCATCGACAACCAGCCAATCAAAGCCTTCCGGCGCATTGTCAAGTTCAAAGAGCGGTCGATTTTGGCGATAAATCCGGTTAAGGTCTTTTACTAATTTCAACACGCCTTTGTGCCAACTACCACCGATATTTTCGTCAAGCAAAAACCAATCAAGGCTTTCTTTATAATTCCATTCTCTGCCTTGAGCAAATTCATTGCCCATAAAGAGTAATTTTTTGCCCGGATACCCCCACATATAACCGTAATAAGCGCGCAAATTGGCAAATTTTTGCCATGTATCTCCCGGCATTTTGTCGAGAAGCGAGCCCTTTCCGTGTACTACTTCATCGTGGGAAAGCGGTAAAACGAAGTTTTCGCTGTATTGATACATCATTCCGAAAGTCATTTTGTTGTGATGATATTGGCGGTAAATCGGATCAAGTCTCATATAATCGAGAGTATCGTTCATCCAGCCCATATTCCATTTGAAATTAAAGCCTAAACCGCCTTTTTCCGTAGGATGTGTTACGCCGGCAAAGGAAGTGGATTCTTCCGCAATAGAAATCGCCCCCGGCATTTCATCTTGAATTTTCCGATTGGTATGTTTTAAAAATTCAATGGCTTCAAGGTTTTCACGTCCGCCATATTGATTCGGGATCCATTCGCCTTCGGCACGGCTGTAATCCCGATAGAGCATTGACGCCACCGCATCAACCCGAACTCCATCGACACCAAAACGTTCAAGCCAATAAAGCGCGCTACTGGAAAGGAAATTGCGCACTTCGTGGCGACCATAGTTGTAAATTAGCGTATTCCAGTCTTGATGATACCCTTCGCGCGGATCGGCATATTCATACAATGCGGTGCCGTCAAAGGCGGAAAGCCCGTGGGTATCACTTGGGAAATGCCCCGGAACCCAGTCTAAAATCACATTTATCCCTGCTTCGTGAGCCCGTTTCACCAATCTGCGAAAACTTTCCGGCGAACCGAAACGGCTGGTAGGAGAATAAAGTCCCAAGGTTTGATAGCCCCACGAACCATCATAAGGAAATTCGGAAATCGGCAAAAATTCAATATGCGTAAAGCCCATTTCTTTCACATAAGGGAGCAATTCATCGGCAATTTGATCATAATTAAGCCAGTAATTATTTTCCAAATTACACCGCCAAGAACCTAAATGCACTTCATAAATAGAAATCGGTTGATTAGATTGATTCGCTTTGCGGCGGGCTTCCGTCATTTCCACCACATTAGGTAACGCACTGATTTCTGAGGCGGTATCAGGGCGAAGTTGAGAACTAAAGGCATAAGGATCGGCTTTCAGACGTAAATTGCCGTAATAATCAATCAATTCAAACTTATAAAGCTGTCCAAGACGTGCTTTCGGTAGGAACAATTCCCATACACCCGTTTGCGGATGAAATCGCATCGGGTGACGGCGACCGTCCCAATAGTTGAAATCTCCCACAACGGAAACCCGCCTTGCATTCGGCGCCCACAGACGAAAATTTACTCCGCTCACGCCGTCGCATTCCATAAAATGCGCCCCCAAGACTTCATAAGGGCGGAGCATTGTTCCCTCCGAGAGAAACCATTGGTCCAACTCATTAATCATCAGGTGAAAACGATATGGATCTTCAATAATCTGAGCTTCATTGCCCCAACATACTTGTAACTGGTAAGCAAAAAATTGGCGGCAGTTCGGGATAATGCCGGCGAAGAAACCTCGGTCGTCTAAACGCTCAAGCTCTACAAGGGAATCGGCGGATTCTTTATCAATGACAAAAACACGGTCGGCATCGGGTAGCAGGGCACGAACTTCAATACCTTTTTCGGTTTCATGCATTCCCAATGTTGCAAAAGGATCCGCATTTTCTGCATTAAAGAAGCTATCAATGATTGATTGTGTAAGTACGGTTGTCATAAGTTAATCCTTACGCTTTGCGGGCTCATTAATCATCGAAAAGAAGTGTTGTAGCGCGTATGGCCTAAATAAATTCACATTGCCATACTTTGCTTATATTTTCTCAATAGAAATGCTATTTTCGTAAAACAGTTCAAAAGAGGTTAAATTCATTCTAGCCCTGCTCACAATAAAAACAATGACTTTTATTTAAATTAGTGATCTCCGTCAAAATTTAATTTCTTGAATGAGAGACTTTCACCCGTTTTGTTCTCAATTTCATTGTTTTTTAATACTTTTTAGGTGTAAAAAATCAAAATTTATCTCTTTTTTTATATATGCCTCTAGAGTTTTCAATTTTTCTGATTTAAAATTCCGCAATTTTGTTTTTACCACCCATATTAATTTTCACAAGCCGTCTAAGGGGACACATCATGAAACTTGTTGAAGTAAAACACCCGCTCGTTAAGCACAAATTAGGCGTAATGCGCGAAGCAGAAATCGACACTAAAAAATTCCGTGAACTGGCGACGGAAATCGGTAGCTTACTAACTTATGAAGCAACTGCCGGTCTAGAAACAGAGAAAGTCATTATTGATGGTTGGAACGGTCCGGTTGAAGTGGATCGCATTAAAGGTAAAAAAATCACCGTAGTGCCGATTTTACGTGCCGGTCTAGGTATGATGGACGGTGTATTAGAACACGTTCCAAGCGCACGCATCAGTGTTGTCGGCATCTATCGTAATGAAGAAACCCTTGAGCCGGTTCCTTATTTCCAAAAATTAGCCAGTGATTTAGACGAGCGTCTTGCTATTGTGGTTGACCCGATGTTGGCAACCGGCGGGTCGATGATCGCAACCCTTGATTTATTAAAAGCAAAAGGCTGCAATCATATTAAAGTGTTGGTGTTAGTGGCTGCACCGGAAGGCATCAAAGCATTAGAAGCCGCTCATCCTGATATTGAACTTTATTGCGCCTCAATCGATGATCACTTAAATGAACAGGGCTACATTATCCCGGGTTTAGGCGATGCCGGCGATAAAATTTTCGGAACGAAATAAGATTAAAAAAATATAAAGGCGGCTTTAAGCCGTCTTTTTTCGGCGGAAGGTTTTATTCACTATAGATTTACAAAATCCTTGTAAAATCGACCGCACTTTAAAGTTAATTCAAACAGAGAGTTGAAACTAAATGACCCATCAAAATCAAACCGCATCCGCTCAACCGGAAAAAATGCAAAGTATTGCCAAACAATCTTTCGTCGGCTTGCAAATGTTATTCGTTGCCTTCGGCGCACTTGTACTGGTACCGCTTATCACAGGATTAGATTCAAACACCGCGCTTCTTACAGCCGGTATCGGCACCCTGTTATTCCAACTATGTACCGGTAAACAAGTCCCTATTTTCCTCGCTTCCTCCTTCGCCTTTATTGCTCCGATCCAATACGGCGTACAAACTTGGGGGATTCCAACCACAATGGGAGGACTTGCCTGTGCCGGTTTGGTTTACTTCGCCCTTTCCGCCTTGGTTAAACTCCGTGGTAGCCAAGCGCTTGAACGTATTTTTCCTCCGGTTGTCGTAGGGCCTGTAATCATCATTATCGGTATGGGACTTGCGCCGGTCGCCGTTAATATGGCATTGGGTAAAGACAGCGCCTATGCCTACAATGATGCCGTACTTGTCTCTATGGTAACCCTTGCCGTTACACTGGCTATCGCCGTATTTGCCAAAGGTTTAATGAAATTAATCCCGATTATGTTCGGTATCACGGCAGGTTACGTCCTTTGCTTATTCCTTGGTCTTATCAATTTCCAACCCGTCATTGACGCTCCTTGGTTTGAACTGCCAAAACTAACAAAACCGGAATTTAACCTTGAAGCCATTCTTTATATGCTACCGATCGCCATTGCGCCTGCCGTAGAACATGTAGGCGGCATTATGGCGATTAGCTCCGTAACCGGAAAAGACTTTCTAAAAAAACCGGGTTTACACCGTACCTTATTAGGCGATGGCGTTGCAACTGCCGCCGCATCATTAGTCGGCGGCCCACCAAACACCACTTATGCGGAAGTAACCGGTGCGGTTATGCTGACACGTAACTTTAATCCGAATATTATGACTTGGGCGGCAATCTGGGCAATTGCGATCTCTTTTTGCGGAAAAGTCGGCGCATTCCTTTCCACCATTCCGACTATCGTAATGGGTGGCATTATGATGCTGGAGTAGATGTAACCGAACCACGTAATCTCTGTATTATTTCAGTAGTGATGACCTTTGGTATCGGCAATATGTTTGTAAATGTCGGTGATGCCGTATCATTAAAAGGCATTAGCCTTTGCGCCATCGTGGCAATCGTATTGAACCTAATTTTGCCAAAAGCCAAAAATGAAGTAGAATGATCGCAGCTTTAAGACAGTATTATGTAGCACTTGCACAAATAATCATTTGTAAGGTGTCGTTAGGCGAAGCCGTAACGCACCAATTAACAAGGTCTAATAATGAAACGGTGCGTTACGCAAAGCTCAACGCACCCTACCCAAACCAATATCGGATATAACATTATTCTCTTTGTTCAACTGATACATAATATCGCTTTAAGAACTAAAAATAGCCCTTTTCTTCCTTAAATTAATTAGCGTTATATCACTTTGAACCAGCAGTTACCTTTGCCTATTCATCAAATTGATGAACACACATTTGAGAATTTTTATGCCGACAACAATTTGTTGTTGCTGGATTCGCTACGCAAAAATACGCAACAGATTCTGCAACCGTTCTTCTATATTTGGGGAGGAAAAGGATGTGGCAAAAGCCATTTACTGCGCGCTTTCAACAATCAATATTTAACCGAACAACGTGCCGCTATTTATGTTCCATTGACAAAATCCCGCTATTTTTCCCCTGCCGTGCTAGAAAATCTGGAACAGCAAGAACTTGTCTGTTTGGACGATCTCCATACCGTAATGGGTGATCCCGAATGGGAAATGGCGGTTTTCGATTTATTCAATCGAATCAAGTCCGAAGGAAAAACGTTACTCTTAATCAGTGCGGATATTTCACCTTCCGCCCTCAGAGTACAACTACCCGATTTGGCATCCCGTCTAAAATGGGGAGAAATTTATCAACTCGCCCCTTTAACCGATGTGCAAAAATTAGAGGTACTCCAAAAAAATGCCCGCCAACGCGGCATTGAATTACCCGGTGAAACAGCACAATTCTTACTAAAGCGTTTGGATCGCGACACCCACACCTTATTACAAACCCTTGAAAAACTTGATAAAGCTTCACTACAAGCACAACGTAATCTCACTATTCCTTTTGTGAAAGAAACATTGGGGCTATGAAAACAAAAAGTGCGGTCAAATTTAACCGCACTTTTACGGTATTACGATATTGTGTAGCAGTCGCACAAAGAGAGGTTTATATCCAATATTTATCGGGGCAGGGAGCGTTAAGCTTTGCGTAACGTGCCATTTCATCATTAATCCCTCTATTGGTGCATTGCGGCTCAACCTAATGCACCCTACGATGATTTGTGCAAATGCTACATAATACTGCACTTTTATCTTTCAAGATTTATCGTTTCGCTTTCTTAATAAACTTCATCAAACGTTTACGCTTACGCAACTGGTTTGGTGTGAGTTTATTTTTACGTCCGGCAAATGGGTTTGATCCCTCTTGGAAAATCAAACGAATCGGTGATCCGATAATTTTTAAACTCTTACGATAATAATTGGATAAATAACGTTTATATGAATCCGGCAATTTTTCCATTTGGTTACCGTGCACCACAATAATCGGCGGATTGTAACCACCCGGATGGGCGTATTTTAATTTAATACGGCGACCACCTATCATCGGCGGTTGATGTTCATCCGTTGCCATTTGCAAGATACGTGTGAGTATAGAAGTTGTCATTTTTTGCGTAGCGCAGGCATAGGCTTCTTTAATGGAATCAAATAAATTCCCCACACCGCTGCCGTGTAAAGCGGAAATAAAATGCACACGTGCAAAATCAATAAAATCTAAACGGCGATCAAGCTCAGATTTCACACGATCTCTCACGTCTTGATCAAGACCATCCCACTTATTCACCACAATAACAAGAGAACGTCCCGCATTCAAAATAAAGCCGAGTAAAGATAAATCTTGATCTGAAATATTTTCTCTCGCATCAATGGTGAGCAATACCACATTGGCATCTTGAATCGCTTGTAAGGTTTTGATCACCGAAAATTTTTCCACCGCAAGGTGAACTTTTCCACGCTTACGCACACCGGCTGTGTCAATCAAGGTATAATGCTGGTCATCACGCTCCATCGGAATATAAATACTATCACGTGTCGTTCCCGGCATATCGTAAACCACCACACGATCTTCACCTAAAATACGATTTGTTAATGTTGATTTTCCTACATTCGGACGACCGACAATGGCAATTTTGATATTTTTACCTTGCTCTTCTTGGTTTTCCTCTTCAAGCGCTTCATCAAGCAATGCCGTATCTTCTTCCGAATCAAAATCAAATTCTTGTTCCCATTCGTCTTGTTCTTCATCAAAAGTGCGGTCGGTTTCTTCAGTGTTTTTCTTTTCTAGTTGTTCTGCAAATGGTGCCAGTACATATTCCATTAATTGAGTTACGCCTCTGCCTTGTGAAGCGGCGATTTGTGCTATCTCCCCTAAACCCAATTGATAAAATTCGGCACAGTGAGAATCCGCATCAATACCGTCTGTCTTATTCGCCACCAAAACGGTAGTTTTGTTCTGACGTTGACGTAAATAATTTGCAATGCCAATATCCGCCGAGGTTAACCCCGCACGAGCATCCACGAGGAAAAGCACAATATCGGCCTCTTCAATGGCAAGCAAAGATTGCTCCGCCATTTTTTCTTCCACGCCTTCTTCCGTGCCATCAATACCACCGGTATCAATGACGATAAATTCATGTCCTACAATGTGTGCATGACCATATTTGCGATCGCGCGTTAACCCCGGAAAATCCGCCACTAAAGCATCGCGTGTTCGAGTTAACCGATTGAATAATGTGGATTTTCCCACATTCGGACGCCCCACGAGGGCTACAACAGGAATTGCCATAAAAAATCTCTTATCTTGTCAAAATGGGCGTCATTATAGCGGAAGTTGCTCTTTTGGTAAAAAGCGATTTAAGAATAGGTAAACAAAAAGGGAATTATAAACATAAAAAAAGCACCTTTTAGGTGCTATTTTTATTCTCGAAAGAATTGGCGGAATGGACGGGACTCGAACCCGCGACCCCCTGCGTGACAGGCAGGTATTCTAACCAGCTGAACTACCACTCCGCAGCTTATATTGTGGTTATTGCTTTCGCAAAAACACCAACAAGGAGGAATCAATTTAAAATTGGCGGAATGGACGGGACTCGAACCCGCGACCCCCTGCGTGACAGGCAGGTATTCTAACCAGCTGAACTACCACTCCGCTAAGTGGTGCGTATCATAATGATCAGCCGTTATCTCGTCAATCTTTTTTTTCGATTTCTTAAACGGCTGTTTATTTAATGTGCGGTTTCATCATTTATGCGTAAATCCCACAGGCATTTCCCATCGCTTTTTTTATTGATCATTTTCAATAATTCTAAATGCGCTTGCGTTTCTTCCTCACTGGGCTGAATGACATTTAAATTATTGGAGAAAAGCACCGCACTTTGTTCAAATTCGGAAGAATTTTCCTGTGTTGCCATCATGGAAAGGTGATTTTCCTCTTCTTCCTCACCGAATAGACTGGTTTGCCCGCCCGTCATCGAAAGATAAACGTCTGCCAAAATCTCCGCATCCAGTAACGCACCGTGCAAAGTTCGCTTACTGTTATCAATGCCTAAACGATCACAAAGGGCATCCAAACTATTACGCTTACCGGGATACATTTGACGAGCCATTTGCAAGGTATCCGTTACGACACAAACATCCGCCGTCTTAACATTCAATCCGAGTTTACGAAACTCATAATCCATAAATCCCACATCGAAGGGCGCATTATGAATTAAAAGCTCTGCACCTTTAATATAATCAATAAATTCTTGCGCTATTGCCTTAAATTCCGGTTTATCCGCTAACATTTCATCCGTAATTCCATGGACTTTAATCGCCTCAGGATCTACCGGTCGATTCGGATTAATATAAATGTGGAAATTATTTCCCGTGTAGCGGCGGTTCACTAATTCCACCGCACCGATTTCAATAATGCCATGCCCTTCATAATGAGCACCAAGCTGGTTCATACCTGTCGTTTCGGTATCCAGCACGATTTGACGATTCGGATTAATCATTTGTTCAGCCTGTCTCTTTCCATTAAAATGCCGAGTATTTTACACAACAACGCTTTTATTATGCAAAAACAGATTGAAATTTTCACGGATGGCTCTTGCCTCGGCAACCCGGGCGCGGGAGGCATTGGCATTTTGCTACGTTACAAACAACATGAAAAACAAATTTCCAAGGGTTATTTCAACACAACAAATAATCGAATGGAACTCCGCGCCGTAATTGAAGCGCTTGAAAACCTAAAAGAACCCTGCACCATCATCCTTTCCAGCGACAGCCAATATATGAAAAACGGCATTACAAAATGGATTTTTAATTGGAAGAAAAACAATTGGAAATCCAGCACCGGCAAACCGGTGAAAAATCAAGATTTATGGAGCGCCTTAGATAAGGCGATTCAACCTCACAAAATCGAGTGGAAATGGGTAAAAGGGCATGCCGGACATCGCGAGAATGAGATTTGTGATGAATTAGCGAAGAAAGGTGCTGAAAATCCGACTTTTGAAGATAACGGTTACCAACCTGATTAAGTGCGGTTGATTTTTTCCTGATTTTATGAACAAAGAATTGTTTAAAATTTATACCAATTTAATTAAAAAATGTGATCTTGATCTTATATTTGGAAATTACTAATCGTTTTCCATTGACAGAAAAATCGCTTTTTGCAATGATTCGCGTGCTTATTTTAGGCGATTGACATTTTCAATAATGAAAAGTTCAGTCTTGGTCGTAAACCACACCAATAAGGAATAACAATTATGAAAAAAACACTAGCAGCATTAATCGTAGGCGCATTTGCCGCTTCAGCAGCAAACGCAGCAGTAGTTTATAAAAATGAAGGAACTAAAGTTGAATTAAACGGTTCTCTTCGTCTGATTCTGGAAAAAGCTAACAGTAAAAAAACTGATGCAGCAGGCAATTCAACAAAAACATCAAATTCAGCATTACGCAACGCCGGTTCGCGTTTTGGTGTAACAGTAAAACATAATTTAGATAATGACTTCTATGCGTTAGGTCGCTTAGAATTCCGTTTTGACGATACAGAATCTCGTGATGAATTTGGTAGCCTTTATGCGAAACGAGCTTATGTAGGTTTAGGTAGTAAAGCGACTGGTGATATCACTTTCGGTCGTCAAGTAACGATTGCTGATGACTTAAGCCAAACTAACGACTATGAATATGGTCTTATTCCAAAAGGTGGTTATATCCCAACCTCTGGTACAGGTGTAATTCGTTATGACTACCGTGGTGTTGAAGGTTTACAAGTAAGTGCAAACTATAACTTTGGTCAACGTCATAATGATAAAGGAAAAGAACTTAAGTCTGCTGGTATCAAGAATGCATTTGGTATAGGCGCTATCTATGCCGCTGATAACTATGACCTACGTGTTGCATATGGTCATACTAATTATGAAACCGGTTCAGCTGCAACTCACCGTAAAGATGGTTACCTCGCTTCATTAAGCTATGCATTTGGTGATTTCAAATTAATCGGTGATTTCGGTTACGCTTATGAAAAAGAGAATGGTGGAAAAACCAATAAATTCTACGTATCTCCAGGCTTTGAATACCAAATTCTTCCAACATCTTCAGTATACGGTAACTACCTATACGAACGTGTGAAAACTGACGGTAACGAAGATAAAAAATTTAAAACTCATGGTTTCTTACTTGGTGCTGACTACAAACTTCATAAACAAGTTGTTGTATTCTTAGAAGGTAAATATGTACGTACTAAGAATTACAAAGACAATACTAACGGTGGCTACATCTATGATGGCAAAGAAGATGACAAAGCTATCGGTGTAGGTATGCGTGTTTACTTCTAATTGTTAAATTAGAAAAAGCAAAAAGGCGGATCTTGAGATTCGCCTTTATTCGTTTTTAAATATTTGTTCTATAAAAGAGCGGTCATTTTTTCAATTATTTTTGACTACATACCGCAATAAAATGCAATTTACGTTTCGGATCATTAAAGGTTTTAAACATACGTTTAAACTGTTTGCGATTTTCCGGTTTCATCGCATTTTTAATAATTTTCAACGTGCCAAATACACCTTCATCATAAATCATTCCACGTGGTGAAAGGAGTGTCATTTCCCCTGAAAAAGTTTCTATATTGCGGAAACCACATTCTTGAAAAATTCCCTTCCAACCATCTTTAGTTAATGGCGTCACTGTTACATTAATCGCTTTACGCATATCGTCAAGAATCGTTTGATGATCTTTCCCCACCAACATCACATCATGGGTAAGTAAAAAACCGCCCGGTTTTAATACACGTAAATATTCCGTAATTGCTTTTTTCTTTGCTTCTATAGGCAACATTGTGAGCATTGCTTCGTTAATAACAATATCAAAAGCACAATCTTTAAAAGGGAGTTTCATCGCATTTGCACGTTGAATATGAATCTTATCCCGCATACCATTTGCTTCAATGTTTACTCGTGCTTTTTCCAATGCTTCTTCATCAAGATCCACTCCTTCAATATGGCAACCAAACCGCTTCGCTAAACCAATTGCTGTCGTTCCCATATTGCACGCAACTTCCAGCACTTTTTTATCTTTGTTGAAATCACCACTTGCAATCAACCAATCCGTTGCTTTCTTGCCACCGGGACGCAAGCGGGTTTTACCTAAACGTGCTAAAAAATTATGTCCGACTTCTTCCTTTGCCATCTTAATCTCCTACTTTATTACTAGGTTTTATATTATAGATGAAAACTATTTTTATTAAAATGATAAAAAAGCCTGTACAGTTATTTACTGCACAAGCTTTTTTAGAACAGAATTAATGATTATTAAAAGAGGGAGCTTCTATAAAATCAATCCTTCAAATAGAACAATATCTCAATTCAGTTTCCACTCCCCATTTACTACCGTACCAATTACTTGATAATCCGGTGTAAACACCGCTAAATTAGCGATTTTCCCTTTTTCTACCGAGCCCAAACGATCATCAACACCAATGGCACGAGCAGGGTAAAGATTACTCATACGAATAGTTTCTGCAAGTGGAATTTCAACAAATTCGACTGCATTTTTAATTGACTCCATCATCGTGATAGAAGCACCGGCGATTGTACCGTTCGCATCGTAACAACGCCCTTCCTTCACATAAATCGTTTTGCCTACAAAAGTGAATGTTTCTAGCTCTGGCCCCGCCCCTGCCGCAGCAATAGAATCCGTTACGATACATAATTTATCGCCTTTAATTTTCTTATCAATTCGAACGTTGCCGTAATCAATATGTACGCCATCTACGATAATTCCCGTGTAAACATCAGAATCCAGCACTGCACCAACCACACCCATTGCACGCCCCGAGCTAATTGGCGACATTGCATTGTGTAAATGCGTTGCAAAAGTCGCACCTTTGCGAAAGGCGGTTTTTGCTACATCATAAGTTGCATTGGAATGGCCGATAGACACGATAATGCCACTTTTTACAAAATCAGGGATATATTGTGCGGTTGGGTTTTCCGCTGCGATAGTTAGTTTGGTGATAACATCGCCGTTTTCACAGAGAAAGTCTTTCATTTCGGATGAGATTTCACGAATATATTCCGGACGGTGTACGCCTTTTTTCTCTACACTGATATAAGGCCCTTCAATATGTAAACCGAGTGCTTGATTTTTATGTTTGGCTAAATATTCACGCATAATTTTGACCGCACTTTTAATGCCTTCATCCGGTGCGGTGATAAAAGTCGGTAAGAAACTGGTGCAACCGGATTTTAAGTTGGTGGCTTGCATAATTTCTAACGTTTCTACGCTGGTTTGATCGTTAAACATCACGCCACCACAGCCGTTAAGTTGTAGATCTATAAAGCCGGCAGTAAGATTATTACCCTGTAAATCAATGACTTTTAGATCTTTCTCCAATTCATTTTGCGGTATGACCGCTTCAATAATTTCGCCGTTGATAACAACGGCAAAATCCCGTAATACTTCGTATTTTGTGTAAATAACACAATTTGTTAATGCGTATCTCATCTTCTCTTCCTAAAAATAATCCCAAAAAACCGGCATTATGCTGCTGTTGCACAAATCCTTGTATTAGGCGAAGCCGTAACGGTAACGCACCAATTAACAGGGATTTATGATGAAACGGTGCGTTACGTGAAGCTCAACGCCCCCTACCTAAATAAAATATCAGAGATAAAATTCTCTTTGTGCGACTGATACATAATAATGAAAAAAACGACCGCACTTTCATGCGGCGTTGACGATTTATGATAACACGCTGTGAATCGCGCGTTGTTCCAATTCTGTGAAGTATTTCACGGTTTTGACTTTCAACTCTTGTTGCGCCGATTCATCACAAACCAAAATAAAATGGCGGTGAAGTTGTAATGCGCTCACTGTCCACATATGATTCACCGCACCTTCTACCGCCGCTTGCACGGCAAGGGCTTTTTGATGCCCGGTTGCAAGAATCATCACTTCTTCCGCATCAAGCAGTGTAGCGACTCCGATAGTTAATGCATATTTCGGCACTTTATTTATATCATTGTCAAAAAAACGAGAATTGGCGAGCAATGTATCTTGTGTTAGGGTTTTAATGCGGGTGCGTGAATTTAATGAAGAAGCGGGTTCGTTGAAAGCGATATGTCCGTCATTTCCCACTCCGCCCATAAAGAGATTTATTTTTCCGTAAGATTTTATTTTTTCTTCATAGCGGCGGCATTCTTCATCGTGGTTATCGGTGTTTCCGTTCAGGATATTGATATTTTCCGGTTGAATATCAACGTGATTAAAGAAATTGTTATACATAAAGCTGTGATAACTTTCCGGATGTTCTTTCGGCAAGCCCACATACTCATCCATATTAAATGTCACCACATTTTTAAAACTCACCTCGCCGGCTCGATAAAGTGCGATTAATTCTTGATAAGTTTTTAACGGTGTACTGCCTGTTGGTAATCCAAGAACAAACGGACGTTCCGCCGTCGGTTTAAAATGATTAATCCGATCCACAATATGGCGTGCAGCCCAACGGCTCACTTGCTGATCGTTTTGTAAGGGAATAAGACGCATAGTAAATTTCCTTTATTTTGACCTCACTTTTAGAGAACGAAAGTGCGGTTATTTTTCCATTTAATTTCGATATTATGTCGCACTTGCACAAAAAGAATTTAGTGATGTAGAAAGAGTATTGTATATCCTATTTCGTCCAAGTATTACCAGTGCGTAGTAATACGCCCTTCCAATCATTTGTGCAATCGCCATACCGTATTGTTATAAATATTTCGCTTTTAGTGCTTTGGCTTCGGCAAGCTGCTCCGGTGTTGCTTTTGCTGTCATCGGTTCACGGCAGTAGCCTGCCTCCACGCCTTCTAATTTGAGTAATTCTTTGATGGTTAAATATAAGCCGTTTGCTAAAATGCCTTCAATTAAATCATTAGTAACGTGTTGAATTTCCAACGCTTCTTTTATTTTTCCGGCTTTTGCCAATTCAAAGATTTGACGGGCGCGCACACCGTTTACATTAAAGGTTGAACCAATTGCGCCATCTACACCTAAAGAGGCCGCCGGTAACATCATTTCATCAAAACCTGCCCAGATTAGGTGTTCTGGATAGGCTTTTTTCAAACGTTCTAATAAATAAAAGTCTCCGGCAGTAAATTTCACACCAAGCACTTTTGGATTTTTATAAAGTTCGCCGAATTGTTCAATCCCCATATTCACACCGGTTAAAAACGGAATGGAATAGACGATCATATTATTTCCGGTTTCGGCAATAATGGTCTCATAATAATGTTTAATCTCAGGGAAACTGAATTTATAGTAGAATGGAGTAACGGCAGATAAGCTGTCATAGCCTAATTCGGTAGCATATTTGCCCAACTCAACCGCTTCGTGTAGGTTCACACTTCCCACTTGTGCGATAAGCGCAACCTGATCTTTCGCTTCATCTTTCGCAATACGGAAAATTTGTTTTTTCTCTTCAGTCGAAAGCATAAAATTTTCGCCGGTAGAACCGCCCACATATAACCCATCGACTTTCATTTTATCGATATTGTGGCGAATAATCTGGCGTAAACCTTTTTCATTAATCGAGCCATCTTCGTTAAATGACACTAATAACGCACTGAAAATACCTTTTAAATCACGCATAATTTTCTCCTATTTTATACGTTGCTCTAGAATTACATTGAGCGTTTTCTGCTTAGTCTGCACCGCTCTATCCTGTTCGCTTTGCACTAACAAAGCATAAATCAGATCTAATACAAAAAGCTGGGCGATTTTAGTACCGATAGAATCCCCCTGCAATTTACCTTGTTTATTACCATTCACTAAGACAAAATCGGCAGATTCCGTAATAGGTGAACGTAAGCTGTGAGTGATCGCCACCGTGGTTGCGCCGTTTTGCTTGGCGATTTTTAAAGCGTGGGCTGTTTCTTGCGAATAACCCGAATGACTAATTCCAATCGCAACATCATTAGGTTGTAATAATGCCGCTTGCATATACATAAAATGATTATTACCGGTGGCATCCACTTGGAAGCCGATCCGCATTAATTTATTTTTTGCTTCTTCCGCCGTAATACCTGACGATCCCACCCCAAACAAAAAGATTCGATTTGCCTGGCGTATCGCTTTTACACTTTCTTCCAGTTGCTTAAAATCTAATAGATTAATACTCTCGCTTACGACATTGGAAATCGCATTTTGTAATTTTTGTGCAATATGATATGAACTATCCGCCTTATCAATATCCGTTTCCAATAACGGGTTATCAAGATTGTCTTTCGTTGCCAACTCAATTGAGAGTTCTAATTTGAAATCACTGAACCCTTTAAAACCAATAGAACGACAAAAACGTACAAAGGTCGCTTCGCCCACATTCAAGTGAGCGGCAATTTCAGAAAGCGGGCATTGCACGACAAGATCCGGCGACATTAAAATCGTATCCGCTATTTTTTTCTCGGTTTTCGTTAAACTCTCATATAGTGAGCTAATCGTATTTAAAATATTGCCACTCTTAACCATAATCCCCCCCCCCTAAAACCGAATTATTTAAGTAAAACATCATTAACCCAATAGGCTGCGCCAACCAATCCGGCATCCGGCCCCAATCGGGCGGCGGTTAATTCACAGTGATAAACTTGCGGCATTTCATTGAGAAAATGTTTAACCAAAGGTAAATAACCTTCTGCCAGTCCCACGCTGCCACCGATGACCACTTTTTGCATATCCAAACCGATTTTCAAATCCGCCACCAAATTCGCAATGGCATAGGCGGAATGTTTTACAAGTGCGGTCGCTTTTTCATCATTTTTTCTGAAAAGTTCAAATACTTCTTTTGGAGTGCAAGGGCTTTCCCAGTTTGAAGCAGCCGCTTCAATCGCCCGTCCTGCCGCAATCGCTTCAACACAACCACGACGACCGCAACCACATAAAGGTCCGTTTGGATCCGCTATCGTATGCCCGATATGACCTGCAATACCATTAGGTTCGGTGAGTAATTGATGATCCAAAATTAATCCGCCGCCGACACCGGTCGAAACGGTAATAAAAGCGAAATTAGCAAGTCGGGGTTGATCTTGTAACTGATATTCGGCATAGGCTGCCGCCTGTACATCATTGAGTAAACCGATAGGTTTATCCGTGTGGCGTGCGATACTTTCTTTTAGTGGAAATTCGGCTAAACCGCCGAGGTTTTTCGGATTAAGTGCGGTCAAAATGCCTTGATTAATAATTCCCGTTGAGGCAACGGCGACATAATCAAATCGACCGGCATAATCCATTAATAATCGTTCAATGGCTTGATGTAATGCTTTTGCGGCATTATCTTGCGGTGTCGCAATTTGTTGACGTGAAGTTATCTCACCATTTTTAACGATTGCCGCCGCAATTTTAGTACCACCGATATCCAGAGCTAAACAGCGCATAATAAATCCTTACTATTGAGGTTCGCTTCAAATAAACCCTCTGTAAAATAAACCGACAAAATATACCGATATTATTCAATCGTTTATTTCGCAGATTTCACCGCGTTCGCAAACCAGCCCACAATATGTTCAAGACGGGTTAGCGCAGATCCTACCGTAACAAAATCCGCACCGATTTCGATAGCGATTTTAGCCAGTTCCGGCGTGTTGTAACGCCCCTCTGCCATTACACGGCAACCTGCGGCTTTAAGATCTTTCACTAATTGATAGTCGGGTTCTTCCGGCACGACATCACCCGTATAGCCTGACATCGTGCTACCGATAATATCAAACCCTAATTTTTGGCAATGCAAACCTTCTTCTAAGTCGGCACAATCCGCCATTGCCAAGCAACCTAATTCATGGATTTTTTTGACCGCACTTTCTAAATCAACCGGGCGCGGGCGATTCGTCCCATCAACAGCAATAATATCCGCCCCTGCTTTAGCAAGATCTTCAATATCAGATAGAAAAGGCGTAATACGAATCGGACTATCCGGCAAATCCCGCTTCACGATACTGATAATAGGTACATTCACCATTGGACGTGTCGCTTTTAAATTATCGACACCTTCAATACGAATACCGACAGCACCGCCGATAACCGAAGCCTGCGCCATCGCAGCAACAATTTCCGGCTTATCCATTGGACCGTCATCGACAGGTTGGCAAGAAGCAATTAAGCCGTTTTGAATATGTTGAAAAATCTGTTCATGTGTAAGTTTAAGCATATAACTGCCTCATTTTTCATTTAGACATATGCCTTTAGCCAAATTGCTAAAGTCTCCCTTGTTATACGACCGACATTATATAGAAAAATCACTCCAAACTAAAATATTTTTTGAAGTATATTTTTGTAAATGTGATCTACATCTCATTTTTGAAATAAAACTCCAAAGTCTATTTAAAAAAACTTTTTTTACTCTTAGAATGCAAAGCGAATAAATCATTTTGGTTGAAATATTGCCAAAAATCATTCTCACGATAGCACTATCAATTTGATAGATTTCAATAGGAGCAACATTATGAAATTCACAAAACTTTTTCTTACGACTGCAATGACTTTTGGTATGTCTTCCGCCGTTTTGGCTGCGGATTATGATTTAAAATTCGGAATGAATGCCGGAACGTCATCTAACGAATATAAAGCGGCAGAAATGTTCGCTAAAGAAGTAAAAGAAAAATCAGGCGGCAAAATTGAAGTGTCTCTCTACCCTAGTTCACAATTAGGTGATGACCGTGCGATGTTAAAACAATTAAAAGACGGTGCGCTGGATTTCACTTTTGCAGAATCCGCACGTTTTCAGCTGTTCTACCCTGAAGCAGCCGTATTCGCTCTTCCTTATGTGATCAGCGATTATAATGTAGCGCAAAAAGCTTTATACGAAACCTCGTTCGGTAAAGATTTGATTCAAAAAATGAATAAAGATTTAGGCGTAACACTACTCTCCCAATCCTATAACGGTACTCGCCAAACCACATCAAATCGAGCCATTAACAACATTGGCGATATGAAAGGATTAAAACTTCGCGTGCCAAATGCGGCAACCAACTTGGCTTATGCAAAATATGTAGGCGCAGCGCCAACGCCAATGGCGTTCTCCGAAGTCTATCTTGCTCTTCAAACCAACTCTGTTGATGGTCAAGAAAATCCGTTAGCCACAGTGCAAGCACAAAAATTCTATGAAGTGCAAAAATTCTTAGCCATGACGAACCATATCCTAAACGATAACCTTTATTTGGTAAGCAATGAAACCTATAACGATTTACCGGAAGATTTACAAAAAGTAGTGAAAGATGCGGCAGAAAAAGCGGCAGCCTACCACACTAAATTATTCGTAGAAGGGGAAAAAGAATTAGTGGCTTTCTTTGAAAAACAAGGTGTAACCATCACTCGTCCTGACCTTGCTCCATTCAAAGAAGCGATGAAACCGTTCTATGCGGAATTTGTGAAACAAACGGGAGAGAAAGGCGAAGCGGCTTTAAAAGAAATTGAAGCAATCAACAAATAATTAACCCTGAGTGTGCCGATGACTTGGCACACTCAACCTTTTCCTTCGTGTCGTCTCCCTTATTTATGGAGTGAAGTATGAAAATCTTTAATAAACTTGAAGAATGGATTGGTGGCATCCTGTTTCTCGCCATCTTCGGTATTCTTGTCGCACAAATTTTATTCCGCCAAGTACTCCAATCTCCTTTAATTTGGAGTGAGGAACTAGCAAAACTGCTCTTTGTTTATGTAGGTATGCTTGGCATTAGTGTTGCGATTCGTAAACAAGAACATGTTTACATAGATTTCTTAACAAATTTAATGCCCGATAAAATTAGAAAAGTTGCCAATACCTTTGTACAACTTGTCATTTTTGCCGGTATTTTCTTCTTTATTCATTTTGGTATTCGCACCTTTATGGGCGCAAACTTTCCAATTGATGCCTTAGGCGGTATTTCAGAAAAATGGATTTTTGCCTCTCTGCCGATTATTTCCGTTTTAATGATGATTCGCTTCTTCCAAGCACAAGCGCAAAATTTTAAAGAGAACAAAAGCTATTTGCCCGCGACTTTTTTTATAGTAAGTGCGGTCATTTTATTGGTAGTTTTATTTTTTGCGCCAGATTGGTTTAAAGTATTACGCATAACAAACTATGTGAAATTAGGCTCAAGTGCGGTTTATGTCGCATTGCTTGTATGGCTTGTTATTATGTTTCTTGGTGTGCCGGTGGGCTGGTCACTGTTCATCACGACCTTACTCTATTTCGCTATGACTCGCTGGAACGTTGTTAATGCTGCAACAGAAAAATTAGTCTATAGTCTTGATAGTTTCCCACTTCTCGCCGTACCTTTCTATATTTTAACCGGTATTTTAATGAACACCGGCGGTATTACCGAACGGATCTTTAGTTTTGCCAAAGCCCTATTAGGACACTATACCGGCGGTATGGGACACGTGAATATCGGTGCAAGTTTACTATTCTCAGGAATGTCAGGTTCTGCACTTGCAGATGCCGGCGGTTTAGGCCAACTTGAAATCAAAGCAATGCGGGATGCAGGTTATGATGATGACATTTGCGGCGGTATTACGGCAGCCTCTTGTATTATCGGTCCATTAGTTCCGCCAAGTATCGCAATGATTATTTACGGTGTCATTGCCAATGAATCCATCGCAAAACTCTTTATTGCGGGATTCGTACCCGGAGTGTTGGTTACTATTGCATTAATGGCAATGAATTATTACATTTCGAAAAAACGTGGCTACCCTAGAACACCTAAGGCCTCCCGCGCGCAACTTTGCTCTGCATTCAAAAAAGCATTTTGGGCGATTTTAACACCGTTGTTAATTATCGGCGGTATTTTCTCCGGCTTATTCAGCCCGACTGAATCCGCAGTCGTCGCCGCTACTTATTCCGTGATTATCGGTAAATTCGTCTATAAAGAATTAACCTTGAAAATGCTTTTTAATAGCTGTGTAGAAGCCATGGCGATTACCGGTGTCGTTGCATTGATGATTATGACGGTAACTTTCTTCGGCGATATGATCGCTCGCGAACAAGTGGCGATGCGCATTGCCGATGTATTCGTTGCCGTGGCGGATTCGCCTTTGATGGTATTAGTGATGATTAACGCACTCTTACTCTTCCTCGGTATGTTTATTGACGCATTGGCATTGCAATTCTTAGTACTTCCGATGCTTATTCCTATTGCAATGCAATTTAATATTGACCTCATATTCTTCGGCGTAATGACAACGTTAAATATGATGATCGGTATTCTAACACCACCGATGGGTATGGCACTCTTTGTTGTGGCTCGAGTGGGGAATATGTCCGTTTCTACGGTAACAAAAGGGGTATTGCCATTCCTTATTCCGATTTTCGCTACCTTGATAATCATCACGATCTTCCCACAAATTATTACGTTTATACCGAATCTATTGATTCCATAACATAAAAGTGCGGTCATTTTTGACCGCACTTTGTCCTTTCTCCATTATTATGTAGCAGTTGCACAAAGAGAATTTTATTTCCAATATTTATCGGGGGTAAGATATATTAAGCTTTGCGTAACGCACCGTTTCATCATTAAACTCTCTACTAGTGCGTTACGGCTTCGCCTAACCGCACTCTACGATGATTATTTGTGCAAGTGCTACATAGGAAAAAAATTTACTCAATTTTGACCGCACTTTTTATCTAAAAGCTCACTTCAACGCCAATACTCTCGCAACATTCTGCGCAGCGGAAATAAGATTTTGTTCGCCTTGTTTTAGAATATCGGATAAATCGCCTAATTGACGGATGATAGGGAAGACGGCATCAATACCGTGAGCGAAAACCACATCATAATCCTCACGCAAACAGCCGACAATAGCGATCACCGGTTTATTGAACTGTTTTGCCGTGCGTGCGACCCCGATTGGGGTTTTTCCCATAATACTTTGGGCATCCATTCGGCCTTCTCCGGTAATCACATAATCCGCATCTTTCACATAATCTGCGAGACGTAACGTATCCAGCACGATTTGCACACCGGCTTTAAGTTGTACGTTTGGTAACAATAACAATCCGCCCCCCATTCCACCTGCTGCACCTGCACCCGCTTGTTCTTTAATTTGTTTACCGCAATCACGTTCGGCGATTTCGGCAAAATGTGCGAGCGCCCTATCAAGTTGTTTTACCATTTCAGGCGTTGCCCCTTTCTGTGGCCCGAAAATAGCGGAAGCGCCACGTTCTCCGCAAAGCGGATTATTGACATCACAGGCAACGTCAATATGAACATTATGCAGGCGCGGATCCAACTGTCGAAGATCAATTTTATCAATATTGATAAGCTCTGCCCCACCAAAGCCGATTTGCTTACCTTCTGCATCCAAGCACTGTAACCCAAGGGCTTGTAACATTCCCACGCCGCCATCATTGGTCGCACTACCACCGATACCGAGAATGAATCTTTCTACACCGAGATCGAGGGCTTGTTTAATCAATTCACCCGTACCATAACTGGTTGTGAGTAAAGGATTACGTTTTTCAGGTGAAACCAAGTGCAAGCCGGAAGCCGCCGCCATTTCAATAATCGCCGTCTTACCGTCACCGGATAAACCGAAAAAACTTTTCACTTTATTGCCTAAAGGTGCGGTAACTTCACATTCAATAAGTTTACCTTGAGTGGCATCCACTAAAGACTGAACCGTCCCCTCACCACCGTCCGCCATCGGTAATTTTACATATTCCGCTTCAGGAAAAACGCGTTTAAAGCCGGTTTCAATCGCCGTTGCCACTTCAAGTGCAGTCAAACTTTCTTTAAAGGAATCGGGTGCAATTACAATTTTCATTTTGCTCTCCTGTCGTTAGAATAGGTTAAATACGCCGAAAATTAAGGTGGATATGACGGTCATTATCAAACCGACCGCACTTTCATAAGGAATGAGTTTTAAACGTTCTTTCATTTCCATATTCACGCTTCCCCCCGTTGCGTGGAAGAACGAACCGTGCGGCATATGATCGAATACCGTGGCACCCGCGTGAATCATTGCCGCACCGGCTAAAGCACTCACACCGAGTTCAAGCAATGTGCCGCTGAACACATTGGAGGCAACCGCCGTACCGGCAGTGGTAGAAGCCGTAGCTAAAGACATTAACGCCCCTGAAATCGGTGCGAGAATGTAAGACGGTAAGCCGGAATGTTCCAAACCTTGAATCAATACATCTTTTAAGCCTGAATTGGCAATAATACCCGCTAATGCCCCTGTACCGAGCAACATAATCGCCACCGGCGCCATTTTACCCAAGCCGCTCATCGCATAGCTGTTCGCTTGACGTAATTTCCCCATGCAAAGCGCACCGATTAAGCCGCCTAGCGGTAGAGCAATCAGCGGATCGACTTTAATATCGAATAACGGACGAAGGGCAAGGAGTAAAATTGCCACGAGCGGAGCAACAAGTGCGGTTGAAAATGCCGGTAAATTTTGACTTTCTACGGCAACGACTTCTTTGTCTGTTACTTTAGTGCCTTTATTGATCAAGCGTTTCGCTAAAACATAGGTCAAAATCAAGCCGAAAATCGCCGGAATGACACCTGCCATCATCACTGAGGTAAGCGGTAAATGAAAAGTATCGGCGGCAGCAATCGCATTCGGGTTCGGCGACATAATGTTGCCCGCTTTACCACCACCTATCATCGCCAATAAAATTGCCGGTTTAGATAAATCCGTACGGCGTGCCAAAGCAAGAGCGATTGGCGATACGGTGATCACCGCAACATCCACAAATACCCCCACAGCGGTTAAAATCATTGTCGACAATGCTAAAGCAAGCAATGCTCGAGTTTCACCAAGTTTGTTCGTGATCGTCTCGGCAATAGAATTTGCCGCACCGGATTCAATCAATACGCCCGCCAACACACCGGCTGCCAAAATACGCATTACTGCGGTGGTAATACCTTGTGCGCCACCAATCATCAAACTGACCGTTTGTGATAAATCCGCACCGCCAATCAATCCGCCAACCAACGCCCCAGCCAACATTCCATAAGCGGGGGAAACTTTTTTCAGAATAAGGAAGATGGCAACAATTAACGCCACCAATGCTCCTAAAGCAGATACAGTCGTCATTTTTCTCTCCTCTAATAAGTGAATTAAATTCACTATAAAAAAACTGAAGAGATTATTCCGTGATAATTAAAAAATAGCTTTATTCGGATAAACAAAAAATGCATTCAAAAATGACCGCACTTTGTTGAATAATACAAATCAATGTTCAAGCAATGTTCCGAGATACAAGCTCAATGTATGATCTATCTTATTGAAAGATAAGCCCGTTAATTGCTCAATTTTAGAAAGACGATAACGTAACGTATTAGGGTGGATAAACAATTTTTCAGCAGCGAGATGTAGATCACAATTTGATAAAAAATATTGTTGTAGTGTTTTATATAGACTGATATTTTCTTCCGCAAACAAGGGCGCAATCGGTTTCAGTAATTCACCCCCTTGCCAAGAACCGGATAGCCCCGTCAACAGCACGGGCAAACGATATTCATCAAAAAAATAGACGTTTTTCCGCGGGTGATGTTTTAATCCGTAAGCCAAGGTACTTTGTGCGCTCTCAAAAGAAAGGGGTAATTGCTCAGACAAGGGGGCATTTAAAGCCGCACCGACTGCGATTTTATAATCTTGCTTAACGTAATCAGGCGGCAATAAGGTTTTCATTTGTAAAAGTGCGGTCGAAATTTGAAAAGATTTTAGCACCACCACTTGATTTAAGGATAGCATCGCCACTTCTTGCTCAAATTCGGGCTGTTCTAAATAATTGATTAAATGCTGTACACTATCCGGATTCGGCTGTAAAAGCTTAATCAAAATCACCACTCGGGATTTATTGAGATCAAAAGAGAAAAATTGAGCTTGCTGCTCCATATCCTTCCAGTTCAGATTGCCACGCAATAGCTGTAAAATAAATTCCTCTTTATAGCGGCGATGCCAACTTTCACGTTCCAGTAATGCGTGCTGTTCCACAATCAATTCGGCGGTCATTCTCACTAATTCCGCATACTGTTTCACTAACAAAGGTTCGCCGGAAATGCCCACGACACCAAGATTTTTGCCAAGATACTGAATCGGTAAATTAATCCCCGGCTGCGCTTCAAAATTCCATTTTTCCGCCAACACCTCATCCACTTCCACCACTTTATTTTCCCGTAATGCGATAACCGCCCCCGTATGTCGCTGCCCTAAACGTTTCGCATTACCGGAGGCAATAATCACCCCATCGTGATCCATCACATTCACTGAACAATGGATAATTTTCATCGTCCGCTGAACGATTTTCTTCGCAAGAATAGTATCGAGTTGCATTAGAAATAACCTGATTATTTAAATATTACGTGAAAACCTAACTATACTTATTCGTTTTTCCTTAAGCAAGGAAGCGTCCGATAACTTGCCCTCCAACCAGAATCCATGCCATTAACATTGAAGTAAAAAAGACGCTGAGATACACATAGCCTGTTTTGAGATAGCACCAATGACTAATTAAAATGAAAATGACAAATTGCGGAATAATAACCGATAACATCATCATCCAACGACCACCGAATTGCGGGAGTCCTATTAAATCGAACCCCGGTCCTAGTTGCATAAAATTCGGTATAAAATGAAATAACCATAAAATTATTAATCCACCGACTGCGAATAAACTTGTTTTTATTGTCCAATTTATCAAGGTCATCGTGAAACATTTCCTATGTTTCATACGCATTTGTACATTAATAATCAATCCATTAAATGAATAGAAAAAGAAGAAAATAAATAACCAGTAAATCGGAAATAAAATAAAGCGTTCCGCTGTAAGAGGTTTAAAGATCGGCCATAAAAAGCGTAATTCAACTTGCCAGATAGAATGAACAAGGTAAGCAATACTATAAAGATAACCGACTAATATTATCGCTAAAATAAAGTAGCGTAATATTAATTGAACAGTTGTTATATTCGATGTATTAGAGAAAACACCGAACTCCTGCCAAGAAATAAGCTTCTTACGAGACCATATAAAGAACAATATATAATTAACTATCGCACTAACAATTAACCATAATATGATGCCGTTTCCCATTTCTAACGGCATAAAAGGAACCACTGCGGCAATAGGTTCATTCGCACCACCCCATTGTGTAAACAATGGATACAATACGATTGTCATCATGATATTGCCTATGGCGAAATAAAACCATTTGTTTGAAGATAATTCAATTTTTGTTGAGGGAGGTTGTGTTACTGCCGAAAAATAAGAATGATTCAATAATCCGGCAGCTAAAAATAATGAAGAAACCAGCGCAAAAGATAAGGCAAATAATCCCGCAAACTCTTTATACCAATAGGTTTGTTGATCCGGTTCAACCCAATCCGCATCTTTTTGCCCTTGTTGTAAAGCCTGATTAAACCATAAAACCGCTTCTTTATTGGTATGTGATGAAATCATTACACCCAAATGCGTTCCATCAACTAAAGCGGCACGTCTTGCCGAACCATCGGTAAAATTTCCATAGGTATGATCCCATTGCAAACTACCGTTTTCTTCTAATGAAAACGCCTTTAAACGACTGTAGTTTTTCGTTAAATCTTTAACGGGAAAAGATTTCTCACGATAACCGCCTATTTCTTCATACAATCCTTGAGTAAGTAAATAATTATGCAAACTAGGCTCGCCGCCATTACCACTTTGACCGTTTACCGCCTTATGATCCGGATTCAATTTTGCCACTCGGAGCGCATTTAGCGCACCTGTAGAATGACCAAAAATACCTAATCGCTGATTATCGACAAAAGGGAGAGATTTTAAATATTGATAGCCATTATTTGCACCGCTCATATTTTTATTTGAAGCCGGTAATGCAGTTGAATAACCGTGCCCGAAATGATCAATAGCGAGCACAACAAATCCGCGTTTCGCTAATTCCAATGCCCCGAACGTATTCGTTGCCTCCTTATCGCTTTGATAACCATGTAATGCTAATAATCCGGGCTTAGGGCTTTTATCTGTCGCAGAATGCGGACGATATAATTTTGCGACCATCGGTTGCTTTTCTTCCGTCATAAAAGTAATAGTGGAAACCTCAATCCGACCGAAATCCCGCTCAACCAAAGATGCAAAGTAAGCACAGATAAGCGTGAGAATTAAAAACAAACCACTCCAAATAAAATTCTTTCTCATCATATTATTTCCCCTTTCACTTAGATACAGGATAAATTTCCAATACTTTTATTCGGAAAACTCAACAATACAGGTTACTTGACTGGAATCCAGCCCTACAATTCTTAATGGTGCGTTAAAGAATTGTTGAATATTCACATTTGGGGGTAACTCGGATAAATGCATATCTTCAATAACCGTAGTGAATTTTCCTGTGTGATAACCCAAAATAGCACGATGGCAATCTCTAGGATTTTCACTTTCAGGTATTTGTGATGAAGGTGAACCTAACGCCAAGAAGTCGATACCTACCCCTTTTAAATTAGGAAAATTTTCAGATAAGTATTTGCCCGCACTTGTTGATATGTAAGGGCCTTCATTTTGATAACGAACGGGATCTTCTGTTCTATACTTTTCAAATCCTGTTCTCAAAAAGGCAAAGGACACATTTTTTAAAATATCGGAATAAGGTTCTAAATCTTTCTGCGTGATTCCTTCTGCATCACTCTTTGGTATTTCCAATAAAGCGACTTTCTTGTGGCAAAAGTATTCAATGGGTAATTCATTAATGCTTAAGCCGTCTTTCACAAAATGGCGAGGAGCATCCATATGAGTGCCGCAATGATTAGGCAATTCCGTCATAAAACTGCTGAACGGTTCATCATCACTGATGACATCCGTACAACGGGTAACTTTTACGGCCGGTTCTCCCGGCCATACTAAATCTTTGGGATCAAGAGGATGTGATAGATACATAAACATAATCGTTCTCCTTAAATTAATCACATACAAAAAATTATTTGAAAGTGATTAAATCTCATAACCGCTTATTCTGAACTTGAACATAGCCCAGGATTAGAACTAAAATTCCTAGTGGGAAAATTAAATCTATTAGAGCCCCATCATTACCCCAAATTAAATTAGCGATAATTACCAGACTTCCACCAACAGCCCACGCAATTGTTGTAGGCACAGACCAGACTATCATCTGTTTTTTTACATCATTAATCCCCATCATTCGATTTACTACCCAAAATAAGCTATCATTAAAATATCCGAAAAATAGCGATCCCATGGTTGCAGCCTGTGCTGCCAACAACATATTTACCCCCGGCATTTGAGTAAGAATCGGTGCAGAAATTGAAGCGGCAGTAATCATCGCGACCGTACCGGAACCTTGAATAAATCGAACCAAAGTAGCGATAATAAACGGAACTAAAATTGGAGAAATAGGAAGTCTTGCTACCTGCTCTGCCAACGCCGTACCGGCACCACTATCTCTCAATACCGCCCCCAAAGCACCACCGGCACCAGTCACAAGAAGAATGATCCCCGCTGTCTTTACTCCTTCCTCTAAATGAAGTGCGGTCGAATTTTTATCTGTTTTTGGTAAAAGCGTGTAAACAGAAATTACTACACTCAATGCGAGTGCAATCATAGGATGTCCGATAAAAGCAAATAAATGATAGATTTTCATCTCTGCAATTGCAGGGCTACCTTTAATAGCTAAGTCAAAAACTGCTTTAATAAAGATAAGTAAGATCGGCAATGCAATTGGAAGCAAAGATAATCCTAAACTTGGAAGATTTTTCTTCTCATGTTTTTCAATATAATCATCATATTTTTGTTTTAGTTCATCGTTAGAAAATGTCTCTTGATTAAATGTTGGATATTTTTTATCTAGCCATTTTGCATAGAGAACTATACCTACAACAGGAAATACCGCAAACGACATTCCAACAAGCAACATCGCCCCGATATCAACACCAAACAATCCCGCTACACCTAATGGCCCCGGCGTTGGAGGTACAGTATGATGTGTTACAACCAAACCACCAGCAAGTGCGACACCCAGAGTAAGTAATGAACGTTTACCGTTTTTCGCTAGTGCTTTTGCAACCGGATACAAAATTACAAAAGCTGAGTCTACAAAAATAGGGATACTAACAACATAACCGGTAATAGCTAACGCCCATTCCTCTTTTTTCTTACCGAGAAATTTGATGAAACTAAATGCCATTTTCTCTGCTGCGCCAGAAACCTCTAAAACGCTTCCCATCATTACACCTAAACCGATAACAATACCGATTCCGCCTAATGTACCCCCAAAGCCTTTTGTGATTGCACCTAGCGTATCATTAACACTCATCCCTCCGACTAAACCGGCTACCGACGAAGCAATAAGCATCGCAATAAACGCATGCACACGAGTTCTTAAAACTAAAACTATAAGAACAAATACAGCAATAATTAAGCCAATAATTGGCGTAGGTAGTCCAAGCATAGGTACTCCTTATACTGTGAGAATTGTTATTACTTACATATCGAATTGAATAAATTGATGAATTACGTCTTTGAAGTTGTTATCCGCTCTAAAACCAAGTTCTAAGGCTTGTGAACAATTTATTTCAGCCGGCCAACTTGCTACGATGTTATTAATCCCTTCATCAAATTCAAATTTCACATTTTGCAAAATTTGTTCTCCTTTAACCTCGGCTAAATCAGAAAGCATTTGCTTCACACTAACTGTAAATCCAGGGAGATTAATGACATGCCAACTACGTAATGGTAAAGCCGGTAAATTTAATGTATGGATAAAATTTTCAATAATCGTATTTGGACTGGATAACCAAAGTAGTAAATCTTCCGAAACCGGACAAATTGCTTCTTCGCCATTCAATGGTTCGCGAATAATGCTGCTTACAAAAGAGGAGACCGCTTTATTTGGTTTTCCGGGACGAATACAAATCGTCGGTAAACGAACACACATACCATCAACAAAACCTTTTCTTGTGTAATCATTGATAAGTAATTCACTCATTGCCTTTTGGGTTCCATAAGTAGATTGAGGTGTCACAGCGGTATCATTTTGAATAACTAACGGTAAATCCCCCCCAAATACTGCAAGCGAACTAGAAAAAACAAAACGTACTTTAGGATTATGTTGACGACAAATTTCAAGCAAATTTTTTGTCGCTAAAAAGTTAATTTCATATCCAAGATCAGGATCTTGCTCTGCATGACTGCTCACGATCGCTGCAAGGTGAAAAATAGCATCTGTTTCGGACGTGATAATTTCTTCCAGCCCCTGAGGATAGCGTAGATCCATTTCAAAACATCTCACACGAGGATCATTATTCGGTGCTATCGGTTTCACAACATCAATTAACGTTAGCTCATCAATAGAGATTTGTTTTTGATTAAGTAATGTTTTGGCAAGACGTTGCCCCAGAAAACCTTGTCCACCGGTAATTACAATTCTCATAAAATACTCCTTTAATCTTTAAAAAAGATAAATCTATGGTATAAAAAGAGCGGTCATTTTTTATGACGTTTTAAAACTTCTCAAAAAACAACCGCACTTCATCACTTATTTATAGCGTTCAAACCACGCCAAACCGCTTGTGGTTTCTCCTCTCGGTTTGTATTCACAACCGACAAACCCTTGATAACCTATTTCATCAAGCTTATTGAAAATGTATTCGTAGTTTATTTCGCCTTCATCCGGTTCATGGCGTTCCGGCACGGAGGCGATTTGTACATGGGCAAATTTACCTTTTAATTTATCGGTTAAACGGGATAAGTTTCCATCTACATTCTGAGCGTGGAAATAATCCAGCTGAACAAATACATTATCGCAAGCCGCACACTCTACGATAGCTAAGGTGTCGTACTGGCTTTTTAATAAGTAATTCGGTTTCACTTCCGGACTTAATGCTTCCAATAAAATATGAATACCATGAGGTTTAAATTTTTCTGAAGCGTAACGAATATTATTGATAAAGGTTTGTTGATACGCTGCTTTATCCTCCCCTTCCGGAACCACCGCCGCCATAATATGTACATTCGGGCAGCCTAATCCGATCGCATATTCCAATGCCATATCAATATGTTGGTGACTTTGAGCTTCACGTCCTGGAATCGCCGAAACGCCCCATTCGCCTTGAGAAACCTCTCCCGCCGGTGTATTAAATAACACCACTTGTAACCCGTGTTTATCCAATTCTTGTTTAATGGTTTCTACGGCGTAATCATAAGGCCAGAGAAACTCAACATATTTAAAGCCGGCTTTTGCCGCCGCTTCAAAACGCTCAATAAATGGAATTTCGTTAAACATCATGGTTAAATTCGCTGCAAATTTCGGCATGATTATTTCCCCCTGTTTTTTAAGTCATTTACTTCATCATCCGTCAAATAACGAATCGGTTTTCCTTGTAATAGGAAGAACAATTTTGCCGTTTCTTCCAATTCTTCTGCGTTATCCGCCGCATCAAGTAAATCTTTGCCGGTCACAACAACGCCGTGATTGGCAAGCAAGAAAGCCTTACCGGACAAAGCACGAGCCTCCAACTCCTCTGCAATACTTGGTGAACCCGGTCGGTAATAAGGGATAACCTGTAAAGCACCGACCCGCATCACGTAATAAGGGGTAAAGGCTTTAATGGCGTTTTGCGGATCAAGATTTTCCAAACAAGAAAGCGCCGTTAAATAAGTGGAATGAAGATGTACGATTGCCCGACATTCCGGATTTTTGCGATACATTGCCAAATGAAACACAAATTCTTTTGAGGGTTTATCTCCCTCCAAAACATTGCCTTCCATATCTAACACAGAAAGACGCTCTGCTTGCAATCTTCCAAGCGAACTGCCCGTGGGGGTAACTAAAACCCGATTTTCATCCAGCCGTACGGAAAGATTTCCTGCGCCACCGACAGTGTAACCACGCTCATAAAAAGAACGTCCAAGCTTTACCATTAGTGTTTTTAATTCTGTCTCTGTCATACCATCATTCCTTGTGCATCAGTGAAGAAACTTTCTTTGCCGAAGTTGCCCGATTTCAAGGCAAGTGCGGTCGATTCTCCTAATACTTTTAACCAAGGCACTCCCGGTGCGATTTGCTTACCGATTTGAAAACCGCTAAAACCAAGTTGTTGAACAACAATGCTGGAAGTTTCACCACCTGCAGTAATAAAGTTTTCTACACCGGCATTACTTTTTAACAACTGCGCCAATTTTGCAAAGGTTTGTTCAATTGCGAGGCTTGCTTTATCTCCCCCAAATTTACTTTGAATTTGTTTAAGCTCATCAGGTGGCACGGTGGCATAAACCATAGGTGCAAAAGCTTCATCAAGATGCGGCAAAACTTGATTAAGCAACGTTTCCGCATAATTCGGATCTGCTATCGCACGTTCCACATTCAAATAAATCGCAGTCGCTTTCTCTTTGTAAAACTCAACCTGTTTATTTGTCATCACCGAACAGGAACCGGAAAGAATCACGCTTCTGCCTTTTTTCGGTACAAAAACATCCGTTGCTTTTTTGCCGCCACTTAATCTCGCCGCCATATACGCGCCTAAACCGGATCCGCCCGTCACTAATTTCAAATCACGTACGGCTTCGGCAAGTACGGCAAGTTGGCTGTTATCTACCGCATCGACTACCACATAACGGAAACCGTCTTGCTTCAATTTAGCAAAACAAGCTCTAACGTGTTCCGCCCCTAAAATCACATCGGCATAACTTACCAACCCCGTTTTGCCTTTGGCTTGCGCATCCATTAAACGCATAAGATTTGCATCTTTCATCGGCGTAATAGGGTGATCACGCATTCCTGATTCATTAAGCAGAACATCGCCTACAAATAAATAACCGTTGAAGATGGTTCTACCATTAACCGGTAATGCCGGTGTGATCACGGTAAAATCATCGTTGAGGGCATCTAATAAGGCATCCGTTACCGGCCCGATATTGCCTCTTGAGGTGCTGTCAAAGGTTGAACAATATTTAAAATAGAACTGAGAACAACCGCTCTTTTGTAGCCATTTAAGGGCATTCAATGATTGCTCAACGGCTTGATCTACCGGATTAGAACGAGACTTCAAACTAATCACAATGGCATCGACTTTTTCTGTTAACGGTACATTCGGAACACCGTTCATTTGCACCGTATGCAAACCGTTTTCGACTAAAAAGCTCGCAATATCGCTTGCACCGGTAAAATCATCTGCAATTACACCCAACATCATTACGCTCCTTTTTTCGGTAATTCGACACCGCTGAAGATTTTAATCACTGCACTGTCATCTTCTTTTCCATAACCCGCGTTGCTCGCTTCAGTGAACATCGAATAGGCGGTACTGGCAAGATGAAGCGGGAAATGCAAAGATTTCGCCGTATCATTCACAAGTCCTAAATCTTTTACGAAAATATCCACCATTGAGAGAGGTGAGTAATCTCCTTCCACCACGTGTTTCATACGATTTTCAAACATCCAAGAATTACCGGAGGCGTTTGTCACCACGTCATACATTAAATCAAGCGGAATACCGGCTTTTGCGGCGAGCGCCATTGCCTCCGCACCGGCTGCGATATGCACGCCCGCAAGTAATTGATGAATAATTTTTACCGTTGCACCTAAACCGATTTCCTCACCAATGTTATAAACCTTACCGGCAACGGCATTCAGAACCGGTTGTAATTTTTCAAATGCCTGAATGGAACCGGATGCCATTACCGTCATCTCGCCAAGTGTCGCTTTTGCCGCCCCACCGGATACCGGCGCATCTAACATAAGCAACCCTAAAGCTGTTAATTTTTGTGAAATCGATTTTGCATCTTGTGCCGAAATGGTAGAAGAAACCATTACGGCAGTGCCTTTATTTAACTTTTCCGCCAAACCGTTTTCACCAAACAGTACTGAATTAACCTGTGCGGCATTAACGACAAGCAATACCACCGCATCTAATTTATCGGCAAAATCGACCGCACTTTGCCCAACGGCATAAGCACCATCCGCTTTTAATTTTTCAAGAGCTTTGGTATTAAGATCCACGCCATAAGTGGTTAAGCCGGCGTTTACACAAGATTGTGCCGCCCCCATTCCCATTGCACCTAAACCGATTACAGCGACAGAATATGCTTTATTCGTCATAACATCCTCCAAATAATAAGTTGACTGTTCTGATAAAACGCATTCTGCCATAGACCAAAATAAAAAAACGTGAGCAAGATCACAAACTTTAACATTGATGTTATTTTTTGTTATTCACTGTGAAAAATAGATAGAGGAAAGAAAAAAAGCTATAATGAAATAAATTTTTAGGGAGAAATTATGATTCCTGCCGAACGACAAAAACTGCTACTTAATTTAATTAACCAGAAAGGGATTGTGAGCATTGCACAATTAGTTGATTCGCTAAATGTTTCTCATATGACGGTTCGCCGAGATATTCAAAAATTGGAAGAAAAGGGAAAAGTGATTTCAGTATCCGGTGGCGTTACAATGCAGGAACACCTTTCTTTTGAGCCGACCCACCAAGATAAATCCTTACTTTTTCACACGCAAAAAGAGCAAATCGGTGAAGTTGCAGCCCAATTAATTCCAACCAATACAACGATCTATCTTGATGCGGGAACAACCACATTGGAAATCGCTTACCGTTTAATTGAACGTGATGATTTATTAGTGATAACGAACGATTTTTCCATCGCACATTTTTTAATGACAAACGGGCAGTGCGAATTAATTCATATCGGCGGAACGGTAAATAAATTAAATCACTCTTCCGTCGGGGAACTTGCCGGACAATTTTTACGTCAACTTTCTATTGATATTGCCTTTGTTTCCACTTCATCATGGACACTAAAAGGCTTAACCACGCCTGACGAAACCAAATTACCGGTAAAAAAAGCGCTTTTGGATTCAAGCAATCAACGTATTTTAGTCTCCGATTCCTCAAAATACGGCAAAGTTGCGACATTCCATATTTGCCCGTTGACACGCTTCGAGCGCATCATTTGCGATAAAAACCTCGTTGAATCCGCGCAAAATGCGATTAAAGAGCTGAATATTAATCTCATCACCGCATAAATATCCGCAATAAAAAAAACGGCTTATGCCAACAACATAAGCCGAAAATCTTTCTAAAAATTGACCGCACTTTAAAAGAATAAAGAGCCTGCCCACACAATAGCAACAATGCAAAGTGCAACAAAAACCGCAGCAGAGCCTTGATCTTTCGCCCGTCCGGAAAGCTCGTGGCGTTCAGCACCGATACGATCGACAACAGCCTCAACGGCACTATTTAACAGTTCCACAACCATAACAAGTAAAACAGAAGAAATCATCAAGATGATTTCGAATTTGGTGTCACCAAGCCAAAAAGCCAATGGAATTAAAATACAGGCTAAGAAACACTCGTGACGAAATGCCGCTTCGTTTTTGAATGCGCTCTTTAAGCCTTGGACAGAATATTTCGTTGAATTGATTAAATGGGTTAGTCCCGTGGTTTTATACATACCGCTTCCTATTTTATAAACGCTTGGCTTCAATTACGTCATTTAATTTTGCAAGTCTCGCCAAGATTTTACTTAAACTTTCCACATTATGGAGTTCAATTTCCATATCAATGGTTGCCAGTTGTTTTTTCATATCGGTGCGACTTGCAACACCCAATACGCTGATTTTTTCATTCGCCAGAACCGTTGTAATATCACGCAATAAACCGTTGCGATCACTTGCGACCACGCGGATATTAATACGAAAACCGTTGGCATAATTTTCTCCCCAAATGGATTCCACTACGCGTTCCGGATGGGCGGTTTGCAGATCTAAAAACTGCTCACAATCACTGCGATGAATGGAAATGCCACGTCCTATTGTGATATACCCCACAATGGCATCGCCCGGAATCGGCTGACAACAACGCGCCATATGATGCATTAAATTGCCCACCCCTTCAACAATTACATAGCCGTTCTTCGCGGCTATTTTTTGCTGTGCATTGTTCACACTTTTCGTTGCAACATGGCGTAAGATCTCCTGATCGGCTTCCTCCGCCGTCACTTTAATCAGTTTATTTTGTAGGAAATTAATAAGCTGATTAAGACGAATATCCCCACTCCCAATCCCCGCATAAAGATCTTCTATATTTTTTAAGTTGTAGCGCGGCAGGGCATGCTGCTCAACCTGTTTTAAGCTAAGATTCAAGCGGGCTAATTCATTCTCCAATAATTCCTTACCTGCCGGCACATTTTTGTCGCGATCTTGTTTTTTGAACCATGCCTGAATTTTGGCTCGGGATTTTGCGGTGTGGGTAAAGCCTAAATTTGGGTTGAGCCAGTCACGGCTTGGGTTTGGATTCTTTTGGGTAATAATCTCAATTTGATCACCCATTTGTAATTGATAAGTGAACGGCACAATACGCCCCGCCACTTTCGCCCCAATGCAGCGATGACCGATTTCACTATGAATCGCATAGGCAAAATCAAGCGGTGTCGAACCTGTCGGTAAATCCACCACCTCCCCTTTCGGGGTAAACACATACACGCGATCATCAAACACTTGACTGCGTAATTCCGCCATCACCTCGCCGGAATCCGTAATATCATCCTGCCACGCCAGTAATTTACGCAACCACGCAATCTTTTCTTCATAAGCGGAAAGACTTCCCGTGTTACCTTCTTTGTATTTCCAATGAGCGGCAACACCTAATTCCGCATCGTCATGCATTTGTTGGGTACGGATCTGCACTTCAATCGGTTTTCCCCCTTTTCCTAACACAACGGTGTGAATAGATTGGTAACCGTTCGGTTTCGGGTTGGCGACATAATCATCAAATTCTTTTGGTAAATGTTTGAAGTGGGTGTGAACGATACCAAGTGCAGTATAACAATCTTGTAATTTTTGTACGATAATTCTGACCGCTCTTACGTCATATAAGCCGCTAAATTCCAAATGTTTTTTCTGCATTTTCCGCCAAATGCTGTAAATATGTTTTGGGCGACCGTAAACTTCTACGTGTTCAATATTTTCACGCAGATAGCCGCTCAATTCCGCCACAAAATCCGCGATATAATGTTCGCGATCAAGGCGGCGTTCCTGTAAAAGCTTCGCAATCGAGCGGTATTGTTCGGGGTGCAAATAACGGAAACAGTAATCTTCCAATTCCCACTTGAGCTGACCAATCCCTAAACGGTTGGCAAGCGGTGCATAAATATTGGAACATTCTTTGGCCGCAAGAACTTTATCTTCTTCAGAACAACGATTTTCCGCATCACGAAGGAAGGTAATGCGTTCGGCAAGTTTAATGATCACACAACGGAAATCATCGACCATTGCGAGCAACATACGGCGTACGTTATCTACTTGTAGTGCATTGGCTGAATGGCTGGCATTAAGCTGGCGAATGTTGTCCATTTCTTCCACCCCTTTGAGCAATTTGGTGATTTTCGTACCAAATTCTTCTTTTAGGGTTTCCCAATCGACCAAATGATTCGCCACAATCGGGAACAGCATTGCAGTAATCAAGCTTTCCGCATCCATATTCAGTTCGTGCAGAATTTCCACCATTTCTACACCGGATTGGAGTGTCAGAGTGGCATTTTCCATCACTTCAGGATGGGCATTAATATGTTTGCGTGCATAATACCAAGCATCAATCAGCGTTTTTTCCGTCTGCTCCGTCAGCTTTAATCCTGCACACCATTGTTCTATCACAAAATCTTGCGGATTTAACAAATGAGAACCACGAACAGCAACCATAATACCCCCTGTTGATGAAGATAGGAGCAACATCCTGTCACTCCATTTTAGTCGCGCTATTGTAACAGAATAACCGAGTTATTTTGTAGAAAATAGCGTCATCGACTCCAAATGTCCCGTATGAGGAAACATATCGATCACCGTACTTTTTTCAATGTGGTATCCGAAACGGCGTAAAATTTCCGCATCCCGTACTAATGTTGCCGGATTACAAGAAACATACAAAATTTTTTCCGCCTTCAGTTCACACAACGCATTCAGAGCAAAAGCCGCACCACTACGCGGTGGATCGAGCAAAATTTTGTTGAAAGATTGCTTTGCCCAAATTTGATCGACAAAGGGTTGGTCAAGATCTGTTTGGAAAAATTCAATATTATTGAGCCGATTTCGTTCGGCATTTTGCTCGGCTTTTCGCACCATATCAAAAACACCTTCAATTCCGACCGCACTTTTTACCCGCTTAGCGAGCGGTAATGTGAAATTCCCCATACCGCAGAACAAATCCAGCACGCGATCCGTAGGTTGTAAATTCAACCAAGCTAATGCGGTTTCCACCATTTTTTCGTTAAGAGTGCGGTTAACTTGAATAAAATCGCGAATATCAAAATACAATTTTGTGCCATCGACAAATTGATAATAAGGCACGTCACCATAAACCCGTTCAATCCCTATATCACTTTGAAAAAAGAGCATTAAATGCTCCCGCTTGGCAAAATCAAGCAACAAAGTGCGGTCGGTTTCAGCAAGATTTCCTTTGTAACGCAATAACATTGCCACACCATTATCCGCAGCAACCAATTCAATATGCCCAAGCTGTTTTGGAATGGAATAGTCGTGCAAAAGTGCGGTCAATTTTGGCAACAAATTATTAATACGCGGCTCAATCACTTCGCAAGATTGTATAGAAATAAGATCTTGAGTATTTTTCTTACGAAAGCCCAGTTCAATACCTTTGGTTTTCGGGTTAAATCCTAAACTCAAACGCACACGGCGGCGATAGCCCCAAGATTCCCCGAAAATCATCGGACTAAATGCGATCGGTTCCGTTTGAAGTTTGCTTAAACGTTTAAACAAAGCGGTTTGTTTTGCTTCCCGTTGCATTTGTATCGGAATGTGTTGTCCTTGGCAACCACCGCAGCGGCCGTAATAGACACAGCGCGGCTCAACGCGTTGCTCACTTTTGCTGAACCATTTTTTAGCAACCGCTCGCCCGTATTGGCGTTTATCTTCTATGACGGTACATTCCGCCTTTTCTTGTGGTAACGCATTTTCGATAAACCAAGTTTTGCCGTTGATTTTCGCCACGCCTAAGCCTTGATAATCCAATTCACGGATTTCGGCAACGATATTTTGCGTATTTTTTGTTTTTTTCTGTTGGGTATAAAGAAGTGCCATTATTTAAAAAATAAAATATTTTGAGTAAATAATTCTCGACTTTTCAGCGGTTTATCGCCGAGATAAGGTTTTAATGCGATACGTGTGAAACGCTTTGCCGCTTGACGAACATTCTCATCGGAAAAATCAAGGGCTTCAAAAGCAATGAGTTCACGTCCATAAAAAGTGAGGTTATCTTTCACTAATGAAGCGATAAACCCTTTTTCTTCCCGATAACGATAAGTCATTGTCGCCTCCACCGGCGCCCCCGAACCTGCGCAATGTAAGAAATCCACACCATACCCTAATATTTGAAGTAAATTAAATTCAAATAAACGCAAGCTGGGTTCAACGTTGGATTCGGTCGCCAAGCCGGTTAAGCATTTGAGATAGTGTTGAAAAAGTTGAGGATTTGCCGTTTCAGTCTCAATCACTCGGGTGAGCAGTTCATTCACATAAAAACCGCTGTAAAGTGCCGTTTGTTGTAAGGGTAAGGCGATAGCGGCAGGTTCGGCTTTGGTGAGAATTTTTAAGCTACTTTTGCCGCTCCAACGTAGTAATAAGGGGGTGAAGGGCTGTAACACCGACTTCCATGCGGAACGTTTTGCTCTCGCCCCTTTTGCGAGAACCGTCAAACGACCGCTTTCTTCGGTAAATAAATCCACCAATAAACTGGTTTCGCTATACGGGCGGCGATGAAGTACAAAGCCGCGTTGAAGTTCGGTTTGCACGCCTTATTTTCTCAATACTGCGTTTTTCAGCACGCATTGTTCGGCTAAAATCACGCCCACACTGGTTTTCAACGAGCTAAAATCATCGCGTTCCAGCCATGTCCAGCGAATATTGCTATAATTATTGCCCCGTTCGGAAATCACCATGGTTAATCTTTCCGTCACTTCATTAAAGGTAACCGAAACTCGTTTAAGGGTTTTCTTGTTTTTCTTTTGCGTGCTATGTACCACACGAACTTCTTTGTTATCTTTACAAAGATACAGCCTCGCCGAACCTTTTTGCGAAGCTTTATCCACTTTCTCCACCATCATTTTTTGCGGTTGAGGCTCGTTTAATAGCGGATTTTGCGCACAACCGCCAATAAAAAGTGCGGTTGAAATTAGCAATGTTTTTTTTAGCATAAACACCTGCCGAAATTAAACAAAAAGGGCGAACAATCGCCCTTAAAACTATTTTCTAAATTGATACGAACCGTCAGCTTGGCGTACGAATTTCGCGCCGTTTGATAAACGCAATTCGCTTACCCGCCCTTGGGCATTCAGTGAAACCTGAACTTTATCCCCCGGCTTGAAACTACTTAACACATTCCCTGCGCCGCTCGCTTTAGTCATCGCATTTACATCAGAGATATTGAGTTGATTATCACGGAAAACCTGCATTAAGGAGACACCTTGAGGAACGGTTAAGGTTTTACTTGCCGCTGTAGATGACGTTAATGATTTTGCTGCACTACCGCTAGGTTTAGCATCCACAATTTGAACTTTACGATCATTTTTCACCGTTACTTTCGCCTCTTGAGCTGAAACTTTTGGTGTCTGTTCAACTTTTGTTGCTTTCACCGGAGTTGGTGCTTTTTTTACAACTTTCGGTTCTTTTACGGTTTTAACATTATCATGAGAAACTTCAACCGTTCTCGGTGCTGATTTGACTTCTTGTTGAGTAGTCACCGATTTAGCTGTTTCTTGACGAACAGGAGCAACCGGCATCGCTTGGGCGGTAATCTCTTGCTGTACAGATTGTGCCTGTGCGGCAGGCATCTCAGGTACTTTTACACTGTCTTTTCGTGCGTCGCCCATATATTCCATTTTACTCGGCTCTGAAGATGCCGATTCGCTTTGGGCTTGTTGCTCGACAATTGGTGCGCTTTGCGTCGGAACATTATCTAACACAGTAGTTTCAACCGGTTGAGACTGATCTAAAGATTGAAATTGCACCGGAATTTCATTGCTGTTTTGCAGCTCAAAAGATTCCACCGTGTCGGAATTCGGCTTTAACGCAAAGAAAACGATTAATAGCAATACCAAGGCTAAAATCGCGATAAATAAACGGCGATGTTTTTCCGGTAAAACTTGTAATATTTTCCATTTTTCAGGACGTTTTAATGCGGCTGTCGCTGCGGTTGTGCCGGCGGCTAAAGTCTCTTTTGCTTGTTCTGAAACGGAGGAAGCCGCTTCAATCGCTTGTTCCGCTTTATCTTCAGCACTTTCAATGACAGATTCAACGGTTGATTCCACTTGCTGAACGATTTCTTCTTCCGCTGTTTTAGGTTCTGCCGTAAAATTTGGTTGCTGAATCGACTGCGGCTCAACACTTTCTCCGAAAGTCGGCTCTTTACGTACATTAAATTGGGGTTCGATTTGTTCTTTACGGGCAAATAAACCGGTCAACCCTTTTGCTTTATCAAGTAAAGATTCGTTATGTTGAACCGGTTTTCTCGGAATAACCGAATCGGTTTGGTTAAGACCGAGATCAAGTTCGTTTTGTGATTTATTTTCGTTTGATGGATTGTTATTCATAGCATTCACAGAGTTACCTCAATTAATCATTATCGGCAGTTTTTGTTCTTATCGCCAAGCACGAAAGTGCGGTGAAAAAAATCGCGCATATTTTATCGGATCTTATGCGGTGTATAAAGTCTTATTTGGCTCACCGGCAATCTCCCGCGCCAATTTGGGCACTAAGTAGCCGGAGGTGAGCGCTTGCAATTCCTTATACAGTCTAGCGGCTTGTTTATCATCAATAAAAAAATGGCTCGCTCCCTGCACCTTGTCAAGCAAATGTAGGTAATAAGGCAAAATGCCGATTTGAAATAACTTATCGCTTAAGTTTTTCAAAATTATCGCTTCGTCATTAATCCCTTTCAGTAAGACGGACTGATTAAGCAATGTCACATTTGCCCCTTTAAGTTTTTGCATTTTGTATGACAACCGTTCGTCAATTTCATTCGGATGATTAATGTGCGTTACCATCACCATTTGCAGACGGCTTTCCGCCAGAAGCAGGCAAAGTTTATCGGTGATACGTTGCGGAATCACGACCGGCAGGCGGGTGTGAATACGTAAACGTTGTAAGTGCGGTAAATTTTCAAGGCGTTTTATCAACCATTCCAATTCATCGTCTTTCGCCATTAAGGGATCACCGCCGGAAAAAATCACTTCTTCAATTTCGGAATGTGCCGCAATGTAATCCAGTGCACCTTGCCAACTCTTTTTACTGCCGGGGTTTTCATCGTAAGGAAAATGGCGACGGAAACAATAACGGCAATTTACCGCACAACCGCCTTTCACCATAAACAACAAACGATTTTGATATTTATGCAAAATATTAGGAACGGCATTGGCATTTTGTTCTTCCAAAGGATCGGTAGAAAATCCCTCCGCTTGTAAGAACTCCAACGCCGAACACATCACTTGCAAAAAAAGCGGATCATTAGGGTTGCCTTTTTCCATTCTATCCACAAACGGTCGTGGCACTCGAAGAGAGAAAAGTTTGCGTGCGGTTACTGATTGCTTAAAATCTTTTTCCGGTAAATTCAACGTTTTTAGCAACAATTTCGGATCAGAAATTGCATTTTTTAGAATAGCGAGCCAATTTTGTTCTTCTCTAATGGCGGGTTCTTGAGTTAAAATACGCACTTTTCAAACCATCTCTATTTTTTAGGATATTTAAAATATGGCTACATATACTACCAGTGATTTCAAACCGGGTCTAAAATTTATGCAAGACGGAGAGCCTTGCGTGATCGTTGAAAACGAATTCGTAAAACCGGGTAAAGGACAGGCATTCACACGCACCCGTATTCGTAAATTAATTTCAGGCAAAGTATTGGACGTAAACTTCAAATCCGGTACTTCGGTTGAAGCCGCTGACGTGATGGATCTGAATTTAACCTATTCATACAAAGACGATGCGTTCTGGTATTTTATGCATCCGGAAACATTCGAGCAATACTCGGCAGATGCAAAAGCCGTGGGCGATGCCGAAAAATGGTTATTAGACCAAGCCGATTGTATCGTGACGTTATGGAACGGTGCGCCAATCACCGTTACCCCTCCGAATTTTGTCGAATTAGAAATTGTAGATACTGACCCCGGCTTAAAAGGTGATACCGCGGGTACCGGCGGCAAACCGGCAACGTTAAGTACCGGTGCTGTGGTGAAAGTGCCATTATTCGTTCAAATCGGTGAAGTTATCCGAGTAGATACCCGTTCCGGCGAATATGTCTCTCGTGTGAAATAATCATTTCCATAACACCGATAAAGAGCGGTCAAAAATCTTATAAATTTTTCGGTATTATGCAGCAGTTACACAAAAGAGTAGCAACTGATACATAATACCGCCCTTGTCTTTAGAAAAAAGAAAACATCATTCTATATTTACTCATGCTATTTTATGAATAGCAAACAACAACCTTTGCTTAGATGAAGTTTATTAATGTTGTAAATTTGTAGAGATATAGAATAAAAAAACCACCTTTCGGTGGTTTTTTATTCATCAATTATCTTATCCCGTAAACGACAATGGTTTTTCCGTGGGCATGAATCAAATTTTGATCTTCTAACATTTTAATAATGCGCCCCACCGTCTCACGGGAACACCCTACCATTTGCCCGATTTCTTGGCGTGTAATTTTAATCTGCATACCATCGGGGTGAGTCATTGCTTCCGGTTGTTTTGCCAAATTTATCAAGGTTTGTGCAATTCGTCCCGCTACATCCAAAAATGCCAGATTACTTACTTGACGTGATGTATTTTGTACACGGCGCGCCAATTGTGCGGTAAGAAACATTAAAATTTCAGGGTTAAGTTGGATAAGCTGACGATATTTTTTATAAGAGATTTCAGCAATTTCACAAGGTGTTTTGGTTTTTACCCAAGCCGAGCGTTTTGAACCTTCATCAAACAATCCTGCCTCACCAAAAAATTCTCCGGCACCGAGATAAGTTAAAATCATCTCTTTGCCTTCATCATCTTTTGCCGACACCATCACACTACCTTTAATCACATAATAAAGTGTTGTCGCATCTTCGCCTGCATGAATTAAGGTTGATTTTGCCGGATATTTATGAATATGGCAGTGTGTTAAAAACCAATCCAGCGCCGGATCTCTTGCAGGAGCTTTTTCTTCCTGATGCTGCTCCATATCAATATCGACATAATCTGACATATCGACTCCTTATCAATTCTTACTTTAAAAATTCCATTTTATCTTTTATATCAATGGATTCATGCAACTCTGACCAAACAATCACCGCATCTCCATTACAAACGCGTGCTAACAACTGCTCTTTTTTTTGTACGAGAGGAATCTCTTCAACACCATAGTCTGTTCCTTCACGCAATATGATACTTTCAATAATATTATCAAGCGTTGTGGGATCTAAATCCTGCCACGGAATAATCATATATTTCCCCCGGAAAGTCAATCAAGCGAATAACGGCTCAATAAACCGCCATTGCTGTTCAAAAGACTGGTTTGAGGTCGCGCGAAAATTCGTACGAACATAGCGCATAAATTGCCCTTCACATAAGGTAACCAAATGAGAGGCAATAATGCGCACATCAACAGAAAAACCTTTTCCCTCACGCAATTTTCTCATTTGTAGAATATTGACGAATTGCATTTCAAGGCGATCGAAGAATTGGGCAACACGCACTTGTAATTGTGGTGCTTCAAACATTAACGCATGGCCGGTTAAAATTCGTGTCAATCCCGGATTTTTACGGGCAAAATCCAAGATCATCTGTAAGATATCATGCACACGATGCATTGTATTGGTTTCGTTCCGAATAGAGGTATTAATTCGGCTTAGTAAATTACCCTCAATATTTTCAATCAAGGCTTCAAACATTTTTGTTTTACTTGGAAAGTAACGATAAAGCGCCGCTTCCGACACGCCGACTTCTTGCGCTAAACGCGCAGTCGTCATCCGTTCCATTCCCCGTTCAGAATGCAACATATGTGTTAACACAGTCAGCACCTGCTGGCGGCGTTCTTTTACCGTACGCTTTTCAATTTTTGGTGCTTTTACTTCCGGCTTAATTTCATCTACGCCGTCCAATGATAATTGTTCTTCTACCATAAATTACTTCTTACCCGAATGCCCAAAACCACCTTCACCACGTTCAGTTTCCGTAAATTCGCTAACAATATTGAACTCTGCCTGTACAATCGGTACAAATACAAGTTGCGCAATACGATCACCGATTTCCACCTTGAACGGTTCAGAACCGCGATTCCAAACAGATACCATTAAAGGGCCTTGATAATCAGAGTCAATCAATCCCACTAAGTTACCTAACACGATGCCGTGTTTATGTCCTAACCCCGAACGAGGTAAAATCACCGCCGCCAAATTAGGATCGGCAATATAAATAGATAACCCGGTCGGAATCAATTTTGTTTCACCCGGTTTAATTTCCAGGCTTTCGTCAATCAATGCCCGTAAATCAAGTCCTGCCGATCCTTCCGTCGCATAAGTCGGCAAAGGAAATTTCTTGCCGATACGTTGGTCTAAAATTTTTACATCAATTTTCTTCATTTACTTCCTCTCATTAGAAATACGTTTATCTCAAAGTGCGGTCAAAAATTATAAGTTTTTTTGATATTGCAGAACGATTTCATTCACCAAATCAGTGGCTAAATCAGCTTTCGATTTTAACGAGAGAACTTTACCGCCACCTTGCCAAAAAAGTTGTAAGGCATTTTCATCCGCATTAAATACTTGCCCTCCGGATACATCGTTTGCACAAATCATATCCAATTTTTTCCGTTGCAATTTATCTTTCGCATAACCCGCCACATTTTGTGTTTCGGCGGCAAAACCTACGGTGAATGGGCGAGATTCGGACAAATGTCCCACGTCCGCAATAATATCCGGGTTCTTAATGAGCTTTATCGTCATTTCATCACCTGATTTTTTAATCTTTTGTGTCGCAACTTCTGCGACACGATAATCGGCTACCGCCGCACAGCCAATAAAAATCTGATTTTTGACCGCACTTTCAAGAGCAACCTGCCACATTTCTTGCGCAGAAATCACATCAATGCGATTGACGTTTTTCGGTGTCGTTAAATTGACCGGTCCACTAATCAAAGTCACCTTTGCGCCTCGTTTAGCAAAGGCTTCAGCAATGGCAAAGCCCATTTTTCCGGAACTGTGATTAGAAATATAACGCACCGGATCAAGCGACTCACGCGTCGGGCCGGCAGTAATGACGACATTTAAATCTCGTAAATCTTGGCTTTGGGCAAAGAAATCGGAAAGCGCGGTCAACATTTCCATCGGTTCGGACATTCGCCCGGCACCCACATCACCACAAGCCTGAAAGCCGCTATTTGGCCCGATAAGTTGCATGCCACGCATTTCAAGTGCGGTTAAATTTTGCTGCGTTATGGGCTGGCGAAACATTTGTTGGTTCATTGCCGGGGCAAGAAAAATCGGCGCATTTGTTGCCAAACAAATGGTCGAAAGCAAATCATTCGCCATTCCCACCGTAAAACGGGCGATAAAATCGGCACTTGCCGGCGCAATAACAATGACATCAGCCCATTTCGCCAACTCGATATGCCCCATAGCGAGCTCTGCTTGCGGATCAAGCAAAGACTGCGCTACGGCATTGCCGGAAATGGCTTGTAAAGTCAGCGGAGTAACAAATTCTGCCGCCGCAGAGGTTAACACGACACGAACCTCCGCCCCCGCTTTACGTAATAAGCGAATAAATTCAATGGTTTTATAAGCTGCAATGCCACCTGTTATCCCGACCACTACACATTTTCCGGTTAATTCCATTTCCTCTCCGTTCAAAAACATTTAAGTTTGTTAGTGCTTAACCACAATTCGTTGCATTTTACTTCAATTTATCAGAATAAAAAATTTTATTTTTACGATCCGCTTCCCAGATTTTATATGCGGGCTTAGCGCTATCGGAAAAGTGCGGTCAGAATTTAAGATATTTTGTCTCACGAAAGGAAAATCAATGGAATCAGGCGAGCTTATGCCACGTGAAAAATTATTAAAATATGGCGTTAATACACTTTCGGATCACGAACTCTTAGCGATTTTTTTACGCACGGGTATAAAAGGTTGCCCCGTTATGCAACTTTCCAAGCGGGTGCTTGAACATTTCGGTTCGCTCCGAGTATTGCTTTCCGCTGATCAAAAAGCATTTTGTGCGGTAAAAGGGCTGGGCATTACACAATTTATTCAACTGCAAGCGACCACTGAAATGACCAAACGTTATCTTAAGCAAGAGATATTTAACGCTCAAATTTTCAATGACCCCGAAATTGTTAAACTCTACCTACGTACGGAATTGCAGCACGAAGAACGTGAAATTTTTATGGTGCTTTTTTTAGATAGCCAACATCGTCTTATTAAAAAAGAACGACTATTTTTAGGCACAATTAACGTTTCCAGCGTATATCCCCGCGAAATCATCAAAGCAGCCCTTTATTGCAATGCAGCGGCACTTATTTTGGTGCATAATCATCCATCAGGCATTGCCGAACCCAGTTATGCCGATCAAATCATTACGCAAAAAATTTGTGATTCGGCCGAATTGATGGAGATTCGGATTCTTGATCATTTTATCGTGGGTAAAGGCGATTGCTATTCCTTTGCGGAAAATCGCTTACTTTAACTTTACTTTCTTTAACTTTATCAGTGCCGACTATTTTTCACCGCTAAGTTGTTGGAAAATCGCATTTATACTTGAGAAATGAAAATAAAGTCAGTATAATCTGCGACCTTTAATATAGTAAGCGGGTCGGATTAGCGCGACCTGACGAGGGAGCAAACCTGTTTTAAGCAGGTTTAAACAATCCGAACCGTAAGCTCGAGCTTATATTTAGTTATTGGAGATTATTATGTCTAGAGTTTGTCAAGTAACGGGCAAGCGTCCTGCGGTGGGTAACAATCGCTCACACGCAATGAATGCGACACGTCGTCGTTTTCTTCCAAACCTTCACACTCATCGTTTTTGGGTTGAAAGTGAAAAACGTTTTGTAACCTTACGTTTAACTGCGAAAGGTATGCGTATTATCGATAAAAAAGGCATTGATGCAGTGTTAGCTGAAATCCGTGCTCGTGGCGAAAAAATCTAAGGAGCTAAAATATGGCAGCTAAAGGCGCTCGTGAGAAAATCCGTTTAGTTTCTACTGCAGAGACCGGTCATTTCTACACAACCGATAAAAACAAACGTAATATGCCTGAAAAAATGGAAATCAAAAAATTTGATCCTGTAGTGCGTAAACACGTTATCTACAAAGAAGCAAAAATCAAATAATTTTGCAGGTAGAAAACCCGACATTGTTCGGGTTTTTTTCTATCTTAAGATGAGGAAATTTCCCCTAAAGCCATCATTTTTACAGAGAACGAAATTCCTCTCGAAATAAAACCAAGAGTATCTAAATGCCTGAACTTCCTGAAGTCGAGACCGCCCTGCGCGGTGTAAGCCCTTATCTAAAGGGGTTTACCATTGAAAAAATTACCGTACGCCAACCTAAATTACGTTGGGTGGTTTCACCTGAATTGGTAGAACTAAAAAATGTAAAAATTTTAACCCTCAGCCGCCGAGCGAAATACCTCATAATTCACACGGAAAAAGGCTATATTATCGGTCATTTAGGAATGTCCGGTTCTGTACGGATCGTGCCGCATGATAGCCCGATTGATAAGCACGATCATCTTGATATCGTCATAAATAATGGAAAACTATTACGTTATAACGATCCCCGCCGTTTCGGTGCTTGGCTATGGACGGAAGATCTTGATGAATTTCACTTATTCTTAAAACTCGGCCCTGAACCTCTTTCTGACGAATTTAATGCAGAGTATCTGTTTAAAAAATCTCGCAAAAAAACAACCGCACTTAAAACCTTCCTGATGGATAATGCCGTTGTTGTCGGTGTTGGGAATATTTACGCCAATGAAAGCCTATTTTTATGTGGTTTGCACCCACTCAAATCGGCGGGTAATCTTACCCGAAAACAATGCGGGTTAATCGTTGATACAATTAAAACGGTACTGGCTAAAGCGATTGAGCAAGGTGGAACAACTCTTAAAGACTTTTTACAGCCTGATGGCCGTCCCGGTTATTTTGCACAAGAACTGTTAGTGTATGGTAACAAAGATAAACCTTGTCCAAAGTGCGGTACAAAAATCGAAAGTTTAGTGATTGGTCAACGTAACAGTTATCTTTGCCCCCATTGCCAAAAGAAAAAATAAAGACTTCCCTTTATTTTAAATTATGCCTGCCAATAAGAGATTTATCATGGCACAAGGCATCTACGCCTTACCGCTCATGTTATTTCAGCTTTATGCTACTTGCATAATACAGGAACTTAATTAAAGCGGGCTTTCAATTTGCAGTTTGTCACAAATCTCGATGACGCTAAGAGTTAAACAAGAACGCAGTAATTTTTCTTTGCGTTGTTGTTTCATTTGAAAAAGCAGTGAATCCGGTGAAGCTGTATCAAGAGGAAAGTCCAATAGATATTTTTCTTCCGCAAAATTTAATCTTTGCGCAAAATCTATCATCAATTCATCAGAAAAGCCGTATTCTTTTTCATCATTATTTAACCGCTCTTTTAAATCAATAAAATGGAGAATATCCTCAAAAATAGAACGCTCAAACAAGCCTAGACCAAATAACACTTTTAACCGAATAGAAAGATCTGAAAGCGGCCCGCTGGTTTCAAATAAAGAATCAACCACGGATTTAACTACAAAATCCGTTTTACGAAAAACGCGGTTAATTAAACCGTCCACCACTTCATCGAAAATTGTTACGGAGGCAATAATAAAACCTCGAACGGAGCTTGCTTCGTTAAGTTTTTCATAAATATGTTCTGATGGCACGACTAAATCCCTTTAATTTTTGACCGCACTTTTGTAATGAAAAAGGGAGAAAATTAATTCGCCCATCACCACTAATGAGGAATGCTTTCGTAAGCCTGTGCAATACGCTCGATTACCGTTTCATCTTGTAATTCGGTGTACTGACGAATGGTTTCGTACACGCCTTTTTCATTAAGAGTTCGTGCTAACTCCAAAGCCTGCGGATCTTGTTCATTACGATAAGACAAGGCTGCTGCAACGGTATGAACCAAGTGCGTGTTATCAAGTTGATATTCTAACGTGCCGCGTAACGGTTTAATCAGCCGATCATTAAAACTTAATTTACGCAGCGGTTCACGCCCAACACGATCAACATCGTCAACCAAGAACGGATTCGCAAAACGCTTCAATATTTTTTCAATATACGCACGATGAGCTTGCGGCTCAAAACCATAACGCTTAATCAATACCGCACCGCTTTCTTCCATCGTTGCTTTAACTTCCGCTTTAATTTCCGCATCTTCAATACTTTCTTTTACAAAGCGATAACCTTTTAATTTTCCGAGATATGAAGTTGCGGCGTGGCCCGTGTTTAACGTGAATAATTTACGCTCAACGAATGCCATTAAGTTATCGGTTCTTTCCATACCGCCAATCGGTGGAATTTCCCCCTTAAATTGCGTTTCATCTACAATCCATTCACTAAACTCTTCAACCGTAACAAGTAATGGATCCGATTCATCCGCTTGCACCGGCGGTACAATACGATCCACCGCAGAATCAACGAAGCCGACTACCTTTTCTACTTTTGCTTGCATTTCCGGGCTTAAATGGGCAAATACCTGCTCTTTCAAGAAAGTTGTACCGCGCACCATATTTTCACAAGCAATAATATTTAACGGTTTCTCATTGCCCGCACTCAACCGAGTTTCCAAACCTTTTGCGATAGTACTTGCAATAATTTTTAAGACATTCGGTCCGACCGCAGTGGTAATGAGCTCAACCTCATTAAATAATCCGATGATCGCCGCTTCATCTTTTGAATCTACACCGCTCACATTCGTTACCCGTTCAATGGTGTTTAAATTTTCACCAACGATTTTTACGTTATAGGCTTGATTCTGTTTCAACAAATTAATGATGTGTTCATTCACATCGGCAAAAGTTACGTGGATATTGCTATCAGCCAATAACTTACCAATAAAACCGCGCCCGATATTTCCCGCACCAAAATGTAATGCTTTCATATTATTACCCCAAGTTGATTTAAAAGGATAGCGGCGTAAAAACGCCGCTGAAATTTACCGCACTTTATGCTTTAAGTAATGCGAGTACTTTTTCTACGTCATTTGTTGACGTTAAGACTTCAATGGCTTCTTCACTATCCAGCGCATTAGTAATCGCAGAAACCACCTGAATATGTTCATTATTTTTCGCTGCAATACCCACAACCAGTTTTGCGATGCCGTCTTCCTCATCATTAAAGCGTACGCCGGACGGATACTGACACACAACAATACCGGTTTTTAATACTGAGTCTTTCGCTTCTACCGTACCATGCGGCACAGCAACCCCTTCACCAAGATAAGTTGAAACCAATTTTTCACGCTCGAACATCGCATCTACATAACTAGGCTCAACAAAACCGGCTTTCACCAATTGCTCACCGGCAAAACGAATCGCCTCATCTTTGTTATCGGCACTTAACCCCAAGAAGATTTGTTCCGGTTTTAAGGTAAATTTTGCACCGTTTACTTCCACCACATCTTCTTCCGGTTTCGCAACTACCGCTTGTACATTAAGCTGTGCTTTCAAATCTTGAACAAGGCTATCGTAAAATTTATTATCCAAAAAATTAGTTAAAGATAAATGCATCGCATTAGGTGCTTGTTTTTTCGCACGTAAAGTTAAATCTTGATGGGTAATAACAAGACGCGCATCATCAGGTAAGTCATTAATCGCCACATTCGTCACTTCTAACGCTAAACCGGCATCATTCACTTTTTTACGCAACATACTTGCGCCCATCGCACTCGAGCCCATACCTGCATCACAAGAGACATAAATTTTGCTTAGCCCTTTATAATCGGTTGCTTGGAGTTGATTCAAATTGCCTGTTTTCATTGCTTTTGATGCAGCTTGCATTTCCTCAAGATTGTTTGATTCTTCTTTTTGAATTTTTAAGAAGAAAGACGCCAATACAAATGAGACCGCACAGGCAACAACGACTGAAGCCACCACTCCGACAACAGAGGTTTTCGGAGTCATCATCAATACCGCAATAATTGATCCCGGAGACGCCGGTGCAACCAAGCCCGCACTAAATAGCGTTAAGGTAAACACTCCTGCCATTCCACCAGCAATCACAGCAATGAGTAAACGAGGGTTCATTAACACATAAGGGAAATAAATTTCGTGAATTCCACCGAAGAAATGAATCACCGCCGCACCGCCTGCGGTTTGTTTTGCCGAACCTTTTCCAAAGAAAATATAAGCGAGCAAAATACCTAGTCCCGGGCCGGGATTTGCCTCGATTAAAAAGAAAATAGATTGACCGAATTCTTGCGATTGTTGAATACCAAGCGGTGAGAAAATACCGTGGTTAATCGCATTATTTAGGAAAAGAATTTTTGCAGGTTCAACGAAAATAGAGGTTAACGGAAGCAAATTATTATCTACTAACACTTTCACGCCGGCGGCTAATAATTCGGTTAACGACTTCACTACCGGACCGACAACCCAGAAAAATAAAATCGCTAAAATCATACCGATGATGCCTGATGAGAAGTTGTTTACCAACATCTCAAAACCACTCTTGATTTTACCGTCCGCCCATTTATCAAAGCGCTTAATCGCCCAGCCGCCTGTCGGACCTGCAATCATCGCACCAAGAAACATTGGAATATCCGTACCGATAATCACCCCTGCGGTAGTGATAGCACCGACCACCGCCCCACGATCTCCGCCGACTAATTTACCACCGGTATAACCGATTAATAGCGGAAGTAAATAGGTAATCATTGGCCCGACCAATTTTGCCAAAGTTTCATTTGGCAACCAACCTGTCGGGATAAAAAGTGCGGTAATAAAACCCCACGCAATAAACGCACCGATATTCGGCATCACCATATTGGAAAGAAAACGTCCAAAACTTTGAATTTTCACTTTCGCGCTTGCTGATAACATAAAAACCTCACAAATAAGAGAGTTGTATAAAGTGCGCTCAACATATCATAAGAATTTTTCAGGAAAAAATTATTTCATTTAAATTTGTGAACTTGATCACAAAATTTTCACAGAGATAATTTTAATAAATGTGATAAAGATCACATTATTTATTTTTATTAATATTTTTTGTGATTAAGATCACATCTTTATGACAAATCATCACTCAACAAAATGTCACAATATTAAAACATAAAGAAAATGGCTTTGATGTCGAATTTAAAAATATTACTAATCCGGCATAAAAACTACCGATTTATTTCGAAAAAAAACCATACGCTATGCGTATGGTTTTTATAGCCAGACTTTGTCTGGCCATAATAAGACTACCATCTACCTCTTTAGATGTATTTCATATATCTTGTTTTGATCTAACTCAATCTTTTGGCAAATCTCTCTAGAAAATAACCGCACTTTTGATATCGTTATCCTCGAACCGAACCCTCTTTTTTTAAGTAATTTCAATATCTTATCAAGAATGGTTCGCATTTAAATTCATTTTACTTTTCCTACCCTAGTTATGGAGTGATTATCGTGAACGCATTAAGAAAAAGCCTTATTCTGGCGGCTTCTTTCGCTGCCTTAGGTGCTTACAATTCCGTTTCGGCGGAAATGGTTTATAAGCCACTTGAACAACCGGTTGAAGCACCAAATCCTAATTTAAAAATTGAAGCGGTGAATGAAAAATTCGCTGAAAAATATCCTCTACAATTTCAATCTTGGAAAGCTACAGAAAAAGGCGACAAGATTATTTATGCCGATGAACAAGATCCGCGTTTAATCGTACTTTGGGGAGGCTATGCTTTCGCAAAAGAATACAATGCGCCGCGTGGTCACATTTATGCGGTTAAAGACGTACGTGATATTTTACGTACCGGTGCGCCCAAAACCGCTAATGACGGTCCACAACCGATGGCGTGTTGGACCTGTAAGGGACCGGATGTTCCACGTTTAATAGCAGAATGGGGAGAAGAAGGCTACTTTAATGCAAAATGGGCAAAAGGCGGCGCTGAAGTCGTGAACGCTATCGGTTGTGCCGATTGTCATGATACTACTTCAAAAGACTTTGCTGAAGGAAAACCGGCGTTACGTATCGCACGTCCACACGTGCTACGTGCATTGGATAACTTAAATAATGCATTACAAGCCAAAGCGAAAGCTGAAGGTAAAGAACAAGCTGATTTAAGTTTCAACACTGCTGCACGTACGGAAAAACGCGCGGAGATCTGTGCAAACTGTCACGTTGAATATTACTTCGCCGGTGATATCAAGCAAGTTACGTTCCCTTGGAATAACGGCCAAACCGTGGATGATATCGAAAAATACTATGACGATATCGGTTTCAGTGACTGGACTCACTCTCTTTCTAAAGCTCCGATGTTAAAAGCGCAACACCCTGATTTTGAAATTTGGTCTTTAGGTATGCATGGTAAAAACGGTGTGACCTGCGTTGACTGCCATATGCCGAAAGTCCAAGATGCCGAGGGCAAAGTTTATACCGATCACCAAATCCAAAATCCATTTGATGCTTTCAACAGCACTTGTGCAAACTGCCACGATCAAAGCAAAGAAAAACTTCAAGATATCGTTGCTTCACGTAAAAAAGAAGTGAAAGACGTAATGGGGCGTTTAGAAGATCAAGTTGTGAAAGCACATTTTGAAGCCAAAGCGGCTTGGGATGCAGGCGCAACAAAAGAAGAAATGGAAGCGGCATTAATGGATATCCGTCACGCACAATGGCGTTGGGACTATGCTGCGGCAAGTCATGGTGGCCATATGCACGCACCGGATGTGATGCTTCGCGTATTGGGTTCAGGTATAGATAAAGCTGCTGAGGCACGCACTAAACTTGCCGTTATCTTAACAAAACGCGGCGTGAAAACTCCGGTTGAAATACCTGATATTTCTACTGCAGAAAAAGCTTGGAAAGTAATGGGTATCGATATTGAAAAAGAACGTAAAGCAAAAGAAGAATTCTTAAAAACCGTCGTACCTCAATGGGAAAAAGAAGCGAAAGCTAATGGCAAATTAGCAGAAGATACCACAACAAAACAATAAGAAAAATTACCGCACTTTTGTGTTTCCTTAACTTAAAAAGTGCGGTCGTTTTCAACGATAAATTTGAGGTAACCCAAATGAATTTAACTTCTTTATTTCGCAATATGGCAAAAGCGGCGGTGCTCTTTGTATTTGCCTCAATGGTGCCAATGATTGCTCAAGCACAAACCGATTCAGTACAAAGTTATGAACCGCAATTAGAAAATCAGCGTGATCCCAATCAATATTGTGCAAAATGCCATAAATTTGACAAAGTGGATAAAAACCAAACCTTGGATCAATCAGGGGGAGAATTACACTTTGGTAAATTCCATGGCGCACACTTAAATCAAAAAAATCCAAACAATGGTAAACCTATTACTTGTGTGAGCTGTCACGGTAACATTTCTGAAGATCACCGCCGTGGTGTAAAAGATGTGATGCGCTTTGAAGGCGATATCTTTGGTGAGAAAAAGCCAATGTATTCAGTACAGGAACAAAATCAAGTTTGCTTTGCTTGCCATCAACCGGATAAATTACGCGAAAAACTTTGGGCTCATGACGTTCACGCAATGAAGTTGCCTTGCGCAAGCTGTCACACTCTTCACCCGAAAGATGAACCGATGAAAGGCATCAAACCGAAAGAACGAGTGAAACTTTGTGTTGACTGCCATGGCGAACAACAAAAACGCAAAGCCGAACAAGAAACATCAACCGAACAAAAGGATAAACAATGACCACTTGCTCACGCCGAAACTTTGTTTCCGGTATGGGGGCTGTAATCCTTATAACGGGAACATCTTTAACTTCTCTGGCAAAAGAAAATAAGGCGGATAAAACCAAACGTTACGCAATGGTGCACGATGAAACGGCTTGTATTGGCTGTACAGCTTGTATGGATGCCTGCCGTGATGTTAACCAAGTGCCTCAAGGCGTTTCTCGTTTAGAAATTCTGCGTAGTGAACCTTACGGTGAATTTCCGAATCAGGAATATGAGTTTTTCCGTCAATCTTGCCAACATTGTAGTAACGCCCCTTGTGTGGCGGTTTGCCCGACAGGAGCCTCTTTTATTGATAAAGACACCGGTATTGTAGATGTACATAAAGATTTGTGTGTAGGTTGCCAATATTGCATTGCTGTTTGCCCGTATCGTGTACGTTTCATTCATCCTGTGCATAAAACCGCAGATAAATGCAACTTCTGTCGCGATACCAACCTAGCTAATGGCAAACTACCCGCCTGTGTGGAAGCCTGTCCGACCAAAGCGTTAACCTTTGGCGATATGAATGATCCAACCAGTGCGGTAGCGCGCAAAGTGAAAGAAAAACCGGTTTATCGCACGAAAGTGGAATTAGGTACACAGCCGAATCTTTACCATATTCCATTCCAACATGGGGAGCCAAGAAGATGACGTTAGATTATCCAGTTCCGTTCCACACACCTAATTTAGTGTGGGATTCCACCATTGCGATCTACTTGTTTTTACTTGGGATCTCATCCGGTGCGGTGCAATTAGCCATTGCTTACAAACGGAGTAACAATCTCGAAAACCCTAGCCAAAATTGGATTATTCGTTCCGGTATAATTTTGGGCTCGGTACCAACTCTAATCGGGTTAACGCTCCTTATTTTCCATCTGGCACGCCCGTGGACGTTTTGGAAGTTAATGTTTAACTACCAATTCAATTCAGTGATGTCGATGGGAGTTATGCTTTTCCAAATTTATATGCTGTTTTTAGTATTATGGGGAATCGCAATCTTTAAAAATGACATCGAAGCGCTAATTAACCGCTTTATGCCAAAGTTAAAATTCGTTATAAAACTGATTGGTTTTGCAGAACGCCTGGTTAGCCCTGTTGAGGTGATTTTATTCATATTAGCTGCGGTATTAGGCGCTTACACCGGTTTCTTACTCTCCGCATTGATTAGTTATCCAATGTTGAATAACCCTGTATTACCGGCGTTATTCTTGGCTTCCGGTACTTCATCCGGCATCGCCGCAACATTTCTGATTATCTTAATTGCGGGTAAGTTAAAGGGAGATTCCCACGAATCCCACTTCATCCACAAATTTGAAGTGCCGATTATGGTTACTGAACTTGGTTTGCTAGTATGCTTCTTTGTAGGTTTACATTTTGGTGGCGGACAAAAAACTGTTGCACTACATAATGCACTCTCCGGATTCTGGGGCGCAGTATTTTGGATTGGTGTCTTCTTTATCGGGATTTTAATTCCGTTAATCGGAAACCTATTCGCAGGCAATCTAAAATATAACCGTAACTTTATCATTCTCGTCTCAATCTTTGATTTAATCGGCGTATTGTGTTTACGGTATTTTATTTTGTATGCCGGTCAGTTGACCGTAGCCTAATAAATGATTGTGAATTCAATTAAAGTTGGATACAAAGCCAAAGGCAGTGCAAATAGCACAGCGAAGCGCAGCAATGATCATAAATTTAATTCACTATACATTGTGTTTTTGGGGAAGGCGTATAATAATGCGCCTTTCTTTTTATTCTGTATTATGTACCAGTTGCACAAATGTTGTGACATAACGATTTTGTAGGGTGGGCAACAAGTTGCACCACTTTACTTTTCACTTTGTGCAACGACTACATAATCCCATTTATTTTAGAAAAGATACCACAGAACCATTATGTTACCTGAACTCGGTTTTATCAGCCTTCTCATCGCCACCATCAGCGCGTTATTCCTCGCACTACTACCACAGCTCGGTTTACTCAAAAAAAGCCCAACGTTAATAAATTCCGCGTGGTGGTTAAGTTACCTATTCACGATTTCTACTTTAATTTCTCTCGGTATTCTCGCCTATTCTTTTTCGATAGATGATTTCACTCTCGAATATGTTGCCGCCCATTCAAACTCTCAGCTGCCTACATTTTTCAAGATCGCTGCGACTTGGGGAGGGCATGAAGGTTCAATGCTCTTTTGGTTGTTTTCACTAAGCCTATGGCTTATCGCTTTTGCATTTTTTAACCGAAAAAACGACCGTACTTTTTCCGCCCAAACCTTGTCGTTACTCGGTTTTATTTGTTTTGGCTTCGCGATATTTATTCTGTTTTATTCCAACCCGTTCGGACGAATTTTTCCTGCACCAATGGAAGGGCGGGATCTCAATCCTATGCTGCAAGACATCGGATTAATTTTTCACCCGCCGTTACTTTATATCGGCTATGTAGGCTTTGCCGTCAACTTTGCTATGAGCTTGGCTGCGCTGATTTATAATAAATCCGCACAACAAATTGCCCGTTCAATGCGTCGCTGGGTATTATTTTCATGGTTATTTTTAACACTCGGTATCGTGCTTGGCGCATGGTGGGCATATTACGAACTCGGCTGGGGTGGCTGGTGGTTTTGGGATCCGGTTGAAAACGCTTCGCTTATGCCATGGTTATTAGGGCTGGCATTGCTACATAGTTTAACCATTACCGAAAAACAAGGTGTATTCAATTATTGGACGATTCTCTTTTCGCTCCTTACTTTTGCATTCAGTATATTAGGCACTTTCATTGTGCGTTCCGGCGCACTGACTTCAGTACACGCCTTTGCCCTAGATAACACCCGCGGTTATGTACTGTTATTAATCTTCTTTTTATTAACCGTCTTTGCTTTCGGATTGTTTGCATTACGTGCGGGAAATAACGTTGAAAGTGCGGTCAAATTTCAGCTTGTTTCTAAAGCCGGCGGCATTTTATTGCTGAATATTTTACTCACGGTGGCAACAGTTTCTACATTCTTAGGCACTTTCTACCCTATGTTTTTTCAGGCAATGAATTGGGGCTCGATTTCAGTGGGAACACCTTACTTTAATAGCATTTTCTTACCGATCTTAACGCTGATGTTATCGATAATGGTTGTTTCTCTCGCATTCCACCGAGTGAAATTTGAACCTGCTGTTTTTATGCGCCGTTTATTCCTTATCTTACCTTCAACCATACTTGCGGCATTAATGATTTGGCAACAACTTCACAACAACGAAGCGCTTAATTTTCATTGGTTTGCCTATCTTTTAGTAACACTTGCCATCTGGCTTTTCTTGGCCACCTTGTGGCAAAATTGGCGGAAAATCCGTTTGGTACAACTTGGAATGATTCTCGCACACTGTGGTGTCGCCATCGCCACCATGGGTGCGGTAATGAGCAGTTATTTTGGCAGCGAAATCGGGGTTCGTCTTGCGCCGCAACAAAATCAATCGCTCGGTCAATTTGATTTCCACTATCGTCGATTTTCTAATGAAATCGGTCCGAATTTCACCTCCGAAGTAGCATTTTTCGATGTTACCGAAAAGGGCAAACCTTACGCAGAAATCATTCCGGAACGCCGTTATTATGACGTCCGCACAATGACAATGAGTGAGGTAGGTTTAAGCGGAGGCTTTTGGGGAGATTTATATATTGTGATGGGCGATTCCCTCGGCAAAGGGGAATTTACTTTCCGCCTACATTACAAACCCCTAATTCGCTGGCTTTGGGTCGGTGGTATTTTAATGGCATTGGGCGCACTTTGCAGTGCCTTGAGCTTGCGCCCCAAAAGGAAAAAAGTATGAAAACAAAACTGATTTTTTTATACCGCTCTTTTTGTTACTCAGTGTTATTGTGCTATTGATGGCAGGGTTAAACCAAGATCCGAAAAAAATTGCCTCGGCTCTCATTGATAAACCGATACCGGAGTTTTATCAAGCCGATTTATTTGAGCCCTCACAGACAGTAAGTCCGAAAGATTTCCCTAAAAAGCCCTTTTTGCTTAATGTGTGGGGAAGCTGGTGCGGTTATTGCAAAGAAGAACATCCGCTTTTAATGGAAATCGCTCAAACTACACCAATTGTCGGCATTGATTATCGCGATAATCCGCAAAACGGCATTGAAATGCTTAAGCGTATGGGAAATCCGTTTGTTTTAACAATCAATGACAACCATGGTGAACTGGCATTAAAACTCGGTGTAGATGGCGCTCCCGAAACCTATTTAGTAGATGCTCACGGCGTGATTCGTTATCGTCATTCAGGGCTTTTGGATCGCAACACGTGGCAACAAGTATTGGTGCCGAAAATTCAAGAATTAATGAAAAAATGAGAACATTTTTAACCGCACTTTTTCTATCGTTTTCCCTCTTTTCACAAGCTGAAATGGTGGATACCTACCAATTTAAAAATCAAGCGGATCGCATACGTGCCGTGGAATTGGCAAAATCCTTACGCTGCCCGCAATGCCAAAATCAAAATTTGGTGGAATCCAATTCCCCCATTGCTTATGATCTACGTCTTGAAGTTTATAATATGGTAGATGAAGGTAAAACCAATCGGCAAATTATCGACACGATGACCGAACGTTTCGGTGATTTTGTAAATTATAAGCCGCCGTTTCAATGGAATACGGCATTGTTGTGGCTATTACCTGTCTTGTTATTGATTTTCGCTTTCGGCTTAATTTGGCGTTCACATAAAAAAGCGGCACAATCTCCCCAAATACTTTCTCAGCAAGACTTGAGCAACATTCCCTCTAAGTCTAATCAGAATTTTTCTTCTCATACAAAGCATGATTATCGCCTAAGCATCACCATTTTTGCCTTCGTCATTGCGATCCCCTTAACCTATTATTTTTCGCTTGATCGCTTCACTCGTGTACAGGAAGGCAAACAAGCGATGATTTCACAACATAACAAACAAATTGAAATAACGAATTTCCACAAAAAAGAAGATTTTATCGGCAAGATTCAAGATAAATTACGTGCTAACCCAAATGATTGGGAAGCCTGGCTCCAACTTGGAGAAGCCTACGTACAAAATAATGAATTTGACTATGCGTTGATTGCCTATAGTAACGCCGAAAAACTTATCGGTAGTAAGCCGAATATTTTAGGTTTAAAAGCGACCGCACTTTATTACCAAGCCGGTCAACAAATGACTTCTGAAGTACAACAACTTTTAAAACAAGCGCTAACACTGGATAAAAAAGAGATCTCAAGCCTTTCTTTACTTGCTACCGTTGAAGTTGAAAAACGAAACTATGCATCGGCAAAAGATTATTTACAACAACTATTAGATTCCGGCAATGCTGCGGTTGATCGCCGTATGGTGATTCAACGGATGAAAATGTTGGAATTTCTAGAGCGAGGACAAACACCTTGAGCAACTATTCCGAAACCCTGATTATCGGCGCAGGCGCTGCCGGATTATTCTGTGCCGCGCAATTAGGAAAATTAGGTAAACAGGTCGCAGTGCTGGATAACGGCAAAAAAATCGGGCGTAAAATTTTAATGTCGGGCGGCGGCTTTTGTAATTTCACCAATCTTGACGTTACTCCGTCCCATTACCTTTCACAAAATCCTCATTTTGTAAAATCAGCCCTTGCCCGTTATACCAACTGGGATTTTATTAGCTTAATCGCGGAATATGGTATCGCTTATCACGAGAAAGAATTAGGCCAGCTTTTCTGTGATGAAGGGGCGGAGAAGATCGTTGCTATGCTTGCGAATGAATGTGAAAAGTACAACGTAAAAATTCATTTGCGTAGTGAGGTTTCACAAGTCGAAGCGATTGAAAATGATGAAAAAGTGCGGTTCATTTTGCACGTAAATGCCACCCAATGGCAATGTAAAAATCTTGTGGTCGCCACAGGGGGGCTTTCTATGCCGGGGCTTGGGGCAACACCTTTCGGCTATCAACTCGCCGAGCAATTCAATATTTCAATCATAGCACCACGGGCAAGCCTTGTGCCTTTTACCTATCGTGAAACCGATAAATTTTTGACCGCACTTTCAGGCACGAGCCTGCCCGTTATCATTACGGCAAATAGTGGAAAATCCTTCCGTAATCAATTGTTATTTACTCATCGAGGTATTTCCGGTCCTGCTGTTTTGCAAATCTCTAATTATTGGCAAGCGAATGAGAGTGTGAAAATCAATCTACTGCCAAATTACAATTTAGAAGATGAAATCAATCAAGCAAAACAACAATCCCCTAAACTTATGCTAAAAACCATACTTACCCGTTTATTGCCAAAGAAATTAGTCGAACTTTGGCTTGAGCAAGGCATTATTCAAGATGAAATCATTGCAAATCTAAGTAAAGTGCGGTTAAAAAATCTGGTGAATTTAATTCATCATTGGCAATTTACCCCTAATGGTACGGAGGGATACCGTACCGCAGAAGTAACGATGGGAGGTGTAGATACCAAACAAATATCCTCTAAAACCATGGAAAGCAACCGCGTGAAAGGACTCTATTTTATTGGTGAAGTATTGGATGTTACCGGCTGGCTCGGCGGTTATAATTTCCAATGGGCTTGGAGCTCCGCCTATGCCTGTGCCGTAGGCATTGCAGAATAATTTACGGGGCACAATAATTGCCCTCCATAAATCTAGCATCATATAGTGAATTAAAATTCCTCGGAAAATTGCATTATTATGTATCAGTCTCACAGAGAATTTTATATCCGATATTTAATTTGAGTTGGGTGTGTTGAGTTTTGATCTGCCCCCGAAAAGTTGGACTCAATAAACCAACTCAGTCAAAGACAGATTTTTATGACCAAATACAATCAAACATTCAAACAACAAGTCATCCTTGCCGTTAAAAAAGGGATTTCAGTGCCTCCCGACCGAACGAAAAATGGCTTACCGACATCACGGAAATCAAAGCCAAAGACGGCAGTAAGTGTTATGTTTCACCGATATTAGACTGTTTCAACTCAGAGATAATCAGCGTCGCCATCAGTCGAAGTCCGAATTGGAAACAAGTGGAGACAATGTTACAACAAGCGATTGAAAAGTTACCGAAAAATGCCGAACCGATACTGCATTCGGACCAAGGTTGGCAAAGATCATTTCTTTGGGGATTTTTAAAAAAAAGTGCGGTCATTTTTAATGACCTTTAGAAAATTCGCTCTTTTTATCATCACTTTGATTATTAACCGTTCAAACACACCGATTTTTTCACTTTTTTTAAATTTAGTTGTTGACCGATAATCGAAAAAATAGTTTAATACGCCCCGTTGTCAGGCAGTAGCCAATAACGATAACGCCTCGATAGCTCAGTCGGTAGAGCAGGGGATTGAAAATCCCCGTGTCGGTGGTTCGATTCCGCCTCGAGGCACCATTCAAAATCTACTCCTCCTTAGTTCAGTCGGTAGAACGGTGGACTGTTAATCCATATGTCGCTGGTTCAAGTCCAGCAGGAGGAGCCAATCAAATCTCATCTTAATCCGTATTCGCCTAAATTTATTTTTCCATTATCTATTGTATTCGTAGTGCATAGTGTTTTTATTTCTTAACCCGTTAAATAATTTTAAAAATTTCTCTAAATGTGTAATCCAACTATTTGATGAAAAATATCGATTGTAGATTACAGACAGGACAATACGTGTTCCATAAAATAAGCAAAAAAATAACCGCACTTTGTTATAAGAGGTAAAGTGCGGTTCAATTTTAGCAAGTTCTATAACCTAAGTCGGTTTATCTAAGAACTCATTCCTTAAACTTTCACTACTCCGCCCAATATTTTTTCTTGGAGGTTTTACCGATCCCTACGTTAAAGCTATTAGTAGGATCGAGTTTTTGGTAAAACTTGCGTAAATCCACATTAGCTTGGTATAAATGCCCGACATTATGTTCCGCCGGATATTGTGCCCCGCGCTGATCCAGTAACGCCAACATTTCGTGTTCAAGTTGTTCACAATCATTGCCTTTCTTGACGATATAATCCTGATGAAAAACGTGGCACATAAAATGTCCGTAATAAAGTTTATGAATAATTTTGTTATCCATATCTTCAGGCAGCTTTTCATACCAATCTTGATCATTGCGGCGAAGAGCGATATCTAAAGCGACGATATCTTCCACTTCCTTGTCGTGAATAGCACGATAACGAATCGCGGCGGAAGCCACCGCAAAACGGTGCAACATAGCGGCTTGGGTTTCTTCCGCATTGCACTCAAAATACCCTCCCCTAGCTGAATCAGCGAAGTAATTTTGAAGATAATTTCTGGCTTCTTGTACTCCTTTACCTCCCATTTTCAAAATAAGATGGTGTTCATATTGATCACGATACCGGCGTAAAGACAGCGGCAAATGCTGTGGTAAGAGTTTAGAAATAAACTGTAGTAATTTGTCACTTAAATGCGAAGGCAAAAAACTGAACTTTTTGGCAAAACGATCGGTTTTAGCTTTGAGAGAAAACAATTTCGGTAGACGGTGCGTCCCTGCTTTTTTAATCACCCAAAAGGTGTCTTTCCCATATTCAGCGGCAATATCAAAAGCGTCACGATGAATATATTCACCCGAGATAGGTAAATTTTCAAACCGACCAAGTATAGTACGGCGAAGTTCTGTCAAAACTTGAGTTTGATTGGTTCCAATGTAGAACACTGCGGTTTCTCTCTCTAAAGGAAAGGTGTCTAAGCGAACGGCAAACACCGCAAGTTTACCCGCACAGCCGGAGGTTTCATAATGACGCATCGGATCTGCATTAAAACGAGCAGGGCTTGCTTCATCAATTTGACGAACATGTCGGCAATATTGGTGATCGTGGGCTTTTTTATTACTATCTTGCCGAATATCTTTACGTTGATAATGATGCCCTTGCAGATTGGTTAAAATTTCTTCCGGCGTATCGCCCAAATTGATACCCAAATGGTTAACTAGTTCTAATTTACCTTCTGCGTTAATTTGAGCAAACAGCGCCATTTCCGTATAAGCAGGACCACTTTGCACTAAAGCTCCGCCTGAATTATTACAAATGCCGCCAATCACGGATGCACCGATACAGGACGAACCAATCACAGAATGAGGTTCTCTGTTATGAGGTTTGAGTAATAATTCCAATTGATTAAGCGTTGAGCCCGGGAAACACACCACTTGGTCAGCGTTGTTAATCAACTGAATTTGATCCATTCTCATTGTATTGATAATTACAATTTCACGATCATAATCATTGCCGCTTGGAGTTGAACCGCCCGTTAAGCCCGTATTCGCCGCCTGCGAAATGACAATGACATCAGCATCTACGCAAGCTTGCAACACCTGCCATTGTTCCCACAATGTGCCGGGGCGAACCACCGCCAAAGCTTTGCCGCTGCCAAAACGATAGCCGCTTCGGTAATGCTCGGTTTTACTCGGATCGGTAATAATATATTGTCCACCGACAATATCAGTTAAACGATTAATTAATGTTTGATTAGTCATATCTTAACCCTATACCAAGAATTTCATTCATTAAACCACAGCGAATTTAACAATCATTTAATATTTTTTTAAAATGTGAGAAGACTCACAGAATCTCGTATTATTCGTTGATTTAATCATCAGCGTAAATACGCTGAAAACGTGCGATGAATATATTGTCTAAAAAATCAGCAACACTTAAGAAGTTATGATGAATGGTTGAAAAATACGGTATTATGTAGCAATTGCACAAAACATCGTAAATACCATCGTTCCTGTAAGGTGGGCAAATTTTTGCCCACCTTTCTAATTACGATATTTCAATGGTGGGCAACTAGTTGCCCACCCTACCCCAAGAAATATCAAAGCTCTTTGTGCAACTGATACATAATACCGGAAAAATACATTAAGATTCATATCCGAATTCAAATAAAGGCTTTACAACCGAAGCAAAAAATGTAGAATACACGCCCGTTGCCGGTGTTATTCACAGCTTAATATCGGCGGGGTTAATCCCATACTTTAATAATTCCTCCTTAGTTCAGTCGGTAGAACGGTGGACTGTTAATCCATATGTCGCAGGTTCGAGTCCCGCAGGAGGAGCCAAATTCTAAAAAGCCGCTAAAAGAATTTAGCGGCTTTTTGCTATCTACGGTTTTAACAACAATTTTATATTAGGAAGAAAGATGAAAAAGCTGCTTTTACTCTGCTCACTTATTTTTATCGGCTATTCCCCTATTTCTCATGCTGAAGTAAATCTCCGTGATGAAATGATGGTGATGGCACAACGTCTGGTTTTTGCCAATAAATCAACAACGACTGAAGACTTTCGGAATAACATAGAAATATTTATCAATGCCGCCGAGAAATCAAAAGAAACGCTCCCACCGAAATGGGAAGGGGATACCTCACAATTTCCCGGTTATCAACAAGGGTTACAAAAAGTCATTGATATTGCTAAAGAAGCTGATAACCTAGCCATTCAAAATAAATTGAATGAGGCAAAAGAAAAGCTTAATGCAATGCCGGAATTAAGAAAAATGTATCATAAGTTGTATAAATAACTTGACGCTATTTTTGACAACGTTTTTATCTAAAAAATCTCATCATACATCTCTTGAAATCTGCCCTGTAATGGTGTTAAATCTGCACTCATTGTAGGGTTATTAATTAATGAGTATTTAAAAGGATTTTATGTGTCAATTACTCGGTATGAACTGTAATACGCCGACAGATATTGTGTTCTCTTTTGAAGGATTTCGCCGCCGTGCAGGATTAACGGATTGCCATTCCGATGGTTTTGGTATTGCTTTTTTTGAAGGTCGAGGCGTGCGTATTTTTCGTGATAATCGTGCCGCTTCGCTTTCTCCTATCGCAGATTGTGTAAAACAATACAAAATCAAATCGCTCAACGTTATCGCTCATATTCGTAAAGCAACGCAAGGTGAAGTCAATATTGAGAACACTCATCCCTTTATCCGTGAAATTTGGGGAGAGAACTGGGTTTTTGCACATAATGGAAATTTAAAAGATTTACCGGATATGTCGGAAAATTTTTGTCAACCTATCGGCTCGACCGATTCTGAAGCGGCATTCTGCTATATGGCTGAATACTTAAAAAATCGTTTCCGTAAAAAACCGACGGAAATGCAGATTTTTGAGGCGATTCAAGAAATAACAAAAAAACTTTCCACACACGGTACGTTTAATTTTATTCTTTCCAATGGCGAATGGATGATTGCCCATTGCTCTACCAATTTGCACTATCTCACACGTAAAGCGCCTTTTGGCAAAGCACATCGCATTGATGATGACGGTGTCATCGACTTTAATGATTACGCCAAAGAGGGGGATAAAGTAACAATTGTAACGACTTTCCCCCTCACCAAAGATGAACCTTGGACAAAGATGGAAAACGGTGGCTTTGTATTCTTTAAGGAGGGAGATAAAGTAGCGGAAATCGTAGGTGTCGCCAAACAAATGGAAGATGACGGCACGCTTGGTTTACATAAAGCGGCTTAATTCCCCCCTCTAGAAATAAGGAGATAAAAAGTGCGGTTGATTTCCCGGCCGTTTTTGAATCAAATTCACGATATTTTTTGACCGCACTTTTATAACTTCAAGTCATTCAGTTTCATTATCGCCTTATATTCAATAATAATTCTCATTATATCACCTTGATTTTAGTCATCTTTTTTGCTGTTTTCAGATACCTCTTTTTGTTTATATGATCTGCCTCAAACTTTCTCTTCTTGAAAGCTGATGTAATTGGGCCTCTTTTGTCATTGCTCAATCTGACTGTGGGGAGATGATATATATGAGTAATATTGATCAAATTAACCGCCGAAATTTTATTAAGGCATCATCGGCAGGTGCGATACTTGCCGTTTCCGATCTTACCTTGCCGTTTAATGCGCTAGCGGCAGAAACGCCGACAAGACCCGAAACAAGTGAAGAAAAAATTGTATGGAGTGCCTGCACGGTAAACTGCGGTAGTCGTTGCCCATTGCGTATGCACGTGAAAGATAATCGAATTACCTATGTAGAAACGGATAACACCGGCACGGAAACTTATAATTTAGATCATCAAGTGCGTGCTTGTTTACGCGGACGTTCTATGCGCCGCCGCGTATATAATCCTGATCGTTTAAAATATCCGATGAAACGCGTGGGAAAACGCGGTGAGGGAAAATTTAAACGAATTAGCTGGGATGAAGCTTTAACTGAAATCGCCGAAGCGTTAAAACGAAATATCGAAAAATACGGCAACGAATCCATTTATTTAAACTACGGTACAGGTACGCTCGGCGGCACAATGACAAAATCATGGCCACCCTCCGCCACAATGGTAGCTCGTTTTATGAACTGTATCGGCGGTTATTTAAACCATTACGGTGATTACAGCACGGCACAAATTGCCGTAGGTTTAGATTATACCTATGGTGGCGGTTGGGCGCTTGGTAACGGTATGGCTGATATTGAAAATACCAAACTTATCGTGTTGTTTGGTAATAATCCTGCCGAAACCCGTATGAGCGGAGGCGGCTTAACATATTGTATTGAACAAGCCAAAGCGCGTTCTAATGCCAAAATGATTATTATCGACCCTCGCTATAACGATACGGCTGCCGGTCGTGAAGATGAATGGATTCCTATTCGCCCGGGAACAGATGCCGCACTTGTATCGGCATTAGCTTACGTGATGATAACCGAAAATCTCGTTGACCAGCCTTTCCTTGATAAATATTGTGTCGGCTATGATGAAAAAACCTTGCCGAAAGATGCACCTGAAAATGGCCATTACAAAGCCTATATTTTGGGTGAGGGTGATGACGGTTTTGCCAAAACACCGGAATGGGCATCAAAAATAACCGGTATCCCTGCCGATCGAATCATTAAACTTGCTCGTGAAATCGGCAGCACAAAACCTGCCTTTATCGCTCAAGGTTGGGGGCCGCAACGCCGTAGCAACGGTGAACTCATCTCTCGTGCTATTGCTATGTTACCTATTTTAACCGGCAACGTAGGCATTCACGGTGGTAATACCGGGGCACGTGAAAGCGCATACAGCATTCCGTTTGTGCGTATGCCGACCTTAGAAAATCCGGTAAAAGCCAGCATTCCTATGTTTATGTGGACGGATGCGATTATTCGCGGCACAGAAATGACCGCACTTAGTGACGGTATCCGCGGTGTAGATAGACTCCCCTCACCAATCAAAGTGATTTGGAATTACGCAAGTAATTGTTTGATTAATCAACACTCACAAATCAATCGCACTCACGATATTTTGCAAGATGAAAGCCAATGCGAAATGATCATCACCATTGATAATCATATGACTTCTACTGCGAAATATAGCGATATTTTACTACCGGATTGCACCGCATCCGAACAAATGGACTTTGCATTAGATGCTTATGTGGCAAATATGAACTATGTGATTTTTGCCGACCAGGTGATTAAACCCGCTTTCGAATGCCGCAATATTTACGATATGTTAAGCGACTTGGCAGAAAAAATGGGGGTGAAAGAAAAATTCACCGAAGGACGCACGCAAGAAGAATGGCTACGTCATATTTATGCCCAATCCCGCCAACAACTTCCTGAATTGCCTAGTTTTGAAGAATTTAGACAACAGGGTATTTTCAAAAAAGTTGATCCGAACGGTTTCTATGTGGCATATAAAGATTTCCGAGAAGATCCGGAAAGAAATCCGCTTCAAACTCCATCAGGAAAAATTGAAATTTACTCTTCGCGTTTAGCGGAAATCGCAAAAACCTGGAAGTTGGCTGAAGATGAGGTGATTCACCCATTGCCGATTCATGTACAAAGTTTTGAACATTACGGTGATCCGCTGATGGAAAAATACCCGTTACAACTGAGCGGTTTCCACTATAAAGCCAGAACCCATTCTACCTACGGCAACGTGGATGTCTTAAAGGCAGCAAATCCGCAAGAAATGTGGATGAATCCAATTGATGCAGAGCCTCGCGGTATTAAAAACGGAGATATGATTCGTATTTTTAATGATCGTGGTGAAGTACGTATTCACGCAAAAGTAACGCCACGTATTATTCCGGGTGTCGTGGCATTAAGCGAAGGGGCTTGGTATGCGCCGGATAAAGATCGTATCGATCACTCAGGCTGTATTAATGTCTTAACCACCCAACGCCCGTCACCGCTGGCAAAGGGTAATCCGCAACATTCTAATTTAGTTCAAGTGGAACGCTTGTAGGGAGTGAATGATGAAACAATATGGTTTTTATTTTGATTCTGAACGCTGCACAGGCTGTAAAACTTGTGAATTAGCCTGTAAAGATTACAAAGATTTAGGCACGGATGTAAATTTCCGCCGCATTTATGAATATACCGGTGGTAACTGGAGCTTACAACCCAATGGTTGTTGGAATCAAGACGTGTTTGCCTATTATATGTCTATTTCGTGCAATCACTGTGCCGATCCGGCTTGCACCAAGGTTTGCCCTACCGGTGCAATGCACAAAAATGAAGATGGCTTTGTCATCGTCAATGAAGCGATTTGTATCGGGTGTCGTTATTGCCATATGGCTTGCCCTTATGATGCACCGCAATATGATGCGAAAAAGGGCAATATGACAAAATGTGACGGTTGTTATTCGCGCGTAAAAACAGGGCAGAAACCGATTTGTGTCGATGCCTGCCCACTGCGTGCATTAGATTTTGCGCCGATTGATGAACTTCGTACAAAATATGGAGAGCAAGCCGCTATCGCACCATTACCTCCGGCTGATATTACACATCCGAATTTAGTGGTAAAACCCAACAAAAATGCCCGTTCAAGCGGCGATACAAGCGGGTTCTTAGGCAACCCGAGAGAGGTGTAAAAATGAACGCAGGATTACATGAACTCCCATTAGTTTTTTTCACCGTACTGGCACAAAGTGCGGTCGGTGCGTGGCTTGTTTTTTCCGTTGTATTATCCGGTATAAAAAGTGAAAAAAGCCACGCTTACATTCATAAAGCCATGTTTGTTATTTTGCTTTTCTTGGGATTAGGATTTATCGCATCGATGATACACCTGGGCTCACCGATACGTGCATTCAATGCCCTTAACCGCATAGGCGAATCAATGATAAGTAACGAAATTGCCGCGGGTGCGATTTTCTTTGCCCTTGCCGGTTTCTATTGGTTACTTGCCCTCTCGGGGAAAATGCCGATAGCCCTTGGCAATTTATGGCGAATTTTGACCGCTCTGATAGGAATTGTATTTATGTATGTGATGAATCAGGTTTATCATATTGCCAGCGTACCGACTTGGAATACTTCATTAACTTCTTGGTCATTCTATCTCACCATCGCACTGGGCGGACTTGTTCTGGCGTATGCCTTGTTAACGCCAAATCAGCAACGTGAATATCGGCTCAAGCTCGTCCCGAATTTATTTGTGCTTGCGTTATTATTTGCCGCTGTGATCGCTGTGTATCAGGGCTTTAGCTTACAAAGTATTCATAGCGCTATCCAAAACGCTGCTGAACTTGTACCGGATTATGCCGTGATGACAGCGATTCGTTTATGTTTATTAGCTACTGCGGCATTCATTTTATTTCGTACGAAAAATACGGGGTTACTTGGTTTCGCCGTGATATTGACATTGCTTGCCGAAGGCATTGGACGCGTATTGTTTTACGGCTTACATATGACATCAGGAATGGCTATCGGTGCTTAAATCAAGCGAAAAGTGCGGTCTAATTTTACGGAGAATTTATGCAAAACACCTTTGAACAAATTTCCCTTTACGGACGCTTACTCGGTGCCGCTTTTTATTATGAACCGAGCGATGTGCGTCTTATCGGTATTTTGAATTTCTTCCGCCAACCGAATTGGGCGCAAGATTGGGAAATTGAGCTTGATGCAAAAACGCGTGAAAAAGCGACCGCACTTATCACACAAGGATTAAGCCAAGATCTCAGTGAGCAATATCAAGACTTATTTATCGGGCCGAACGAGCTCCCGGCTCCGCCTTGGGGCTCCGTCTATCTTGATCCTGAGTGCGTTATTTTCGGTAATTCGTTGCTCGCTTTACGTGATTTTCTACGCCGACATCAAATTACATTCCAAGCACAACAAGATGAACCCGAAGATCACATCGGTTTAATGTTTATGCTGGCAGCTTATCTTGCGGAAAATCGACCGCACTTAGTCATAGAATTTCTACGCAACCATTTTTTAACTTGGGCGTTACATTTTCTAGCACAACTCAATCAAGCAGAAAACGCGCCCTTCTATCAAGGGCTTGCAACAATCGCCGAACACACATTGCAACAATGGAAAATGGACTTGCATATTGATGTACCTAAAGTAAGGTTTTATCGATAATGAAAACCGAAGCCTATTATCAGGCTTATTTGAGCCATAACCAAATCTCTCGCCGTGGTTTATTACGCAGTTTATTTTCAACCGGCGAACCCATTACGGATAAAAATCCGCTTCCCCGTCCGCCTTTTGCCGCACGAGAGGATTTATTTTCTGCTGCCTGTAATGGCTGTGGTGAATGTGTTTCCATCTGCCCCAACGGCTTAATTCGGTTAAAACAAAATCGAGCCACGCTTGAAATAGACTACGCACCTTGCGATTTATGCGGTAAATGTGCAGAAGCCTGCCGGACTCACGCCCTACATCCCAGCTTCAAAACAGATACATTTCTCCGCCCTCAATTTTCTTCCGATTGTTTAATCAAACAGCAACTTTCCTGCACCGATTGCCAAACCATCTGCCCACAACAAGCCATTTCTGCGAATTTAACGGTAAATAACGAATCTTGTAATGGATGCGGAGAATGTAAAATAGCGTGTTTTGCGAATGCGATTACCTTGAAAATAAAAACCAAGTAATTTTCTACCGCACTTTCCACATTACAATCTCACCTTTTCGCCACCGAATTCATCCAGTAGATTTTCGGTCAATTTAGCAAGAATCCCTGTCATTAACACAAAATCGGCATCGAAACGTTGGGCGAAATCCTCTTTTAGAATATCGTCATTTTTTTCACGCACCGCATCGGCAAATTTCAAACGTTTGAGCGTACAATCTTCATTGAATACAAAACTCAGCGTATCTTGCCACTCTAAGGCTAATTTACTCACTACTTTTTTACCCTCTTGTAATAATGCAAGAATTTCTTCATTTTCAAGGGGTTGTTTTTTGCAACGAATAATACTGTCTTCTTGGCTTCCCCGTAATTCCGCTTCTTCTAACGCAATTAACCAATGGGGTAAACTTTCTTGAGTAATCCAATTCGTTAAAATCGTGCTTGGTTCATTGGCAAAAGCAAGCGGTATAACAGGTAAAGAACCTAAGGTTTTACGTAACAACGCCAAAGCATCTTCCGCACGTTTACTTGATGCGGCATCTATATGAATAAGATTATTTTCCGTATCAATCCATAATGCCGTATGTTGATTTTTACTGAATGCTCGTGGCAATAAATTCATTACTACATCATCTTTTAAGGTTTGTTTTTCCACTTTTTTCAGCTTGCGGTTTTCTTTTTGTTCAAGCATTTCGATGCGTTCATCCAATTCACGTTTTACCACATTCGCAGGGAGTATTTTTTCTTCTTTTTTTGCCACCAATAAGATCTGTTTTCCCACTGCAAAATACAATGTTTCCGCTCCCCACAATGGTGAAGACCAACCGAATTTACTTTGATCTTGCGCACCACAAGGGTGAAAACGGCAATCTTCAAGTTGAGTTTGGAGAACCGTTAAATCCCATTCCAAGGATTTAGTGAGCCTATAAGTCATTAAATTTTTAAACCACATCGTAAAACTTCCTTAATAATCGGGTAAAATATGGCGCATTGTAGCCCATAAACTCATAGGAAAAAATGATGCAGCAGAAATTAATCGCCTTTATCGGCGGTGGTAATATGGCACAGGCAATTGTGCTTGGCTTGTTGAAACAAGGTTATCCCGCCACGCAAATCATCGTAAATGATCCTAACGAAGAAAAACGCGCCTTCTTCGCTCATCTTGGTACACGCACCTCAGCCAATAATGTGGAGAGTGTCACCCGTGCAGAGGCGGTTTTGCTTGCCGTGAAACCTCAAATGATGGCAGAGGTGTGTGCACCGCTAAGTGCGGTTGATTTTTCCAATAAATTATTAATTTCCATTGCGGCGGGGATTTCAACAACCCGTTTGCAAGCACTGATTCCAACGGCTAAATCGCTCGTTCGGGTAATGCCAAATACGCCGTCATTAGTGGGGGAAGGAATGGCGGGTTTGTTCGCACTCAAAAACACGACAGAAACCGACCGCACTTTTGTGCAAAATCTACTTGGTGCCGTGGGGAAAACCCGATGGGTGGAAGATGAAAGTCAGATGCACGCTGTTACCGCTGCATCAGGCAGTAGCCCGGCTTACTTTTTTTTAATGTTAGAAGCAATGCAACAGGCGTTAATTAAAATGAATATTGATTCGGAAACGGCGCGAGAACTGGTACAACAGTCGATGTTCGGTGCAGCGAAAATGGCACAGGAAAATCCACAAATCACGCTTTCAACATTACGCGAAAATGTAACCTCCAAAGGCGGAACAACCGCAGCGGCATTAAATGTCTTCAACCAAAGACAATTTAATCAAATCGTAACAGAAGCGATACAAGCCTGTGCCGAACGTTCACAAGAAATGGAAAAATTATTCTAATGCAAATTCATCCTTTTTATTGGTTAGCCTTGAGTTTTCTCGGTTATTACTGCGCTTACGGCGTATTTTTGCCGTTCTTTCCCGTGTGGTTAAAATCTCAACAATACGGTGAAGAAATGATTGGTCTTGTGATTGGCAGCGCTTATCTTTTCCGTTTTATCGGCGGAATGTTTTTTTCGGCATTGATTAAAAAAGCGGATCATATTATTAATTCTTTGCGTTTACTCGCTTTGGCTTCAACCGTCATTATGGCGGCAATGAGCTTTATCACGGAGAATTTCTGGCTTCTTTTTTCCGCTATCGGATTATTTGCTATGGTAAACTCCGCCGGAATGCCTATCGGTGATTCTTTGGCTTCCACTTGGCAACGTCAAATCGGATTGGATTACGGCAAAGTGCGGTTGATCGGATCGATTGCATTCATTCTCGGTGTAGTCGTATTCGGCGGAATGATTGATTGGTTAGGGGAGCAAAATATTGTGTGGATTTTAACCGCACTTTTATTGTTCTACACGCTAATTCAGTTCCTCAATCCTACCATTCCTCCAAAAGATGAAACGCCACAAAATGATACTCAAAACCGAATCGGCTTTTTGGCATTATTGAAAAATTCCACCACGTTACGTGTAATGATTGCTGTCGGGCTGATTCAAGGCTCGCACGCGGCTTATTATGTTTATAGCACCATTTATTGGACAAGCCTTGGCATTCCCGTTTCACAAACAAGTTTGCTTTGGGCGGTCGGTGTCGTTGCTGAAATTTTGCTCTTTTTCTTTTCCCGCCGATTATTTCAGAATCGGGCGGTCAGTACGATTTTTTATCTTTCCGCTTTGGTCTGTCTTTTACGCTGGCTTGGTTTGACCTATGCAAACCACTTCTGGGAAATATTACCCCAGCAACTGGCTCACGGCATTACTTATGCGGCTTGCCACTATGCTATCGTACGTTATATTACCACCCAACCGCAAAACCATATTGCCAAGCTGCAAGGCTTATATAACGGGCTTTCTAACGGTGTATTGATTGCACTATTCACCGCACTTTCCGGTGTTATTTACCCAATTTCACCCTCAATGACATTCCTGTCGATGAGTGCCGTTGCCGCAATGGCTTTCCTTGTTATTCCACGAAAATTGGATGCATTTTTGGTAAAACGAAATGAATAATTTAGCATTGGTCGATTTATTCCTTAACGAATACTGGATCGAAAAAGGACTTTCTGAAAATACTGTACAATCTTATCGGCTGGATTTGACTGCACTTTGCGACTGGTTAGACAAAAAAAATCTCTCTCTTGAAAGCTTAGATGCGGTAGATTTGCAAGGTTTTCTCGGTGAACGTTTAGAACAAGGCTACAAAGCCACCAGCACCGCGCGAATGCTAAGTGCAATGCGCAAATTGTTCCAATATTTATACCGTGAAAAATACCGCACGGATGATCCCTGTGCAATACTCAGCTCCCCGAAATTGCCCGACCGTTTGCCAAAATATTTAAGCGAACAGCAAGTCAGTGATTTACTTAACACACCGAATGTGGAAATCCCCCTTGAATTACGCGATAAAGCGATGCTGGAACTGCTTTACGCCACAGGGCTGCGTGTAACGGAACTGGTATCGCTAACCATTGAAAATATGAATGTACAACAAGGCGTTGTGCGTGTAATTGGTAAAGGCAATAAAGAACGTATCGTACCAATGGGAGAAGAAGCCGCCTATTGGATTCGTCAGTTTGTATTGTATGCTCGCCCCGTATTATTAAACGGGCAAAGCAGCGATATTGTGTTCCCAAGCCAACGCGCCCAACAAATGACCCGCCAAACCTTTTGGCATCGGGTTAAACATTATGCGATTTTGGCGGAAATTGACACCAGCGCCCTTTCCCCTCACGTGCTGCGCCATGCCTTCGCTACCCATCTCGTTAATCACGGTGCGGACTTACGTGTGGTACAAATGCTGCTTGGACACAGCGATTTATCTACCACCCAGATTTATACCCACGTTGCCAAAGAACGCTTAAAACGCTTACACGAAAGATTTCATCCAAGAGGATAAGAAAGCATTTAATTCTTGGTGTAATCCATATATGAAAAAGTGCGGTCTGATCAGTTAGTCGTTACTTTTTCATGCCCGGAATAGCCGGCACTCTCTACCTCTCCCCCACCTCAATATTCAATCTTTCCTTCCCTACTATGGAAAAGGTTTTGGGCTATTCCATAAAGGCGGATTTCATTACTTCAAGTACGGCATTAATTTTGGCAGATTGAGTACGGTGGAGGGTTACAGCATAGAGATTATAAATGGGTAAAGGAGCATTGGGTAAAACAAGGGCGAGTTTGCCTTGTTCAAGATGATGTTCAATATCACCATAAAGTTGTAAGGTTAACCCGAAGCCTTCTAAGGCAAGACTTTTAGCAGATGAGATGATAGGGCAATGAATGGTTTTGTCCGCGGAAAATTTGCCTAGTCCAAGTGTAGCGAAGGCGTGATCAAAGATATTGTCGTGAAAATGAATCCAGCAGTGGCGGAAAAGTTCATTAGAACGATGAATAGGGTGAGTAGCCAGATAGTCGGGGGACGCACAAATACACAGTCGCCATTGGGTTAGAAAACGGGCTATGAGGGTGTTGTCGGGTTCAGTTGCCCGCAGAGCAATGTCGATATTTTCTTGGAATAGGTTCACCACACTGTCGTTAGGCAACAGATGGACGTCAATGCTAGGATAATCTTTTGCCATTTTTTGCAAAAAACGGCGTATTGCTCGGCTATCAATTGATGCGCTGGGCAAACTGATAGCGACTTCGCCGCTAAATTCAGTGCGAAGAGCGGTCAAATTTTGTTGTGTTTTTGTTAAGGCGTGCTGAATATCTCGGGCTGTTTGCCATAATATTTTGCCTGCGGAAGTGGGCGTAATTTGGCGTGTGGTGCGGTGAATAAGCTGTACGCCATAATGCTGTTCCAGCTGTTTGATGTGCTGACTAACTGCAACATTGCTAATACCGAGTTCTCGTCCCGCAATAGTCATATTGCCGGTTTCAATCACTTTACCTAAAATAAGTATGGATTTAATTTCGTTCATTTTTAATACGGATTATTAAGAATTCCTTAACATTGTATTCAGAAAAAGGTGGATTAATAAATAAAAACACATTGTTATAATACACAGCGTTAATTCACAATTCAAAAGGAAAAGACAATGAACGCAATTAAAGTGGAATATCAAGGCTCTCTTCAACAAAAAGTTACTCACTTAGCCAGTGGTCAAATATATCTGACTGACGGCCCAAGTGTAGCAGGAGGCAAAGGCGAAGTATCCGCACCAACCGATTTGCTCATTGCCGCTTACACCAGCTGCGCGATGACAATTATGGCACTTACTGCAGAACAAGCCGGAGCGAATTTTAACGGTTGCTATGCCGAAAGCGGTAAAGTGGTTTCAATGGAAGAATTTCGTATTAGTGAAGTGCATATCACCTTCCATTTAAAAGCGGCGTTTCCTGCCGAACTTCGTCAAGCATTAGAAAAAGTAGCGGTGGATACTTGCATTGTAGGACGCAGCCTGAATGCGGATATGAATAAAAAATTAGAATTTATTTATGAATAACCCAAAGCCGGCCTAGGTGCTGGCCTTTATTGCATTTTGAATTAATGACTTGGAGAGCGTTTTTTATTTTTAAAGGAAAGCAAAATGATCATTAACACGGGAGCAAGAACCGACACCGTACATTATTATAGTAAATGGCTGCTAAAACGCTTTGAAGAAGGCTACGTTTTATCACGTAATCCGCTATTTCCAAATAAAGTTACACGTTACGAGCTTACACCCGAAAAAGTGGACTATGTCGTATTTTGTTCAAAAAAACTATCGCCCAATTTTGAAACATTTGCACCAAATTACCGACCGTTTCAACACCTATTTTCATTACAGTATTACTGCCTATGGTAAAGATATCGAATCCGGTGTACCAAGCTTCGAAATTCGAAAAAAGTATCGAAACCTTAAAACAACTTTCCGCACAAGTAGGCAAACAGCGTGTGGCGTGGCGATATGACCCCGTATTGATTACCGAAAATATACTATTGACGTGCATTTAACTACCTTTGAGCGACTAGCGAAAGCCCCCTACATTTGAATTAAAAACAGCTTTTTTGCAACTGATACGCAATGCCGAAATTTTTAACCGCTCTTTTGCTTTTTAATCCCATAAAAATCATTCTGTTATCTACTTAACAAAGGGTATCAGTTTTGTTAAACTCCCCCTTGGATTTTAACACTCACTTATCCTAATTATGCGAGGTCTCTATGGAACTAACAAAAGCTTCATTAACAAAATTTGGTTTTACCGTACTAGCTGCATTAATGATTTCGGCTTGCGGAAGTAGCGGCGGTGGCGGTAATAGTGATAATCGCCCACAACAAAATAGCGCTTCAAATAACACACAACCAAATCAGTCAGCCAATAATCAATCTCAGCAACAAGCTGACAACAAAACAGGTGCAGCGATTGCCTTATCAGGAACTGATGCCAATGTTTCTACCCGAATAGCAACGTTAGATACTTACAATACTACAACAATCAATGTCGATGGAAGCCTCATCGATATCGGCTATTCTGGTGTTTCTTCCGGAATGTGGACAAAGATGACTTCCAAGGGAAGATATCTAGAAGTATGCTGCGGTAAATATTCAGATACCCGTTTTGGTGTGTCGGATTCCTTAGACGAAAATGGCAAGGGCTATATGTTCTATAATGGTAACCCAACGAATGATATGCCGATAGCCGGTACGGCAACTTATTCAGGGCAATCCATTATCACTGCGAATATACCACTTTTGGACGATGAAGATTTTTACACCGGCTCATCAAAGTTTAATGTAGATTTCGGCAACAAAACATTAAAAGGCTCGCTTGAGATTGAAAAGATTCAGCCGGTGAACATTGATGCCAAAATTTCAGGCAACTCATTTGCAGGAACGGCAAATTCAAGCTCTATTCCATCAGCAGGTAAAGTGGAAGGTAAATTCTATGGCAATAATGCCAAAGAAATGGCTGGCTTGGCAACTGACAGTAAATCTTGGAGTGCAGCTTTCGGCGCACAAAAACAATAATATAAAATTCTGTTTGTTATTTAGTATTATAAAGCAAGCCGCTAGCTTGCTTTATTTATATCTAAGGAACCCAAACTAATGAAATTCAGTAATATTCTCCTTTCAACCCTTGGCACATTAAGAGCGGTCAAAAATTTGTGAGATTTTTGACCACTCTTTTGCTTTTTAATCCTATAAAAATCATTCTGCAATCCACTTAACAAAGAGTTTTTCTTTTGGTAAACTCTTCCCCCATTTTAACACTAATTTATTTTAGTTACGCGGAGTCCCTATGGAACTAACAAAAAACTCATTAATAAAATTTGGTTTTACTGCACTAACGGCATTAATTATTTCCGCTTGCGGAAGTAGCGGAGGCGGTAATAGTGATAATCAACCAAAACAAGACAGTCAACCAAAACAAGACAGTCAACCAAAACAGGACAGTCAACCAAAACAGGACAGTCAACCAAAACAGGACAGTCAACCAAAACAGGACAGTCAACCAAAACAGGACAATCAACCAAAACAGGACAATCAACCAAAACAGGACAATCAACCAAAACAGGACAATCAACCAAAACAGGACAATCAACCAAAACAGGACAATCAACCAAAACAGGACAATCAACCAAAACAGGACAATCAACCAAAACAGGACAATCAACCAAAACAGGACAATCAACCAAAACAGGACAATCAACCAAAACAGGACAATCAACCAAAACAGGACAATCAACCAAAACAAGAACAAAGCGGAACAGGTGCTGCAATTAAAATATTTCCATCTGTTGGTGAATCGATCGTAACACTGAATTATTACGAGCCATCCAATACTAACATAAGAATAGACGGAATCGATATACCTATTGGTTTCCCCCCTCACCATCTCGAAGATTGGTTAACACTTGATGAAGCAGGTCTACAGGTATGTTGTCGTAACTATTCAGACACCCGTTTTGGCGTAGCGACTTCTTCAAATAACGATACCTATATGTTCTATAACGGAAACCCAACGAAAGAGATGCCGGCAGCCGGTACGGCAGCTTATTCAGGGCAATTTATTGTTTATGCGCCGAATGTACAGGAGTTATGGCATAAAGATAGAGATTTTTCCACCGGTTCATCGAAATTTACTGCAGATTTTGGAAACAAAACATTGAAAGGTTCACTTGGTATTGATGCTTACAAGCTTCAACCGGTGGTGATTGATGCTAGTATTTCAGGTAATTCATTTACAGGAACGGCAAATTCAGCATCTCTTCCATCATCCGGCAAAGTAGAAGGTAAATTCTATGGCGATAATGCCAAAGAGATGGCAGGGTTAGCACAAGGCGACAATAAGTCTTGGAGCGCTGCTTTCGGTGCACAAAAACAATAACATAAAACCGGATTTATGGTTTAGTATTATGAAGCAAGCCTTGCGCTTGCTTTATTCATATCTAAGAGAACTCAAATCAATGAAATTCAGCAATATTTTCCTATCAATCTTTTGTTCGCTGCTTGCACTAAATGCCACGGCGGAAATGGCTCAACCTAAAAATGATGAACGAGATGAACGCATTAATGTCGCCAAACCGATACTTCCTCAACCGGAAGCCACGATTTCTACACCAAAGCAAGAAAGTATTTCTATGAGTCGTGCCGAACTGCAACAACATCCCGATTTAATTATTCGCGGATTAGTTCCTGCGGTTTTACAAAATAATGCTCAAGCCGTAGAAATTTTACTGCCGCTTTATAAAAATTTACCTAATCAAGATCCCACCTTAGTCTCTTGGGCTGAAGCGATAATGACTCGTCAACAGGGGCATTTTTCCGAAGCGGTAAAACGTTATCGTGCGTTATTTAGCGAACATTCCGACATCATCGCTTTGCGTTATCAATTGGCACAGGCGTTATTCCTAAATAATGATAATGAGGCGGCAAAGGATCAATTTCAAAAGTTGCGCGCAGAAAATCGTTTACCACAAACAACGCAGCTAATAGATCAATACCTTTCAGCTTTAAATCAACGTGAACAATGGAAAATCAATGGCGGATTAAGCTATTTAAACGAATCAAATATTAACAATGCCCCGAAAGCCGGAACTCAAATTGGGAATTGGAAAGCTTGGGAAAAAGAAAGTGCGCAAGGCTTTTCTTATTATTTAAATTCAGAGAAAAAATGGTCTTGGGCGAATAATTTGTTCACCAAATTACAGCTTGAAGGACAAGGTAAATATTTTTGGAATAACAAAAAATATAATGAATTTAACCTCCGTGTTGGTGTCGGCTTAGGTTATCAAACCGCCCGCTTTGAAAGTTCGATTACGCCTTTTACGGAAAAACGTTGGTATGGCGGCGGTTCATCAGGCAGCGATTCATTAAAACAATACTCTAAAAATGCCGGACTTCGGGCTGAACTGAATTACTGGCTAAACGAAAAATGGCAAATTTCGAACGCACTTGAATATACCGAACAACGCTATAATTGGCGCAAACATCTCAATGGAAATAACTATCTTTTATCAAATACCTTGCTTTATGTGCCAAAGAGCGGACAATACTGGTTTGTCGGTGTAGATTATCATCGAGAAAATACACGTGATCGCGATAACGCTTATCAACGTAAAAATATCCGTTTGGGCTGGGGGCAAGAATGGGCGTTCGGAATTTCAACCCGTTTAAACCTCGCCTATGCCAGACGAACTTACAAAGATATTGATTTGTTTAGTATTCGTCAGAAAAATAATGAATATTTTACCGCACTAACATTATGGCATCGTGATGTTTATTTTTGGGGAATTACGCCGAAACTAACCTGGTCTTATCAAAAAATAAAAAGCAATCACCCTTTTTATCGCTATGATAAAAACCGTATTTATCTAGAAATGAGCAAAGCATTTTAGGAACTATTATGACTTTAACACAACGCTACAAACAAGCTGCTAAAGAAGCGCGCTGGGCATTGGGTTTGACTGTTTTGTATGTCATCGGCTGGTGTTTATGCGCTTACTTACCCAAAGGCTCGCTCGGCCCTCTCGGTTTCCCCCTTTGGTTTGAACTTTCCTGCATTTATCTTCCGATTTTATTTATCGTCATCGGTTACTGGATAATTAAAATCGTTTATCAAGATATTTCCCTTGAAGTGGAAAACAAGGAGAATAAACAATGAACCTTGGCATTATTCTTCCTTTAATCATCTACCTCACCTTTATCTTTGGCGCTGCGATTTATGCTTATGTTAAACGTAATAAGGGCGATTTTTTAACCGAATACTATGTGGGCAATCGCTCAATGACAGGGTTTGTGCTGGCGATGACAACCGCCTCAACTTATGCCAGTGCCAGTTCTTTTGTAGGGGGGCCGGGGGCGGCTTATAAATATGGACTGGGCTGGGTGTTGTTAGCAATGATTCAAGTACCGGCGGTATGGCTTGCCTTAGGTGCGCTCGGTAAAAAATTTGCCTTATTGTCCCGTGAAACCAACGCGCTTACCATCAACGATCTCTTCCTTTATCGATACAAAAACAAATACTTGGTTTGGCTTGCCAGCCTTGCTTTGTTGCTCGCTTTTTTTGCCGCAATGACCGTACAATTTATCGGCGGAGCACGTTTATTGGAAACCACAATTGGCATCTCTTATACCCAAGCCCTGCTGCTTTTTGCTTTAACCGTAGGTATTTATACCTTTATCGGCGGCTTCCGCGCAGTGGTTCTGACGGATACCATTCAAGGGACGGTGATGATTGTCGGTACATTAATTTTACTTGGCGGCACAATTTACGCGCTTGGGGGCGTGGAAAGTGCGGTCAATAAATTAACTGAAATTAATCCGGCATTAGTGAGCCCTTATGGTCCGAACGATATGCTCGGTTTTCAATTTATGGCATCATTTTGGGTATTAGTGTGTTTCGGGGTGGTAGGCTTACCGCATACAGCGGTGCGTTGTATGGCATTTAAAGACAGTAAAGCACTCCACCGCGGTATGTTAATCGGTACAATCGTACTTTCCCTGATTATGTTTGGGATGCACCTATCCGGTGCGTTAGGACGTGCGATTATTCCTGATTTAACCATTGCCGATCAGGTTATTCCAACCTTAATGTTACAAGTGCTTCCACCGATTGTTGCAGGGATTTTCTTAGCGGCCCCAATGTCCGCGATTATGTCCACCATTGATGCACAACTGATTCAATCTTCCTCTATTTTTGTAAAAGATTTGTACCTTTCCGCTAAACCTGAAGCGGCAAAAAATGAGAAAAAAATCAGTTATATTTCTTCCGTTATTACCTTGATTTTAACCGCACTTTTAATCATCGCCGCCCTTAATCCGCCGGATATGATTATTTGGTTAAACTTATTTGCCTTCGGCGGATTAGAAGCCACGTTCCTTTGGGTGATTGTGCTTGGTATTTACTGGGATAAAGCCAATGCTTACGGCGCATTAAGTTCTATGATTGCGGGCTTAAGCAGTTATATTTTGCTCACTCAGCTTGGTGTAAAATTACTCGGTTTCCACCAGATCGTACCGGCATTAACCTTAGGTTTAATCGCTTTCTTGATAGGCAATAAATGGGGTGAAAAGCGAATGCTAAAAGCAGAGAAAAAAATCGGTAAATTACAAAGTTCATTGTAGGGCGTAGGGTGCGTTAGCTTTGCGTAACGCACCTTAATGAAATTTATAGAACGTAGGGTGGGCAAATTTTTTTGCCCACCGTTTTAATCAGGATATTTTAGCTGGGCAACAAGTTGCCCACCCTACATCGCTATATAATGACGAAAAAATGACCGCACTTTAGTAGCCTAGAATAATTGATTACCCTAGGATTCATCGGAGATTCTCACTATGATCTACCAAATTATCGCCCTCCTCCTTTGGAGCAGTTCATTAATCGCTGCAAAATTTACCTATTCGATGATGGATCCCGTCTTGGTTGTGCAAACGCGGTTAATCATTGCAATGTTTCTCGTCATACCGCTATTTTTACGCCGTTGGAAAAAAATTGATAAGCCTCTGCGTAAACAACTTTGGTGGCTTGCTTTCTTTAACTACACGGCGGTATTTTTATTGCAATTTATCGGTTTGAAATATACCTCGGCCTCTAGTGCCGTAACGATGATTGGGCTTGAACCCTTACTTGTGGTGTTTGTCGGCCATTTCTTTTTTAAAGATAGCGCCGAATGGTTTCACTGGCTATTCGGTGCATTGGCATTTATCGGGGTCGCCGTGATGATTAATGGCGGTCAACATAACGAAGGCATTAATGAAATCAGCCTGCTTGGTTGCTTGTTGATACTGAGTGCCGGTGTTGTTTTTGCCTGTGTGCTGCGTTGGACACAATCCGTGATAGCCAAAGTATCAGCCCAAGCCTACACCTCCGTAACCATTGTATTGGGTACTATCACCACACTTCCCTTCACATTACTTCTTACCGAAAGCTGGGAAATCAATCTGACCGGTTACGGCATTGCAGGTCTCTTTTATCTTGCCATTGGGTGTAGTTGGCTGGCTTATTGGTTGTGGAATAAAGGTTTAAATAGCGTTAATGCGAATCTTTCCGGCATTTTGGTTTCCCTTGAACCTTTATTTGGTATTTTATTTGCCGTGGTATTACTTGGCGAAAGCCTTTCATTTTCCACAATATTTGGCATCACGCTCATTATGCTTGCGACACTAGGCTCCACATTACTGCCTAAATTTCTGAAAAAATCGGTATAATGCACGACATTTTTTAAATTAAGGAAAAATTATGGCTTGGATTCAAATTCGCCTAAACAGCACCAATGAAAAAGCAGAAAAAATCAGTGATTTTTTAGAAGAAATCGGTTCGGTCTCCGTTACCTTTATGGATAGCCAAGATACTCCGATTTTCGAACCGCTACCGGGGGAAACCCGTCTATGGGGGAATACGGATGTTATCGCTTTGTTTGATGCGGAAACAGATATGGTGGAAATCGTCAATTTACTCAAACAAACCGGACATTTAGATGAAAATACGGCGTACAAAATCGAACAGATTGAAGACAAAGATTGGGAGCGTGAATGGATGGATAACTTCCATCCGATGCAATTCGGTAAACGTTTATGGATTTGTCCGAGCTGGCGTGAAGTACCCGATGAGAACGCCGTAAATGTAATGCTTGATCCCGGTCTGGCTTTTGGCACAGGTACGCACCCTACAACGGCACTTTGCTTAGAGTGGTTGGATAGCTTAGATTTGAGCGATAAAACAGTCATTGATTTCGGCTGCGGTTCTGGCATCTTAGCCATCGCCGCCCTAAAATTAGGTGCAAAAAAAGCTATCGGTATTGATATTGATCCGCAGGCTATTCTTGCAAGCCGTAACAATGCCGAACAAAACGGCGTTGCCGATCGCTTACAATTATTCCTCTCCGATGAAAAACCTGCCGAACTCAAAGCAGATGTGGTCGTTGCCAATATTCTTGCCGGCCCATTGAAGGAACTTTATCCGATAATCAGCCGACTTGTCGCAGAGGGGGGAGATTTAGGACTATCCGGAATTTTAGAAACGCAGTCAAACTCCGTATGTGAAACCTATGCGCAAACTTTTGACCTCGCACCGGTTGCAGTGCGTGAAGAATGGTGCCGCATTACCGGCAAACGAAGAACAACTTAATTTCTTTTTGTCAATCAAAAAAAGTGTATTTTTTGAACAAATTTCACTTTTCAAACTAAGCCGAAGTGCGTATCATAGCACGCCTTGTCGATTGTCGCCCTATTCGACAATAATTGGATTTAGGCTTGTTTGAAGGTGGTTAAAGTAAAATGCGGATCGGTTCATACCAATTAAAAAATCGTATTTTACTTGCACCGATGGCAGGCATTACCGATAAGCCCTTTCGCCGTCTTTGTGCGCATTACGGTGCAGGTTTGACGTTTTCTGAAATGATGTCAACCAATCCTCAAGTTTGGCACACGGAGAAATCCAAACTGCGCTTAGCGCATAGTGAAGATCTCGGCATTAATGCAGTGCAAATTGCCGGTTCTGATCCATTGGAAATGGCGCAAGCTGCGGCGGTAAATGTAGAATACGGTGCAGAGATCATCGACATCAACATGGGTTGTCCCGCTAAAAAGGTGAATCGTAAATTGGCAGGTTCTGCCTTACTACAATTCCCCGAACTGGTAGAAAAAATTCTACAAGAAGTGGTGAATGCCGTTGATGTGCCGGTAACCTTAAAAATTCGCACCGGCTGGGATAAATCCAATCGAAATTGTGTACAAATCGGTAAAATTGCCGAACAATCCGGTATTCAAGCTTTAACCATTCATGGACGAACGAGAGAATGTCTTTTTGAAGGAGAAGCGGAATACGATAACATTCGCGCAGTCAAACAAGCGATTGCAATTCCGGTAATTGCAAATGGTGATATTGATTCTGCCGCGAAAGCAAAAGCGGTGCTTGATTACACAGGTGCCGATGCAATAATGATCGGTCGTGCGGCATTAGGTAATCCTTGGTTATTTCAATCGGTGGAAAGCTTAATTGAGCAAGATTCGATAATTCAAACGCCAAGTTTGAGTGAAAAGTGCGGTCAAATTTTACGCCATATTCAAGAATTACATCAATTCTATGGTGAACAAAAAGGCTACCGAATAGCACGTAAACACGTGGCTTGGTATTTACAGGGGATTCAACCCGATTCCGTTTTTAGACAGACTTTTAACGCAATCAGTGATCCGAAAGAACAACTCATTGTGTTGGAAGATTTTTTAAATTTAATTTTGGATAAAGAAAAATGTTAGAACAACAACGTAATCCGTCCGAAGCGTTAACCGTTTCAGTTTTAAATGCTCAATCACAAGTAACAAATAAACCATTACGCGATTCAGTAAAACAAGCATTACGCAATTACTTATCACAATTAGATGGTCAAGATGTGAACGATCTTTACGAATTAGTACTAGCGGAAGTTGAACACCCGATGTTAGATATGGTTATGCAATATACTCGCGGTAACCAAACTCGTGCGGCAAATATGCTCGGCATCAACCGCGGCACATTACGCAAAAAATTAAAAAAATACGGTATGGGTTAATACTCAACACCATCAAAAAGACGAACAAATGTTCGTCTTTTTTGTTTTCAGATCGCCCGAAAAATAACGGTATTATGTATCTGTGACACAAATCTATGTATCTGTGACACAAATCTATGTATCTGTGACACAAATCAGCGTAGAAGGCAAATTTTTTGCCCACCGTTTCAACCACAATATTTTCGAGCGTAGGGTGGGCAACTTGTTGCCCACCATTGAAATACCCTCTCTGAACCGGTAGGCAACAAGTTGCCCACCCTACCCAATAAATGTTGAATATAATGTCATAATGAAGCAAAAAAGAGGGACACCGCATTTGGTGTCCCTATTATTTTTCGTTTTCCCAAGGTTTAATATGCTAAAAATCCTTTTCAAACACTAAATTGACGTTTTTGCGGTCGTAGGAATACATTGACGGCAAATTACTGTCTTGTTTGCGGTAGGATAATTGCAATTTCGGGGTGATGCCGAATAAATGCCAATCCCGTTTCCATAAGGTTAAATGAGCACTGTAAATCTTGTCTTTACGGATTTTACCGAGGGGAATAAGTCCACCTAGCACAGCGTAATCTTTATATTGGCGTTGGGAAATGCCAAAACCGAGACGGCTGGAAATGCCCTTGCCCCATTCTTGCCCCCAACCGAGGCGGAGGGATTTGGTGTCGGAGCTGTATTGTTTAACCCATGTTTTTTCACGGTTGAAATCACCACCCAAATAGAAAAACTGTTGTGGTGTTCTTGCCCACACTAAAGTGGCGGAAAGTAATCTTGTGTTGCCGTTTTGGCTGCGACTGTCGAAATAGCGGTTTTTGGCATATTCGGCTGCAGTGGAAAGTTGCCAGTTCGGGTTTAACCAACGGCTATATTCCAATCTTGCCCCGTTCGACCATTGATAGCTTTCGTTGCCATATAAGCGTTTTTCATAAAAAGGAAGCAGGCTAAAGGTGGATTTGGCGGTTTTATAGCGTAACCCCAAAGAAGTGCGGTTTAAAAAGTCGTCATATTCGTGATTATCCCAATAACTTTTTCCATAAAGGTCGTTTTCTAAGGCTAAATAATAACGTCCCCATAAATTGAAATCTTTGCTGAGGTTAAAGCGGTAAGCAATACCGTGAGCGGTTTCCGGCATCATATCGTTATTTTTTACATAGCCGGTGTCTTCAATATTGCGGTTGCTTGAGGTGTTATTCACATTGGTGTCTCGCACATAATGGGCGAAAAGGGAAATATTCCATTCATCACGGCTTTGTAATGCCTCTAAATAGGCGTTAATCAGTTGGCGAACCTGTGCAGGGACGTTCGGTTCACTAAGGGCTTTTTGGAATTGGGCTTCGGCGGCGGTATTTTGCTTATCGTGGAATAGGGCAATCGCCAGTTCAATTCGCACTGGGTTGAGTTCTGTCCGTTCCGCAAGAATTTCACGATAAACGGAAACCGCCGTGCCGTAATCCCCGGTTAACGCCGCAAATTTCCCTTCGGCAAATTGCACCAAAGTGCGGTCGTTTTCGGGGAAGGTTTTGTAAATCGCCAATAATTTCTCAATCATTGCCGGCTCACGGCTATAAATGGCTTGCCCTAATAATTGTTGGGTTAATTTCGGGTTGCTGCGTAAATCCGCTTCGGAAAAATGAATGGGCTGTTCATTCTGCCCTAACAGGCTCACCACCGCCTCACGCTTTTCCGGCTCGGCAACTTTTATTTGTTGTTGTACTTCGGTAAGGGGGGCGGAGTGGGTGGTGAGGGGGGATATTAAAAGTAGGGGAAATAGATAATTTAAATTTTTCATTATTTTAATTACTCTTTTGTGGTTTGTTTTTATCTTTAAAAATGTATGTATATAATAATGAAGTAATTAGTGCCGATATAACGAGTAAAATATAAGTCAAAACATCAGACAAAAAGTTTTGCTCTATCTTGGAGGGAGTAGCACTAAAGAAATTTAATATACATTGATGAATATAATTGGTAGGTATAAATAAAACCGGTATAATTAAACAGTCAATAATACAGCGAACTCGCTTGTCAAGAATAGCAACATCATTTATAAAACAAAGTAAAATCCCAACAATAATAGTACAGACAGATAGTATAAACAAAGCAAGATCATTCACTTTATATGCACTAAATTTAAGAAACATAAATGCAATTATTAAAAATATAAAGCCAATAGCGATAAGGATTCCACCTCCTTTTTTATTTCTTTTTATAGCTTCATTTTTATTTTCCCCCGTAGTTTTTTGTTGTTCAGGGCTAGATTTGTTTTGTTCTATCATTACATTTTCTCCACAAAAAAAAGCCACTCCACAATTGAAGTGGCGTTGGTTGATTAATATTAAAGGGTTAAATTATTTTTTAGGTTGTTTTTCGGCACTAAATACGCCATCATATGATCTACCAGTAGAAAGTCCATCAGGTACATATGCCCTAATAGTTCCAGCAGCTTCATTAGCTTTCGGTCCTAAAAATACCCCAGATACAGAGACTGTAGGCTTAGTACTAATAAATCCATCATCAGATATACGATTTTCAAATCGAATATCCTCTGCTCCTTTATAAAAAATCATCGGCGATTTATCTAAATAATGTTCCCCTATAGTCTTGCTATTTAAATATACAGATGTGAATGAGTTTACATCTCTATCTCCAAAATGAGCATTAATCGTAATTTCTCCATCTTTATAAGGAAGTGAGTATTCCATATGTTCTCCACCATAAGTAGAATAACCATCACCTGGTTGATTAAGAACTCTATCACTATGGCTAGCCAATATCTCACCTTTATAAGTTGCAGAGCCTTTTACTTCATCAATAAAATCAATACGTGATGTAAGTTCCCCTTTTTCATTTAAACGAAATTGACCAATCTTATTGCCAAGTTCATCACTATATTCTGTGAGTGTTGATATTTCATCTCCATTTTTTATTAAGAATAATCTTTGATCATACTGATTAGTAAAAAAAGCTCCATAAGTTGTGTAAGGTGTATTTTTAAAAAGATAATTAAATTTATCTATATATTCTGCTTCTAATATCTTATCCCATCCATCTGTTTTTTTGATTAATACACCATCAAGATTTTCATTCTCAATAGTACCCTGATGCCACCCTAATAAATTTGGATTTTGTTTATCTTCCTTAGCCAGTTTCTCAAAATCTAAATCGTTTAAAATTCCCTTATTTACCCCATTACGTAAAAGAACATCTCCTTTAGGTAATCCAATTGGATAATTATCAGGAAATTCAGCAGAAGAACGCAGCTCTATATTTTCAAAAAAATCAAGGTTCCGAGTACTTCCAGTAAATTCATGCCCCAGTTTTCTCCATCCTGTTGGCACAAGTTCTGGGGATGTTGAATTTTCTGACTTACTTGGCTCAGTCGGTTTTGTTTGGTTATTAGACTGTTCCTGTTTTGGTTGCTCCGGTTTGCTTTGGTTATTGGATTGTTCCGGTTGTTTTGGTTGCTCCGGTTTGCTTTGGTTATTGGATTGTTCCGGTTGTTTTGCCTGTGCTGCTTTTTTCTCCACCACCAATTTTTCCACATTGGTTAAATTGATATTGGCTTGGGTGAGGTTTTGATTGGCAATCACCAATAATTGGTTTTGTTGTTGTAAGGCTTTAGTAGCGTTGTTTAGCTCATTGCGTTTGTCTTGCAAGGCTTTGGCATCTTTCTTTTCGCTTTTCTCTAATGCGGCAATTTCTTCATTGATTTTTTTGATGCGTACATTGATATTAGTGATTTCTTTTTCAATGTTGGTGACTTTGGTTTTGCTGTTAGCTACCGTGTTTTTCGCTGCGGTCACGCTTTTTTCCAATTGTTGTAGATTTTGTTTGCTGTAATCAATCGCCGATACACGCTCAATGGCATTCGATTCATTACGATGATTATTGTGCGAACCGGAGCTACAAGCGGTAATGCTTAATGCCACAAGGGTGGCGAGTGCGGTTTTTTTCAAGGTTGAATTCATAATAAAATCCTTAAGTAAAGAATGATTAAACGATTAATAACTGTCTTTATTTTTTGCCTTAAAAGGCGAATAAAAACCCGAATATCGTACAAAAAAAAAACAAAAGTAAATCAAAATTTAAACAATTTTGCATTTTTTTGATATACGTCGCATTTTTATGTGGGATTTTGGAAATTGAGGGAAAGTGCTCTCAGCTCGTAGGGTGGGCAAATTTTTTGCCCACCGTTTCAACCACAATATTTTCGAGCGTAGGGTGGCAACTTGTTGCCCACCATTGAAATACCCTCTCTGAATCGGTGGACAACAAGTTGCCCCCCCTACTGATTGTGTTAAAATTTGCCAAAAATTTGAGGAAAATTATGACAACTTGGATTACCCCGCCCTTTCTCACCTTACTTAGTATTTCACTTTTTATTTTGATTATTTTTGGTTTTCTATTGGCACGCCGAACACGTGATGTGCAGGAATTGCAGCAGGATTTAAGTAAAGCCAATTTGGATTTCAACCAACTTGCCGAACGTTTCGATGTGCTAAGCCAACAAAAAAGTCGATTGGAGCAACAAACCGTCAAAGCTCAAACGGAAAGTGAGGGGTTACAAATTCGTTTGAACGAACGGGACGAAAAAATCAGCTATCTCAGCAAAGAACTGGATGAAGAACAAAATCGGAACGAGCAAATCGGTTCACAAATCACTGCATTAAAAGAGCGTTTCGGCATTGCTTCGGCACAAGCGGAAAGCTTAGAGAACCAATTACAACAAAGCCAAACTCATTTATCCCGCAAAGAACAGGAAGTGCAAAATTTAACGGAAAAACTGACCGCACTTTCGCAAGAACTCACCGGCTTAAAAACCACCCTTGCCGCAAAAGAAAAACACTTTACCGAGCAACAGCAAAATATTGAGCAGTCCAAGCAGCAACTCAGCGTTGAATTTCAAAATCTTGCCAATCGTATTTTGGAAGAAAAAGCCCGTTCTTTTAATCAAACTAATGTCTCCGCCTTGGAAAACTTGTTAAAACCTTTCCGTGAACAAATTGAGGGTTTTCAAAAACGTGTGAATGAAATTCACTCGGAATCGGTGAAAGGCAATGCGGGCTTGGAAGCGGAAATTAAAAAAGTATTGGAAATCGGATTAAATATGTCGCAAGAAGCCAATAATCTGACTTCTGCCCTCAAGGGTGAAAAGAAAACCCTTGGCAATTGGGGAGAAGTACAGCTGGAACGTGCGCTTCAACTTGCGGGGTTAATTGAAGATGTTCATTACAGTGTACAATCTCATTTTAAAGATGAACAAGGCGGGCGCAATTATCCCGATTTCGTCTTGAATTTACCGGATAATAAAAACATCATCATCGATAGTAAAATGTCCTTAGTCGCTTATGAAAGTGCGGTCAATTCCGAGGAAGATTTTGAGCAGGAACGCTTGATGAAAGAGCATATAAAAGCCCTGAAAAATCACATTGATGATCTTCACAAAAAAGATTACAGCAACCTAATCGGTATGCGTAGCCCGAATTTTGTGTTGATGTTTATCGCTGTCGAACCCGCCTATATTGAAGCCTTAAAATTAGATCCGAGCCTTTTCAATTATGGTTATGAGAAAAACGTCATTATGGTGTCGCACACCACATTAATGCCGATTCTACGCACAGTCGCCAATTTATGGCGTATTGAACGTGGCAATGCGGAGGCGAAAGAAATCGCCGAAAAAGCCGGTGAAATTTATAATCAAATTTGCTTGGTTGCCGAGCGATTAAATAAACTGGGCAATACGCTTTCTACCGTCAGCAATCAATATAACAGCACGGTTACCGCCTTAGTCGGTCAGCAAGGCTTAGTGGGTAAAGTAGAACGTTTCAAAGATTTATCCGCCAAAGCGAATAAAGTGATGCCGAATATAGAACTGTTACATAACGAGGTGGATTTAAGCCGTTTATCATTAATAACACAAGAAGAAAAATAATCCCCGCATTAACTATTGCTATTTTCAAAAAAACTGCTATTTTTTGGCGGTTTTTTTATTTAACTCACTCTAATTTAGGAAGAATGAATGGAACAGCAAAAATCACCCGATCCCTATGCAAAATATAATCGACAATCTAATGCCATAAGCAAAATTGTTTTTGCCAGCCGTTGGTTACAATTACCGATTTATCTCGGTCTTGTTGTCGTACAGGGCATTTACGCCTATAAATTTATGAAATCCCTTTGGCATCTGATTACAAATATCAATGAAATGGATTCCAATACCATTATGCTTGCCGTGCTGAATCTTATTGATGTGGTAATGATTGCCAATTTACTTGTGATGGTGACGATTGGCGGTTATGAGATTTTCGTCTCTAAACTAAAAACCCGAAACCACCCGGATCAACCGGAATGGATGAGCCACGTTAATGCAACGGTGTTAAAAGTGAAACTCTCGATGTCGATTATCACGATTTCATCGATTCATATGTTACAAACTTTTGTTAATGTAAGTAATCTTCCGGAAAAAACCATGATGTGGCAGCTTTTCTTGCATCTCGGTTTCTTAGTCTCTGCGATTGCATTGGCTTATACCGATAAGATTCTTTACAGCACCAGCCACAAAAGCCACTAATGCGAAAGATTTTTTCTCGTTCAAACGCCAACCAAAAGCCCGTCGGCGTTTCTTTTAAAACGAGCAAACAAAAAGCAAAGCCCCCCGTAAAAACACGGGTCATTATTTTTAATAAGCCTTTTGATGTCTTAACTCAATTCACCGATGAAAACGGACGGGCTACGCTTAAAGATTTTATTCCTATCCCTCATATTTATGCCGCAGGGCGGCTTGATCGCGACAGTGAGGGGTTACTTATTCTTACCAATAACGGGGAATTACAACACCACCTTGCCGCTCCCGAATTCAAAACGGAGAAAACCTACTGGGTGCAAGTGGAAGGTGAGCCGAGCGAGCAGGATTTGATGCCTTTACGCCAAGGCGTGGAACTCAAAGACGGAATGACAAAACCGGCAAAAGTGCGGTTGATTTCAACACCGGATTTATGGCAACGTCATCCGCCTATCCGTGAGCGGAAATCCATTCCGACATCTTGGTTGGAAATTAAAATCACGGAGGGGCGCAACCGTCAAGTACGCCGTATGACAGCCCATATCGGCTTTCCGACATTGCGTTTAGTGCGCTATCAAATGGGAGTATTATCCATTGAAGGATTGGCAAATGGTGAATATCGAGAATTGTCTGAAAAAGAAATTGAGAGATTATTCCTTTCCTTAAAAGGAAAATAAGGTGCAATTTACACTCGATAATCCGGTCGTAGGGTGGGCAACTAGTTGCCCACCGAAAATATTATGGTTAAACGGTGGGCAAAAAATTTGCCCACCCTACGGTGATTGGTGATTTGAGTGTGCGACTAATCCTGCATTATTTAAAACATCACTTGCGCATTTTCTACCTGAACGAAAAAGCCATTTCCATTCAAAATCACACTGTAATCCGTTTGATATTTTTTACCGTTTGTCTCCACTAATGTATGGCAACTGCGAATGCCCTGCTGTGGATAATGTTGCGTTTCACGGGTTTGGCTAAGTTTTCTTACCGTCATAGGTACACCCGTTGCTTTACCTTGTTGTTTGAATGCATCGGATAGCACTTTAATCACTTCGCTATCTTGACATTTCGGCACAAGCACGGCTTTTTTTGCCTGACTAAGCGGTTGGGCTTCCGCTGCATTGCTTTCGACTTTTTCCACTTTTTTATCAATCTGTTTTTGTCGAACCGATTTTGCTTTATGTGCTTTTTTTGACGATTTGTGAGAAGTGGTTTTTACCTGCGATTTAGCTGATTTCTTATCCTTACTCACTTGTTTTTTAGTCATTTTTTTATCAGACTTCACCGATTTCTTCTGTGCTGTTTTTTTATTCCCTGCTTTGATTTTTGTTTTTTTCTCTACCGACTTTTTTACATCCGCTTTTTTCGTTGTAAGTTTTTTCTCAGTTGGCTTTTTGACTTGTGTTTTTTTCGTCTGCTTAATACTTTGTTTTTCTGTATTTTTTTGTGGCGTTGCGGCAATTGCCGTAACCGTGATAAAAGGCAACAATGCCAATAACACCTTAACGAATTTTTTCATAATGTTCTCCTTAAACAGGTATGATGTAGCAGTTGCACAAATATTGTTAAACAACGATTGTGTAGAACCGGTGGGCAAATTTTTGCCCACCGGTTCAAAGAGAGAATTTCAACGGTGGGCAAAAATTCCCCCCCCCTACTTTGTACATTGTGCGACTGATACATAATACCGTCTTAAACAAAAAGTGCGGCTAAACTAACCGCACTTCATTCTCTCGTGAATTAAATAAAAACGGATACAAAGCTGCAAACCGTAGACATTTTTAAATCTAATTCACGATAAAATTTAAAATTAAAGATAATAATGTTCTACGTAATTTAATTTATCATCAAGTTTTAACACTAACGGCTGACCGGTCGGAATTTCAAAATCCATAATCTCCGCATCGGAAATACCGATGATGTGTTTTGCCAATGCACGAAGCGAGTTACCGTGAGCCACCACTAAAACACGTTTGCCGGAAAGCATTGCCGGTGCAATTTGATCTTCCCAGAACGGCAATGCACGTTCTAAAGTAATCTTTAAGTTTTCCGCATTCGGCACGACATCTGACGGAATGTTCGCATAACGGCGGTCGTTGTGTGCTGAATTTGGATCCTGCGGATCTAAATCCGGCGGAGAAATATCATAAGAACGACGCCAAATATGAACTTGTTCATCACCGTATTGTTCTGCCGTCGCTTTTTTGTCTAAGCCTTGCAATGCACCGTAATGACGTTCATTTAAACGCCAGTTTTTCACTTGAGGAATCCATAATTGGTGAGATTCTTCCAGCACGATGTTACAAGTTTTAATTGCTCGCGTTAATACGGAAGTAAAGGCAATATCAAATTCATAACCGGCATCCAATAATTTCTTACCTGCCGCTTTGGCTTCTTCCACACCACGTTCGGTGAGGTTTACATCGCGCCAGCCGGTGAATAAGTTTTTCGCATTCCATTCACTGAAACCGTGACGAATAAAGACTAATTCCATAAGGATCTCCTAAAGGTCTGTTAGTAAAAATAAACGAGCACTTTTATAGCAAAAAATCATTCGGTTTAAAAGCGAAAAGGCTCGTTTTCCTGATCTTTCGCAAAAAATCGGAGGGGGGCGTTTTAGCAATCTTAAAATAATGCTACTATTTACGCCCTATAAGCGAATAATCTTTACTCACCTTTATTTTTATCTCTAGAATTTGATGTATGCAGTATTGGAAACCGAGCGCAAAAACATTTTCAAAAATGACCGCACTTTTAGCCTGTGGGCTCATTGCCTTTTCACCATTTGGCTATGGCAATAATCTCAATCAAATTCAACAACAAATCAAACAACAAGAATCAAAACTTGCCGAGCAAAAACGTAAGCAGGCTCAGCTTCAATCCACCTTAAAAAATCAAGAAAGCAAAATCAATTCCGTTGCCGGCGAACTACGTGAAACGGAACTCAGTTTGAAAGAAATCCGTAAACAAATCGCAGAATCGGACAAGCAAATCAAACAATTAGAGAAAAAAGAACGTGAACAAAAAAACAAACTGGCAAAGCAGATGGATGCTATTTATCGCTCGGGGTTAAACCCTTCCGTGTTGGAGAGAATGCTCTCTGAAGATGCGAAAAAAGCGGCACGGATGAAAGTGTATTACGAGCATCTAAACCAAGCCCGTATTGAAATGATTAATCATCTTCAAACCACACAAATACAAATTGTTAAACAAAAAGAGGCGATTTTAGGGCAGCAGCAAAGCCATAGGGATCAGCTTTCCATACAGAAAAAGCAACAACAAGAATTAGAAAAAATTCAACGTGAACGTCAATCCACTTTGAACGAAATCAATAAAAATATTAATAAAGATCAGAATAAATTAGAAAGTTTACGTGCAAATGAAACCGCCTTGCGCCAAGAAATTCAACGAGCGGAACAAGTCGCACGCCAACAAGAGCAGCGCGAGCGGGAAGCCTTGGCACAGCGGAAACAATCGGAAGAAAAACGCACAGCCAAACCTTATAAACCAACGGCACAAGAGCGTCAATTGATTAACAGCACCAGTGGTCTAGGAGCGGCTAAACGTCAATACAATAAGCCGGTAAACGGTTCGACATTATACGCGTTCGGTTCGACACAAGCCGGAGAAGCCCGCTGGAAAGGAATGGTGATTGCCGCCCCTAACGGTACTGCGGTGCGTGCCATTGCAAGCGGTCGAGTGATCCTTGCCGGACAGCTAAATGGTTACGGCTATATGGTTATTATTAAGCACGGCGATAGTGATTTGAGTTTGTACGGTTTTAACCAAGCGGTATTTGTGAAAGCAAACCAACTGGTTTCAGCCGGTCAAACTATCGCTCAAGTGGGGAATACCGGAGAACTTTCCCGATCGGCCTTGTATTTTGGTATTAGCCGAAAAGGCGTACCGGTAAACCCTGCGGGATGGATAAAATAATGCACAACATATTAAAAAGTGCGGTTAAAAATTTCATCCTTTTTTCGACCGCACTTTTCTCCTCTTTTGTTAGCGCACAAAGCAAACTTGCCATTGTGATTGATGATATCGGCTATCACCCGAAAGAAGATGCGGCGATTTTCGCGATGCCGAGGGAAATTTCCGTAGCGATTATTCCCTCAGCACCTTATGCCAAAGCACGTAATCAAGAGGCGAAAACTCAGGGACGTGATGTGCTTATTCATATGCCGATGCAACCGGTAAGCCAAATTAAAATAGAAGAAGGCGGTTTATCTTTAGGAATGTCGGCAGAACAAGTTGCCAAGCGTGTTCAAAGAGCAAAAGAGACGGTAAGTTATGCCATTGGAATGAATAATCATATGGGGAGTGCGGCGACAGCGGATAGCCTCTTAATGAAACATTTAATGCAAGCGCTACATTCACAGCATTTGTTCTTTTTAGATAGCCGAACCATTGGAAAATCCGTTGCAGGTAAAATTGCAAAAGAGCAAGGCGTACGCTCGTTAGATCGCCATATTTTCCTAGATGACAGTAATGAATTTGCCGATGTTCAACGCCAATTTCAAGCCGCACTCCAATATGCCCGAAAACACGGCACGGCAATTGCTATTGGACACCCTCGAAAAAATACAGTGGCGGTGTTACAGCAAGGCTTACGCAATTTACCTTCGGATATTCAACTTGTCGGAATGGGTAGTTTATGGCGTAACGAGCGCGTCATTCCGCCAAAACCGTTTATTTTGTTATTTAATGACACACCGGCACCGACGTCCGAAGCACCTTATGAGCCGATACCGTTACTGCGTGGTGTACCAAGATAAAAAGTGTAGCAGGTGTTTATTCCACTGATATCATCTAATTATAGCGAAATAGCGAATAAAGCCTGCTTTAGGAAGAAAACTTAACGGGGCGAAAAACGGTAAAATCGCCAATCAATTAACGCCTGTGATATTCAAAATACAATACGGTTGCCGCAACACGTGAATGGACGTTTAATTTGCGTAATAAATTTCGGATATGTACTTTCACGGTTTCTTCCGAGATAAATAATTGACCTGCAATTTGTTTGTTAGATAAACCGGTGGCAATTAAACTCAGCACGTCCATCTCGCGTTCCGTCAAGGACTCCATCGGATCTTGGCGGTGCTCCCGTTCAATAAGCAAATTTTTAATTGAATCGCTTAAAATCACTTCACCTTGCGCAATACGTGTAATCTGGTCAAGCAAGGTATCCGGCTCAGTATCTTTTAATAAATAGCCATCGGCACCGGCATCAACCAACGCAAAAATATCATTTTTCGCATCAGATACGGTTAAGATCACAATACGCGCATCCACGCCCTCTGCCCGTAATCCTTTAAGCGTATCCAACCCTGAAAGCCCTTTCATATTCAGATCCAAAATAATCAGATCCGGTAACCTTTGTAAGGCAACGGAAATCCCTTCCGCCCCGCTACCAACATCCGCAATCACTTCAAAGTTATCATTTAATTCAATAAGTTGCTTAATACCACGGCGCATTAATGGGTGATCATCGATTAATAATACTTTTAATTTTTCTTGCACATTTCCCCCTTGGTAATAATTGATAGAATCCTACACCAAAATTCTGTCATTTTAGCGGGATTTAAAATACCTTCCAATTGTAAAAATAAGAGAAGTTGATCTATCTCATTACAATCCCTCTTTTGAGGTAGAGCTAATGAAGGTTTCGTTGATATTTGAAAGGTAAAATTTGTACGCTTCCCTGTGGGCAACGCTGTAATTGATAAAATTGAGGATAATTAAAATCACGGGATTCAATATGATAAGGATTTTCACCGCCAAGGCTTGAAGCTTGATAAAGTCGATTAATTTCACGGACTTTATCATCTTTCAATCCATCGCAATGGCGATAGATTTCTAAATGATTCAATTCGTCCAATAAATACACATTGAATGTTTCATCTTTATTATCCTCAAAGAAAAATTGTAAAAAACCTTCTCTGGCGAAAAGATCAATGCCCGCCGGATATTGACGGTTACCGAGTGAAACATCTTCTTTTTCTTCTACCGAGGTTCTTAAAATACCATCAAAATCGACCGCACTTTGCGCATCATTTTCCACTTCTTGCAAACTAATGCCACGTTCTTCAAAAAAGAATTGCCAGTTTTTCCCGGCGACACGCAATCTCGGCGTGTGGGGCGGTGGGCTATCGCCAAGTTGAATGCTGATACAACGATTCACTAATGCATTCACTAAGTGGCGTAACGTGCGGCGATAATGTTTGCTATAGCAACATACCTGCACCGAACGAGGGCTATTCACGCCGCGATAGATTTTGTTGGACAGCACTTTTAATGCCAACAAAATCGCATTAGCGCCTTCAAAATGAAAAGTGCGGATTTCATTCCATATATTACGATAAGTAAAATCAATACTGCCGACGAAATTCTGTTCAAAAGGTCCAACGCTAAACAAATCACTGGCAGAAAGATTGTCTCTAAATTCGCTTAAAGGTGCCGACGGATCCACGGTTAAATTAACGGCAATTAAAATCTGACGAATCTCACAGGAATTTGCAAAGGCATCACTACCGACAGTCGTTGCGTTGCGTGAAAAAGAAAGACGAAGATCTGCAACAAAATTTCGCAAGGTTTCAATATTAACGCTTTTACTAAAGAGATAAAGCTCCGTTTCCGCCGTGAGTAAGCGATTAAAATATGCCCATGCAACCAGTTTATTTAAACTCTCACTGTATTCAGTCACCCGACCGTCGGAAAACATCATAGCATTTGGCGGTCTATTAATCAGATACCAACCGTCTTTAAAGTGCTTATTGCCACGCACTTCTAAAAAAGAAATATGCGGTTCAGATAAATCACGGAAATTTTGCGTATTTAGCAAATTCACTTTTCCCGGTAACTCTTCAAATGCCGTATAAAGCTTACGTGTCAGAATATTAATATCCTGTGGAATCACACTGGAATGAATTTTATGTTTTCGCGCAAAATTGACTAAATTACGGTAGCTTAACATGAGAAATTTCACCAAGTTTTGATGGCTTTTTTTCACCTGTTTAATCTTCCAAAACGGACGCCGGTTCAACTCGCCAATTATCTCGGTATTCCAGCCCCACTCTTGGGCAAGAATGCGCATATAGTTGGTTCGCCAGTTATTACGTTGATATAGCGACAAGTCCTCCATCACCTTGATATAGAAACAGCGGCGCACAAAATAAAGGCGTTTAAATTCGGAAAGTGCGGTCAAATAATTTGTTACTTTTGTCAAAATCGCAATATAAGGATCAAAGTGATGTTCCGGCGTTGTATTGCCGGAAAAGAGATCTTCTTTAAATTGTCTGGCAATAAGGCGCGCATTGGGGTATTCCTCAGAATATGCCTCCAACAGTGAAATTTTTAATACGGATTTATAAGGGGAATCTACGCCCTTATAAAGTAACCACAAACTTGCACCGAAATATTCTTTAGCGGAAAAGCGTCCTAATCCGCCGAAATCCACCCAATCCTGCGGATTAAGCGAACCGTCCTCTATTCGTTTTTGTACTTCTTTTTCGTAATCGGCTTCCTTCTCAACCCATAAATGCCACCATAGCAGCGGTTTGCCGGCAAGGCGAACCGCCGAACGATAAAACTCCTCCAATAACAACATATATTGTGCCGAGCCGCTATTTTCATTGGTAACGGGATCTGCGTAACGCTCGCTGCGGAAACGTTGTTGATCGACTAAGTAAAAATGAATTTCAACATCAAACTGCAACGCCCACTCTTCAATCTTACGTGCTTTTTGTGTGAGTAAATCACGTTCTTCTTCCGTTAAATCTTCCCGATGGCAAATCCATGTATCCACATCGGAACTTGAAGTCTGGCTAATAGAACCGAAGCTCCCCATCACATACATCCCTAAAATCGGCGGGTTTTCCATATAAACCTGACGCTTTAACTCAGCATTGTGAAGAGGAAATTCATCGGAAAGAAAATTCTGTTGATATTCCGATAAAGTGAAATTTGCGATACCGAAAACAGCATATGGAGAAGGCGAAACATAGCCGGGTAAACCGGGATAGTTAAAGTGAAACAAAAGAGGGAGTAAAGATAACACGTGCTGAAATCCGCTATTCAAACCTAACTGTGCGCGTTCCAAGCGACGTTGGTCTAAAATTTCAACATATTTCTTTGCTTGATTAAGATCGTATTTCACGTATCACCCTACTAAAAATCACTGTGCGTAATGTACCATTTCAAATCTATTAAGGCAAAAAATTGCGACCTAACCTGACATTTGCTATATTCGCAACCCTATGATTCCTCATTCGATTTCAATTATGTCCCATTTATCCAAACCAACCTCTATGCCGACAAAATTCAGCAATTTACTTGGGCGATTGCCGCTTTTTGCGTTCCTGTTTTGCTTTGGCCTTTAGCATTGCTCATTTCTACCGGCTTTTCCAAAAGCACCGTATTGAACGAAGGGCAAATTAATCTCTTTTCCACATTATGTTGGATTTATCCTTTTATCCTCGCCATCATCGCCCGAATACTTTATAAACTGCACCACCGCGCGCCTACTCTTGCGGCAACATTACTCGGTATAAGTGCGGTCATTTTTTATGGTGTTTTAATTTATATCTGCGTGGCAAGTGCCGCATAAAAAGCGGCTATATAACTAAAAGAATGAATTGAAGTATTACTTCCTAAATACAGTGATGAATTTAGTCTTTTTCATACCAAATCCGATTCACATAAAGCGTAACCCGTCCTGATGGGGTTTCAACACGAACCTCGTCATCAATGCCTTTCCCTATCAAAGCACGGGCGACCGGAGAATCAATGGAAATCCAATTTTTGGCAGGGTCAAATTCATCGCAGCCGACCAAACGGTATTGTTTCAATTCACCGTCTTCATCTTCCAGTTCTACCCACGCACCAAAAAATACCTTCCCTTCTTGCTTCGGGCTGTAGTCCACAATTTGTAAAACGTCTAAACGTTTGGTAAGAAAACGCACGCGGCGATCAATTTCACGTAAACGACGTTTGCCGTAAATATATTCGGCATTTTCACTGCGATCCCCCAAAGCGGCGGCATCCGAAACCGCTTGCGTGACTTTTGGACGTTCCTCTCTCCATAAAAATTTCAGTTCTTGATCTAAAGCATTCCAGCCCTGGCGTGTAATGTAATTTGATTTTGCCATTTGTTTTACCGAAGTCAGAAAATTTATTGAATTATAGTGAATTAAATTAAAATGTATACAAAGCCGCAAGCCGAAGACATTTTTAAATTTAATGCACGATATATTTGAGTCAAGGTATTAAAACCAGTATGCTATGCCCAATTTTCATTAATCTTTATTTTTAACAAAGACGTTTTAATATGTTAAATCAACAAATCAGTCAAATTATCGCCTCAGAGCTTAGCGTTGCCTCTCATCAAATTCTCGCCGCCATTCAGCTTGTAGATGACGGTAATACCATTCCTTTTATCGCACGTTATCGTAAAGAAGTGACCGGCGGATTAGACGACACCCAACTACGCCATTTTGAAACCCGTCTAGGTTATTTGCGTGAGCTTGAAGATCGCCGTCAGAGCATTTTGAAATCCATTGATGAACAAGGCAAACTCACGGAGGAATTGCGTTCACAAATCGAAGCCGTACAAAGTAAAACGGAATTAGAAGATTTATATTTGCCCTTCAAACCTAAACGCCGTACTAAAGGGCAGATTGCTATTGAAGCCGGTTTAGCACCATTAGCCGATACATTATGGACTGACCCAAAAAACGATCCGGAAACGACCGCACTTTCTTTTATTGATACCGAAAAAGGCGTGGCGGATACCAAAACCGCATTAGACGGCGCTCGTTATATTTTAATGGAACGTTTCGCCGAAGATGCGCAATTATTGGCAAAAGTGCGTCAATATTTGCAACAAAATGCGCAAATTGAAGCAAGGTTGATCGAAGGTAAAGAACAAGAAGGCGCAAAATTCCAAGATTATTTTGATCACAAAGAATTGCTGAAAAATGTGCCATCTCATCGAGCCTTAGCAATGTTTCGCGGACGTAATGAAGGCATTTTGCAATTGACTTTAAATGCTGATCCTGATGTCGATGAAGTCGTGCGTCAAAGCTATTGTGAAGAAATCATTCGTGATCATTTGGGCGTTCATTTCAGCGGACAACCGGCGGATAAATGGCGTGAACAGGTTATCGCTTGGACATGGAAAATCAAAGTATCCCTTCACCTCGAAACCGAGCTGATGGGCACATTACGTGAAAAAGCGGAAGAAGAAGCCATTGATGTTTTTGCCCGAAATTTGACCGCACTTTTAATGGCTGCACCGGCAGGCTCAAAAACCACAATAGGGCTAGACCCCGGTTTACGCACAGGGGTGAAAGTTGCCGTAGTGGATAACACGGGCAAATTATTAGATACCGCCACGATTTACCCTCACACCGGTCGCGAATCGGAAGCGCAAATGGTGTTATTCGGTTTAGTGCTCAAACATAATGTGGAATTAATCGCCATCGGTAACGGCACAGCCTCTCGTGAAACCGAACGTTTCGCCAAAGAGGTGATGAAAGAAATCAAAGAGAATAAACCGCAAATCGTGGTAGTTTCGGAAGCGGGCGCATCGGTTTATTCCGCTTCCGAATTTGCCGCCAATGAGTTCCCGAATTTAGACGTCTCCTTACGTGGTGCGGTATCTATTGCCCGCCGCTTACAAGATCCCCTTGCCGAACTGGTTAAAATTGAACCGAAAGCAATTGGTGTAGGGCAATATCAGCACGATGTCAATCAGTCCCAACTGGCGCGTAAATTAGATGCCGTGGTGGAGGATTGTGTAAATGCCGTTGGCGTAGATTTAAATACGGCTTCCGTGCCATTGCTTGCTCGGGTGGCGGGAATGAGTAAAACCTTAGCGCAAAATATTGTGGATTACCGAAATGAAAACGGTCGCTTTGACAGCCGTGAACAATTGAAAAAAGTGCCTCGTCTAGGACCAAAAGCCTTTGAACAATGTGCCGGATTTATGCGTATTGCAGAAGGAAAAAATCCACTGGATGCTTCCGGCGTTCACCCTGAAGCCTACGCATTGGTGGAAAAAATTCTGCAAGCGACCCAAAAATCCATTCAAGAATTAATGGAGAGCAATACCACTCGTCAACTGGATGCCAAACAATTCACCGATGACCGTTTCGGCTTGCCTACCGTACAAGATATTTTCAAAGAATTGGAAAAACCGGGACGCGACCCACGTGGCGAATTTAAAACAGCGACCTTTGCCGACGGCGTGGAAGAGATTACCGATTTAAAATCCGGTATGATTTTGGAAGGGACGATCACGAATGTGACCAACTTCGGTGCATTCGTGGATATTGGCGTACATCAAGACGGCTTGGTGCATATTTCATCTTTGAGTGATAAATTCGTGGAAGATCCGCACCAAGTCGTGAAAACGGGCGATATCGTGAAAGTAAAAGTATTGGAAGTGGATGTGCCACGCAAACGAATTGCGCTCACAATGCGTTTAGATGAAAGTGCGGTAAAAAATGAGGCGAAATCCGACCGCACTTTATCCGCCAAACCCCGTGGCAATGCATCACCACAAAATCGTAATCCCAAAGGAAATAATGTAATGGGCAATGCTTTTGCCGATGCATTGAAAAATTGGAAAAAATAGTATTAAGATTAGGGGGATGAAAATTCCCCCTTAATTGCGGATTTTTTCTGCCACTTTAATTTTTCCCCAAAAAACACGCCTAAATATCACCGCACTTTTGTGATCTCTGTCATAAAATTCACCTAAAAAGAGGTAGGAATTAAGGCAATTTTCAAAAATGAGATCTAGTTAACATTTTTCTTACTAGGTTTTATTTAGAATGACCACAATTGAATTTTAATCTTTATATAGAGGTGACTTATGACGGACTTAAACAAAGTAATTAAAGAACTTGAAGCTCTTGGTATCTATGACGTAAAAGAAGTTGTCTATAATCCAAGTTATGAACAATTATTCGAAGAAGAAACCAAACCTGGTTTAGAAGGCTTTGAGAAAGGCAAACTGACAACAACCGGCGCAGTCGCAGTCGATACCGGTATATTCACCGGACGTTCGCCAAAAGACAAATATATCGTGCTGGATGAAACCACCAAAGATACCGTATGGTGGACATCCGAAGCGGCGAAAAATGACAACAAACCGATGAACCAAGCCACTTGGCAAAGTTTGAAGGATTTAGTCACAAACCAACTTTCCCGTAAACGCTTATTTGTGATTGATGGATTTTGCGGCGCAAGCGAACATGACCGCATTGCCGTGCGTATTGTAACGGAAGTGGCTTGGCAAGCGCATTTTGTGAAAAATATGTTTATTCGCCCAACGGAAGAGCAACTCAAAACGTTCGAGCCTGATTTTGTAGTGATGAACGGTTCTAAAGTGACCAACCCGAACTGGAAAGAACAAGGCTTAAATTCTGAAAACTTTGTTGCTTTCAACTTAACCGAACGCATTCAATTAATCGGCGGAACTTGGTACGGCGGCGAAATGAAAAAAGGTATGTTCTCAATGATGAACTACTTCCTTCCGCTTAAAGGCGTAGGTGCAATGCACTGTTCCGCAAACGTGGGGGCTGCTGGCGATGTCGCCGTCTTCTTCGGTTTATCAGGCACCGGCAAAACTACCCTTTCGACCGATCCGAAACGTCAATTAATCGGTGATGATGAACACGGCTGGGACGATGTGGGTGTCTTCAACTTTGAAGGCGGTTGCTATGCGAAAACTATTCATCTTTCAGAAGAAAACGAACCGGATATTTATCGTGCAATCCGCCGTGATGCCTTATTAGAAAACGTAGTTGTGCGTGCTGACGGCTCCGTTGATTTTGATGACGGCTCAAAAACCGAAAATACCCGTGTGTCTTACCCGATTTACCATATCGATAATATCGTTAAACCGGTATCCCGCGCAGGCCACGCAACCAAAGTGATTTTCTTAACCGCAGATGCCTTTGGTGTATTACCACCGGTTTCTAAATTAACACCGGAACAAACCAAATACTACTTCCTCTCCGGTTTCACTGCAAAATTAGCCGGTACGGAACGTGGTATTACCGAGCCGACCCCAACTTTCTCCGCTTGTTTCGGTGCGGCATTCTTAACACTTCACCCGACAAAATATGCGGAAGTGTTGGTAAAACGTATGCAAGCGGCCGGTGCGGAAGCTTACTTAGTGAATACCGGTTGGAACGGCACAGGTAAGCGTATTTCCATCAAAGATACCCGTGGTATTATTGATGCGATTTTAGACGGCTCAATCGAAAAAGCGGAAATGGGCGAATTACCAATCTTCAATCTGGCAATTCCGAAAGCCTTACCGGGCGTTGATCCTGCGATTTTAGATCCGCGTGATACTTACGCTGATAAAGCACAATGGCAAACCAAAGCAGAAGACTTAGCCGGTCGTTTCGTGAAAAACTTCGAGAAATATGCGATAAATGAAGAAGGTAAATCACTTATCGTAGCAGGCCCTAAAGTCTAATACAAATTAGGCACTATATAGAGCCCAAATAATATGATGAGTAAGGACACCAAATTTGGTGTCCTTTTTATGTGTCATTAATGTTGTTATGCTCAGATATTTCACAAGGATACAAATTCTGAAAAAATAAACCGCACTTTAATCAATAAAATGCGGTAGTTATTTGACCAATATCATTAGTTAGTTACTTTTTATTTCTTAAAAGAATCTCTCTCTATTGATCTCTGATTCCCGATATTTTTCTGCAATCTTCTCATAAATTTTCTCATATTTTTCTTTAATTTTTTTATATTTTTTTGCTTTAGAAGAATCCCTATCTATTTTGATTCCATCCTTATCAACACCTTCTGTATATATCCACTCAAGTATGCTGGTTGCATAAAGTAACTGCTTATATCCCCAAATTTTTAAAGATTCTGTGATACTTCCACTATCAACAAGATTTTCAAGATCTTCCACAAGTTCTTCTAATAGTACCAAAGATTTCTTAGGATTTAGAATTGCTAAACATTGATCTTGATTTTCCTTAGTTACTTTAGCCCCCATAAAGCCGTTAGCAATTCGAAAGAGAGCACAACGCCCCTGATATAAATTATATAAATAGCCTTTTGCCTTGATCCCTTCTGGTTCATTCGAATATTTTTTTATAACTTCTTGAGCAATTTCCGAAGCTTTAAAAAAATCCCCTCTCTTTTCAGCTTCAATAAGTTTAGTTCTATAATACTCTATTGGTTCCCTATTTATTGGTTTTTCCTTCCAGCTTGTCAAAGCAAAGAATCCTATAAATAATATGAATAAAATAAAAAATACTATTTTCTTTAAACTCATCTAATCCTCCTCAAATATTATTTAGTAAAAAATTCAAATAACTGTAATTCCGTATCAAGGATACAACTTCTATCCTTCTCAATAGGACTAATATCATTAACAATTATCAGTTCAGGATCAAAAAGAAACACTGATTTATTTCTGAGCATATCTTCAATGCAATCAGCAACAATTTCATTATTTTTTTGATCTACCGCTCTTACATTATTATAAATATACTTATTATCCCCCCTAGGGAAATAGTTAATGTAAATATCAACAAGTACATGAACTTTCATATAAATGTCCTTTTCAAATTAAATAAATTTCAGAAAAGTTTTCAGGGTTGTTTTATTTGTTATGCAATAACAAATAAAAACTGAGTATACTCAGTTACCTTTTTGAGAATAAGTATCAAAAGTGCGGTTACAAAATCGTTAAATTTTGAACCTTGGCTTTGTCAACGGTGTCGTTAGATATAGCAATCCTTTAAAACGATTGCGTATAAATTTAGGGAAGAATTTATGAATTGGAAAAAGAAAAAAGCCCTCACAAGGAGGGCATTTCAGATTTAATTTTGTGAATTAAGCGATAACCGCTTTTTCAACAACACGAACTAACGTCCAAGATTTGGTTTTTGATAGAGGGCGACATTCGCGGATCTCTACGGTATCACCAACTTTGGCTTCGTTGTTCTCATCGTGTACGTGTAATTTCGTTGTACGACGGATAAATTTACCGTATAACGGGTGTTTTACCTTACGTTCAATAGCAACAACGAAAGATTTTTCCATTTTGTCGCTAACAACTTTACCTTGTACGCTACGAATTTTATCAGTCATTACTCACCCGCCTTTTCGGTTAATACAGTTTTTACACGTGCAATATCACGACGCACTTGTTTAGCCTGATGGGTTTGTTGAAGCTGACCGGTGGCTGTCTGCATACGCAACTTGAATTGTTCACCTAAAAGGTTCACTAATTCAGCATTCAGCTCTTCAACACTTTTTGTACGTAAATCTTGAGCTTTCATTACATCACCGTCTTAGTTACGAAAGTGGTCTTAACAGGCAATTTAGCAGCTGCTAACGCAAATGCGTTTCTTGCCACTTCTTCGGACACACCATCCATTTCATAAAGCACTTTACCCGGTTGGATTAAGGCTACCCAGTACTCAACGTTACCTTTACCTTTACCCATACGGACTTCTAATGGTTTTTCAGTGATCGGTTTATCCGGGAATACACGAATCCAGATTTTACCTTGACGTTTCACTGCACGTGACATTGCACGACGTGCCGCTTCGATTTGACGAGCGGTTAAACGACAACGACCAACTGCTTTTAAACCGTAAGTACCGAAACTTACTTCAGTACCGCCAGCGATACCACGGTTGCGGCCTTTGTGAACTTTACGGAATTTTGTACGTTTTGGTTGCAACATTTAGCGTTTCTCCTTACTTACGACCTTTACCGCGCGGAGCCTTTTTAGGCTTGTCGGCAGGTTGTTGTTCTGATTGCGCAACGGCAGCCATTCCACCGAGAATCTCACCTTTGAAGATCCATACTTTCACGCCGATTACGCCGTAAGTTGTATGGGCTTCTGCAGTGTTATAATCGATGTCCGCACGAAGAGTATGTAGAGGTACGCGACCTTCACGATACCATTCTGAACGTGCGATTTCTGCACCACCTAAACGACCGCTAACCTCAACTTTGATACCTTTAGCGCCTAAACGCATTGCGCTTTGTACCGCACGTTTCATTGCACGGCGGAACATTACACGGCGTTCTAATTGAGAAGCGATGCTGTCTGCAACTAATTTCGCATCTAATTCAGGTTTTTTCACTTCAGCGATGTTGATTTGAGCCGGAACGCCAGCAATTTTAGATACTGCGTTACGCAATTTTTCAACATCTTCGCCTTTTTTACCGATTACGATACCCGGACGAGCTGTGTGAATAGTTACACGAATACTTTTAGCCGGACGCTCAATAGTAATACGTGAAACCGAAGCATTTGCTAATTCTTTATTTAAGAATTTGCGTACTTTGAAATCGCCTTCAAGATTATCGGCGAAGTCTTGTGTATTCGCGAACCAAGTAGAGCTCCAAGGTTTTACAATACCTAGGCGAATACCATGTGGATGTACTTTTTGACCCATTGCTATTCTCCTACTGATTAACGATCCGACACAACCACAGTAATGTGGCTAGTACGTTTTAAAATACGATCTGCACGACCTTTAGCACGTGGCATAACACGTTTCATGCTAGGACCTTCATCTACGAAGATTTTAGCAACTTTAAGATCATCGATATCTGCACCGTCATTGTGCTCTGCGTTTGCAATAGCAGACTCTAAAACTTTTTTCACTAAAGCCGCAGCTTTTTTGTTAGTGTAAGTTAAGATTTCTAATGCTTGCGCAACTTTTTTACCACGAATTAAATCGGCAACTAAGCGAGCTTTTTGGGCAGAAGTGCGAGCGTAACGATGTTTTGCGATAGTTTCCATCTCTTTACCTCTTATTTCTTAGCTTTCTTATCTGCCGCGTGACCGCGGTATGTACGAGTCGGTGCAAATTCACCTAATTTATGACCGATCATTTCGTCGGAAACATAAACCGGAACGTGCTGACGACCATTATGGACTGCGATGGTCAACCCGATCATTGATGGAATGATCATTGAACGACGGGACCAAGTTTTGATTGGTTTTTTATCCCCGCTTTCCACCGCCTTCTCTACCTTCTTCAACAAGTGTAGGTCAAGGAAAGGACCTTTCTTGAGAGAACGTGGCATGGCTAATCCTCTTTAATTTAATTTATTATTTGCCACGACGACGTACGATATATTTATCAGTACGTTTGTTGTGACGAGTTTTCTTACCTTTGGTTTGGACACCCCAAGGAGTGACCGGATGTTTACCAAAGTTACGACCTTCACCACCACCGTGCGGGTGATCTACCGGGTTCATTGCAGTACCACGAACTGTAGGGCGGATACCTCTCCAGCGGTTAGCACCGGCTTTACCCAATACGCGAAGCATATGTTCTGAGTTTCCGACTTCACCGATTGTCGCAATACATTCCGCTAATACTTTACGCATTTCACCGGAACGTAAACGTAAAGTAACATAGTTACCTTCACGAGCGATGATTTGTACGTAGCTACCTGCAGAACGGGCGATTTGACCGCCTTTGCCCGGTTTTAATTCAACATTATGCACAGTTGAACCGACCGGAATATTACGCATCGGTAACGCATTACCCACTTTAATAGGTGAGTTTGCACCGGCTTGGATTTGATCGCCTACCGATAAACCTTTAGGTGCTAAGATGTAACGACGTTCACCATCTTTATAAAGCACTAAAGCGATATTAGCAGAACGATTCGGATCATATTCTAAACGCTCAACAACCGCCGGGATATCTAACTTGTTACGTTTGAAATCAATTAAACGATAGTGTTGTTTGTGACCGCCACCAATATGACGAGTAGTAATACGACCATAATTGTTACGACCACCGGTTTTAGATTTGCTATCTAAAAGCGGAGCGTAAGGTTTACCCTTGTATAATTCAGGGTTCACGATTTTAACAACGTGACGACGACCAGCGGAGGTCGGCTTACATTTAACGATAGCCATTCTCTATTTTCCTCCGATTACTCTGCACTGTCCACGAAGTCCAAGTTTTGGCCTTCGGCTAAAGTTACATAAGCTTTTTTCCAGTCGCTGCGACGACCCATTTTAGCACCACGGCGTTTAGTTTTACCTTTAACAACCACAGTACGTACTGAATCTACTTTTACTTCAAATAATTGAGCAACAGCAGCAGCAATTTCAGCTTTGTTCGCATCTAAAGCAACTTTAAGTACAACAGTGTTAGATTTTTCAGCATTGTTAGTTGCTTTTTCAGAGATATGCGGTGCACGAAGCACGCTCAGCAAACGTTCTTGACTCATGCTAAGATCTCCTCAATTTGTTTCACAGCATCAACGGTAACAATCACTTTATCGAAAGCGATTAAACTTACCGGATCGATACCTTGTACATCACGTACGTCAACTTTATATAAGTTACGTGCCGCCAAGAATAGATTTTCATCTAAACTTGCTGTGATAATTAACGCATCTTCAACTGCCAAATCTTTTAATTTTTGTACTAAAACTTTAGTTTTTGGTGCTTCGATTTCAAATTTTTCAACAACCACTAAGCGATCTTGACGAACTAATTCGGAAAGAATGCTTTTGATAGCACCACGGTACATTTTTTTGTTCACTTTTTGGCTGTGATCTTGTGGTTTAGCCGCGAAGGTTGTACCGCCTGAACGCCAAATCGGTGATTTAATATCACCGGCGCGAGCGCGACCTGTACCTTTTTGACGCCAAGGTTTTTTACCTGAACCAGACACTTCAGCACGAGTTTTTTGAGCACGAGTACCTTGACGCGCACCGGCTGCATAAGCAACAACAACTTGGTGGATCAATGCTTCATTAAACTCACGTCCGAAGGTAGTTTCAGAAACAGTGAGTGCGTTTGCACCTACAACTTGTAATTCCATCTCTATCTCCTAGACCTATGCTTTAACTGCCGGCTTAACGATAACATCGCCATTGATAGCGCCAGGCACAGAACCTTTCACTAATAGCAATTTACGCTCAGCATCTACACGAACGACTTCAAGTGATTGAACGGTTACACGTTCAGCACCTAAATGTCCTGCCATTTTTTTACCTTTAAACACACGACCCGGAGTTTGGTTTTGACCAATAGAACCGAGAACACGATGTGATAAAGAATTACCATGGGTAGCATCTTGGGTACGGAAGTTCCAACGTTTAACACCACCTTGGAAACCTTTACCTTTAGAAGTACCGGTAACATCGACTTTTTTAACATCTGCGAAGATGTCAACATTGATTTCTTGACCTAAAGTGAATTCTTCACCTTCAGTACGAAATTCCCATAAACCGCGACCAGCTTCAACACCTGCTTTCACGAAATGACCTGCTTCCGGTTTAGTTACACGGTTTGCTTTTTTAGAACCAGTAGTAACTTGAACTGCAGTATAGCCATCGTTTTCAAGAGTTTTAACTTGAGTTACGCGGTTGGCTTCGATTTCGATAACGGTAACCGGTACTGAAACACCGTCTTCATTGAAGATACGGGTCATACCGACTTTACGACCGATTAAACCAATCATTGTAATAACCTCTTAATTAACCTAGGCTGATCTGCACGTCAACGCCGGCAGCCAAATCTAAACGCATTAATGCATCAACAGTTTTTTCTGTTGGCTCTACGATATCTACTAAACGTTTGTGAGTACGAATTTCGTATTGGTCACGCGCGTCTTTGTTCACGTGTGGAGAAATCAACACGGTGAAACGCTCTTTACGGGTTGGTAAAGGAATCGGACCACGAACTTGTGCACCGGTACGTTTAGCTGTCTCTACGATCTCCGCAGTAGATTGATCGATCAAACGGTGATCAAATGCTTTTAAGCGGATACGGATTCTTTGGTTCTGCATTAGACCAGAGCTCCAATAAAATTTAGCTAATAAAAAAACTAACACCAATCGCAGTTCTAACATCAAAATAGAAAAGGAGGTGCAAGTTACCTGTTATATAGTCTCCCAATCGGAAACATTGTTAGCGTAACATATCGTTACACTCGTTTAATAAATGATTACATTAAACGACCTTCAATATCTGAAAGCCTGCGAATACTACACAAAAGTAAAGCTGATTGCAAGAAATTTATTCAAATCATAGAAAAGTGCGGTTGTTTTCCATCCTATTTTCAAATAAAACAAAACGGAAAACGACCGCACTCTATAAAATTAAGGTTTAATATCAATTATCAAGTAACGCGATATGTCTTTTAGCGGCAATCCACGCGCCGATGTACCCCATTATCAAGCAACTGACCAATAAGAAAATCAATTCACCGATGCCTAAACCGTTTAAAGCGAACTGTACGGCAAAAATATCCGTCACATATTTCACTGCGGAAGTGAAATAACCCACAATAAAACTACTGAAAATCGCGGCGACAAATCCGCCTAAAAAAGCATAAATCATACCGGTATAAAGATAAGGACGTAGAATAAACTGATCCGTTGCACCAAGCAATTTCATCACTTCAATATCGGCACGGCTGCTATAAACATCAGAACGAATGCTGTTACCTATGACTAAAAAGACCGCTATCGCCATTAAGATTGTGCAGAAAATTGCCACGTGAGCCACCAACCACGAAAGTGCGGTCAGTTTTTCCAGCCAATCATTATCCAAACGCACTTCTTGCACGCCTTTGATTTTATCGAGATTCGTGCGCAGCTCCTCACGTTTTTCCGAAGCGTTAAAGTCTTTATTCGGTTTTACCATCACCACCGCAGGCAATGGATTATCATCTAAAATATCAAGCTCTTCTCCGAAGCCTGACCAACTTTTAAACTCTTTCAAACTTTCTTGGCGGGATACATAATTCAAGGATTCCACACCTTCTTGCTGGCGAATTTTTTCTACCACAAGGTTGGCATCATCCTCACTTAAATTTTTGTGAAGATAAATCGTAAGCTCACTTTCAGGATAAAATTGTGTCGTGGCTAAATGAAGATTTTTCCACATTAAATAGCTGACGGTCGGAATGGTGAGAGAAACGGCAATCACTAAAATCGTTAATAACGTGCCGAATTTGCGTTGCCACAAATCCCTCCACACTGCGCGCAACGTGTAAGCCGTTTGCACGAAGACAGAAGCATCAGTCGGTCGGCTCATGGTTTTTCCTTAATAACGTAAGTAGCCTTGCTCAAGTACAAGACAAGGTTTTGGTTTCTGTTGAATCAAATTAATATCGTGAGTAGCGATTAACACCGTCATTCCCAAACGATTAAACTCTTCAAATAAACTGAAAATACCTAACGAAAGTTCATTATCTAAATTACCGGTCGGCTCATCAGCCAATAAGAGTTGCGGTTTGTGAACAATGGCACGGGCAATATCCACCCGTTGCTGCTCTCCACCGGAAATTTGCGGCGGCAAGTAATGAGCTTTACTGCGGAGCCCTACGCGATCAAGCGATGCCATCGCTCGCGAATGTGCATCTTTCGGGCGCATTCCCGCAATAATCAGCGGCAAAGCGACATTTTCCACTACGGTTCGATCCGTCAACAAACGATAATCTTGATGTACCATTCCGATTTGACGGCGCAAAAATGGAATTTCATATTTTGAGAGACGCGTAATATCGTGTCCGTTAAACCAAATTTGCCCCGCATTGGCTTTTTCCATTCCCATAATTAATTTGAGTAACGTGCTTTTACCCGCCCCGGAATGTCCCACAAGATAAGTCATACTGCCCACCGGCAAATGGAAGTTAAGCCCTTGCAACGCCGGTTGCGTTGCGCCGTGATAGGCTTTGGATACGTTAGAGAATTTAATCACGCTCTATCCTTATTCTTCTTGGTGTACAAATAACGCCTCAATAAATTCTTTGGCGTTAAACTCACGCAAATCTTCGATTTTCTCGCCCACACCGATATAACGAATCGGCAACCGGAACTGATCTGCAATAGCGAAAATCACACCGCCTTTTGCCGTGCCATCTAATTTCGTTAACGAAATACCGGTTAGTCCCACGGCTTCATTAAATAATTTTGCTTGGCTAATCGCGTTTTGACCGGTGCCGGCATCCAGTGTCAGCATAATTTCGTGCGGTGCGGTTTCATCGTATTTTTTCATCACGCGAACGATTTTTTTCAACTCGTCCATCAAATTATTTTTATTTTGTAAACGACCGGCGGTATCCGCAATCAAAATATCAATATTACGCGCAGCCGCCGATTGCATCGCATCAAAAATCACCGAAGCGGAATCCGCTCCCGTATTTTGAGCCACCACCGGAATATGGTTACGTTCCCCCCACACCTGCAGCTGCTCGACTGCCGCCGCGCGGAAAGTATCACCGGCAGCCAACATCACGGATTTCCCTTCCGCTTGGAACTTACGAGCCAATTTACCAATCGTGGTGGTTTTACCTACACCGTTCACGCCCACCATTAAAATCACATAAGGCTTTTTGCTGCCATCAATCACCAACGGCTGCGCCACCGGTTCAAGAATATTTGCCATTTCTACTTTTAATTGTTGATACAAAAGCTCCGCATCTTGCAACTGCTTCCGACTGGCGTGTTCGGTCAGATTTTTGATAATCTTCGTGGTAGTAGGAACGCCGATATCCGCAATTAAAAGCTGTTCCTCCAATTCTTCAAATAACTCATCATCAATTTTCTTACCTAAAAAGAAATGACGAAAACCCGCACCAATGTTTTGTTTTGTTTTAAGCAGCCCTTTTACCAAACGGCTGAAAAAGCCCCCCTCACCGGGTTTTTCACGAGTTTCTGATGTCGGTTGTAGTTCTTCTTTAACGTCTTGCACGGTTTCAGGAGGAATTTCTGTTGGTTCAACCACATCAATTTCCGTTACATTTTCAGGTGCAATGATTTCTTCCGTTTCATCAGGTTTAAGTGCGGTTAAAATTTCCTCCGTTTTTTCTTCTCCGACACCAAATGATTCTTCTGACCCCTCTTCGACTAAAACACCTTCGGAATCAACCGCACTTTCCGGAGATTCTTCCCTAACCGCTTGAGCAGACGTTTCTTCTCTCGCCTGCTCAAGCGAAGTTTCTGCGGCTTGTTCGTCAATAATAGGCTCAACTGTCGGCGTTTCTTGGTTTTTATTTCGCCCAAACAAAGATGCCCAAAATCCGCCTTTTTTCTTTTCTTCTGCCATAAATTGTTCTCTTCACGTTATCCCGATAAAAAATGCTGTTTATTCTAGCAAAAAATCGTCTAAACTAAGCACTATTTTCAATTAAATCCACGATTTTTATGAAAAAACCACTAACACAAAACGCCAAAGGCGAAGTAAGAATTATTGCAGGGCGTTGGCGTGGGCGAAAACTCCCGGTGCTCAATGCTGAAGGACTGCGTCCCACCGGGGACCGCGTGAAAGAAACACTGTTTAACTGGCTAATGCCTTACATTCACGACGCCGAATGTTTAGACGGCTTTGCCGGTAGCGGTTCGCTGGGCTTTGAAGCTCTTTCCCGTCAGGCAAAGAAAGTTACCTTCTTAGAACGGGATAAAGCCGTTGCCAATCAACTGAAAAAAAATCTGCAAACCTTAAAATGCAGTGCCGAGCAGGCGCAAGTGTTTAACCAAAGCTGTTTGGATTTTTTAAAACAAGCGCAAAATCAACCGCACTTTGATGTGGTGTTTCTCGATCCCCCTTTCCATCTTGGGTTAGCGGAACAGGCGATTTCATTACTTGCGGAAAACAACTGGTTATGCCCAAACGCCTTAATTTACGTAGAAACAGAAAAAGACAAGCAGCTTGCCCCCCCTGGAAATTGGGTATTACTAAAAGAAAAGATAACCGGTCAGGTGAGTTATCGTTTATATCAATGTTGAGAGAAATTATGTTAGATATCGTTTTATATGAACCGGAAATTCCACAAAATACCGGTAATATTATCCGTCTTTGCGCCAACACCGGATTTCGCTTGCATTTAATCGAACCGCTCGGCTTCACTTGGGACGACAAACGCCTGCGCCGTTCAGGTTTGGATTATCACGAGTTTGCCGAAATAAAACGCCATAAAACCTTTGAGGATTTTTTAGCCGGTGAAAATCCCAAACGCCTTTTCGCACTTACCACCAAAGGCAGTCCGACGCACAGTCAAGTGAAATTTGAACCCGGTGATTACTTAATGTTCGGCCCCGAAACCCGCGGTATCCCAATGGCGATTTTAGACAAAATGCCAATGGAACAAAAAATCCGTCTTCCAATGACCGCCAACAGTCGCAGTATGAATTTATCCAATGCCGTGGCAGTCACAGTTTACGAGGCCTGGCGACAATTAGGATATGAAGGTGCTGTGAATTTACCTTGAAGGAAAAATATGGTGAATTAAATTAAAATGGATACGAAGCGGTAAGCCGCAAACAACACAAGAGTACGGCAAGGGCAACAATGCTATAGGCATTAATTTAATTAACTATAAAACGGTTAAAAAGGTGGAAACTCCACCTTTTTGTTTAAATGATTGAATTTAGATGAGCCAGATAACGCTGATAAACCGCCTCGTAAGCTTCAACCGCCTCCTTATTAGGAGAGCAGTTTAAACTCTCATCCAAGTGAACAAATTCATCGCAGAGCGATTCCAGCTCCCCTTCTCCGTTTGCCCACATCGCTTGAATTGCCCCCCCTAAAGCAGCCGCTTCCTCTTCCAATAAGCAAACCACTTCGGCGTTCATAACATTCGCGATAATCTGCCGCCAAAGCGTACTCTTTGCCCCACCGCCAATTAAACGAATTTGCGAAGTAGCAAGCCCGGCACGGCGAAAAAGATCCAATCCATAACGCAAAGTAAAAGTGGCACTTTCCATCATCGCCCGACAAAGATTTTCACGGGTAAAATTACTTGAATCCAACCCTAAGATACGCGCTTTCTCATTTGGCAGAGGTGGCACGCGTTCCCCATTAAAAAACGGTAAAACAGTGATTCCGTTTGCACCAATTGAGGATTGTTGTGCGAGATGATTAAAGGTTGGGATATCAATATTAAATAAATTCATCAATTGCTTGTTCGATGAAGTCATATTCATCACACAAATGAGAGGTAACCAGCCATTATTAGCAGAGCAAAAGTTGGCAATCATTGAAGGCAAATTTGACAAAGGCTGTTTTGTATAAGCATACAGCGTGCCGGATGTGCCAAGACTCATTGTTACGATTCCCTCTCTTATATTGCCCGTACCAATCGCCCCCATCATATTGTCCCCACTTCCGGTGGAAACTATCACATCTTGGTTAAAGCCAAATAGTTTGGCGATTTCGGGCTTGATAACCCCTACCTTTTGTTCGGCTGAAAGTAAAGTCGGTAGCACGTTATCCATATTAAGTTCGGGTGCAATTTCGCCAAAGACTTCGCGACTCCAACATCGATTCACAATATCAAAATATCCTGTGCCGGAAGCATCACCAAATTCCGTGCAAAAATGGCCTGTCAGCCAATAGTTAAGGTAATCGTGGGGCAGCATAATTTTGTGAATTTGTGCAAATTGCGCCGGATAATATTGACGAAACCAGAAAAGCTTTGAGGCGGTATAGCCCGTTTGACACATCATGCCTAACTTCGCAAATGCCGAATCTTGTCCGCCCAAACGTTCTATCAATTCCATATTTTCAGAGACTGTTTCCGTATCACACCAGAGTTTCGCATTGTACAAAGGTTGATCATTTTGATCCAATACCACCAAGCCGTGTTGCTGACCTGAAATACCCATACCTTTCACTAAGTGCGGTAAAATTTTTGCCTGTTTTAACGCCTCATTCAAGGCACATTGAAAGGCATCAATCCACCAATTGGGATGTTGTTCGCGCCGGCCATTTGATTGCGCAATCAATTTATGGGAAGCATATCCCATACCAATCACTTTCTTTTGCCTGCGATCAACAACTATCGCTTTTGTACCCTGCGTACCACAATCAATACCGATATACATAATGCCTCCAAAGACAAAAAGAGCGGTAAAAACGACCGCACTTTTGAGCTGAAATTTAACTGTAAATCACTTGATTCACAATATTTTCCAAATATTCCTGCTGCCCTGAAACCGGTTTCGGATCAAGTTTTTTCGTTTCAACAACACGAGCAAGATCTTCCAGTGAGACTTTACTTGCAAGGATCTGTTGACCTAAATCCCCGTCCCAACCGGCATAACGTTGATCCACAACTCTCTGTAAGGTTTGGTCTTCAATCATTTTTGCCGCCCGCTTCAGTGAAAGCGCAAGCACATCAATCGCACCAATATGACCATGGAATAAATCATACGGATCGGTACTTTGACGGCGGATTTTCGCATCAAAATTAAAACCGCCGGTAGTAAAGCCGCCCGCTTTTAAGATTTCATACATCACGAGCGTATTTTCTTCCACACTGTTCGGGAATTGGTCGGTATCCCAACCTAATTGCGGATCGCCACGGTTGGCATCAATAGAACCGAAGATATCTAATGCCACTGCAGTCGCAATTTCGTGTTGAAATGTATGACCGGCAAGCGTTGCGTGGTTTGCTTCAATATTTACTTTGATCTCTGTTTCTAAACCGAATTGTTTTAAGAAACCATAAACGGTTGCCACGTCATAGTCATATTGGTGTTTGGTCGGTTCTTGCGGTTTCGGTTCGATTAACAATGTACCTTTAAAGCCGATTTTATGTTTATGTTCCACCACCATTTGCATAAAACGACCGATTTGCTCACGTTCACGCTTTAAATCGGTGTTTAACAAGGTTTCATAACCTTCACGACCGCCCCATAGCACATAATTCTCACCACCTAAACGTTTGGTTGCATTCATCACATTAAATACTTGTGATGCCGCCCACGCAAAGACTTCCGGATTCGGATTGGTGGAAGCTCCGGACATATAACGCGGATGAGTAAAGCAGTTCGCCGTTCCCCATAACAGTTTAACGCCGGTTTCCGCTTGTTTTTTCTCAAGAATATCAACCATTGTACGGAAGTTATGTACATATTCTTGATATGAATGACCTTCCGGTGCAATATCTACATCATGGAAACAATAATAAGGAATGCCTAATTTTCGGAAAAATTCAAAGGCGATTTCCGCTTTTTGCTTTGCACCCTCTAATAAATCACCTGTTTTTTGCCAACTGCGATTTAACGAACCCGCACCGAACATATCATTCCCGTTCCAACAAAAAGTATGCCAATAACACACCGCCAAACGTAAATGCTCCGCCATCGTTTTGCCTAAAATCATTTCATTCGGGTTGTAATGTTTAAAAGCAAAAGGATTGTTTGAATCGACTCCTTCATATTTCACTTTTTCAATTTTATCGAAATAGTTAGACATAATTAATTCTCCTATGGCTGAATAGATTTTTAAGTTGGAAACATAATGATAAAAATTGAAAACAGCTTCAATTACGTTATTTGTTTTTTCTATTTTGATAATTAGTTATTGTGGCAACGATCACAAAAGTGAAAAAACATAATGGCAGTGAAAGATTTTATAATTGAAAGCAGTGGTTAAAGCGGGAAAACTAACCATCAGAGCTATCGCTCTATATTCTATTTACTTAACCATTGAGGTATCAGTATGAAAATCAAATCAGCTTTACTCACACTTGCCGCAGTATTAACGGTATTTAGCGGTTCTGCTTATTCTAAAGATCTCAAAATCGGGTTATCTATTGATGATTTACGCTTGGAAAGATGGCAAAAAGATCGTGATATTTTTGTCAAAAAAGCCGAATCTATGGGAGCGAAAGTATTTGTGCAATCCGCTAATGGTGATGATTCCGCACAAATTTCTCAAATTGAAAATATGATCAATAAAAGTATTGATGTTTTAGTGATTATTCCGCATAACGGCGAAGTACTAAGCAATGTAATTTCCGAAGCAAAAAAAGAAGGCATTAAAGTATTGGCTTATGACCGCTTAATTAATAATGCCGATTTAGATTTTTATGTCTCATTTGATAATGAAAAAGTCGGGGAGTTACAGGCAAAAAGTATTGTTGCAGTAAAACCCGAAGGTAATTATTTCTTAATGGGCGGTTCACCGGTGGATAACAATGCCAAACTGTTTAGAAAAGGGCAAATGAAAGTTTTAGACCCTTTAATTAAAACCGGCAAAATTAAAGTGATCGGTGATCAATGGGTCGATTCTTGGCTGGCTGAAAAAGCACTACAAATTATGGAAAATGCATTAACCGCCAATAAAAATAATATTGATGCCGTCGTCGCTTCAAATGATGCAACAGCAGGTGGTGCAATTCAAGCATTAAGCGCACAAGGGCTAAACGGCAAAGTCGCGATTTCCGGACAAGATGCCGATTTAGCTGCGATCAAACGAATTATTGCCGGTTCGCAAACAATGACGGTTTATAAACCGATTACCAAATTAGCGGATAAAGCGGCACAAATTGCCGTAGAATTAGCAAAAAATGAAAAAGTTAAATCAAATGCCGAACTAAACAATGGTCTCAAAAATATCCCAGCTTATTTACTCGATCCTATTGCAATTGATAAAACAAATATTGATGAAACCGTGATTGAGGATGGTTTCCATACCAAAGCAAGTGTTTATCAATAAGTTCAAAGGGGAAGTTTATTCCCCTATTTTATAGAGAGTATAAATATGGCATTGTTAGAAATGAAAAACATCACAAAAAAATTTGGTGATGTGACCGCACTTCATAATATTTCTATTGAGCTTGAAGCAGGTGAAATTTTGTCGCTATGTGGTGAAAACGGCTCAGGAAAATCAACACTAATGAAAGTGCTTTGTGGTATTTATTCTTATGGCGATTACAGTGGAAATATTTATTTTTCAGACAGTGAAATAAAAGCGAAAAATATTAAAGATACTGAGGAAAAAGGCATTTCAATCATTCATCAAGAACTCACTCTCGTCAAAAATATGTCAGTGCTGGAAAATATCTTTTTGGGAAATGAAATGACCCATAAAGGCTTAACCGCCGACAATGAAATGTATTTGCGCTGCCAAACATTATTACAACAGGTTCAATTAAATATTGATCCAAATACACGTGTGGGGGAACTGGGATTAGGGCAACAACAATTAGTTGAAATCGCAAAAGCCTTAAATAAACAGGTGCGTTTACTTATTCTTGATGAACCCACCGCTTCACTGACAGAAAAAGAAACCGAAATATTATTGAATCTCGTTAAAGATTTAAAAGCACATAATATCGCCTGTATCTATATCTCCCACAAATTAAACGAGGTAAAGGAAATTTCCGACAAAATTTGTGTGATTCGTGATGGTGAACATATCGGCACGCAAGACGCAAATACAATGAGTGAAGATGACATCATTACCATGATGGTAGGAAGGGAGATCACCTCACTTTATCCACATGAACCACACGAGATTCAAAACGAAATCTTACGTGTAGAAAATCTTTCTGCTTGGCATCCGATCAATACACATATTAAACGGGTAAATGAGATCAGTTTCAGTCTTCATAAAGGTGAAATCCTTGGTATTGCAGGGTTGGTGGGTTCCGGTAGAACGGAGATGGTGCAATGTTTATTCGGTTCTTATCAAGGCAAATATGAAGGCAAGATTTTTATCAATCAAAAACAGGTTCACATAAAAAATTGCCAACAAGCCATCGCTCATAAAATTGTTATGGTGCCGGAAGATCGTAAAAAGCACGGTATTGTTTCGATTATGGGGGTAGGCAAAAACATTACGCTTTCTTCCTTAAAAGAATATTGTTTCGGCAAAATGATCATCAATGAAGCGAAAGAAGAACAAGCCATTGAATCCGCAATTAAACAACTAAAAGTAAAAACCGCTTCCCCTGATTTACCAATAGGGCGATTAAGCGGCGGCAATCAACAGAAAGCGATTTTGGCAAAATGTTTACTGCTTAACCCTAAAATACTGATTCTTGATGAACCTACTCGTGGTATTGACGTCGGCGCAAAATATGAAATTTATAAATTAATCAATCAATTAGCTCAAGAAGGCATCGGCATTATTGTCATTTCATCAGAATTGCCGGAAGTGCTTGGCATCAGTGATCGGGTTCTCGTTATGCACCAAGGCAAACTCAAAGCCAGTCTCATTAATAATAATCTCACTCAGGAACAAGTGATGGAAACCGCACTTAAGGAGTAATTTATGTTTAAGTTTAAATCCGTGAATCTACAAGTTTACATTATGCTCATAGCCATTGCGGTAATTATGGTATTTTTTACGATTGCAACCGACGGGGCTTATTTAAGTGCGCGCAATATTTCCAACTTATTACGCCAAACCTCTATCACCGGTATTCTTGCGATTGGCATGGTGTTTGTCATCATTTCTGCCGAAATTGATTTATCGGTGGGCTCATTAATGGGATTACTTGGTGGATTTGCAGCCATTGCCGATGTTTGGTGGGGATTTCCATTACCGCTTACTATCATCGCAACTATTGCTTTAGGTTTACTGTTCGGTATTTGGAATGGCTGGTGGGTTGCTTATCGTAAAGTGCCGTCATTTATTGTTACACTTGCCGGCTATCTCGCATTCCGAGGCATATTAATCGGATTAACAAACGGCACTACCGTCTCTCCGATTAGCAATTCAATGACAATCATCGGACAAGGTTATCTTTCCGATATAACGGGGTTTATATTAGGAGGAATTGCCGTAATTGGTTTTGTGCTTTGGAGTAACTATCAACGTAAAAATCGCCAACAACTTCAACTGGAAGTTCCCGCACTATCTAAAGATTTCTCAAAATACGCCTTATTTGTACTCCTCGTACTGGGTTCCATTTATTTATTAAATGATTACCGCGGTATTCCATTTCCGGTATTAATACTCGCCATTCTTGCAATATTCGGTTTATTCCTTTCGAATAAAACATCCTTTGGTCGCCACATTTATGCCATTGGTGGCAATATTGAGGCGGCAAAATTATCCGGAATCAATGTAGAAAAAACGAAACTCATTATCTTCGCAATGAACGGCGTATTAGTCGCAATAGCCGGCTTAATCTTGAGTGCACGTTTGGGTGCCGGTTCACCTTCCGCAGGGCAAAATGCCGAACTTGATGCAATAGCGGCCTGCGTGATCGGCGGAGCTAGTCTGGCAGGTGGTGTGGGAAGTGTATTCGGCGTTGTTATAGGCGCACTTATTATCGCCTCATTAGACAACGGAATGAGCATGCTTGATGTCCCCACTTTCTGGCAATACATTGTAAAAGGTGCAATCTTATTGCTTGCCGTATGGGTTGATACCAGTAGTAAGAAAAGAATGTAATTTCCGATAAAAAGTCACCATTATAGTGAATTAAATTTAAAAATGTTTACTGTATTACTACGCCTCGCCGTGTTATTTGCACAGTCTTCGGCTTGCGGCTTTGTATCCATCCTTATTTAATTCACTATAAAAAATGGCGATTTTTTACCCGCACTTTTATAAAAACACCTTTTCCGCTATATTTCTTATACTCAAACTAAAGGAATTAACGATGGCGGAAGCATACTACAAAATCGCACTCTTATTTAATGCCAATAAAGTCTATGATCGACAAGTCGTGGAAGGTATTGGGCAGTACATTCAGGCATCGCAATGCACATGGGATATTTTTGTAGAAGATGAATTTATTTACCATACCGATACCATAAATCATCTATCCATTGATGGCATTATTGCCGATTTTGATGATCCTACAACCGCAGAGCTACTGAAACAAACCTCAATTCCTACCATCGCTGTCGGGAGTTCTTACAAACAAGAGGATTTTTACCCGCGCTTCCCTTATGTTGCAACAGATAATACCGCATTGATTGAATTAGCATTCTCACACCTCCAACAAAAAGGGCTTTCTCATTTCGCCTTTTATGGTATGCAAGTAGATGGTGAGAAACATTGGTCAAAAGAACGAAAAAATGCCTTTATCGCTTTAATGGAAAAATATCATCATCCACTTTATCTCTACGAAGGTAAGCAAGTTTGCGCTCAAAATTGGCTGTCAGAACAGGAAAAATTAATCAATTGGTTAAAAACCTTACCCTCTCACACAGGCATTGTTGCCGTCACCGATGCCAGAGCCCGCCATCTATTACAAGCTTGTGAATACAGTAAAATTGCGGTTCCTGAAGAACTCTGCGTAGTGGGTATTGATAATGAAGAATTGATTCAGTACCTCTCACGCGTTTCTTTATCTTCCGTCGAACAAGGCACAAGAGAGATCGGTTATCAAGCGGCAAAATTATTACATCGTTTATTGAATGGTCAAAATGTCTCCCACACACCGATTTTAGTTTCACCGGTTACCGTCCATGCCCGCAACTCCACAGACTATCGTTCACTCAATGATCCGCTCGTTATGCAAGCGATGCATTATATTCGTCATAACGCTTGCAAAGGAATTAAAACCGAACAAGTTCTCGATCATTTAAGAATTTCACGTTCCAATTTAGAACAACGTTTCAAAAATGAATTGAATAAAACCATTCACCAAGTGATTCACGAAGAGAAAATTTTTCGGGCAAAGCAATTATTACAACAAACAGACATCTCAATTCAGGAAATTTCCGAAATCTGCGGCTATCCGTCCATTCAATATTTTTACTCTGTATTTAAGAAAGAATTTGGAATGACGCCACGGGAATTTAGAAAAAAAGCTTAAATAAAGTGCGGTTAAAAATCACGTTGAATTTTAACCGCACTTTTTTGTTGATTATTTCAAATAACATTAACTTGTCATAGTAAACTTTGCCGGTAAAGGCACATTACAGATAACTTGATCAAATTGATTCAACTCACCGACATACGACTGCCGTATTTTTCCAATTTTGCTATCATCAAAAACTAAAATACTACGTTGTGTTTTCGCCATTGCTTTTAGTTTAATTTTCGTTTCATTCAATTTGAAACAAGTGACACCTTGCTTAACATCAACACCAGCCGCAGAAATAAAGGCTTTTGTGGTGCAAATCATATCTATTTCGGTGTTATTTTGAACCGGAGTGAGAAACGAATTTTCTCTTGAATAATCACCTCCGCACAGGATTAAACGGCAGTTTGGTTTATCTTGTAAAACCATAAAAGTGTTGATAGAACAACAGAGTGCGGTGAATTTTATAGAATTTGGGATTTGAGAAGCAATAAAAGGAATGGTTGAACCGCAATCAAAAAAGATCACATCATTATCTTCTACTAATGCAGAAGCAATCCTTCCCACCTGCATTTTTTCTGCAATATTCTTATTTCGCTGCTCTGTAATTAAATATTGATTTGATGTTTGCAGCTGGGGATCTCGTACAATGTATCCCCCCAGTAAAACAATCGAAGATGTTGTAGAGTTTAAGTCCCTCCTAATCGTCATTTCGGAAACATTCAGGATTTCTGCCGCATCTCGCAGATGCAATTTATCCATTTGTTTCAATAGAAACTCTAATTTTTGAATACGGGTATTAATTTTACTATCCACAACATTATCTCCAGGATCAATATTGGCTGTTAGTATCCGTTAATCCTTTAATAATTGCAATCCCCGCACTGGCACCGATACGCGTTGCGCCCGCTTCAATCATGGCTACGGCAGTTTGTGTATCCCGCACACCGCCTGAGGCTTTAACACCAATCTTATCTCCCACGGTTTGACGCATCAATTTCACATCTTCCACCGTTGCTCCGCCCTTACTAAAACCAGTAGATGTTTTCACAAACGCCACATTTAAATCCCGACAAATTTCACAAGCTTTGATGATTTCTGCTTTTGTTAAAAGACAACTTTCTAAAATCACTTTCAGCGGTGTACCGTTACAGGCATTAAGAACCTGTTTAATGTCATCTTGCACCGCATCCCATTTTCCTGATTTAACCCATCCGACATTAAGTACCATATCCACTTCCGTTGCGCCATTAGCAATCGCATTTTCCGTTTCAAACACTTTAACAGCCGTTGTATTAGCACCTAAAGGAAAACCTATCACTGTGCAAATATTAACATTTAAATCCTGCAAGACTTTTTTCGCAAAAGGAATATGACAAGGATTAATACACACCGAATAAAAGTGATTTTCCATAGCCTCATTACATAAAGTGAGAATATCCTGCTCTGTTTTTTCAGGGGTTAGTGCGGTGTGATCGATATATTTAGCGATTTCATTTGCTTTCATTTGAATTTTCTCCTATTGGTTTTTGTCTTTTTTATATTATACATAAAAAAATATTGAAATTTGTGATCAATGTCACTTTTTTAACATTTTATTTATAATATCATAAATAACACAATAATTGTTATTATTTTAACATTCAAGAAATAAGGAGGCGTTATGGAAATTGCAGTTATTGGATCAAATATGGTGGATTTGATCACTTATATTGATGATATGCCTAAAATGGGAGAAACACTCGAAGCACCTAACTTCCAAATGGGCTGTGGCGGTAAAGGTGCGAATCAGGCTATTGCAGCAGCAAAATTAGGTGCGAATGTAATGATGATGACTAAAGTGGGCGATGATGCATTTGCAGATAATACAATCCGTAATTTTCAACAATATGGTGTTAATACGGAGTATGTAGAAAAAGTCCCCGGAGTATCTAGTGGCGTCGCCCCTATTTTTGTAGATAAATCATCACAAAATCGTATTCTGATTATTAAGGGGGCCAACTCTCATCTGAAACCAAGTGATATTGATAATGCAAAAGAGCGGTTAAAAAATTGCAAATTATTTATTTTGCAATTAGAGATTCCATTAGAAACCGTCTATTATGCAATTGATTTTGCTAATAAAAATAACATTCCTGTAATCCTCAATCCGGCACCGGCCAGTAAAGATCTGGATATTGATTATGCATGTAAATGCGATTTCTTTATGCCGAATGAAACCGAGTTAGAAATTTTAACCGGTTTGCCTGTGGAAAACATGGAACAAATTCGCACAGCGGCAAATACCTTGCTTTCCAAAGGACTAAAAAATCTTATCGTCACTTTAGGTGAAAAAGGTTCTGTTTGGTTACGCGGTTCGGAAGTAACTTATATTGATCCTTATAAAGTTAATGCGGTTGATACCAGCGGAGCTGGTGATGCCTTTATCGGTTGCTTTGCCTATTACTACGTAAAATCACAAGATATTGTTGAATCAATGAAAATGGCTTCATTATTTTCTGCTTACAGCGTGACGGGGCAGGGCACTCAATCATCCTATCCGACAAAAGCACAATTTGATGAATTCAAAAAACAATATATGTAAGGAGAAATAGCATGAAAAATATTCAACAAATGCCGGACGGCTATTTAAACAAAACACCGATATTTCAATTTATTCTATTATCTTGTCTATTTCCTTTATGGGGGGCCGCAGCAAGTTTAAATGATATTTTGATTACACAATTTAAAAGCGTCTTCACACTCAGTGATTTTGCCAGCGCATTAGTACAAAGTGCGTTCTATGGCGGGTATTTCCTTATCGCAATTCCGGCTTCATTAGTCATCAAAAAAACCAGTTATAAAATTGCAATTTTAGTTGGTTTGACGTTATATATTATCGGATGTTCAATGTTCTATCCGGCCTCTCATATGGCAACTTATACCATGTTCCTTGCCGCGATTTTCTCTATTGCGATCGGGTTAAGTTTTCTTGAAACCTCGGCAAATACTTACAGTTCAATGATTGGTCATAAAGATTACGCGACATTGCGTTTAAATATCAGTCAAACATTCTATCCAGTGGGGGCTATTGCCGGTATATTGCTTGGTAAATATTTAATTTTCCAAGAGGGTGCGAGTTTACACGAACAAATCGCCACCATGACGCCGGATCAACTACACGCTTTTAAATTGGCGACCTTAGAACATACATTACAGCCTTACAAATATCTGATTTTTGTATTAATAGCCGTAACGCTTCTGTTCTTAATCACACCGTTCCCGAAATGTAAATCGGTTAATGATTCGACCGAACATAAAGATGTGCATTTTGTTGATACACTGAAATATCTCGCTAAAAATACGGCATTCAAAAAAGGAATTGTAGCTCAATTCTTATATGTAGGTATGCAGGTTGCCGTATGGTCATTTACCATCCGTCTAGCATTAAATTTAAGTGAAATGAATGAACGCGATGCCTCTAATTTCATGGTGTACAGCTTTATCGGTTTTTTTATCGGAAAATTTGTTGCTAATTTCTTAATGACAAAATTTAAATCCGATCTTGTATTATTTGTTTATGCTATCTTAGGTGTATTTACGCTGGCTTATACTGCTTTCGTGCATGATTTCTCTGCCGTTTATGCAGCTATTTTCGCCAGTGTATTATTTGGTCCTTGCTGGGCGACGATTTACGCATCAGTATTAGATACCGTTGAACAAGAACACCGTGAAGTTGCAGGTGCGGTTGTGGTTATGTCTATTATCGGGGCTGCAGTTGTACCCGCAATCCACGGTTATGTGTCCGACACAATCGGTTCATTACAGACTGCATTCATTGTACCGCTATTCTGCTTTGCTTATGTAGGATATTATTTCTTTGACAAATACAAAGCACATAAATAAGGAGCTAAAAATGAAAAGCTATATTCATTTAAAAAAAGCATTATTTACTGAAAAAGAATATATTTTATTTGAAAATTCAGAATTCAAAGCGACTGCGTTTAAATACCCGTCAGGTATTGAAGCAATTAAATTAGAAAACAGTAAAGGTTTTGTCACAGTACTGCCATTTTACGGGCAAATCATTTGGGATGCCGAATTCTGCGGTAAAAACCTAAAAATGAAAAATATGTTTAGCGAACCTAAATGGGGAACAACCATCGTTGATACCTATGGTTGCTTTGCTTTCCATTCGGGTTTAATCCGTAACGGTTGCCCAAGCCCTGAAGATGATCACCCATTACACGGTGAAATGCCTTGTGCAATAATGGACAACGTCTGGTTAGTCGTTAGTGAAGGCTTATTAGGCATAGGCGGTTGTGTCGAATATATCAAAGGATTTGGCGATCATTATCTTGCAGAACCGGAATTAACTTTGAAAGCACAAAGTTCATTATTTGAAATTCAAATGAAAGTAACTAATTTAGCTAATGTAGACATGCCATTGCAATATATGTGTCATATGAATTACTGCTATGAACACGGTGCAACCTTCACTCAAAATATTCCTACGCAAGCCATTCATTTGCGGGAAACGATTCCGGCACATGTTAAACCGACCCCTGAATGGCTTGCTTTTAACGAACAAATCAAACAAGGTCAATACACGTTAGATTCATTAAGCAATGATCAAATGTATAATCCTGAAATCGTGTTCTTTATGGATAATTTACAGCAATATCAGGAAAATTTAGAATATAGAATGATTTCGCCGGACGGACATACTTATCTAACAAAATTTTCCTCAAAAGACTTTAATTATGCAACACGTTGGATTTTGTATAATGAAGATCAACAGGTAGGCGCTTTCGTTCTACCTGCTACTTGTCGCCCGGAAGGCTATCTCGCAGCTAAAAATACCGGCAGCTTAATTATGATGAAACCGAAAGAAGTAAAAACCTTCAAAGTAGTTACCGGCGTTGAGTCATAATCTCTATGACTAGAGGTGATCTGCACCCCAAAATTTGGACAGATAATTTAACTTAAATATTGAGTCCTGTAATCCACAGGGCTCAAATTTTTTAAACCTAATTTAATCCGTTTCTCATTGTAATAACGAATATAACGGTGAAGCGCCTGCTCCAACTCATCAATATGACTAAATTGTTTAGGGTAAAAAGCTTCTGATTTCAATAAACTAAAGAAACTTTCCATTACCGCATTATCATAGCAATTACCCCGACGACTCATACTCTGAATCGCATAAGGCGTGCCATCTTCTCTAAGAAGCAATTCCCGCCAACGTTTCAGCCCATAAAGCGTGCCTTTCACTATGGATTATCGGTAAATCTTCCCGGCTTAATTGTGCCAAGGTTTTCTTGAGCATACCGCTCACCAAGGCAAAGGAAGGTCGTCTCCCTATTTGATAGGCGATAATTTCTCTATTCGCCAAATCCATCATCGGTGATAAATACAACTTTTCTTTCCCCACCCGAAACTCGGTGACATCCGTCACGAATTTCTGCTTCAGTTTCTTCGCACTAAAATTGCCGGCCAGAAGATTCGGGGCAACGTAGCTTGTTTTCCCGCCTTTCCTACAACGTTTCACTTTGACACAAGAGCGAATATTCAGGGCTTGCATATGTGAAAGCACGGTTTTACCGCTTAGAAAAAGCCCTTCCTTACGTAACTTCACCCGTAACATCCGATAGCCGTCCCTCCCTTCATTATCTTGATGAAGCTGTAAAATTCGCTGTCGAATCCGGGTATTATCCTGCGCAGTCGTTTTATAGTAATAAGTTGAACGGGATAAGGACAGAATTTGCAATAACAGGGGCAAGCGATGCCTATGTCTTAAGGCATTCACTATGACCCTTTTTTCCTTTTGACTTTCTGCTCCCGCAAGGCTTTTAACTTTTTTAGCACATCATTTTCCGCTTCAAGGTATTCTATTCGTTTTAAAAGCGCATTTCTATCCGTCAGGTCTTTGACCGTCTCCGAACCATCATATTTTTTCATTTTTTGTGAATATCCCTTATTAGGTTGGCGAATAAGCCCGTTCATACCTTGTTTTTGGAAACGTTGCAACCAATTTACGATAGAGGCATGGCTTGAGATATGGTAGCGTTCTGCCGCTTCTCGGATACCTAATTGGTCGTTTCCTATCATTTTAACGATGTTTAATTTAAAGTCTGTTGAATAATGTTTGCCCATAAAAGAATCTGCTCCTTAATTTGTTGGTTTGAATGTCCAACTTTTGGGGAGCAGATCACTTTGATACCTAAAGTGCGGTCATTTTTTATGATGTTTTCGTTTTATGCGAGTCTTGCTTTTTTGTTCAAAAAGTGTAAAATTCCGAGGCTTTTTGTCTATATATACAGAGAAAAAAGTAAGCTATATTTTAAATGACTTTCGAATTTTAAAATATTCTTTTAGTAATCAAATAGTTAGAGGAAGGTTATGGTAACCATTCGTTTATCTCGTGGCGGAGCTAAAAAACGCCCATTTTATCAAATCGTAGTCGCAGACAGCCGTTCACCACGTGATGGTCGTTTCATTGAGCGTATCGGTTTCTTCAATCCGATCGCACAGGGTAAAGCAGAACGTGTACGTATTGATTTAGACCGTGTAAATCACTGGGTCGGTCAAGGTGCATCATTATCTGATCGTGTTGCGAGTTTGGTAAAAGAAGTTCAAAAAGCTGCTTAATTCCTGCTTTTTGAACAGAGATGATAGGTGAAGAATATGGAACAGCAACGTATTGAAGTTGTGGGCAAATTAGGCTCAACTTACGGTATCCGTGGGTGGTTACGTATTTATTCATCAACCGAATATGCTGAAAGCATTTTTGACTATCAACCTTGGTTTTTAAAAATCAAGGGGCAATGGCAACTGACGGAAATTGAAAATTGGCGTCATCATAATCACGAGCTTATCGTGAAGCTAAAAGGCATCGATGATCGTGAGGCTGCACAGGTTTTGGCAAACGTTGAAATCGGTGTGGATTTATCCGTATTTCCAGAGTTAGAAGAAGGCGATTATTACTGGCACGATTTAATAGGTTGTTCGGTAGTAAATCTTCAAGGCTATACGATGGGGACGGTAACGGAAATGATGGAAACCGGTTCAAATGACGTACTGGTGGTTAAGTCCAATGCCAAAGATGCTTTCGGAAAACAAGAACGGTTAATCCCGTTTTTGTACGAACAAGTAGTTAAAAGAGTCGATCTCGCCACTAAAACGATTGAAGTGGATTGGGACGCTGGTTTCTAATCTCAAGTATGCACGAACGTAATGCAATACGTTTTAAACAAAGTAGGAATAAATCATGTGGATTGGAATAATTACGTTATTCCCCGAAATGTTTAAAGCAATTACGGAATTTGGGGTAACAGGCAGAGCAGTAAAACAGAAACTTCTGCAAGTGCAATGTTGGAATCCGCGCGATTTCACGCTTGATAAGCATAAAACTGTGGATGATCGCCCTTATGGCGGTGGTCCGGGAATGCTGATGATGGTACAACCTTTGCGGGATGCGATTCAGGCAGCGAAGACAGTAGCAGGAGAAGGTGTAAAGGTAATTTATCTTTCGCCACAAGGACGTAAACTTGAACAATCCGGTGTGACGGAACTGGCTCAAAATCAAAAATTGATTTTAGTTTGTGGACGTTACGAGGGAATTGACGAGAGATTGATTCAAACTGAAATTGATGAAGAATGGTCAATCGGGGATTACGTTCTAACCGGTGGGGAATTACCGGCAATGACATTAATTGATGCTGTTGCCAGATTTATTCCCGGTGTATTGGGAAAACAAGCTTCCGCAGAAGAGGATTCTTTCGCAGATGGTCTGTTAGATTGCCCGCATTACACAAGACCGGTTGTATTGGAAGGCTTAACTGTGCCGCCGGTGCTGATGTCGGGGCATCACGAAGAAATTCGTAAATGGCGATTAAAAAAATCGCTGGAAAGAACGTGGCTCCGCCGCCCTGAGCTCTTAGAAGGCCTAGCTCTGACTGACGAACAATCAAAGCTGTTAAAGGAAGTGAAAGCGGAAAATAACGGCATAATCAGTTAAATCTAGGATCAAAGGATCAAAAAATGTCTAACATTATTAAACAACTTGAACAAGAACAACTAAAACAAAACCTACCGAGCTTTCGTCCGGGTGATACTTTAGAAGTTAAAGTATGGGTAGTGGAAGGTAGTAAACGTCGTTTGCAAGCGTTCGAAGGCGTGGTTATTGCAATTCGTAACCGCGGCTTGCACTCTGCATTTACTTTACGTAAAGTTTCAAACGGTGTTGGTGTTGAACGTGTATTCCAAACTCACTCTCCGGTCGTTGAGTCAATTGCTGTGAAACGTAAAGGTGCGGTACGTAAAGCTAAACTTTACTACTTACGTGAGCGTTCAGGTAAATCAGCTCGTATTAAAGAGCGTTTGGGCGAATAGTTTCGTGATAAAAAGGCTTGGTTTTCCAAGCCTTTTTTGTTATAGAAATCGTTAAAATTTAACAAAACTTGCAAAATATCAAATTTTTTTGAAATAAAATTTGTCGTTTATTGCAATGTATAGATAAGAGAGTAAAATAGCACCAATTATAATTAATAAAAAAAGAGTCATCATTGAGGTTTATGTCAGATATAAAAACTTCTTCTATAGTCGCGCTAACTCCGCTTGAAGCGACAAACTTTGCGGAAGAGGCAGCGGTCTATAAAGCAAAAAAACGTCCATTTCTTTCTTTTATGTCAGGCATTAGTGCGGGTGCGTGCATTGCGTTGGCATTCATTTTTTATACCACAACACAAACCGCATCAGCAGGTGCACCTTGGGGCTTAACCAAATTAGTCGGTGGTTTAGTTTTCTCTATCGGGGTGATTATGGTTGTTTTGTTAGGGTCAGAACTTTTTACTTCATCAACTCTTACACTTATCGCCCGTATTGGAGGAAAAATCACAACGTGGCAAATGATTCGTAATTGGATCGCAGTCTATTTCGGCAATTTTGCCGGTAGCTTAATTATTGTCGCATTTGTTTGGTTTGGTGGGCAAACGATGACCGCAAACGGGCAGTGGGGATTGACTATTTTAACTACAGCCCAGCATAAGATTCACCATACTTGGGTTGAAGCCTTTAACTTAGGTATTTTGTGTAACATTATGGTGTGTTTGGCAGTTTGGTTATCCTATTCGGGGAGAACCGTTATTGACAAAGCATTCATTATGATTATGCCGATCGGTTTATTTGTCGCATCCGGTTTCGAGCACTGTGTGGCAAATATGTTTATGATTCCAATGGGAATTATTACTGCACATTATAGTACCCCTGAATTTTGGCAACAATTGGGTATTGAAGCGGGTAAATACGCAGATTTAGACGTTTATCATTTTATTATTAAGAATTTAATCCCGGTGACGTTGGGAAATATTGTGGGTGGCGCAGTTTGTGTCGGCTTATTCCAACGTTACCTAACAAAATCCCACTAATTGACGAATTGAAACAATTTATTTTTATTAATTAACAAAGGAAATGACTATGTCAGAACTTAATGAAGCGCAAAAAGTTGCTTGGGCCGGTTTTAGCGGTGGCGATTGGCAGGAAAATGTCAATGTACGTGACTTTATTCAAAAAAACTATACCCCGTATGAAGGTGATGACTCTTTCTTAGCAGGACCGACCGAGGCTACAACGAAGCTTTGGGAATCCGTAATGGAAGGCATCAAAATTGAAAACCGTACACACGCGCCATTAGATTTTGATGAACATACGCCATCAACGATCACTTCTCACGCACCGGGTTATATCAATAAAGATTTAGAAAAAATCGTTGGTCTTCAAACAGATGAACCTTTAAAACGTGCCATTATGCCATTTGGCGGTATTAAAATGGTGGAAGGATCATGTAAAGTTTATGGTCGGGAACTCGATCCTGAAGTGAAAAAAATCTTTACTGAATACCGTAAAACCCATAACCAGGGTGTATTTGACGTTTACACTCCGGATATTTTACGCTGCCGTAAATCAGGCGTGTTAACCGGTTTGCCTGATGCATACGGTCGTGGCCGTATTATCGGTGACTATCGCCGTGTTGCACTTTATGGTGTCGATTTCTTAATGAAAGATAAATACGCTCAATTTACTTCATTACAAGAAAATCTTGAGAACGGGGTTGATCTTGAAGGTACGATTCGTTTACGTGAAGAAATTGCAGAGCAACACCGCGCATTAAGTCAAATGAAACAAATGGCGGCAAGCTATGGTTTTGATATTTCTAATCCGGCAACGAATGCTCAAGAAGCTATTCAGTGGATGTACTTTGCGTATTTAGCGGCAATCAAATCACAAAATGGTGCTGCGATGTCATTTGGTCGTACGGCAACTTTTATCGATATCTATATCGAACGTGATTTAAAAGCAGGTAAAATCACAGAAACCGAAGCGCAAGAGTTAGTGGATCACTTAGTAATGAAATTACGTATGGTTCGTTTCTTACGTACACCTGAATACGATCAATTATTCTCCGGTGACCCGATGTGGGCGACTGAAACCATTGCAGGTATGGGGTTAGACGGTCGTACGTTAGTTACCAAAAATACCTTCCGTATTTTACATACCCTTTATAATATGGGTACTTCACCGGAGCCGAACTTAACGATTCTTTGGTCTGAGCAATTACCGGAAAACTTCAAACGTTTCTGTGCGAAAGTTTCTATTGATACTTCATCCGTTCAGTATGAAAACGATGACTTAATGCGTCCGGATTTCAATAATGACGATTATGCAATCGCGTGTTGCGTATCACCAATGGTGGTTGGTAAACAAATGCAATTCTTCGGTGCACGTGCGAACTTGGCAAAAACCTTGTTGTATGCAATCAATGGCGGTATCGATGAAAAATTAGGTATGCAAGTCGGGCCAAAAACAGCTCCGATTACAGATGAAGTGTTAGACTTTGATACTGTGATGACACGTATGGATAGCTTTATGGATTGGTTAGCGAAACAGTATGTGACCGCACTAAACATCATCCACTATATGCACGATAAATATTCATACGAAGCTGCGTTAATGGCGTTACACGATCGTGATGTTTATCGCACAATGGCTTGTGGTATTGCAGGTCTTTCTGTGGCGGCCGACTCACTTTCTGCAATTAAATATGCGAAAGTTAAACCTGTTCGTGGCGACATCAAAGATAAAGAAGGCAATGTAGTTGCATCTAATGTAGCGATTGATTTTGAAATTGAAGGGGAATATCCGCAATACGGTAATAACGACAACCGTGTAGATGATATTGCCTGCGATCTTGTTGAACGCTTTATGAAGAAAATTCAAAAACTCAAAACTTATCGTAATGCAGTGCCTACCCAATCTGTACTTACTATCACTTCTAACGTGGTATATGGTAAGAAAACAGGTAATACCCCTGATGGTCGTCGCGCAGGTGCGCCATTCGGACCGGGTGCAAACCCAATGCACGGTCGTGACCAAAAAGGTGCGGTAGCGTCATTAACTTCTGTGGCTAAACTTCCGTTTGCTTATGCGAAAGACGGTATTTCTTACACCTTCTCCATCGTACCGAATGCTTTGGGTAAAGATGCTGAAGCACAACGTCGCAATCTTGCAGGGTTAATGGACGGTTACTTCCACCACGAAGCGACCGTTGAAGGTGGCCAACACTTAAATGTGAACGTGTTAAACCGTGAAATGTTGTTGGACGCAATGGAACATCCTGAGAAATATCCTCAGTTAACGATTCGTGTTTCAGGCTATGCCGTACGTTTTAACTCTTTAACGAAAGAGCAACAACAAGACGTTATCACACGTACTTTCACACAAACAATGTAAAATATTGTGAAATCTAACCGCACTTTAGCGGGAACATACATTATGAGCCTGATTTAGTCGGGCTCATTTTTTATTATTGTGTATTCTGATAAAATTTAGCTATATCTTTTGATTGTGAGTTTATTATGTCTGTTTTAGGAAGAATCCATTCATTTGAGTCCTGCGGTACCGTTGATGGGCCGGGTATTCGTTTTATTTTATTTATGCAAGGCTGTTTAATGCGTTGTAAATATTGCCATAACCGGGATACTTGGGATTTAGATGGTGGGAGAGAAATCAGTGTAGAAGAATTGATGAAAGAAGTGGTGAGTTATCGCCATTTTATGAATGCCACAGGGGGCGGTGTTACTGCATCAGGCGGAGAGGCTGTTCTTCAAGCCGAATTTGTGCGTGATTGGTTCCGTGCATGTAGAAAAGAAGGGATTAACACCTGCTTGGATACAAACGGTTTTGTTCGTCATTATGATCACATTATTGATGAATTATTAGATGTGACGGATTTGGTTTTACTTGATCTAAAAGAGCTCAATGATAAGGTTCATCAAAACTTGATTGGCGTACCGAATAAGCGTACGCTTGAATTTGCAAAATATCTGCAAAAACGTCATCAACGAACTTGGATTCGCTATGTTGTCGTACCGGGTTATACGGATAATGATCATGATGTGCATTTGCTTGGGCAGTTTATCGAGGGGATGGAAAATATCGAAAAAGTCGAACTGTTGCCATATCACCGTCTAGGCGCACATAAATGGAAAACCCTAGGATTTGATTATGAACTTGAAGATGTTATGCCGCCAACACGTGAATCTTTAGAACATATCAAATCTATTTTGGAAGGCTACGGGCACACCGTTAAATTTTAATTCACCGTCAGCAGCACTGGCTAAGGAGTAAATATGAAAAAAATACTTTTAACTTTCCCCATCATGCTACTTGCCGCTTGTTCTGTTCAGACACAACAAAATAGAGAACCGCAAGAGGTTAAGTTGATGCCTCCCGCTCAAGATCGTAAAGGGTTCGTCAGATTAGTTAAAGATGTTAATTATTACATTGATACGGACTCAATCTGGGTTGATAACGAAGAGCCTGAAGAGGTACATTTTGATGCCGTGGTGAATTTAGATAAAGGATTGTACGTTTATCCGAAAGAGTCTAAACGTTATGCCCGTTCTGTTCGACAATATAAGATTTTGAATTGTAAGAATTATCGCTTAACGCAGGTTCGAACTGACTTCTATGACGAATTTTGGGGAGAGGGTTTACGAGCTGCCCCGAAAAAACAAAGGAAACATAGTATTCGTTTAACACCAAATACGACACTTTATAATGCGGCACAGATTATTTGTGTCAATTACAGTAAATAACTTTTGAAAACAAAAGGTCGCAATACGCGACCTTTTTAGTGTCTGTTTATTTAAAATGCCAAACGATCACGATTTTTTTCAAGTGTCGCTTTACCGATACCTTGAACCTCAAGCAGTTGCTCCGCTGAGGTAAAATTACCATGCTTTTCACGATATTGTACAATCGCCTCTGCTTTTTTGGCACCAATACCGGTTAAGGATTTTTGGATTTCACTTGCTGTTGCAGTGTTAATATTTAACTTATCACCCACATCGGCGGAAGGGGCTTTTTCGGTTGTTGTTTGTGCTGTTAAGGGCTCTACCGCTTTTTCCTCTGCCAAAACAGATGAACTGACTAATGCGCTTCCCAGAACAAGTGAGCTGATTAAGGTTTTAATTAATTTCATAGTATTTCCTTGTTAGTGATTAAAATGTTGATAAAATCAACGGCATCATTTTTCTTTTTTTACAAAAACAAACAAGAAATCGACCGCACTTTTGCGATCCTGATCGAGAAATTAATGTTAAATAAAATAAAAAACTTAGGTTTATGAGCAAGGGATAGTTGATGTTATATCCAAAATTCAATATTTCTGTTTTTCTCACCGCACTTTTTCTTTCTTTTTCAGCTTACGCCGAACAATTTGTTTCGCTCACCCTCTGTAGCGACCGATTACTGATCGAAATCGCCCGTCCCGAGCAAATTGCAGCAATGTCGCCTTATTCCAAAAAGCCATTGATGATGTTGGATAAACTCAATGTGGACAAACCTATCGTAGAGCCGAATTTAACCGAACTTTTACCCTATTTGGACAAAACTATTCTGCTCAACGAAAATTTTTATCCGCAACTGGTTGAAAGTCTAAAAAGGCTAGGAGTGAAAATTATTCCGGTTAACGATAGCCCTCAAACACCTGATGAATTGTTTAAGTTTATCCTACAATTAGGCGAAATCACCCGAAACCAAGAACACGCCAAAAAATTGGTTTTAAAACTTAAATCGAAAAATTTTAATTTAAATCAAACGCTTACAGATACGCTCATGGTATCCGATACAGGCGTTGCAGAAAGCTATTTACCCCAATATCCGGTATTGCTGAATTTACTTGGGTTACAACCGTTAAAAACACCGCTTACTTTACAAAATTTCTCACTCGAAAAAGTGTTACTCGCCCAACCCCATTTTTTAATCCGTCAAACCGATAACCGGGGCTACAATTTACAAGCCGAATGGCTTTCACACCCCGTTTTGCAACATTTCTTCCGAAATCGACCGCTTGTAACTATCCCTTTGAAATACACTTACTGCTTCGATCATGGCATTTGGCAAGGTGCGGAAAAGATTTATCGGCAGGTGAAACAATGAAAAAACTCAATCTTTTTTTTACCGCACTTTTAGTGTTTACCACAGGCTTGGCGATATTTTATCAGTTGGGGGATTTTGCGTTGTTGCGAAATGCTGAAGGTATGCCGGCCGATTTGCGATCCCTCGTGCTGTGGGATATTCGCTTGCCACGCATTGGCTTGGCGTTACTTACCGGAGCAAGCTTGGCGGTGGCAGGCAATGCGATGCAGGGGATTTTTCAAAATCCCCTCGCCAGTCCTGGGTTGCTCGGCAGCAGTTCGGGGGCGGCCGCCACCACAGTGTTTTTGCTCTACTATTTTTCCGCACCGCTAAGCCTGCTGTTGCTAGGCGGCGTTAGTGGGGCGTTGGCAAGTTTTTTGGTGGTCTATTTTATCGCGAGAAATCACGGCACAACGATGATGATTTTGGCAGGGCTAGCGGTCAATTTATTGCTTGGCTCAAGTATCGCCTTGCTGCTTTCCAACGCTCAAAGCCCGTGGGCATTGGCAGAGCTTTATCGCTGGCTGCAAGGCTCACTGATGTGGGCAAAGCTTGACACCTTGCTTTTTTCTTTACCCTTCGTGTTGCTTGGTGGCGTTTGTCTATATCGCCAACGGCGATACGTCGATGTACTTACCTTCGGCACTGAGACGGCGAGTACAATGGGAGTAAACCCGAAGCGAAGCTTTTTTATCACGACTTTTGGTGCGGCATTGCTGGTTGGCGTAGTCATTCCACAAACCGGTACAATCGGTTTTATCGGCTTAATCGCCCCTCATTTTGCTCGTATTTTGCTGAAAAAACGCCCATCACAACTCTATTTGACCAGTGGTCTCATCGGGGCGTTATTGGTGTTAACGGCGGATCTGACGATCCTCTATGTACCGTTTTTTAACCGTATCTATATTGGCACGCTCATTTCGATTATCGGGGCCCCGTGCTTGATTTGGATTTTGTTTACCCAACAGCGGAGAATCGCTCAATGATCAAACTCGACAATCTCACCCTGCCCTATGCACTTCGCAATATTTCTTGCCATATCCCGCAAGGGAAATTAGTTGGTATTATGGGGGCGAATGGGTCGGGGAAATCCACCTTGCTTAAAGCCATTGCGGGGATCATTTCGCCTGCAAGCGGTCGGATTTTGCTAAAAAATGGCGATTTAGCCCAGATCTCGGCAAAAGAAAAAAGTCATCAACTTGCCTACTTTGCTCAACAAACTGATATTCATTGGGATTTAGCTGTGCGAGACGTGATTGCTCTCGGGTTACTTTCGCCTTTATCGGAAACCAAAGAACAAGAAAAAGTGCGGTCGATTTCAGAGCAGTTTTCTATTACTCACTTGCTTAATAAACCTTTTCAACAGCTTTCCGGTGGAGAAAAAGCACGTGTTCAATTAGCCCGTTGTTGCATTAAAAATGCCCCTCTACTATTGGCTGACGAACCCATCGCCTCCCTAGATCCCTATTACCAAATCGATATGATGGAGCAACTCAAAGCCCTCAGCCCTGAAATAACCTGTGTGATGGCGATTCACCATTTGTCGCTCGCTTATCGTTTTTGTGATGAGATTATTTTGCTTGCTGATGGAAAAGTGATCGCAAGTGGAGCAACACAAGTGGTCATTAATCACGAAAATTTGGCAAAAGCCTTTGATATTCAAGCGGAAATTGATATGGAAAGAAAAGAGATTTATCGCGTAACGAAATCTTTTAAATAAATCCGCTTGAGCCTGTTGTTTGTTGTTCAATCGAATAAGCAAACCGGAATGATAGTTTGGATTTTAAATAACAGAGGAGTAGAATGGCGAACTTTTCGTTGAGTAATCAACGTATTTTATATCTTCATTTAAGGAATTACGCTATGGCGGTGCTTCATATCATTAAACAAAATCATCTTGAAAAGATTTCCCTTCCTAAACAGCAACAGATTCGTCTTAACGCAGAAACAGATACACAGTATCAACTCGTTGATGAAAATGGACAAGTAATCGACAATATTAAGGCAGAGCTTGTGGGTGATGATCTCACCATTGTTTTAGAAAATGAACAAACGACATTAGTTTTAGAAAATTACAAAACCGCTTATCCGGTAGAAAGTCAGATTTATTTAACAGAGCAAAATGCTGCTGTGGAAAAAATGGCTGAAGCCTCTCAGGTTGTTCAGGCGACTGAAGTAATAAGTCTCAAGCATCTTGCTATTTTTGGTTTAAGTGCTTTAGCGATAGGAGGTGCTTTTTTAATCGCAAAAAATAGAGGAAATGGAGGTTCTTCATCGGCAGAGCAACCGAAGCAGGAAGAAATCGTTCCTCCAACGGAAGAACAACCGAAGCAGGAAGAAATCGTTCCACCGGCAGAACAGCCGAAACAGGAAGAAATTGCTCCACCGGCAGAACAACCGAAGCAGGAAGAAATCGCTCCACCGGCAGAGCAACCGAAGCAGGAAGATATCACGCCACCGGCAGAACAACCGAAGCAGGAAGAAATCGCTCCACCGGCAGAACAGCCTAAACAGGAAGAAATCGCTCCACCGGCAGAACAGCCGAAGCAGGAAGAAATCGTTCCACCGGCAGAACAGCCGAAACAGGAAGAAATCGCTCCACCAGCAGAGCAACCGAAACAGGAAGAAATCGCTCCACCGGCAGAACAACCGAAGCAGGAGGAAATCACACCACCGGCAGAGCAACCGAAGCAGGAAGAAATTACACCACCAGTAGAACCAACAACCCCACCGATTCAACCAACGATTAAACTCAATGAGGTGGCGGAAGATAATATTCTCAATATTAACGAAAGTCAGTCAGATATTTTAATTTCAGGCGTAACGAGCAATATTATTGATGGAAGTTCGGTCATCCTTACCGTGGGCGATACCGAGATCGCAACCTCTGTAGAGAATAATCGCTTCTCTGCTTTCATTCCGGGCATCATTCTTGCGAAAACGAATCAGATTAAAGCAACTGTTCAGCTAACGGATAATGCAGGGAATCCGATTTCTGTTTCTGAGGAAAAAACCTATGAAGTGAATACCGAACTCCCAGCGGTAAATATCACGATTGATCCGATTAACCAAGGTAAAATCCTTAATCAAGCTGATCAAGCAAAAGAAATATTGATCAGCGGAAACATTGAATTAGAAAACGGAGTTCAAATTCTTGAAGTGCAGGTAACTATTGGGCAAGACTCAAGAGTTGCTCAAGTAAATGGGAATGAATGGTCTATCTCTGTTTTAGGGCAAGACTTAACCTCTGCGATCAAACCTGCTATTAGTGTAAAAGCCATCGTGCAAAATGCGGTAGGAAATATTGCAGAGAAGACTAAACAGCAAGACTATGAAGTAGATATTACCCCACCGTCAGCGGCATTAACGCTGAATGATATTACTGCAGATAACATTATCAATCTTGCCGAATCAAAAGGGAATATCACGATTTCGGGTAAAGTCAGCGGGGAAGTTAAAGCTGGCGATGTGGTAACCCTCACGGTTGGAGATCAAGCGGTCGAAAAAGTGGCATTATCTACCAGTGGCGATTTTAGCCTTGAAGTCGAGGCGAGCAAATTAACTCACGGCACAGCGGTAACGGCGAGCTTAGTGATTTCAGACAATGCAGGCAACGAAGCCACGATAAGCCAAACAAAAGCGTATGAGGTAGATTTAGAGATTGATACACCTGAAATCACGCTGACTGTGGCGAATGATAACTTTATCAATGTAAACGAAGGCAAAACTGATGTCGTGGTGAGTGGTTCGGTGAAAAATATTGCTGACGGAGCAAAAGTGCAGTTAAAACTCGGCGAGTTTTCTCAAGAGGTGGATGTACAAAATGGGCAATTTAGCACAACCATTTCAAAAGAGGTAATGTTGGCAAATCGTGCAATTTCTGCCACTGCGGTAAATACGGATAATGCGGGCAATCGTGCAGAAAAAACCGAGACACAAGCCTATGAGGTTGATCCTAATTTAGTCGCCGGTATTCAGCTTACTAAAATTGGGGAAGCATTTTCCACCGAGTTATCAGGCACCACCCGCATCAGTGGTACAGTTGAATTTGATGGCGTTTATGCCCAAGGGCAAAACCCAAGAATGTTGCGTGCGGTGAATGTCGTGATTGGCGAGAAAACCTATACCACAGGTTTTGATGGCAAAACGAAGTCCTTTTATCTCGATATTCCAAATGAGGAGCTTGCTCAATTAAACGGTCAGACGGTGAGTATCAATTTCTTAAATCGCAAAGAGATTTCGCACACGGCTGTTTCTGATACTGATCCGGTCAATTTATTTGAAAATGTGCATACCCTTGAAAAACAAGATGATGGGAGTTATCAGCTGAAAAATTTAGGGGGAACTTATCAAATAAATCAAGGAATCACTTGGCAGCGTGTAGAGGTTCAGGTTAAATCATTCAACCTAGAAAGCAGCGGATTAAATGCGAATAACCAAGTTGAGATCCAACCAAACAAGGCACAGATTACAGGTCGTGTGGACGGTAGTGCGAAAGCCGGTGATCAAGTCGTAGTGAAAATTGGCGATCAAACTTTTGAAACGCAGGTAAAAACTGACCGCACTTTCTTGGTTGAAGTTGATCCAGCACAGTTGGCAAAGCAAGAGAGTGTACAAGCGGTCTTAAAAACGCAAGATATTGCAGGCAAAATGATCACGGTACAAGCTGTGGAAAACTATACTACGCCGAATGTGGTTTCTGCTGAATTTGTATCCCAACGTGAAGTGGCGAAAGCAGATCGAAAAACCGATCACACCAAAGAAGATTATAATTTCCCTTACTTTATCAATGGGTTGTTGATTGATCCGGATATGGGGATCAATACAAGCCTGCCTGTGGGAGGAAATAAAACGCCATTGGTGATTAAATATCACTTTATGACAGCAGAAGAAGCAAAGAACAGCCCAATCCAACAAGATTCTAATCAAGAGGGGCCTAAGTTTGAAGCAGGTGTGTATTTTGATTATGATGATGCACTTAAAGCGCGTATTCGACAGGCTTATAAAGTTTATGAAGAATATTTGAATATACAATTTGTTGAAACGAATAATGCCGCTGAAGCTCAAGCTCGCCATTATCTTGGTCAAGCCCCTGTGGACTTGGTTGCGTCAGGTTCGGTAGGTCATACCCAAAATGTCGGCTTACTTTGGAATAAAACAAACTATGACGTAAATACCCAACAGTTGAAGTTAAACAATCAGATTGATTTTACAAATATTCACGAAATTGGGCATAACTACCATTTGGGGCATACCGAATATAGTGATCCTCAAACGGGACTGCCTACCCCTATTGCAGGATTTGAGAATGAAGCCAACGTTGAATTTAGCGTAATGTCTTACAATGGATTCCTAAACGCCAATCCGATAGTTGGGTTAAGAATGTCTGACTATAGCCCAATGCGTCCGTTTGACTTAGCAACATTACATTATCGCTATGGCGTTAATCCAAATAGCCGTGCAGGGAATGATACTTACGGTTTCCGTGATTACAATGGCTTGGAAACGGATGGTGCTTTATATATTTGGGATGGCGGTGGTGTCGATACCTTTGATGCGTCCAATGAAAATATCGGGGTTAATGTGGATTTAACACCGGGTTCTTGGATTTATCGTGGCACAGAGCGGAAACAATATTTTCTTGCAGAAGGGAGTGAGACTCTCTCTGCACACGAATATTTTGGGCTTGATGCTCAAGCCGTTATTCACGGCAAATTTGCCCCTGAGTTGAGTTTTGGTCCGTTTGGTGTACCAAGTGATAGTATCACTTTCCATAAATATGTGAAGGATCAAGCATTTATTGGTTTTGGAACGCAAATTGAGAACCTAATTGGATCGGCATACGATGATGTGCTAACGGGTAACAATGCAGATAACAATATTCAAGGGGGAGCAGGTAATGACATTATCCGAGGCGGAGCCGGCAATGATTATCTAAACGGTGGCGAAGGGAATGATCAAATGTACGGTGGTGCAGGCGATGATACCTTTGTGGTGGATAACGTTGGCGATAGCGTGATTGAAAACGCTAATGAAGGCACAGATACTGTGATCAGTTCTGTTGATTATACCTTGTCAGAGAATATAGAAAATCTCACCTTAATCGGCACTACTGCGAAACAGGCGACGGGTAATACATTGGATAATGTCTTAACGGCGAATAATATCGGTAATACCTTAAATGGTGGCGAAGGAAATGACCGCTTGATCGGTGGTTTAGGAGATGACACCCTCACAGGTGGAGCCGGTAACGATACCTTTGTGTTCCAAACGGAATTGAACGGCAATATTGACACCATTACCGATTTTGACGGCGGGGATAAAATTGCCCTTTCCAGCGTAATTTTCACCGCTTTAAAACCAGCAATGGCAAACTTTGACGACTATATTCAATACGATAGTGCAAGTGGCAAACTTTCCTACGATGCGGACGGTCAAGGTGGACGAGATGCCGTGCATTTTGCCAACCTCAATACAGGCTTAACGCTCAACCAAAATCAGTATGAGATTGTGTAATCAAGTTAAATAAAGAAAAGGGCAGTTAATCTGCCCTTTAATTTTTCCACACTAATACAAATAAATTCGGTTTTATATTGCAGTATTATGTAGCAATTGCACAAAACATCGTAAATACCATCGTTCCTGTAAGGTGGGCAAATTTTTGCCCACCTTTCTAATTACGATATTTCAATGGTGGGCAACTAGTTGCCCACCCTACCCCAAGAAATATCAAAGCGCTTTGTGCAACTGATACATAATACCGTTATATTGTCTTTGTCAAAATTTCTATTCAGTATTGAAATCTCTATTTGAAGCTATTATTCACGACACTCTAGCCACTTAGTGCGTACGTCCTGTCGATTTTTGTAGTAAACGGATTTATGTTGCGAGGCGACTAAATCAATATACGTCCCTTGAATAGGCTGGTAGGAGCGATAAATTACTTCAAAACGAGTGCCTCGGGCATTGAGTTGTCTATTTTCAATATGGTCAAAAGGTTCTGCTTTGCCGCCGTATGCCAGCACATAAATACCAAAATTATGGGGTAAACGGCTTTCTTTTGAGAGTGGAAAATAGCTCGATAAATAGGTTTCCGACCCCGTTTCCGCATTATAGCAAGTATAGTAGTAGCGTTTATACAAGGCAGGGTTGGATAAATCCGCTTGGCTAATATTCTCTTTTAAATAACCTATTTTGGTGGTGGGTTTGGTTATTTTTTGTGTCGGCGTACAAGCTAATAAAGTGCTTAATATAGCCATTAAAAGAGTGAGTTTAAATTTATTCATAAAACATTCCTAAATTGTTTTTTATTCAAATAAAGGTTGTTGCCCAAGTAAAAATTCAGGTGTAGGTTTGATATTAAAGCCATATTCACTCAAGAACTTTTTTAATGTAGTGATATTATAAAATGAATGGCTATTAGTCGTATTTTGAAAATAGAGATAAAGCCTGTCAAATTCGGCTTTTCTTTGGTGCAGTAATCGTGCTAAGTTTTGCAATTCCGCCTCATTATAACGATAATCGTGGCGTTCTTGGGCAGATTGAGCTTTCCTCCAATTTGGGTTGCGACCGTGTAGGCGTAAATAAGCGGTGCGTTGATTAGCATAAAAACGAAAAGCAGGCAGTCCGATATTTTGTGGATAATCCACGTTACACCAAATTAGATTTTGCTTACCTTGAAAGTAATCCAACACCGATTGCGTATGCCAACTGCCGTGCCGAAATTCGATCGCAAGCGGATAATTTTCAAACCAGCGAACCAATTCAGCGAGATAGTAGCGATTAGCGTGATTTCGCTCAAAGCTGCCAGGAAATTGAACAAACAAATTCGCTAGGCAATGTTGTTCAACCAACGGCTGCAAAGCCCGCAAAAAAACGACCGCTTGTTCTCTGGTAGCCGTGCGTTTATGGCTAAAATCTTGATGTAACTTTACCGAAAACTGCAACCGTCCTTGAGCTTTTTCCACCATCCCTTGCAACGCTTTCACCCCAATGGGAGCGTGAAACGTGCTGTTTATTTCAACGCTATCATAATGTTGGCTATACACTGCTAGAAAATCCTCTTTCTTCGTACCGTATGGATAAAGTGTGCCAAGTAGGTCTGTGTCACTATAACCACCTGTACCGATGTGGATATGGGGAGTTTGCATTGGGTTGTGTGTTTTGGGGCTAAAGGTTGAGTAGTTTAAGGGGAATTGGGGAAAAGGCAAGACTTATTAACAAGGCATAAACTTCCTTTTCAGAAGGATGAGCAATTCCCCTTTGATCTTTCTGAAAGTTGGATGTGGGTGAGGTTGGGGGATATTGGTGAATGGGGAGCTGGAGTGATTCCAAATAGGCACGAGCCTAAAAATATTAGAGGCTGTATTAGGTTAGCAGTTATGCTAGTCTAATACAGCCCCTTATTTTATTATTTAATGTCTCAAAAGTCTGGATTTCAGAAAAGAACTGAGGGAAGTGGTCAACAAAATATTTCTAAGGAGAAAATTGTAAGTTACTTATTCCCCCTCTTTCCGAGTAAAAACATATTGGAAGAAAAGTAGAGATACTTTTTTCATCATTAGATAGATTGAATTGAATAAAAGATAGGCGTGGAGCATCACGCCTTACGATGTCTATTGAATAACATATTTTGTCACAAAACCTATATCTCTAAATCTATTATCATACCTCTTTTCAACTAAAAATAAGGAAAATTAGTATGATTAAATCATTTCAACGTTATCTTTCAAATCAAAATCTGGCAAATAATACAATTTCAGTTTATTTATTTGCCATTAAACAGTTCCAAAACCTCTTCCCGGAAATAACAAAATCAAATCTTAAACAATATAAAACATTCTTAATTGAACATTATAAACCGCAAACTGCTAATTTAAGAATAAGGTCTATTAACTATTATTTAGAGTTTATAAAAAAAGAAAGATTGAAATTAACTTTTGTAAAGGTACAACAAAAAACATTTTTAGAAAATGTAATTAGTGAAGCAGATTATCGTTATTTTAAAGAACGTTTGAAAGCTGATAATAATCTATATTGGTATTTTGTCATTCGCTTTATGGCTGCGACTGGAGCAAGGGTGAGTGAGCTTATACAGTTCAAATGTGAACATATTAAGTTGGGCTATATTGATCTTTATTCAAAAGGTGGAAAATTACGCAGAATTTATATTCCTGAATTATTGCAGAAAGAATGTTTAAAATGGTTAGAAAACATTAACCGACAACACGGATTTATCTTTATAAATCGTTATAATAAAAGAATTACAACTCGTGGTATTGCTGGTCAATTAAAAATTCTTGCTAAACGTTATCAACTAGATCCTAAATTAGTTTATCCTCATTCTTTTAGACATCGTTTTGCAAAAAGTTTTTTAGAACGATTTAATGATCTGGCTTTTTTAGCTGATTTAATGGGACACGAGACTATCGAAACCACTAGAATTTATTTACGCCGAACAAGTACAGAACAACAAGCGATTGTCAATAAAGTGATTGATTGGTAATTTATTATGATATGGGCGTTATAATACGCCCATATTATTATTTTAATTTATCTATTTCTAAAAATAGTTTTTCAATTTTATCTACAATACGTTTTTGTTCATTTAATGGAGGTAACGGAATAAGCCTATTATTTAGATTATCTTGTTTGATTTGATTTATAGTTGTTGTATTAATCCCATCAAAATCATTTCTAAATAAAGGAGAACATAAAAAATGATATATATATTGATTAAATTCACTTCTAAATATAGCCATAAATGCACCAAAAGAAAATCCTTCTTGATCGATAATAGCACATTTTCCAACTAATTTTTTACTGCCATTTCTGGCACAAATTAAAATGTCTCCCTTATTGCATTTTTTTGTTTCGGGTATATCTAAATTTACTTTTACAATCTCATTTAGATCTAATAATCCATTTTTTATGTTTCCGGATCGAAGAACAATAGTACCAAAATTAGATATATTTGAAGGAGAATAAGTCAATCCGATATTTGTTTTACCAATATCCCCCAACCTCACCCAGCACCAATTTTCAGGGATTTCAAATGGCACTTCATCGGCAATACAACGCTCTACCCCATCGATAATCTCATAAGGAATGTTATCCCGCATAATAATCTCTGATTGCCGTTTTGCTTTCTTCAATTTCTTCTCAGAAACCAACCGCACTTTTTCTTGCTGAATACGTTTAACCAACGCAATCGCTGGTTCATCATTTGGGTCTTGTTCGGTTAATTTGCCTTGAATTGCTGCTTGTAAAATGGATTTTTTGAGTTTTTCAGGAAAGGCTTGATCTAAAGCGGTCAATTCTTGCTCTTTCCTGGCATATTGGTCGATAAAGGGAAACAGTTGTTCGATTTTATCGACAATACGATGCTGTTCGGTCAGTGGAGGGAGTGGAATAGTTAATTCTTTGATTGCATTTAAATAAACCCCTTTTTGGGCAGTTCCTTTACTATTAGACACCATTAAATCTAATAAAAATGAGGATTGTAAAGCATAACTAATATATTCAGGAACAATTTGTATTGGCTTAATGACAGCAACACTTCTTTGTAAAGCAAATTTATTATTTGATTTAACTACGGCGGTTCTGCCTATCGTTCCAACAATCGTTAATAAAATATCATTTATTTGAATTTCTGTTCTTTTATTTTCCATTTCCCATTGTGTTTCAGATACCCAACGAGATGCAGATGAAAATTGAATTTTTCCATTAAATATATTTGCAGCACTTAAAATAGGAATACCTGATAAACTATTTGGTGGTGGATTATGAGAACCATCTGTAATTTTTGAAGAAATATCTTCCAACCTCACCCACATCCAACTTTCAGGAAGATCAAAGGGGAATTGCTCATCCTTCTGAAAAGGAAGTTTATCGGTAGATTTTTTGCTTTTTTTTATTTTACCTTCAGCGATAAGTTTTTCTTTCTCTTGGTGAATTTTTTCTAAAAGCACCGAGGCTGGCTCATCATTTGGATCTTGCGATACCAGTTTTCCTTGAATAGCCAGTTGTAAAATAGCGTTTTTTAATTGTTGAGCTTTCATTTCTTGTTTTTAACCTGTTTTACTAATGCTTCAAGCATTGCTAAGTCTTCTTGTTCTGTATTTAATTTGAGGGTGCTCGGGGTTTTTGGCTGAAGATTGCAATTGTTCTGAAGTAAACTTTTTCATTTGTGTACGGCTTCTATTTCCTTTTGTAGTAAGAACCTCAAAGCCGTTATCCTCAATAATGCTATCCGGTTTGTTTTGTTACCGCATAAATCAATTTATTTTGTACTTCAGCGAAGAACATTTCGGTGGCTTTGTCGCTTTTATCATAATCGCTGGATAGTTTAAAAAGCTCCCGTACTTTTTGATAAAACCGAATTTCGCTGGCACGAATATCACGAATCCGTTCTAGTAATTCATCAAGGTGATCGGCTCGTCCTTGAGGATTTTTCAAACGTTCATCATTGAGCAAAAAGCCCTTTTCGAGATAGATTTTTAAATGGGTATTTGTCCAACGGCGAAACTGTATGCCACGAGGGCTACTCACACGAAAACCCACCGCTAAAACCATTTCAAGAGCATAGTGTTTTACTTGATAATTTTTGCCATCAGGGACAGTTATAAAGAAATCCTTTTATAGCTGAAATTTCATTTAAGCCCTTGTCTTTTATAATGTTTTTAATATGCAGGCCGATATTTTGAACAGAGGTGTCAAAAAGTTCTGCTAGCTGATTTTGGTTAAGCCATACTTCGTTGCCCTGTACAAAAAGAGATACTTTACTTTTTCCGTCTTCGGTATTGTAAATAATCAAATATGACATTTTCCCTCTATAATTTAATTCCCAAGATCCCTGTAATTTCGGCTAGAATTTGGTCAATATCGGCATTTAAAGCGGTGCGTTTTTGTTGATAATTTGCAATTAGCTCATTAGGGGGTAAAATTTTCTCTTCTTTATGAGGGAAACCGCATAAGTCGATATTAAATTGGCGGTCGGCAATCTCTTGGTAAGAGTAGCTTTTCGCTTTATCGAAACCGTCAATTTCAATCGGCTGTCGGTTGTGCCACCACTTTATGACTTCGTTGAAATGTTCTAATTTCATCGGCTTGGTTTTCGAGAAATTTTTATACCCTTCAGGCATATCAAGGCGATAAAACCACGTTTCTGTCGTTGGTTGGCTGTTATCAAAAAAGAGAATATTGGTCGTGATTGAGGTATAAGGGGCAAAAACGCTATGGGGGAGGCGAATAACCGTGTGCAAATTCATTTCGCTCATCAGTTTTTGCTTAATCGCCACTTTGGCGTTATCCGTACCGAATAGAAAGCCATCAGGGAGTACAATCGCCCCCCGCCCGTTTTTCTTTAAGCGATACATAATCACAGACATAAACAGATCTGCTGTTTCACTGCTGCGTAATGCGGTAGGGAAATTCATTTTGATCTGGTCAATCTCGCTCCCTCCATAGGGGGGATTCATCAAAATCACATCAAATTTTTCCTCTTCGGTGTAATCTTTGATGTTTTTTTCTAACGCATTGTCGTGATGGACATTTGGGTTATCAATATCGTGGAGCAATAAATTTGTTACACAAAGCAAGTGCGGTAAGGCTTTTTTCTCAATGCCATAGACGGAATGATTAAACAAAGTGCGGTCAGAAACGGACTGGATTTGTTTTTCTAGTATCTTTAATGCCGATATTAAAAATCCCCCTGTGCCACAGGCAAAATCGGCAATTTTTTCCCCTAGTTTTGGGGCGAGCATCTGCACCATAAAATCGGTCACGGCTCGTGGCGTATAAAATTCCCCTGCATTGCCTGCACTCTGTAAACTTTTCAGGATATTTTCATAAATATCACCGAAAGCGTGGCGTTCTTGATATTCATCGAAATTAATTTCATCAATAATGTTAATGACTTGGCGTAACAATACGCCATTTTTCATATAGTTATTATTATTTTCAAATGCAGCCTGAAGAATTCGCTGATTCACTGGTGTATTTGCTGAAATCAGCAGGTTTTTTAAGGTAGGGAATAACTCGTTATTGACGAAATTCAATAATTCATCGCCCGTCATAGCCTTGCCGTCTTTATTGTCTTTTGCCCAGTTTGACCAACGTAAAAAATCAGGCAAAATGGAGCGATAATTGCCGTCAATCAGTTCCCATTCTTGTTCTTTTGCATCGTAAATTTTGAGAAATAAAATCCAGACGATTTGCTCAATACGTTGGGCATCACCGTTGATCCCGGCATCGTTTCGCATTACATCTTGCAGACGCTTTACGAGGTTGTTTAGGCTCATTGTTGTTTTATCCTATGATGAGTTAATTATTGTTATTAAAATAAATTGGAGAAATTGCGATGTTATTTCGGTCGGTTAATCGCTATAAAGTAGGTTTTCTAGTCCTTTCACTGCTTTTTGATAAAGATCTTTACCGCCAAATTTTTTCACAATGGAAATCAATCCGCCAAAAGGTTTAAATTGGCTATTTTTAAGGATTTCAGGTTTGCTGAGGGCTTTTATACCTGACTTGGTGTATTCCTCTAAAATCAACCCCAGCATTTGCTGATTTTCTGCGTTGTATTGTTCCACGTAACCGCTTTGTTTCACTTTGGCTAGAGAGCAATATCTTCTGAAACCAATTCCCCCTGTTCATTAAGATATTGTACTTTTTTATCGAGAATGCGTAATAATAATTTTCCGGCTTCGATCACGATCGTCGGTTTATAAGTCGCTTCAGGCTCTCTTACCTCATCATCATTATTGTGCGATCCTGCGGTGTCTTTTTCTTTTCCGGTTTTAGTTGTGTCATCATCAGGATCTAAAATGATGATAGGATCGCCATCAAAATTGGGATCAGCGAATAGATCTGTTCCCTCCTAAAATCCATAATTGTAAAAAAGATTTGCCGGCATCAGGGCGTAGTCGTGTGCCTCGTCCGATAGTTTGCTTAAATTCTGTCATGGATTGAATATTCGCATCCAGCACAACCAATTTGCAGGTTTTACTATCTACACCTGTTGTCATTAGTTTGGAGGTTGCTGCTATCACAGGGTAGTTGTTTCCCTCATTATGGACATCGCAAAATTCTTCTAAATCGGTATTTTTACCTGTTTGATTGCCTGTAATTTGGCGAATATATTTGGGATTTTGTGCCAGAATATCTGCGTTCAGCGCCTTATGTTTTACCCCGCTTGTGCGTAGCCGATGAATGATCCGAAAGGCGGTGTATTGCTGTTTCCTGCGATGTTCTAATTCTTGTGGAGTGGGGAATTGCGCCATTGGCAAGGTGCGTTGTTTACCCGTGAGAAAATCGTGTTTGACAAATTCATCGCCGTTTGAACTATACGCAAACGGAATATCCGGCAACTGTGCATAGTCCATCGCCTGTTGCAAACCGTCTCTCACCGTATGCTTATTATCCCTTGCCTCCACCACGGCAATTTTGCAATTAGCGGATTCATACAACAGATAATCCGCCCGTTTGCCCTCTTTACGGCTGGCTTTTTTGCTTTTGGATCAATCAACATCCGCCCATCGGTAAACTGTTTGTCCGCTTTAAACGAGTATTCCTCTCGAATCTGCCTATCATTCCAACCTGCATTTCTAATCGCAGAAGTAATAAATTTGGAACGAATATCCGTTTCCGACATCGCACGTTTTTCTGCTAGGCTAAACATAAACTTCCTTCCGATAAGTGTTTGTTATCGGAAGATTATAGTGTAATGCTTTAATTTCCTGCAATATTTCAAAGATTGTTTTTGACAAACTTTCCTAAAAAAGAATATAGAGAGATAAAAAACCTACACAGGATGCCAAATAACAATGCCTTGAAATGGTACTTTGTCAAACGGTAACCTCCATCTAAATTTACAAATGAAGTGTGACATAACTATTTTATCGCCGAGCCCAAAGGCTCAAGCGAAGAAAACCAGCTCCGCACCACCGAACGGCATAAAATCGACAGTGCCAAACGCTTTTTCAAAGCCCTTAACCAAGAAACCACCGACCCAAAAGTGCGTTATGGCGTAGTGAGTGAATTTGGTGAAGTAGAAAAGAGAGATAAGGATAAAATTTATTCTCCCTTGACTTGAGCCTACGCAAATTATTGTATAGGCTCTGGTGTAAAATTTAGGGGTCATCTAATACAGCCCTATTTTTAATTATATTAAACTTAAAATTCATCTCTTATTACTTTCATATGCTTAATAAAAAAATCATGATATTTCATATTTCCAAAATTAATTATGACTATATTTTGTCTAGCTCGGGTTATACCAGTATATATCAACTCATCATTCGACTTATCATCAATGAAAAGAAATACAGTGTGAGCTTCCCATCCTTTAAAACTATGAACTGTAGATAATTTCATCGTTCCAGAATTCAGCCAAAAGGCAACTTTTTTAGCTCGTCTTATTTTATCTATATTTTCTTTGTTTAATTTATTTATTTTTTCTAACCCTTTATACTCTTCTATTGTTTCAAAAGTTATCATTGTATCTTCTTTGTATAATTCTCTAATGCTATACTCAACATCTCTTAAAAGAGAGATTTTATCGGATAGAATTGCAATATCATTAGAATGAATATTATAACCATTTAACATATCAAAAATAAAGCCAATTATTTTCTCGGATTCAAAGTTTATTTTGTAATAATCCATTATTGGAGAACCAAAATCCAATTCTTGCTGTATGACAACATTATCTAAAACATATTTATTACTTAAGAACTTCTTTTGAAATCCAACAGCTAAATCAGCTATTTTATTGTTAAATCTAAATGATTTATTTAATGACTTATTCCATTTTCCTGATATCCCTGTTATTTTTATTTCCTTGTTCTCATCTAATTCTCTGTCATAGATGTTTTGCTTTTCATCACCAAAAACAACTATCTCAGTATTTGAATGTGAAAAATAATTGACCACTAAATTAAGCCAAGATTGTTTATAATCCTGAATCTCATCAATTAGAATTACATTATATCTTTTTATAGAATTACTTTTAGATTTAAAAAAATCCTCATTATCATAATCTTCATATCCTTCAATTTCCAAGTCATACATACTGGCGTGTTCTTTAAAAAAGTATGGTAATTAGTAATATAAAAATTTTTCCATGCAAAATTCTCTCTAACATTGCTTATTTGGTCATGTATATAATTAACCAAAGATAAGTTAAATGTCAGTATAAGCACTTTATCATTTGTTCTTAAATGAGCATTAACAGCTCTTCTGGCTAAAACTAGAGTTTTCCCACTTCCAGCACATCCTTTTATTTTCTGTCTTTTTTTCACTTCGCTAATAGTAAGTACTTTTTGTTCATTGCTATAATGTATTTCTTTTCCTATTTCAGATTGATGAAAAGAAGGTTTTAAATACCTTTTTATGCTAAAATATAGCTCATCATTAAAAAGCCTACTTCTTTTACTAAGATAGAGTTCATTTAGTAATGAATGCCAAAACGGGACATTCATATTATTGCGTCCTATTAACTTAATATAATTCTCATTGCTTATAAACTTTGAAATATACTCTCTGTTTTCATTATGAAAATATACAGCTGTTCTAATTACACCATATACATCCCTATTTATCATATTTTCATATAAAAACCTATAACTTAAATTATAAATTTTATCTTTATAGCCTTCAACTTGTGCCAATGGAGATTGAATGTACGCATCATTCTTTAATAATCGCCAATCACCCTCACCATCAATATAATAATTTGAAAGGCTCCAATCTTTTACTTCAATTATTAAAATCCCCCCTCCTCTTCTCATTAAAATAACATCAGGATTTTTACCATTTAAATATGGTTGATAGTATATTTCATACTCATCATTTAAATTAGTAACTAAAAAATTAATTAGATACTGTTCACCTGGCGTAGGGGATACTTTTTGCTTATCAATAATTGATTGTTCAGGAATGAGAATTGCCATATACGGCTCCTATATAACTACATTCTAACTAATATTCTTTTCAAAATTTGAATTTTATTTCATCGCCACACTCAACCACTTTAACATAGTCGCTTCACTCCATCCCTTACGTTCCGCATAATCCCTCGCCTGATCTTCATCAATTCTCCCCAGTGTGAAATAGTTACTCTCAGGGTGGGTGAAATACCAACCACAAACCGAAGCTGCCGGCCACATTGCGTAGCTTTCAGTGAGTTTCATACCGATGCGTTGTTCTACTTCGAGCAAGTCCCAAATCAGTTGTTTTTCGGTATGTTCGGGGCAGCTTGGGTATCCGGGGGCGGGGCGGATACCTATGTAGTCTTCTCGGATCAAGCGGTCGTTTTCTAAATTTTCTTGCGAATAGCCCCAAACTTTTGTTCGTAATTCAAAATGTAGGTATTCCGCCATTGCTTCAGCGAGGCGGTCGCCGACGGCTTGGAGTAGAATGGCGTTGTAGTCGTCGCCTGCGGCTTTGTAGCCGTCCACTAAATCGTGTTCTTCAATGCCGGCACAGACGGCAAACATTCCAAACCAGTCTTGGCGACCGCTTTCTTTCGTTGCGATAAAGTCGCTTAAACATAGGTTATACGGGCTTTTGCTGTTTTTGCCCCGTTCAGCTTGTTGACGGAGATGGTAGGCTTTGCCCGCCACTAAAGTGCGGTCGGAATTGGCGTAGATTTCAATATCATCGCCCACGCTGTTTGCCGGAAAAATGCCTAAAATCCCGCTTGGGTTGAGTTTGTGATTTTGTTCCAATTCGTCTAACACTCGCTGGGCGTCATTATAGACTTTGCGGGCTTCTTCGCCGCCTTCCGGATAATCAAAAGCATCAGGGTAGCCGCCCATTAAGCCCCAAAGTCTGAAGAACGGCGACCAGTCAATAAATTGACGTAAAGTGGCAATCGGGACGTTTTTATATTCCACGATCCCTGTTTGTTTTGGCACTGGCACTTGATAATCCGCCCATTCGCCGCTGAAAGCGTCAAAGCGGTTAGCTCGGGCTTCCTCAATCGGCAACTGCTTGCGGGGAGCTTTTTTGTTGGCGAAAGCCTGTTGAATTTGCTCGTATTCTTTCTTCATTCTTGCCCACAATTCCGCCTTGCTATCGGGGTTCATTAACGCTGCACAGACGGTAACGGCACGGGAGGCGTTGGTGGTATAAATCACCTCATAGTTATATTTCGGATAGAGTTTGATCGCCGTGTGTTCTTTGGACGTAGTCGCCCCGCCGATAATCACCGGAATACTGAGTTTCAAGCGGTTCATTTCGCCTAAAAAATACTCCATTTCGTCTAAAGACGGGGTAATCAAGCCGCTCAAGCCGATAATATCCGCTTTTTCGTCAATCGCCGTTTGAATGATTTTCTCCGCCGGCACCATTACACCTAAGTCGATCACTTCAAAATTATTACATTGCAACACTACGCTAACGATATTTTTGCCGATGTCGTGCACGTCGCCTTTCACGGTGGCAATCACTACCTTGCCGTTGCTTGAGCCTTTCTGCTTGGTAGCGTTGATAAAGGGTTCTAAATAAGCAACGGATTGCTTCATTACCCGTGCGGATTTCACCACTTGCGGCAAGAACATTTTACCATCGCCGAACAAATCACCCACCACGTCCATTCCCGCCATTAACGGTCCTTCAATAACCTCCAACGGCGAACTAAATTGCTGACGGGCTTCTTCCGTGTCTTCAATAATATGCGTGGTAATGCCTTTGACTAGGGCGTGTCTCAAGCGTTCTTCTACGCTCCACGTTCGCCATTCAGCAATGGTGTTATCCTCTGTGCTAGCGGTGGAATTTCGGTATTTTTCTGCCAGATCGAGCAAACGCTCGGTGGCATCAGAGTGGCGATTGAGTACCGCATCTTCCACGATTTCACGCAGTTCGGGATCAAGATCGTCATAAATGGCAAGCTGTCCGGCGTTCACAATCCCCATATCCATCCCCTGTTTAATGGCGTGATACAAGAACACGGCGTGTATGGCTTCACGCATCACATTGTTGCCCCGGAAAGAGAAGGACACATTCGACACACCGCCCGAAATCTTGGCGTGGGGTAGAGTTTGTTTAATTCGTCCTGTGGCATTGATAAAATCCACGCCATAGTTATTGTGTTCTTCAATGCCCGTGCCAATGGCAAAAATATTCGGGTCGAAAATAATATCTTCCGGCGGAAAGCCCACCTGATCCACCAAAATGCGATACGCTCGGGTACAGATTTCCACCTTGCGATCTTCTGTGTCCGCTTGCCCTACTTCGTCAAACGCCATCACGACCACTGCCGCACCATAACGGCGAACCAGTTTCGCCTGTTGGATAAATTTTTCCTCGCCCTCTTTTAAGGAAATAGAATTGACAATCCCTTTGCCTTGAATGGCTTGCAGCCCTGCCTCAATCACTTCCCATTTTGAGGAATCGATCATCACCGGCACTTTCGCTGCATCGGGTTCGGTCGCCATAATATTGAGGAAACGAGTCATACATTGTTGTGAATCGAGCAATGCCTCGTCCATATTCACATCAATTACCTGTGCCCCATTTTCTACTTGGTCAATGGCGATTTCCATTGCTTCGGCGTATTTTTCTTCTTTAATTAGCCGCTTGAATTTTGCCGAACCCGTTACGTTATTGCGTTCGCCCACGTTCACAAACAGGCTATTATCATCAATATTGAGCGGCTCAAGCCCCGATAATCGCATTGCAGTTTTAATTTGCGGTAATTTGCGTGGCGTAACGTTTTCAACGGCTTCCGCAAAGGCTTGGATATGTTCTGGGGTGGTACCGCAACAACCGCCAATAATATTGACAAAACCGCTTTCCGCCCACTCTTTTAAATGTGCCGCCATATCGACCTCACTTAAATCATAGCCACCAAAGGCATTCGGCAAACCGGCATTTGGATGAACGGACACATAGGTTTCGCAGATTTTCGACATCACTTCCACATAAGGTCGCAACTCTTTCGGTCCTAATGCACAGTTCAAACCAAAACTGAGCGGCTTAGCGTGGCGGAGAGAATTGTAGAATGCCTCGGTGGTTTGTCCCGACAGCGTTCGCCCTGAAGCATCGGTAATAGTGCCGGAAATCATAATCGGCAACCGCACGCCCAATTCCTCAAACACTTGATCAATAGCGAAAGCGGCAGCTTTAGCGTTCAGGGTGTCGAAAATAGTTTCGATCATCAAAATATCCGCTCCGCCTTCAATCAAACCACGGGCGGCTTCAGCATAGGCTTCCACCAGTTGCATAAAGGTAATATTACGAAAACCGGGATCATTCACATCGGGGGAAATCGAGGCGGTACGGTTAGTTGGACCTAAAATCCCCGCCACAAAGCGAGGTTTTTCAGGCGTGCTATATTTATCCGCCGCCAACCGTGCCAATTTTGCACCTGCAAAATTTAGTTCATAAGCGACCGCTTGCAAATCATAATCTGCTTGGGCGATAGTGGTGGCACTAAAGGTATTGGTTTCAATGATGTCCGCCCCCGCCGCCAAATATTTTTCGTGAATGGCGGAAATCAACAGGGGTTGGGTAAGGCTTAACAGATCATTATTGCCCCGCAAATCCACCGCACTTTGTTTAAACCGCTCGCCACGGAAATCCGCTTCGGTCAGTTTATATTGCTGAATCATTGTCCCCATTGCCCCGTCTAAAATTAAGATGCGTTGGGTAAGAGCGGTTTCTAAAAGGGTGGTGCGTGCTGGCGTAGCCACTGCGATTTGAGACATAAAAATTCCTGCTTAATGAAGAGTCGAAAAATAAGCAAGAGTTTACCTTGCTTAAAGGATTTGGGCAAATAACTCAGGATAAAGATAGAGGGAAAAAGAGCGGTCAAAAAACGAGCGTTTTTCCAGTATTATGTAGCAGTCACACAATGTGAAAAGTAGGGTGGGCAACAAGTTGCCCACCATTGAAATTATCTCTTTGAATCGGTGGGCAAAAAATTTGCCCACCCTACGCAATCGTTGTTTAACAATATTTGTGCATTTGCTACATAATACCAGCGTTTTTCGGTATTTTTGACCGCACTTTTTAGAGAAAAAAATAATTTATGGGCAGGGTTTGTTTACCATAATTTCAATCACTTGACGATCGATATGTTGCATACTTTTGGAGGCGATGGCGCATAGATTATCAATGGTGCGATCGAGATCGTGTTCAACAATGCCTTCATTACCTGTTACACAGGTTTCGTCCATTGCCATCAGGACGGATTTATAACCGGAAGCGACACTGGTGGAAACTTTCATTGCGCAACTATTTGCCGCGCCATCACAGATGATACCGCTGATGTCGCCAATCATACTGCAAATGCCCATACCGGCGGTTTCAAATTTACCCGTTAGCAAATAAGCAATGCCTGCACAACTCCCCATAGAAGCGGTGGTTACGGCACAAAGTGCGGATAATTTTGGCAATTTACTGTGAATATAAATCGCCATTAAATGGGATAAAAATAAAGCACGAAGGCGTTTTTCTTCATCAACCTTTAAATAATCCGATACCACCACAACCGGCATTGTTGCGGCAATTCCTTGGTTACCCGAACCGGAATTACTCATTGCGGGTAGGGTAGCACCGCCCATTCTGGCATCTGAGGCGGCGGTGGTTTCGATCATAATTTTGCTGAGTAAATCATCGGAAATTAAGCCGCTGCCGACTTGTTTACGCAAGGTTCTGCCGATGTGTAAGCCATAATTTTCACGTAAACCTTCGTTAGAAAGGGCGCGGTTGAGTTTATCCGCTTGTCCGATAAAGCGAATTTTATCTAATGCCACTTGGCAGGAAAAATCAAAAATTTCTCGTGCGTTAATCCGCTTGAAAATATCATAGGGATCGCAATCGGTACGTTCATCTGCCGTTTTCTCAAATAGCACTTCGCCATTTTTTTCAATAAAAATAATGTTGGTGTGTTGATCTTGAATGACGACTTTTACCCGCTCACTATCCGCAAACAATACCGCTTCGGAATATAAAATATGGTCGGTCGGGTGAATATCTACTGAAACGCATTTTTGCTCCAGCATTGCTTTCGCATTTGAGACTTGCTGCGGTGTAATATGTTTTAATACTTGCAAGCCACCATCGGGATCGCCACCCAACGCCCCAACCGCCGCAGCGATCGGCAAGCCGACCATACCCGTTCCCGGCACGGCGACACCTAAACCGTTTTTCATTAAGTTGGGTGATACTTTCGCTTCAATTTTTGTCGGTGTTTTACCTAAATATTTAGCTGCCGTAGCAGAAGCCAATGCAAGGGAGATAGGTTCTGTACAACCCAATGCCGGCACAACATCACGCTCGACAATGTGGAGTAACGGTGCTTCGATTTCTTTTAGTCTTTCTTGGTTCATCATCATTTTTTTGAGTTTTGTTTAACCGATTAATGGGCTTCATCCCAATTTTTGCCTACGCCGACTTCCACAATTAATGGAACCACAAGATTGGCGGCCGTTTCCATATATTGTTTAATTAGCGGGCGATAAAACTCGACTTTTTCCGACCGCACTTCAAACACCAGTTCATCATGCACTTGCATAATCATTTCGATATCGGGATCATTGCGTATAAATTCGTCTAATTTAATCATCGCCCGTTTGATAATATCCGCAGCGGTTCCCTGCATTGGCGCATTGATTGCCACGCGTTCCGCACCTTTACGGCGCATACTGTTATTGGAATTAATCTCCGGTAAGTACAAACGGCGACCGAATAAGGTTTCCACATATCCCTGTGCTTTGGCTTTTTCGCGGATGTCATTCATAAAGTGTTGCACGCCCGGGTAGCGTTGGAAGTATAAATCCATATATTTTTGTGCATCAGCTCGCGGAATACCAAGTTGGCGAGAAAGTCCGAATGCGGACATTCCGTAAATCAAACCGAAGTTAATGGCTTTTGCATTGCGACGTTGTTCACTTGTTACTTCGTCTTGCGGTACACCAAAAATTTCTGCGGCGGTCGCGCGGTGAATGTCTTTGCCTTGAGCAAATGCTTGAATCAACCCTTGGTCGTTCGACAAATGCGCCATAATGCGCAATTCGATTTGGGAGTAGTCCGCCGCCATAACGGAATATCCTTCACGCGCGATAAAGGCTTGGCGAATGCGGCGACCTTCTTCATTACGAATCGGAATATTCTGCAAGTTAGGATCACTGGAAGACAATCGCCCCGTTGCGGTTACCGCCTGATGATACGAAGTATGCACACGCCCGGTTTGCGCATTTACCATTTGCGGAAGTTTATCGGTGTAGGTGGATTTTAACTTACTCAAGCCTCGATGTTCTACCAGCACTTTGGGTAATTCGTGGCTGTAAGCGAGCTCTTCTAATACGTCTTCATTGGTTGAGGGCGCACCTTTAGGAGTTTTTTGCAATACCGGTAAGCCGAGTTTATCAAACAAAATTTCTTGTAACTGTTTGGGAGAGGCAAGATTGAATTTTTGTCCTGCCAGTTCGTAAGCTTGTCCTTCAAGTGCGGTCAATCTGGCTGCAATTTCGTTGGATTGCATAAAAAGCGCATCGCTATCAATTAATACGCCGGTGCGTTCCATACGGGAAAGCACGCTTAATAATGGCAATTCCATTTCTTCAAAGAGCGTTACAAGGCTTGGTTCTTCTTGTAATTTTGTCCATAAAATCTGTTGTAATTTCATCGTAACATCCGCATCTTCTGCGGCATATTCGGCGGCTTGCTCCAATGGAATTTGATTAAACGTGAGCTGATTTTTCCCTTTTCCTGCGATGTCTTCAAAATGAATGGTTTGATGTCCCAGATAGCGTTTAGAAAGGTCATCCATATTGTGGCGACCTGTGCTATTTAGCACGTAAGATTCAAGCATCGTATCAAATGCTACGCCTTGCACGTTAATGCCGTTGCGCGCCAAAATAGTGAGATCGTATTTGATATTTTGCCCCGTCTTTTTAATCTCGGCATTTTCCAATATCGGTTTGAGGGCTGAAAGTGCGGTCGTTTTTTCTAACGTTTTCGGTGCGCCGAGATAATCTAATCGCAGCGGTAAATAAGCGGCTTCGCCATTTTCTAACGCAAAAGAAAGTCCGACTAAGTTTGCCGACATATAATCCAGACTGTCGGTTTCCGTATCCAGCGCAAAAAGGCGGGTTTGCGAAAGTTTTTCAACCCAGTGGTGAAGATCCGCTTCGGTGAGGAGGGTTTCATATCGGCTGCGATCAATTTGAATTTCAGGCGAATTTTCAACCGCACTTGTATTTGCCGGAGTCACTTGATATGTATTTATTTTTATCGGTTGTTCTGAAATTTTTGTAATGGAACCGGCGCCATTCATCACTTCGTTCAACCAACGTTTAAATTCATAGCGGGCGAAATATTCGGTGAGTTGATCATTTTGACTTTCACCGAGCAGTAATTCTTCCGGTGTAATGTTGAGTTCCACATCAGTTTTAATGGTGGCAAGGGTATAAGACAAGTCCGCCATTGTTTTTTGGGCAAACAATTTTTCGCCTAATTTTTTTGCGCCGCGGATGGGTAAATCCGCCACTTTTTCAAGACTGGCATAAATTTCCGCCATATTGCCGATACCTTGTAAAAGCCCCAATGCGGTTTTTTCACCTACACCTGCAACCCCCGGAATGTTATCGGCGCTATCGCCCATCAGTGCAAGGTAATCAATAATGAGTTCCGGTGGAATGCCGTATTTTTCGATTACCGCTTCACGATCGAGCAGGCTGTTATTCATCGTATTGATAAGCATAATGTTATCATCAACCAGCTGTGCCATATCTTTATCGCCGGTACTAATCAGCACTTTTTTGCCGGCTTGTGAGGCTTGCACGGCAAGCGTGCCGATAACATCGTCCGCTTCTACGCCTTCTACCACCAAAAGCGGAATGCCGAGTGCGCGGATAATATCGTGTAAAGGTTGTATTTGTTTACGCAGATCATCGGGCATCGGCGGACGGTGAGATTTATATTGCTCAAATATTTCATCACGAAATGTTTTCCCTTTGGCATCAAATACCACGGCAATATGGCTGGGTTGTACCTGTGAAATCAGGCTTTTGAGCATATTCAGCACACCATACATTGCACCGGTAGGTTCACCTGCCGAATTGGTTAAAGGAGGAAATGCGTGAAATGCACGATATAAATAAGAAGAACCATCCACTAATACCAGCGGATTTGCTGCGATCTGTGCCATATAAATTCCGTTTGAAACTCTGAAATGAACGCATTATAACGTATAGTGAATTAAATTTAAAAATCTCGACGATTATTGCTGCGCTTAACCACACTCGTTTGTACTGTCTTCGGCTTGCGGCTTTGTATCCGTTTTTAAATTTAATTCACTCTAAATTCTGAAAAGTGCGAATGGATAAAAGCTCGCCGATTGACCGCAAAGTATATGACGAAAAATGTTGACTATGGCATAATGCCACCCATTCAGAATGGAAGTAAAGGGAAATACAATGTCATTAAAATCGGTTGAAATTGTCGTGTTAGGGCAAGTATTACGTTTAAATGTGCCTCATGAGCAAGAGGAAGCTTTGCGTCAAGCCGCATACCATTTAGATGCCTTGGTTTCCGAAATGAAAGAAAAAACAGGATTGATTCAACTTGATCGCGTGCTTTCTATTGTGGCGTTGAATTTAAGTTTTGAATTGACCCAAGAAAAAAATAAAAATGCGCAAATTGAAGATGTGCTGAAAACACGGATTCAGCAGTTGGATCATTCGTTGGAGAGTGTTCGTTCAACAAGAGAATAATTTGTGCGCAAGATCACAAATTTTAAAAATTACTACTGGTAAAAAAACAACGTTTCGGCTAGTATAAAGCCCATAAAAGATTTCCTGGAGTGTTCGTCAGTGGGTTATGTCCCTGAGCCGATACTTAAAATCTTATAAATCGGTTTCCCGTCATTGGTGTGTAGGCTTTGCCTTTATTCTTCTCCTGAAAAATAAAGGAATTAAGAAACCTGAAGATGACCTTATCGATTTCCTTGAACCGTCGGGTTCAAGGACTACCGCCCGCAACGGCACTCTGGGTTCCCTCTTCTTTCATTTCCATGATTACTCAACAACGCAGTCAAATTCGTCGTCAAATTCGTAAAACTCGTGCAAATTTGACCGCACTTCAGCAGCAACGGGCGGAACAAACCGTTACACATCAAGCGCTTGATTTAATTCAGCGGCGTCAAGCGCACAACATTGCCCTATATCTTTCTTTTGATGGTGAAATTTCTACCCACGCCTTAATAAAAAAACTTTGGGAGCAAAATAAGAGTGTGTTTTTGCCGGTTTTACACCCTTTTGCCAAACATCATTTACTGTTTTTACGTTATTTACCGGATACTCCTTTGGTGCAAAATCAATTTGGGATTTGGGAACCAAAACTCAATGTACAATATGTGCTGCCGCTAAATGAGCTGGATATTTTATTCACACCCTTAGTGGCTTTCGATAAACAGGGCAATCGACTTGGAATGGGCGGTGGCTTTTATGATCGTACGTTGCAACATTGGCAGAAAAAATCCTTTATCCCTGTGGGATTGGCGCATAGCTGTCAGCAACTCGAATCCTTACCTGTTGAATCTTGGGATGTGCCGCTTTTTGATATTTTGGTTGGGTAAAATCTATCATCTCAATTTAATTGATAGGTAAAACTAAAAAATATTTCGTGTTTTCTCTTGAAATCCCCTCAAATGCTCTTACTTATTTTGTGCGAAAGGCGAAAGCCATTATGAATCTAGAATAAGGAATCTGGAAATAAGGACAGCGTATGAATATCGAAAAATTTACCACAAAATTTCAACAGGCCTTGAGTGAAGCACAGTCTCTTGCGCTTGGCAAAGATAATCAGTTTATTGAACCGGTGCATTTATTGACCGCACTTTTAAATCAACAAGAGGGTTCTATTGCACCTATTTTAACGGCAAGTGGCGTAAATGTTGCCTTATTGCGTAATGAATTAAGCAATGAGCTTAATAGGTTACCGCAAGTTTCCGGCAATGGAGGTGATGTACAACTTTCTCGTCAATTACTTAATTTATTAAATTTATGCGATAAACTCGCACAACAAAACCAAGATAAATTTATTTCAAGTGAATTATTTCTGCTTGCCGCATTAGAGGAGCGTGGTTCGTTAAGGGATATTTTAACGAAATGCGGTGCGAAAAAAGAGCGAGTTTCACAGGCGATTCAACATATTCGCGGAGGACAAAAGGTGAACGATCAAAATGCAGAAGAAAGCAGACAAGCCCTTGAGAAATATACGATTGATTTAACCGCACGTGCAGAAAGCGGAAAACTTGATCCGGTGATTGGGCGTGACGAAGAAATTCGCCGTGCGATTCAGGTTTTACAACGCCGTACAAAAAATAATCCGGTCTTAATCGGTGAGCCGGGAGTGGGCAAAACCGCCATTGTAGAAGGGTTGGCGCAGCGTATTGTGAACGGAGAAGTGCCGGAAGGATTGAAAAATAAACGTGTTCTTTCTTTGGATATGGGCGCATTGATTGCGGGAGCAAAATATCGCGGTGAATTTGAAGAACGTTTGAAAGCCGTATTGAACGAGCTTGCGAAAGAAGAAGGGCGTGTGATTTTATTCATTGATGAAATTCACACAATGGTCGGTGCAGGCAAAACCGATGGTGCAATGGATGCCGGTAACCTATTAAAACCGAGCTTGGCGCGTGGTGAATTACACTGTGTAGGCGCAACGACCCTTGATGAATATCGTCAATATATTGAAAAAGATGCGGCACTTGAACGCCGTTTCCAAAAAGTGTTTGTTGATGAACCAAGCGTAGAAGACACCATTGCAATTTTGCGCGGTTTGAAAGAACGTTATGAAATCCACCATCACGTAGATATTACCGACCCGGCGATTGTAGCGGCGGCAACCCTTTCCCATCGTTATATCTCGGATCGTCAATTACCGGATAAAGCAATTGACTTGATTGATGAAGCGGCATCCGGTATTCGTATGGAAATTGATTCCAAACCGGAACCGCTCGATCGCTTGGAACGCCGTATTATTCAATTAAAATTAGAGCAACAGGCACTCAAAAAAGAAGAAGATGAGGCAAGCCGTAAACGTTTGGAAATGTTAGAAAAAGAACTTTCTGACAAAGAACGTGAGTACGCAGAATTAGAAGAAGTATGGAAATCCGAAAAAGCCGCACTTTCCGGTTCGCAACACATTAAACAGGAGTTGGATGCGGCAAAAACCGAAATGGAGCAGGCACGCCGCGCCGGTGATTTAAGTAAAATGTCCGAATTGCAATACGGTCGGATTCCTGAATTGGAAAAACAACTTGCTCAAGCCGAAACCGGTGAAGGTAAAGAAATGAGCTTGTTACGCTACCGTGTTACCGATGAAGAGATTGCAGAAGTGCTTTCTAAAGCTACGGGTATTCCGGTCTCCAAAATGATGGAAGGTGAGAAAGAAAAACTCTTACGTATGGAAGAAGAATTGCATAAACGGGTCATCGGTCAGAATGAGGCCGTGGATGCGGTGGCGAATGCGATTCGTCGTAGCCGTGCGGGGCTTTCTGATCCGAATCGCCCGATTGGTTCTTTCTTATTCTTAGGACCAACAGGCGTGGGAAAAACGGAATTATGTAAAACCTTGGCGAAATTCTTATTTGACAGCGAAGATGCGATGGTGCGTATTGATATGTCGGAGTTTATGGAAAAACACAGCGTTTCTCGCCTTGTCGGTGCGCCTCCGGGTTATGTAGGCTATGAAGAAGGCGGTTATTTAACCGAAGCGGTTCGCCGCCGTCCGTATTCCGTCATCTTGCTTGATGAAGTAGAAAAAGCGCACGCCGATGTGTTTAATATTCTATTGCAAGTGTTGGATGATGGTCGTTTGACTGATGGGCAAGGAAGAACCGTGGATTTTCGCAATACCGTTGTAATTATGACATCTAACTTAGGCTCGCATTTAATTCAAGAACATCAAAACGGAAGTTATGATGAAATGAAAGAAATGGTGATGTCGGTTGTTAGCGGACATTTCCGTCCGGAATTTATCAATCGTATTGATGAAACCGTGGTGTTTCATCCGCTTGCGAAAGAAAACATTCGGGCGATTGCAGGCATTCAATTGGAACGTTTGGCAAAACGTATGGAAACGCGTGGTTATGAAATCGTGTTCAGCGAAACTTTGATTGATTTTATCGGCGAAGTGGGATACGACCCGATTTACGGCGCACGCCCGTTAAAACGTGCGATTCAGCAAGAAATCGAAAATCCGTTGGCGCAACAAATTCTTTCAGGGAAACTACTCCCAAGCCGCATTGTGACGGTGGATTATGCCGATGGAAACGTTGTGGCGAGACAATAAGTTCTCTTAATGTGGTATTGTTGTAGCATTTGCACAAAACATTGTAAGGTGCGTTACGGCTTCGCCTAACGACACTCTACCCTAAGAAATCTCGGAGATAAAATTCTCTTTGTGCAACTGATACATAATACCGCTTAATGCAAAAGTGCGGTCAATTTCGACCGCACTTTTTGTCCATTACACCTTTGTTAATGTTGCTCCCGTTCCCACAGATCCGCATATTTTACGAATGTGGAATGGGCGGAAAGCACGGCGAGTAAAAAGCCTTGTTTGCCATCTAGAAATCCGGCCTTAATAATGTACATTTTTACAAAACAGCTAATAGCGTGGGTAATTCCCTGAAGTAGAGTGGCTTTTTTACCTTTCGCTTGGCGTTGATCCGCCCAGGCTTTCGCATAACCTGCCGATTTCACCAAATAATGGTGAATGCTTTTATAAGTGAAATGTTCTAAATCGCCTTTTAATCGCTCGACTTTCGTATCCTTCGGATAACAGACTTTTTCATGAACCAAGGCATCATTATAGCCGGCATAAGCCGTGCGATATAAACGCACGACATAATCAGGATACCAACCGGAGTGGCGGATTTTCCGTCCGAATACTTCGCTAACGCGTGGTAGTTCATACACGGTATTTTCGGTGTTTTTTTGTATTGCCAGCTGAATGGATTCACGTAATTCGGGAGTAATTCGTTCATCGGCATCAAGCCAAAGCACATAATCGCTTGTTACGTATTGTTGGGCAAGTTGGCGTTGTTTACCGAATCCCGGCCAATCTGTATTTTCGTAAAATTTTGCACCATAGCTTAACGCAATTGTTTTCGTGTTATCCGTGCTGCCGGAATCTAAAATCACGATTTCATCCACCCAGTCTTTTACGGTTTCAAGACATTTTGACAAATCTTTTCCTTCGTCTTTTACAATCATTGCAACGCTAATTGTTGGCATCTTTTTATCCCTTTTTTGATATACTAGCCGAAATTTTTCTGAGTATAACCGAATTTCATTTATGTGGCGTTTTTTTTATACCGGCTTGATGTACCTGATTCAGCCATTGGTACTGTTTTTTATGTGGATACGTGGATTTAAAGCTCCGAATTATCGTAAAAGACTGGGCGAGCGTTATGGCTACTATAAGGATTTAACTCGTCCTTCTCCTTATGGAATTGTGGTTCACGCCGCTTCGGTGGGGGAGGTGATCGCTGCCACACCGTTAGTACGCCGTATTCAACAAAATTATCCTCATTTATCGATAACCTTCACTACGGTAACGCCAACCGGATCAGATCGTGTGAAAGCCGCTTTCGGTGATAGCGTGACCCATTGTTATTTGCCTTATGATCTCCCTGATGCAATTAATCGTTTTATTGATTTTATTCAGCCCAAACTTTGCATTGTGATTGAAACGGAGCTTTGGCCGAATTTGATTCATCAACTTCATCGCCGTAATGTGCCGTTTATCGTAGCAAATGCACGTTTGTCGGCGCGTTCGGCAAAAAGGTACGGAAAAGTGCGGTCGAGTTTACAAACAATGTGGTCGCAAATCAGTTTGATTGCGCCACAAGATCAAATTAGCGGAAAACGTTTTTTAACACTGGGCTATCCTGAGTCAAAGCTTAAACTTACCGGTAATATTAAATACGATTTAACCATTAATGCGGAGTTGCTTGAGCAAATTCGGGTTTTGCATGAGCAATGGGTTCAACAACGTCACATTTGGATTGCCGCCAGCACGCATGAAGGTGAAGAAGAAATTATTTTGCAGGCGCATCGGCAACTTTTAAAGAAATATCCCGATTTGCTTTTGTTACTTGTTCCGCGTCATCCGGAGCGTTTTAATTCCGTTGCCGATTTAATTGAAAAAGAAAAATTTCAATTTATCCGCCGTACTTCCGGAGAGCTGCCGATTGCCGATACGCAGGTAATTTTAGGTGATTCAATGGGGGAGCTGATGTTGCTATATGGTATTTCCGATATTGCCTTTGTGGGCGGAAGTCTTGTTAAACAAGGGGGACATAATCCTCTTGAACCTTTAGCATTTAAAATCCCTGTTATCACCGGTAAACATACTTTTAATTTTCCTGAAGTGTTTAGAATGTTGTTAGAAGTGCAGGGAGTGCTTGAGGTGAGTTCTACGGCAGGCGGTTTGGAACGCGCGGTCGAAGCATTACTTAATTCGCCGGAAGGGCGTAAACGTTTCGGTAATGCCGGTTATGAAGTCTTAATTGAAAATCGTGGGGCGTTGCAACGTTTATTAAATTTATTAAAGCCTTATTTGGAGCGCAATGTATGACAACAGTGATTTATCCCGGTACTTTTGATCCTATAACGAACGGACATTTAGACATCATCAAACGAAGTGCGGTCATTTTTCCAAAAGTTTTGGTCGCCGTGGCAAATAGCCCAAGTAAGAGCCCATTGTTTTCTTTGGAAGAACGCGTAGAACTTGTGCGTCAATCCGTTTATCCGCTGTCGAATGTGGAAGTGTTCGGGTTTTCTGATTTATTGGCAAAAGTGATTACGGAGCGTCAGATTTCCGCCATAATTCGTGGTGTGCGCACAACGACGGATTTTGAATATGAACTTCAGCTTGCCGCACTCAATCGTTTATTAACAAATGGCGTAGAAAGTTTATTTTTTCCTCCGGCTGAAAAGTGGGCGTTTGTCTCATCCACTATTGTGCGGGAAATTTATTTACACGGCGGGGATGTGGCGGAACTTGTGCCTGAACCCGTTTTTCAAGCTTTGCAAGCGAAATGAAAACATTAATTTTTTTGACCGCACTTTTTGCCTTATCCGGCTGTGGCACGGTGGTGAAATTGCTCTCTCCTTCAGAAAAGTACACCGCTTATGCCGGCGCTGCTTACGATTTAGAAATGGCGCAGCAATGGGGCTTGCCGATTTTGGATTTACCCTTATCTTTTCTGTTGGATACGGTTTTGTTGCCCTATGCATGGGCGCAGTAATGTGTTATTTCGATAGCGGAATCATTTATCATTCGCACATCTTGCCCTTTTGTGTGTAAAGCTGCGTTTTATATCCTATGTTTTAACAGTTATTACAATAAAAAACGGTATTATTTAGCCGTCTCCAATATTTCTTGGAGTAGGGTGTCGTTAGGCAAAGCCGTAACGCACCGTTTTATCATTAAATCTTGTTGTTGGTGCGTTACCGCTTTGCCTAACGATATCCTACAAATACCGTAAAAACGTTCACTTATTATTATGAAACTTAATTCTCAACAACAACAAGCCGTGGAATATGTGACCGGCCCTTGCCTTGTACTGGCAGGGGCAGGTTCCGGCAAAACACGTGTGATTATTAATAAAATCGCATATTTGATCGCAAAGCGCGGTTATTCTCCACGACAAATTGCCGCCGTTACCTTCACCAACAAAGCAGCCCGAGAAATGAAAGAACGTGTGGCACATTCTATCGGCAAAGAACAATCCAAAGGATTGATGGTATCCACTTTCCATACTCTTGGTTTTGATATTATCAAACGAGAATATAAAGCCCTTGGCTTTAAAGCGAATATGACCTTGTTTGATGAACATGATCAGCTTGCTTTATTAAAGGAGCTCACCGCAGATGTGTTGAAAGAAGATAAAGATTTACTGCGTGAACTGATTTCTGCAATCTCCAACTGGAAAAATGATCTCATTTCACCACAGCAAGCCTTTGTCTTAGCACGTGATGCAAAGTATCAAACTTTCGCTCAATGTTACGAGCGTTATGCCGTGCAAATTCGAGCCTATAATGCGTTAGATTTTGACGATTTGATTATGCTGCCGACTTTATTGTTTAAGCAAAATGAAGAAGTGCGGTCAAAATGGCAAGCGAAAATTCGTTATCTGCTGGTTGATGAATATCAAGACACCAACACCAGTCAATATGAATTGATTAAATTGTTGGTGGGGGAGCGTGTTTGTTTTACCGTGGTGGGTGATGATGATCAATCCATTTATTCGTGGCGTGGCGCGCGCCCGGAAAATATGGTGCGTTTACGTGATGATTTCCCACGCTTACAAGTTATTAAATTGGAGCAAAATTACCGCTCCACTCAACGGATTTTGCATTGTGCCAATATTCTTATCGACAATAATGAGCACGTATTTGATAAAAAACTTTTCTCTACTATCGGCGAAGGAGAAAAATTGCTCGTGATCGAGGCGAAAAATGAAGAACACGAAGCGGAACGTATTGTTGCGGAACTTGTTGCACACCGTTTTAGCCGAAAAACCAAATATAAAGATTACGCCATTTTATACCGTGGAAATCACCAATCCCGTTTGTTGGAAAAAGTGTTAATGCAAAATCGCATTCCATATAAAATTTCCGGCGGCACGTCTTTTTTCTCCCGAACTGAAATCAAGGATATGATGGCGTATTTGCGTTTGGTGGTAAATCAAGATGATGATGCGGCATTTTTACGTATTGTAAACACGCCAAAACGGGAAATCGGAATGGCAACCTTACAAAAACTTGGTGAATTGGCGCAAGAAAAACATATTAGTTTGTTTGATGCTATTTTTGAATTTGAACTCATTCAGCGTATCACCCCAAAAGCCTATGACGCATTGCAAAAATTCGGACGATGGATTGTGGAATTGAATGATGAAGTACAACGCTCTGCTCCGGAACGTGCCGTGCGTGCTATGTTGGCGGCAATTCACTATGAAGAATATTTATATGAATACGCCACCACTCCGAAAGCGGCTGAAATGCAAAGTAAAAATGTGGCGACATTGTTTGATTGGGTGGCGGATATGTTGAAAGGGAACGAAACGGACGAGCCGATGACCTTAAGCCAAGTGGTGGCAAGATTGACACTGCGGGATATGCTTGAGCGAGGCGAAGATGAAGAAAGTACAGATCAGGTTCAATTAATGACCTTACACGCTTCTAAAGGGTTAGAATTTCCCTATGTGTATCTTATCGGTATGGAAGAGGGTATTTTGCCGCATCAAACAAGTATTGACGAAGATAATGTCGAAGAGGAGCGGCGTTTAGCTTATGTGGGGATTACCCGTGCGCAAAAAGAACTGACCTTTTCATTGTGTCGTGAACGCCGTCAGTATGGCGAATTAATTCGTCCGGAACCAAGCCGTTTCTTGGCAGAACTGCCGAATGATGATGTGTTGTGGGAACGTGATAAACCGAAACTCACCACCGTACAGAAGCAGCAACAAACCCAAAGTCAGTTAGATCGTTTACGTGATATTTTAAAGGGGTAGAAGCGTTAAAAGTGCGGTCAAAAATGACCGCACTTTTTGATATTATGCGTGACTATATGGCAAACCGAACCGGACAATTCATCATTTCTCCGATTTTTTAATGCAAGCTACTTCCTTTCGGTTGATGTTCTCCCGTTCCCAATAAATAACGACTATCTATCCAAAGTCCGGTAAATATTCAGATAAATGTAGAACGACACCAAGCATTAACGTCTTGTTATTGTTTACTATACTTACTGATTTTATTTCATTTTTTATCACGGCAAAGATATCAATTCATTCAAAATAATTTTGAGAGATCTATCACAAAATTAAAACTTCATTATTGTTTTCTTTTTGGAGTATTGCAACATTCAGCCGATAATAATTTTGGTTTCTTTTTAACCATTTTATGTTACGTAAGGAGCAACTCTATGAAAAAGTCAACATTTTTCAAAAAAACCGCATTATCTCTTCTAATTTCTTCTGCGATTTTTACCGTAAATCCTGTCGAGGCGGTACATTCAACCGGTATTTTAGATTTCTCGAGTTTGGAAAATTTTGATAGACCTATTGATGTAACTCAGCAATTTAGAGACAAAGGAGTGTTTGGTTTAGGATCCGGTACGGTGACATTTCGCGTAAAACCTAATGGCGGCTTTAATAATTTATTAGGGGTCAGCGATCCGACATCTAATGTACGTTATGCCTCTTTTTATGTGAATACCAAAGGCAATAAAGTACAATATGGGGTGGAATTACGAACCGATACCAATACACGCTTAATTCCAAATAATGAATTGGTTACACCGGAATTGCCGATTACCAATGAATTCAGAACTGTTACCTACGCTTTTGATAAAGTCAATCAAACCATCAAAATTTATGTCGATGGTCAATTACAAAAAAGTACCAATCAATCCAAATTTTTTGAAGATATTTCAGGTTTAACAACGGCAACATTAGGCTCACTGACGCGTGCAAGCTATCCTGCCAATAATTTCTCAGGCTCGATTTATCATGCGGGAGCAACCGATGATGTATTATCCGATGAAGCGGTGGCTCGCTTGCATTCGGATATTGTCGAGCGTCAAAGAGTTGATATTCAGAAAAATGCAGAAAAACTCGCTTTTTTACATGAAAAACGAACCAATATGGGAGCGTTTATGAGTGAAAAAGAAGAATTATTTAAACCCGGGCAAGGCGGAGCAAGAAGTTATCGTATTCCCGGTTTATTTACCACTAAAGATGGCGTGGTCATCGCAGCGATTGATAAACGGAACCAACACGCCAGTGACTGGGGAAATATTGATTTAGCTATTCGCCGTAGTTTAGATGGCGGTATAACTTGGCAAGAAGATCAAGTTGTAATGGATTTGGCGACCCAGCCTTATACTCCGCTCGGTGAGGCTGACTCCGCTTTAGTCATTGACGGAGTGATGACTCAAGATAAAAAGAGCGGTCGAATTTTTATGATGTTTGATATGTTCCCGGAATCAAAAGCTTTATTTGGAATGTTTAATAATTCGCAAGCAAGTTATGAATCTGAAGGTACCGGGCATATTAAAGTCAATGGTAAATGGTATCGAATGCTAACCGATGTCAATGGAGCAAGATATACTGTGCGTGAAGGCGGTATCATTCATAACGCAGCCGGAGAAGCCTTAGATTATCGCGTCGTAGTGGAAGGTGATGCTACACGTTCATTTAAAGATCTCGGTGATATTATTAAAATCAGTACCAATGAACGGCAGGGTAATATTTTTCTACGTTCCAAACGAACGGGTAACGATAGTGGTCCGTTCAACGCTCACTACACCAGTTATTTATGGATGACTTATAGCGATGATAACGGTAAAACTTGGGCGAATCCTGTTGATATTACAACCCAAGTTAAAGCAGATTGGATGCGTTTTCTTGGAACAGGGCCGGGAACGGGGATTCAACTGAAAAATGGTAATCTTATGATTCCTGTTTATTATACTAACCGTCAGAACAAACAATCCGCAGCCGTGATTATCAGTTCCGATGGCGGTAAAACCTGGCAACGTGGCGAATCTCCTAATGATGCTTACTTTGATGAAATGGGTGGATCTCGCTATATTGATAGTAACCAACAAGAGATCACCGAATCGCAAGTTGTTGAAATGAACAACGGTGATATTAAGATGTTCTCTCGTAACCGTACAGGCGCTGTGATTATTTCTACCAGTCATGACGGGGGGATGACTTGGGATAAAAGTGCTCGTTTAAGAGAGGCTGCTTTGCTTGATCCTTATTCGCAAATGTCCGTTATCCATTATTCCAAACTTATTGATGGTAAAGAGTATTTGGTATTTGCAAACCCACACGCAAGTACACGTAGAAACGGGCGGGCTTGGTTGGGTGAAGTTCAGCCGGACGGTTCGATTGAATGGAAATATCATACCACGATTGATGAAGGTACTTATGCTTATAATAGTTTAACTGAATTACCAAATGGCGATATCGGTTTGTTATATGAACAGGTTCAAGGTGAAAACGCAAAATTTGTCCGATTTAACCTTCAAGAACTGTTTTGGAAAAGTAATATGATTTACCGAGACAGCCGCAATACCTCAAACCCAAATGTTTCACTCAACAGTATTGAGGAAGAAACTTATTACAAAATTGGTGATGGTGAAATGGTTAAAGTGGGGGAGGGGATCAATCCCGCTCATTTAGAGGTTCGTGAAGGCATTGCCACACTCAATCAACAAGCCAATGCGGCCGGTGAAAAACAGGCTTATGCTTCCGTCTTGGTGAAAGAAAACGGTACTTTACGGTTAGCAGATAACGAGCAACTTGATCTTAGCAAAATCAATCTTGAAAAAGGAACTCTCGATTTATACGGCCGTGATCTTACCGTTGCCCCACAGGCAAATACTGAAGAGCAAGGATTACGTTCACCGATTATTACGGGAAATATTGTTAATCAGGCTGCAACCGCTGCAACCTTTACTTATAAGCTTAATGGTGAACACCGTATTGTAGGAAAAGTGGGGAATAATCAGGGGGAGCTTAATTTAAATTATCAACCGACAGAAGCTCAAAGTACGTTAATCTTGGAAGGAAATAGCCGACTTAATCAAATTGAAGTGAAAAAAGGTCGCTTAGTTTATGCCGATCATCAACATCAGGCGAAACAGATCCATTTAGCCTCTGACAGCCAAGTGAGTTTACAAAATAATGCCGTATTAAATACGCAAAAAATTTCCTTAGCGGAAAATGCAATACTTTCTATTGAATCGGATCAAATGGTACAACTCAATACGAATACGGAAGGTGAAGGGCATTTGATTAAAACGGGTAATGGTTATGCCAAAGTCAGCGGTGAATTAAACCACACAGGAAAAACGCAAGTTACCGGCGGTATTTTTGAGTTAAATGGCAATATTCACCAAAGTGCGGTCAGTTTTTCAGGTAATTCTGTTCTAACAGGGCAGGGTGGGATAGGCGGAACATTAACGTTATCACAAGGTAGTCGTGTTCAACCGACCCTGTACGTTGCGAGCCCACAAGAATTTAATGGTAATCGATTAACGCTTAATCATTTGAATAACCAAGGGGGGAGCTTTATATTGACGGTGAATAATGATAGTGAACAAATTAAGAATTGGCGGCACGATCAAGTATTAATTAAAGGTAAGTTAGAAAGCGATCAACCTATTCCTGTGGATATTCAATTATTAAATACCCACTTAGGTAATTCCGATAGTAACAATAACGGGCGTTATGATGCCGATGAGGGTATTTCGCTTATCCAAGTTAAAGATCCTAACGGGTTACAAAAATTGGCATTACGTCGGGTTCTTAGCCTAGAACGGAGTGCGGGTTTACACCCGTTGACGCTTGTTAGTGTTGAAGCAGGCATGTCAGCGGCCGCAGATAACCAAATGAGTGAAACGGCTAATTCTGATTTTACCGATTTCCGCTTACAAAATATGATGATTGATGAAACTGGTCAACCGTTAGAGCCCGTGATTAGAAAACCTAAACCTGTTGAGCCAACCCCACCTGTGGTAGAGAAACCTATTCAATCGGCTGAAGCAACACCACCAGTGGTGGAAAAACCTGTTGAGCCTATTGAACAGGAACCTTCTTCAACAAAACCAAGCCGACCTGCCGTGTTAGCCCAAGTCCCTTCTTATATTGTGTCTAACACTGCACTTTATCATCAAGGTAATCTCATTCAGGGAATGTTCCAAGATAATCTTGATTTAAAACACAAGCACGGGCTTTATGTTATTCAATCCCATACCAAACACCGTTATCACAATGATCTCGGCTTTACAAATTATGGATATCATTATAAGTCTTCCCAAAATACCACGTTATTAGGCGGTTATGTTTCTCTCGACGAGCATAGCGAACTGCATTCCGCACTTGCCTTTAGCAAGCAAAATGTTGAACCGCAAGCGGCGGACGGATACAGCAAAGCCAAATATAAAACGGTTTCTGCATTAGCTGCTTTAAATAATCGTTGGGATAATTGGTTATTTAAAGTTGGAGCAGGCTATCATCATCACCGTGGGGATATTTCTACTGCCCAACAAAAAGAGATAAGCTCCGTTAAAGCATATCAATTCCAGTTATTCGGACAATTGGGTTATGATATTCCATTTGGAAAATTCAGCTTCACCCCAACAACAGCTTTGAGTTATCAATATCTGCATAATAATGTGAAAGATAGAGAAAACGGTTGGAAAATTGATAGTCAAAACTACCGTGTATTTACCCAGCAACTGGGGACATATTTGAATTGGAAAGGGGAAAAATTAGCCTTAAAAGCAGGGGTATTCTATGAATATAACCATAGCAATAATCCGAAATTAATTATTGCCCCAACAGTCAATCAAAGTGAAACCTTTGCGATAAGTAAATTGGGAAATGCTATGCTTTATAAGGTGGCGGCAACAGTGAATGTTACATCAAATTTAACCTTTGGCTTACAAGTCAGTTATCGCCAAGCGTTATCCCAAGCTAAGCTAAAACAAACCAATGTTTTAGGAAAATTGGAATATCGATTCTGATTCCCCCTTATCGCTCACTAAAACAAAACCACCCTGATTAGGGTGGTTTAATTTTATGTATAGTAGATAAAGATGTTGTTTTATTAAATAGTAGAGAATGATTTTATTTAAAGGATTTTTATAAACAAGATCATTAAATTTTTCATAAATAGATTAATTTTCCTAAATTGAGTTAAATTATGCCTATAGAGATTATTTTATGGATTTACTTCAATATTTTTATCAATATATTTTCTTTATTTCCCTATCTTTAATTTGGCTTTTCTAAGTTGTGAAATAATTTCTATCTCTTGATTAACTCGGTAAAAATTGAAACTATTTTTTTTTAATTTTTACTATACCTCAATACATAAAAAAGCGGCTAATCACAATAGAGAATGATTAGCCGAAATTTACTAGCAGCAATTATTTTTATTAGAATTTAATACGTGTACCTAACACTAAACGATGATTTTTAAATTTACCATCAGCTAAAGCAGAGTGTTTCACCTGTCCGGAACCGCCTTCAAGGTAAACAGAAACAAATTTATTAAATTTATGGTCAGCACCAATCATCCAACCGCGCATTTTGTATTTCTCAGCAACATTTGCTTTCTGTGCTTGAGCAAAATAGTATTCGGAATAAACCGCATTTTTTGGTGTAACCTGTACTTTTAAGCCCAATTGGAAGCGATTATTTTTGTTGAAAGGCCCGCCCGCATTAGCGATTTTTTGGAAGCCGATATTTTTTGAATCGTGGTCTTTATTCGCTTTACCATAAGCCCAATCTAAACCGACGCTAACCAATTTATAAGTGACATCAAAACCTACACCGGCACGAACTAAATCATATTCGTCAGTTTTAAAACCTGTATCAGATTGTTTCACTTTGGTATAGCCGGAACCGAAACGAACCGCAATATCGTCCCATTTTCCATCATAGAATAAACCGACACCATAGCCTTGACCTTCATCCCAAACGGAGTTACCGCTTGATTTCCGCACGGTTTTTTCTACTCCATTTGCATCTTTTACTTTAACTTCTTTGATCTCGAACACCGATATAATAATCCGCCGCAAAACGAACACCGGCAAACTTAGCAGACATAAAGTGTACCGCTTTTTTATGTTGATCTAAGAATACGTTACCACCCCATTCGTAAGTATAATTTGCTTTTGGAATGTGATCCCCTAAGGTTAATTGACGACCAAAGGTGAGCGTACCGATTTCAGGATGAGTAAATCCCCCGAATACACGTTTAGCATGTAAATCATTGGCGAAATTACCACCACTTGAAAAACGCATTTCAACGGCAGCTAATGCTGAAAATCCTTGACCAATCTCTTGGAAGGCGCGAACGCGAAAGCGAGAGCCTTCATCGTACAGATCCGTACGTTTATTTTTTTCATTGCGAAGTTCTAAGCTGGCACGGCCATCAATGTCAATTTTCGTGCCAAGATCTTTATTTTCATAAACGACAACAGCATTTGCGGCAGAACTTGCAGCCATTGCAGCAACAGCCAAAGCAATAATTGTTTTTTTCATAATGATTTCCTCATGGTTGATTGAAATTAACTACGTAATAAAGAAAGAGTGATTATTCAATGGTTAATGTTTTGCCGTCATAACTTAAGGTTTGCACCGTTGTTAATGCCTTACCCCCGTCGGTTTCACCACCGATCAGCAACACTTTATTGTCATAGCCGATGCTCACTCCATAGCCGATACCTGCCGGTAACTCACCAATAATTTTCCATTTGTTATTGTTGAGTGCATACACTTCTTTATGCCATGCTTTTTTCAATCCCTGATGAGCAAATAATTTCCCCTCTTTGAACTGTTTAGTTGAGCCAGGGAAGTTCGCTCCGCCGGTTACCACATAATAACCGTTGGTATATCCGCCCATTGCACCGGCTAACCCATCTTGTGTCTGACCTTTTGGTGCCGGTAAATCACCCAAGGCTTTCCATTTCACGCCTTTTTTAGTAATTGTTCCTTGCTCTGTTGCGGCAGTACGCAATCCCGGTTTGATTTCACCATTTATAACGAGAAGATCATTGCCTTTAATAGCAAATGCTGCACCGGCACGTGGTGGGAATGGGAATACGCCCTCGTTGTACCATTTATTAGTTGCCGGTTGATAGCTGAATAATTCCGGAGTGAAGAAATAGTCTTGAGGACGTTGATCAAAATACGGATCCATCACCGCTTTTTGTTTTGCTTTATCATCACCTGCAGCTGTGTAATCTTGGAAATAACCGTTAAAAATAGCTTCGTTTACGCCACCGATTAAATAAATTTTATCTTGAGAACTCACCGCACTTGCGCCCACAATACCACGTGGTGAATGTGTCGGAAGTTTTGTCCAAGTGTTATCTGCCGGGTTATAACTATAGGCATCATTTACTAACTGTAATTCGCCTTTTTCATTTTTTTGTAAACCACCGAACACGTATAATTTGCCATCAATTGCGGCCGCGACAGGTTGGTTACGATCGCCACCGGGGAATGCTGCAATTTCTTGCCATTGCGCATCCTTTTCTTTCAAGTTTAATGAGAAGAATTTGTTACCACCCGTGCCTAACCCTACATAAACCGTATCATTGATTAAAGCGCCTGCACCGCTTTTGATTCCGATTGGTAAATCCGGGTATTGGGCAGCCTGTGCCGCTGAAAATGCAGCAAATGAGATCGCAGCTAATACTGCAGCAGATAAAGTTGATTTTTTCATATAGCACCTCATTGAGAGATTAATAATTTGCCTATCTTTAAAACAACATTGAAGGGCGCTTTTAAATTGAAAGAGAAATCAATACTGTGAATCGCACGAAATCCCTTTTCTTTTATTACAGCATTAATAAATTTGGTATGAATTGCAATGAACTCCAAAACAGAGAAGATCAGCACTAAGGCGTTTAATAAGATGAGGCTATATTACGGAGTGAAAAATTAATATTCAACAATAATTTGAAGTGAATTTTCAGAAATGAGAGATTGATCACAAATTTACAACATACTTTTTATAAAATAAGAATAATTCTTAAACAATAAAAGTGCGGTTAGAAAAAACAATGTTTTAAATAACCGCACTTTATTTACACAATATGAAGATAAAATATTCAACTGAATTATCTTTTTCAAAAAAGGGTTTGACATCTTTTTAAAAAAACGTATTATACCGCCCACACACCGATTGTGGTGAGATGGCCGAGTAGGCTGAAGGCGCTCCCCTGCTAAGGGAGTATGGGGTCAAAAACTCCATCGAGGGTTCGAATCCCTCTCTCACCGCCATTTGTGCTTTTATTTATTCTGCACCCGTAGCTCAGCTGGATAGAGTACTCGGCTACGAACCGAGCGGTCAGAGGTTCGAATCCTCTCGGGTGCGCCATTTTAAAACGGCTCTATCTTCTTAGAATGGTGATGAATAATTAAAAGACGACTACGCACCCGTAGCTCAGCTGGATAGAGTACTCGGCTACGAACCGAGCGGTCAAAGGTTCGAATCCTTTCGGGTGCGCCATTTCTATTTTTATATTATCTTAATTCTCTCATTTTTTTTGATGTCTCATTATTCGGTATTTTATCTGCCTTCTCTGTTATCAATCGTTTTTAGCAAATATTGCCCGTTGACGTCCGCTAAACTACGGAATCCGACATTTGTGATTTTGTAAGCATATTTTGTTTGATAAATCACATTATCGTGATGATGGCCGTGGAAAATATGTTTTATTCCCATTTTTTCGGCTAAATCATTGATCACCTGAAATCCCATAGGATGCGGTTTTGGTGCTTCGTGACAAATTAAAATATCGGCTTGTTTATTCTCAAGTACTTCAATATCGGAAGGGAAAATCGAGGTGCGATGGCGTAATGGTACGCCGCCACGCCAGATTTTTTCTTGTGAACTGTATTGACAATAATGAATGGGATCAAAAAACATCGGGCGATTTGGCGGCATCCAAATTTGCCCACGGAATACGCCGCCGAGACCTGCAATGCGCACGCCTTGAACATTCTCTACACGGTTGTGTAAATTCCGTGTTTTCCATTCACTCCCCCAAATTGCATCGAAAGCGGCAACGGTATTACTGTCATGATTGCCATGAATGAACCAAATATCACAATATCGTGCCAATTTTTCTAATTCGTCAGGCGAAGAAAGCTGTAAGTCACCCAGAATAATCAGGGCAACATCGTCATTTGCTTTAACGAAAGGATAGAGATGCTCATAACTGCCATGAGGGTCGCCGGCGAATAGAATCATATCATTTACTCTTTAAAACTGTCGGACCGTTTTGTAAATCGTCCAATTCTTCCTCGTTTAACACTTTTTCAATGACTGATTTCACTTGGTTATAACGCTCGAAATAACTTGGCGAGTTAATTTCAATGTAAGGAACTTTATATTTATCCAACAATTTCTTGAGAAGCTGCTGAAACTGCTGACGCTGTTTTTTCGACCCTAAACTGCGTAAGCCATCATCCACCCATTCAGTATTGTTTTTCAACAAAATAGTGATATCAAACGGATATTCTTTAATCATTGAATCTAAGAAAGGGTGAGCTTTACCCTCATATTGAATACAAAATGCCTGCGTGGTAATGAAATCCGTATCAATAAAAGCAATTTTGTGTGCATGGCGAACGGCATAGTCAATATAACGTTGATGTCCAAGTGCCATTTGCGGATAGTCGGAATATTGCATCGCCTGCTCATCACCGCCCAGTTTTTCAAACACAAATTCACGCCCGTATTCCCAGGCGGAAGTCGTATTAAAAACGGCAGCGAGCTTATTGACTAACACGGTTTTTCCACTGCTTTCACCGCCTAAAATAGCAACGGTTTTCGCAAAGAACGGGCGTACTTCCTTCGGAATAAATTTCCAATATTGAAAAGGGGTTGTGCGGATTTTCGTCGCAGATACATTAAAGAAAGTGCGGTCAGGATCCACTAAAGAAACCTCCAAACCCAAATATTTTTCATAAGGGGATTTATCTTGCGGTTCGCTACTGAATACAACGGAAGGTTCAAATCCTTTTTCTTTAAATAAAACTTTTACCGCATCACTCCAAGATTGCCAACCGTTCGGATAGCTTGGGATACCGTCTTCAATTAAATGATGAATAAAAATCTGATTTTTCTGATATTTGAAAATTTGCTGCATCCAGCGCAGTCGATCTTGCACTGTCGGCATTCGCTTCATTTTACTGTCATAAAACAGTTTTAAATCACGTTCGGTATCGCTGCACACAATCACGTGTAATTCGTCAACTTTACTGAATGCTTCATAAATCATATTAATATGACCGGTATGGACAGGATAAAATTTTCCAAAGATAACACCGACTTTTTTCTCTTTCGCTGCAGACATAGTTCACTTTTTTATTGCACAAAATTGAGTGTCGCTATTGTAGGCGAAATGAAAATATTTTTCACGTTCTGATTTTGCACCTCCGCATTTTACGTTATACTTAGTCCCGCATTCTCAGGGCAGGGTGAAATTCCCTACCGGTGGTAAAGCCCACGAGCGCTTAAAAGTGCGGTCAATTTTTAGTTAAATTTTCTTGTGAAATTGTTCCGCTTTTACTTTTAAGGTTAGCAGATTTGGTGAAATTCCAAAGCCGACAGTAAAGTCTGGATGAAAGAGAATAAAACGGATTGGATTCCCAACCCGTTCTTTTTATTTGTATTTCTCAGCCCTGATTCTGGTTAATTTTAATCTAAGAAATAAAGGAAATTACGATGAATCAGTCAATTTTATCCCCATTCGGCGCAACCGCTGAAGCACGTGTACTGAATGCTATCAACGCATTCAAGAATGGCAACGGTGTATTGGTATTGGACGATGAAGATCGCGAAAATGAAGGTGATTTAATCTTTCCAGCCGAAACCATCACATCAGAACAAATGGCAAAATTAATTCGTTACGGTAGCGGTATTGTATGTTTATGTATCACTGAAGAATTATGCCAGCAGCTTGATTTACCGCCGATGGTAGAGAATAACAGCAGTGTTAATAAAACGGCGTTTACTGTGACGATTGAAGCCGCTAAAGGAGTTTCTACCGGTGTGTCCGCAGCCGATCGCGTAACCACGATTCAAGCTGCGATCGCAGACGGCGCAAAACCGCAAGACTTACATCGACCGGGGCACGTTTTTCCACTTCGCGCTACAAATGGCGGAGTATTGGCACGCCGTGGACATACCGAGGCTTCCGTAGATCTTGCTCGACTTGCCGGCTTTAAACCTGCCGGGGTGATTTGTGAAATCACTAATGATGACGGCTCGATGGCACGCGCCCCCGAAATCATTGCATTTGCCCAAAAATTTGGCTATGTGGTCTTAACGATTGAAGATTTAGTGGAATATCGTTTAGCACACAATATTTAATTTCAGTCAAAGTGCGGTTAAAATTCAACGTGATTTTTAACCGCATTTTTCGATAATATGCTGGTGTGTTTTTATATTTAGGATGATTTTATGCACAATACAATACAAAACAACACAATTACGTTATTAGCCTAACCACAGAGACAAAACGCCGAAAACATATTGAACAAGAATTTGGTAAGCAAAATATTCCTTTTGTATTCTTTGATGCGATTACACCTGAACGCATTGAAGAAATCGCTAAACAATTTAGCATCACCCTTGATCGCTCTTCCAAGGCAAAATTGTCGGACGGCGAGATTGCTTGTGCATTAAGCCATATCGCCCTATGGAATTTCGCACTAGAAAATGATCTGGATTATATTAATATCTTTGAGGATGACATTCATTTGGGTGAAAATGTCAAGGCATTATTAGAGGTCGATTATCTTCCTCTGGATGTTGATGTGCTGAAATTAGAAGCCAATGGCAAAATGATTTTTAAAAAGCCGACAGTGATAAAGTGTGGACGAAATATTTATCCTCTGACCTTTAAACAATCAGGTACGGCAGGTTATACCGTTACGCATAAAGGGGCGAAATATTTACTTGAGCAGGTGAAAAATAAACCACTTGAACTTGCGATTGATTCACTAATTTTTGAAGATTTTTTGAACTTAAAAGATTATAAGATTATGCAACTTTCACCAGCAATTTGTGTTCAAGATTTTATTATCAATAGCGTCCCCTTTGAAAGTAGTTTGAAGAAAGGTCGTGCAGCGGTTTCCGGTAACCAAAAGAAAGCCTCATTATTAGAAAAAATCAGAAATGAATTTATAAGAGTAAAACGAAAACTATTTATGAAACAGGTACCTTTTAAATGATAAAGAGCGATCAAAATTGACCGCACTTTGATCTGCTCCCCAAAAGTTGGACATTCAAACCAACAAATTAAGGAGCAGATTCTTTTATGGGCAAACATTATTCAACAGACTTTAAATTAAACATCGTTAAAATGATAGGAAACGACCAATTAGGTATCCGAGAAGCGGCAGAACGCTACCATATCTCAAGCCATGCCTCTATCGTAAATTGGTTGCAACGTTTCCAAAAACAAGGTATGAACGGGCTTATTCGCCAACCTAATAAGGGATATTCACAAAAAATGAAAAAATATGATGGTTCGGAGACGGTCAAAGACCTGACGGATAGAAATGCGCTTTTAAAACGAATAGAATACCTTGAAGCGGAAAATGATGTGCTAAAAAAGTTAAAAGCCTTGCGGGAGCAGAAAGTCAAAAGGAAAAAAGGGTCATAGTGAATGCCTTAAGACATAGGCATCGCTTGCCCCTGTTATTGCAAATTCTGTCCTTATCCCGTTCAACTTATTACTATAAAACGACTGCGCAGGATAATACCCGGATTCGACAGCGAATTTTACAGCTTCATCAAGATAATGAAGGGAGGGACGGCTATCGGATGTTACGGGTGAAGTTACGTAAGGAAGGGCTTTTTCTAAGCGGTAAAACCGTGCTTTCACATATGCAAGCCCTGAATATTCGCTCTTGTGTCAAAGTGAAACGTTGTAGGAAAGGCGGGAAAACAAGCTACGTTGCCCCGAATCTTCTGGCCGGCAATTTTAGTGCGAAGAAACTGAAGCAGAAATTCGTGACGGATGTCACCGAGTTTCGGGTGGGGAAAGAAAAGTTGTATTTATCACCGATGATGGATTTGGCGAATAGAGAAATTATCGCCTATCAAATAGGGAGACGACCTTCCTTTGCCTTGGTGAGCGGTATGCTCAAGAAAACCTTGGCACAATTAAGCCGGGAAGATTTACCGATAATCCATAGTGAAAGGCACGCTTTATGGGCTGAAACGTTGGCGGGAATTGCTTCTTAGAGAAGATGGCACGCCTTATGCGATTCAGAGTATGAGTCGTCGGGGTAATTGCTATGATAATGCGGTAATGGAAAGTTTCTTTAGTTTATTGAAATCAGAAGCTTTTTACCCTAAACAATTTAGTCATATTGATGAGTTGGAGCAGGCGCTTCACCGTTATATTCGTTATTACAATGAGAAACGGATTAAATTAGGTTTAAAAAATTTGAGCCCTGTGGATTACAGGACTCAATATTTAAGTTAAATTATCTGTCCAGATTTTGGGGTGCAGATCAAAGTGCGGTCATTTCTAAGCGTTTTTTATGATTAATATACGCCTTGTGCCAACATTGCGTCCGCTACTTTCACAAAACCGGCTACGTTTGCACCAACGACGTAATTGATATTTTCCTGACCTGCAACAGTACCGTATTTTTTACAGTTTGCGTGAATATCAAGCATAATGCGGTGCAATTTTTCATCCACTTCTTCTGAAGTCCAGTATAACCGTTGTGAACTTTGCGCCATCTCCAAACCGGAGGTTGCCACCCCGCCGGCATTCGCTGCCTTACCCGGTCCGAATAACACATTAGCCTCTAAGAATGCATCGGTTGCTTCAATGGAAGTCGGCATATTCGCCCCTTCTGCAACTAATTTTACGCCATTTGCGATCAAGACTTTGGCGTCCTCAATTTCAAGTTCATTTTGAGTCGCACAAGGCAGTGCAATATCGACTTTCACTTCCCAAGGGCGTTTGCCTTCAACATACTGTAAACCAAATTGTTCTGCGTAATCTTTCACACGACCACGTTTTACATTTTTAATCTCTAAAAGTGCGGCTAATTTTTCAGAAGTGAAGCCTTCCGGATCATAAACATAACCTGAAGAATCCGAGCAAGTTATCACTTTCGCCCCCAATGCCAAGGCTTTTTCAATAGCATATTGTGCCACATTGCCGGAACCTGAAACAGAAACGACTTTATCTTTGAAGCTATCGCCTTTTTCTGCCAACATGGCTTGTGCGAAATAAACCAAACCGTAACCGGTTGCTTCCGGGCGAATCAAGCTCCCGCCGAAAGACAAACCGCGACCGGTGAATACACAGGCGGCTTGATTGGATAATTTTTTCATATAACCGGCAAGATAACCTACTTCGCGACCACCTACACCGATATCTCCCGCAGGAACGTCCGTATCAGAACCGACATGGCGATATAATTCCGCCATCAGTGCTTGACAGAAACGCATCACTTCGCCATCAGATTTGCCTTTAGGATCAAAATCCGAGCCGCCTTTACCACCGCCCATCGGCAATGTGGTTAACGCATTTTTGAAAATTTGTTCGAATCCTAAAAATTTTAAGATAGATAAGTTGACGGACGGATGAAAACGCATACCGCCTTTATATGGGCCAATCGCACTATTGTATTGAACGCGGAATGCACGGTTTACTTGAACTTGTCCTTTGTCATCAGTCCATGCGACACGAAACTGGAATGCTCGCTCAGGCTCAACTAAACGTTCTAATAACGCTTCTGAACGATATTTAGGGTTTGCTTCCAAAAATGGCCAGATAGAAGTGAAAACCTCTCGAACTGCTTGTAAAAATTCAGGTTGGTGACCATCACGTTGAGCGACTTTTGCTAAGAATGCGTCTAAGGATGCAACTGTTGACATATTATGTTTCCTTCTTAATTATTGATGTTGTGTGTTTGCTTTTTTTCTTTAATAACCGTTGGGAACGGCTCAAAAACAATATGCAATGACTAAACCAGTATTGCAACGATTTTTTTATAGAAAAAATGAAGAAAAAAGAAAAATCGAGATTTTTTCTAAAAAAATCTCGATTTTATTAGATTGAATTTAATTTCACTAGTAAAAGTGACAAATCGCTATTTATTTTTGTTTTCCAAATACAACCATTCCGCCACCTGTTTTGCGAAATAAGTTAAGATGCCATCCGCCCCAGCCCGTTTAAAACAAAGCAAGGATTCCATAATACATTCTTTTTCTTTCAACCAACCGTTTTGAATTGCCGCCATATGCATTGCATATTCACCTGAAACTTGATAAGCAAAAGTCGGCACGCCGAAATGTTTTTTCACCCGATAGACCATATCCAAATACGGCATTCCCGGTTTAACCATCACCATATCCGCCCCCTCTTGCAAATCTAATGCCACTTCTTGTAAGCCTTCATCACCGTTTGCCGGATCCAATTGATAGGTTTTCTTATCGCCGCCTTTTAGATTACCCGATGAGCCCACCGCATCGCGGAAGGGTCCGTAATAGTTAGAGGCATACTTCGCAGAATACGCCATAATTTGCGTATTAATGGAACCTTTTTCTTCCAAAGCCTGACGAATACGTCCAATGCGTCCGTCCATCATATCGCTCGGCGCGACAATATCCGCTCCCGCTTCTGCGTGGGAAAGAGCCTGTTTAATAAGAACATCAGTCGTGATGTCATTCAATACATAGCCGTTTTCATCAATAATACCGTCTTGACCGTGAATGGTATAAGGATCGAGCGCTACATCGGTCAACACGCCCAACTCCGGATAAGCGGCTTTTAAAGCGCGTACTGCGCGTTGAACCAAACCTTTCGGATTGTAAGCTTCGTCTGCCATCAAAGATTTTTTATCCTGCTCAATAACAGGAAACAGGGCGATCACAGGCACCCCATATTTCACCAATAATTCGGCTTCAATAAGTAATTGATCGAGAGTTAAACGTTCCACGCCCGGCATAGAAGGCACGGCTTCCCGATAATTCTCTCCTTCTAAAATAAATACGGGATAAATTAAATCATCTGCCGTCAGCTTGTTTTCCGCAACCAAACGGCGGCTAAAATTATGTTTGCGTAAACGGCGTAAACGGCGGGTTGGGAATCCGGTAAAAATTTGTTGGGTCATCTTATCATCCTTTTATTGACTACTTATAACGAGAAAGGGGGAAGCCTCCCGTTTTGCTTATGCTATTTTTTCAATTCTTCCGAATTTTCAACCGCACTTTCATCTTCTTTTGGCTGATAGAAACGTGCGATTAGCAAACCGATCTCAAATAACAAGCACATAGGTACGGCAAGTAAGGTTTGCGAGAAAACATCCGGCGGCGTTAAGATCATACCGATAAAAAATGCGGCAACAATAATATAAGGGCGTTTTTCAGAAAGGGCTTTTACCGTAGTAACGCCGGTCCAACAAAGCAAAATAATCGCAATCGGTACCTCAAAACATACGCCGAAAGCAAGAAATAACGCTAACGCAAAATCAAGATAGCTACTAATATCCGTTGCAATAGCAACGCCTTCCGGTGCGGTTTGGGTGAAAAAACCGAATACAAAAGGAAACACCACGTAATAGGCAAATGCGACACCGCAATAAAATAAAACCGTGCTGGAAATCAACAGCGGATAAATCATTCGCTTTTCATGCTGATACAATGCCGGCGCAACAAACGCCCAAACTTGATAAAGTAAATAAGGGACGGAAATAAATACAGCGACAATTGCCGTTAATTTAATCGGTGTGAAAAAAGGGGTTTGAATGTTGGTTGCTATCATCGTTGCCCCTTTTGGCATAACCGCTGTTAAGGGGGCAGCAACGAAATGGTAAATATCATTGGAAAAATACACCAAGGCGATAAAAACAACCAAGATGCAAATCACACAACGCAGTAGTCGGTTTCTTAATTCGACAAGATGGCTGATAAGAGGTTGAGATTCATCCACGCTACTCATAAAAAGCTCGCTATGATTGGGACTTTTGTGCCGGAGTAACTTCTATATCATCCGGCGGATAATAATCGGATAAACGTTCGGTCAGTTCCGCTTGTTCGTGGGCTTCAAGTGCGGTCAAATCCGAAGCGGTTTTTTCTTCGGTCATTTCCCCTCTTTCATTTAAAGTTAGGATTTCTTCGGAAACCGAAGGTTCGGTAAATTTATCCGCATTTCCAGCCACACTTTTGATTTCTTTAATCTGCTCTTCCACCGTAGTGCCGGCTTCTGCAGCTTTCGCTTCTAACTCCGCACGCATTTTATTCGCTTGGATTTTTAATTCTTCAACGGTTTTGCCCAATTCAGGAGAGAGCGTTCGCAAATTCAACGATTCCGCTTTTTTAATGCTATCTTGCAACTCTTGCAGTTTCAGTTCCTGTTTTAATTCATTTTGAACATTCGCCGCTAATCCACGAATTGTTTTTACCCAGCCCATCACGGTTCGGATTGCCACGGGCAAACGTTTAGGACCTAGCACCACTAAGCCCACTATCATTAATAAAACAAGTTCGGAAAAACCAATATCAAACACGGGTTATGCCTGTTCTTTATCTTTTACGCTTTCAGATTTTGTCGTATTTGCCGATTCATCTTGAATTGACTTAAATTCCGCATCTTTCGATTTCGGCTCATCATCTTGCATCGCTTTTTTAAATCCTTTCACTGCCGCGCCAAGATCAGAACCCGCATTTCTTAATTTCTTCGTACCAAAAACCAATAAAATCACCACTAGCAAGATGATCATTTGCGCTGGGGATAAACCGAACATAATAAAAACTCCGTTTTCTAAAATAAAAAATTCGGGCTGAATATACTCTTTTTACCCTCATTGAACAATAGCTAAGCGGGATTATTTTGCCCCCTTCATAGTGAATTAAATTTAAAAATGGCTACTGCATTGCTGTGTCTTGCCGTACTACTTGTATTGTCTTCGGCTTACTGCTCTGTATCCATTTTAATTCACTACAACAAAAGTGCGGTCAAGTTTTGCAGAGAATTTAAAAGTTGGAAGAACGACAAAAATTGCTATAATCAGCGCCTAATTTTTATGGAGGAAAAACAATGATGAACAGGATTTCTTATTGGCAACGCCTAAAAATTGCCTTTCAATACGTGATGCCGCAATTTTATCTAACCCGTTTTGCAGGTTGGTTTGCCAAACAAAAATGGGGAAAAATTACTCATCTTGCCATTCAAGTCTTTGCGAAGAAATATCATATTGATATGAGTATTGCACAAAAGGAACAATTTAACGAATACGCCAGTTTTAACGAATTTTTTATTCGCCCTTTAAAAGAAAATGCCCGCCCGATTAATCAAAACCCAAGCGCACTTTGCTTGCCGGCAGACGGTCGGATCAGCGAATGCGGTCATATTGATGACAACCGATTACTACAAGCCAAAGGGCATTTTTTCCGTTTAGAAGAATTATTGGCGGAAGATGAAACCTTGGTGGAAACCTTTAAAAACGGAGAGTTTGTCACCACTTACCTCTCTCCGCGTGATTATCATCGCGTTCATATGCCTTGTGACGGCACATTACGCAAAATGATTTACGTGCCGGGCGAGTTATTTTCCGTCAATCCGTTTTTGGCCCAACATATACCGAACTTATTCGCCCGTAACGAACGTGTTATTTGTGTGTTTGATACGGAATTTGGCACAATGGTACAAATTTTAGTCGGCGCGACCATCACCGCCAGCATCGGTACGACTTGGGCGGGCGTAATTAATCCACCACGTCACGATACCGTGAAAACTTGGACTTACGAGGGCGAAAATGCGGTGAAATTAACGAAAGGTCAAGAAATGGGCTGGTTCCAACTCGGTTCTACCGTAATTAACCTCTTCCAAGAAAACCAAGTACGCTTAGCCGATCATTTAACGGTGAGCGAGCCGGTGCGTATGGGCGAAATCTTGGCATATAAAAACTAATTTTTTAACAAAGGAAAATGACAATGAGTTTTAACAACGTGAAATTAGAGAGTATCTCTGAAAAAGGCAGTTATGGGATCGGTTTACAAATCGGCCAGCAATTACTTGACAGTCAAATGGACATCAAGGTTGAAGCGGTGGCAAAGGGTATTTTTGATGCCTTAAATCACAATCAACCGGCATTAGATATAAATGACTTAATGACTTCCGTGCAACAACTTCAACAACAAGCGGCGGAGGCACAGCAGGCTCAATTTAAAGTGATTGAAGAAGAAGGCAAAGCGTTTTTAGCCGAAAATGCCAAAAAAGACGGTGTAAATATTACCGACAGCGGTCTTCAATACGAGATCATTACCGAAGGCAAAGGCACAAAACCAAACGCAACCGACAAAGTTCGTGTTCACTATATCGGTACTTTACCAAACGGAACGGTGTTCGATAGCTCTGTGGCACGCGGTCAACCGGCTGAATTTCCGGTAAACGGCGTTATTCGCGGCTGGGTAGAAGCGTTACAAATGATGCCTGTAGGATCAAAATGGAAATTAGCCATTCCACACGAATTGGCCTACGGAGAACGTGGCGCCGGCGCCTCTATCCCACCATTCTCTCCATTAGTGTTTGAAGTGGAATTACTCGATATTCTTTAATCGAAAAAAGCGCGGTCAAAATTCCCCAAGATTTTTAACCGCACTTTTTATTCCAAAATCACATATCAATTAACCAAAAATTATTGGCATATTCTCCCCTCTCCAATTAAAAATAATCCTACGTTTTTTCCGGTTTATTTTGGGAGGGATCAATGCTTTTAACAGGATTACTTTGCGGCGTTTTGCTTGGATTTGTCATGCAGCGCGGGCGTTTTTGTATTACGGGTGCTTTTCGCGATTTATATGTGACGAAAAGCAATAAAATGTTTGTCGCTTTGCTCATTGCAATCACCGTACAATCTATCGGTTTCTTTATTTTAAAAGAAATAGGTTGGTTGAATATCGAACCCGCTAAAAATTTTGAATATCTGGCAGTGATTAGCGGTTCTTTCTTATTCGGTATCGGTATTATTTATGCCGGAGGTTGTGCCACGGGGACATGGTACCGTGTGGCGGAAGGACTCATCGGGAGTTGGGTCGCATTATTTATGTATATATTATTGAGTGCGATAATGCGTACCGGTCCGCTTGGTGACACTAACCGTGCCATGCGTAGCGTAAAAGTGGACGAACGTAATATTTATGAAACGGTCGGTATTTCAGCTTGGTGGTTCGTTGCTTTATTAACCTTTGTTACAGGCTATTATGTCTATAAACATCTCGCTAAACCACAAGCCAAAATCGCCTCGCTTAAACCGAAAAAAACCGGCATTGCACATATACTCTTTGAAAAACGTTGGCATCCCTTCGTTTCCGCCATCTTAATCGGTTTGATCGCTTTTGCCGCTTGGCCATTAAGTGTCGCAACCGGGCGCATTGGTGGATTAGGTATTACCACGCCATCGGCAAACATTATGCAATACTTAATCACCAATGATACGAAATTTATTAACTGGGGTGTGTTCTTAGTATTAGGGATCTTCATCGGTTCATTTATCGCAGCAAAAGGCAGTAACGAATTTCGCCTTCGCTTGCCGGATGTTCAAACTATGGTACGAAGTGCATTCGGCGGCACACTGATGGGTATTGGCGCAAGCCTTGCCGGAGGTTGCTCAATAGGTAATGCATTGGTCGCTACCGCTTATTTCTCGTGGCAAGGCTGGGTATCCCTTCCCTTGATGGTACTTGGCACTTGGGTGGCAGCCTATTTCACGATTATCCGCCCACAACGACTAAAATCAGCAACATCTTAATATAAGGAGAAAAAATGATTGTTAAATTACCTGCCCTTGGGTTAGTTTGCCCTTTCCCCCTTGTTGAAGCCAAAGAAGTAATGGCAAAACTCAATAAAGGCGACGGCTTAGAAATTGAATTTGATTGTACGCAAGCCACGGAAGCAATCCCCGCTTGGGCTGCGGAAGAAGGCTATGATGTAACCGATTTTGAACAAATTGGTAATGCCAAGTGGACGATCACGGTTGTGAAATAAACACAAAGTGCGGTCAAAAAACACGAAGATTTTTGACCGCTGCTTTGTTACTTATAACTACGTCTTCCTCTAGGAGATAAGGGATTATCAGGAAATTCTATATATTCAATATCTCTAATATGGAGTTTTCGTTCTTGTCTCCATTCTAGATATTCAAATAGTGTTTTATTGGTTTTTTCTTTATTACATTTATGACAACTTAAGGTCAAATTGTTAATATTATTGGAACCACCTCTTGAAATAGGGGTTAGATGCTCAATATCACCTCCCCCATTCAAGGATTTCCCACAAAACCTACACATATCATTTAATTTATTTCTTAATATGCTTATTTCTTGTTCTGTGTAGCTACCACCTGCAATCTCCATATGCTGGGATCTTCTTTTGATACGAGCAGCCATAGCTAAAGGGTTTTCTCTATGATACTTGGCTGTATTAGCTGCCATGCATTTTCTACAAGAATTTCGGTATGCTACCTTAATTGAACCATCACTTCTTTTATTTTTATATTGTCCAAAGTGTTCTCTATCTACAGGCAAATATTCACCACAATCTTTACAATATTTATATTCCATATATGAAATCCTTAGTTATTTAATGAGTAATTTTATTTCATTTTACTTATTAATAGCACTTCATTCAACATTAAAAACCGACAAAATATCTAAAAATGAGTAAAACTTTATTGATAATGGCACAATTAATATCTACAAACACAGATAAATTGATCGGGGCAAGAATACAGCAGAAAAGAAGAGAGCAAGGACTTTCAGCAGAAAAGCTTTCTGAATTTGTAAATCTTTCGCAACAACAAATATCACGCTATGAACGTGGGGCAAGCAAAATTAATATTGCTCATCTAATTGATATTGCAATATTTTTAAGAACTCCAATTAACTGGTTTTTCCAAGACTGCTTACCAGAAGAACTTACTTCAGAACAACTCCCTAAAAATAATTTTGATCTACAATGGGATACTTTAAACAATGAACAAAAGGAAAGATTTATTTCCTTTCTTGATTCTATAAGGAAATAACATAAGTAACTGCGGTCAAAAATCTTCGTGTTTTTTGACCGCACTTTTCTTACTAAGAATATAAAATTAGATCAATTTAATCGGCACTTTTACGACTAATTTTTTTATTTTTTCCGGCTTACCGTTTACGACACAACAAGGTTTGTGCGGTTCGTAAGGATAAAACACGGCAAACATTTGGGGTGTTAATGTTACGGTAAATTTATTTTCAATGTCTTCAGACGTGAGCTGATAATCATCGGCTTCATTATAGTCTTCGTATTTAGCCAAATCCGGATAAGTTGCGCCGACTTCAATATTTTCCGTGCCACAAATCAACACTTGCACATCTAAATAATCATGATGTAGTTCCGCTTTTTTACTGCTTGATTCGGCGGTTTCCGGTTCCATCACGTTCATATAAATTTGATCATTAATGTCGTGACGACCGTTCTCTAACGTGCTTAAATCCAATGCGGTTAAATAGTCACAGACTTCCGCAATCACTTTTGGTAAACCCACTTTAAAATTCGGGTTGGTTAAACTACCGATAATCATATTTTCTCCTTATGCGAATATGTGAATAAAAACTACCTCATAATAGCAAGTCGGCGGGGCGAAATAAAGTTACCAATCACATCAAAACATCTGTATAATGCGTAGGCTTTATTTTCTGTATTAGCGTGCGGCTATCAAAAGAGATTTTTATTGTGTTGATGGTGCTTTAGGCTTGCCGTAACGCACCAAGCTATGTAGGGTGGGCAAATTTTTGCCCACCGTTTCAAGTACGATATTTTAGGTGGACAATTTGTTGCCCCCCTACAATGTGCGGTCGATTTTTTGAAGATTTCTTTTGTTAGTCGCAATCTGGAAAATAAAGCCTTGTTTTAAAATATAAGAAGGAAAAACATTGTGAATCCAATTGTTAAACAATTTAAATACGGTCAACACACCGTAACCTTAGAAACCGGTGCGATTGCGCGTCAAGCAACGGCAGCTGTGATGGCGAGCATGGACGATACCAGCGTGTTCGTTACCGTGGTTGCTAAAAAAGATGTAAAAGAAGGTCAAGATTTCTTCCCTTTAACCGTTAACTATCAAGAACGAACTTACGCAGCCGGCCGTATCCCGGGCGGTTTCTTCAAACGTGAAGGTCGTCCGTCCGAAGGTGAGACATTGATCGCGCGTTTAATTGACCGACCAATCCGCCCGTTATTCCCTGAAGGTTTCTTTAATGAAATTCAAGTGGTCGCAACGGTCGTTTCCGTTAACCCGCAAATTAGCCCTGATTTAGTGGCGATGATCGGCGCTTCCGCTGCTCTCTCGTTATCCGGTGTGCCGTTTAACGGTCCTATCGGTGCGGCGCGTGTCGGTTTCATCAATAATCAGTTCGTATTAAACCCAACCATGGCGGAACAAAAACAAAGCCGTTTGGATTTAGTGGTTGCCGGTACCGATAAAGCCGTATTAATGGTTGAATCCGAGGCGGATATTTTAACGGAAGAGCAAATGCTATCCGCCGTTGTATTCGGTCATCAACAACAACAAGTCGTCATTGAAGCGATTAAAGAATTTGTTGCAGAAGCCGGTAAACCTCGTTGGGATTGGGTAGCACCTGAGCCGAATATTGATTTAATCAACAAAGTGAAAGCTATTGCAGAAGCCCGCTTAGGCGATGCCTACCGTATCACGGAAAAACAAACCCGTTATGCGCAAATTGATGCGATTAAGGCGGATGTGATCGCTCAAATCACTGCGGAAGATGAAGAAATCAGCGAAGGTAAAATCGTTGATATTTTCACCACACTTGAAAGCCAAATCGTGCGCGGCCGTATCATCGCCGGTGAGCCACGCATTGACGGACGTACCGTGGACACCGTGCGTGCGTTAGATATTTGCACCGGTGTATTACCTCGAACCCACGGTTCTGCCATTTTTACTCGTGGCGAAACCCAAGCATTGGCGGTGGCTACGTTAGGTACTGAGCGTGATGCGCAAATTATTGATGAATTAACCGGTGAGCGTTCCGATCACTTCTTATTCCACTATAACTTCCCGCCGTATTCTGTGGGAGAAACAGGAATGATCGGTTCACCGAAACGTCGTGAAATCGGTCACGGTCGTTTAGCCAAACGCGGTGTAGCGGCAGTAATGCCAAGTCTTGCCGAATTTCCTTATGTAGTGCGTGTGGTCTCTGAAATCACCGAATCAAACGGTTCTTCTTCAATGGCATCGGTATGTGGCGCTTCTCTTGCATTAATGGATGCCGGTGTGCCGATTAAAGCTGCTGTTGCCGGTATCGCAATGGGCTTAGTCAAAGAAGAAGAGAAATTCGTGGTGCTTTCCGATATTCTTGGCGATGAAGACCATTTGGGTGATATGGACTTTAAAGTTGCCGGTACACGCGAAGGGGTAACCGCACTTCAAATGGACATCAAAATTGAAGGGATTACACCTGAAATTATGCAAATCGCCTTAAATCAAGCGAAAAGTGCGCGTATGCATATTCTCGGCGTAATGGAACAAGCGATTCCTGAACCGCGTGCCGATATTTCCGACTACGCACCGCGCATTCACACAATGAAGATTGATCCGAAGAAAATCAAAGATGTTATCGGTAAAGGCGGCGCAACAATTCGTGCGCTGACAGAAGAAACCGGCACTTCTATTGATATTGATGATGACGGCACCGTGAAAATTGCAGCGGTAGATAGCAATGCGGCGAAAAACGTGATGGCGCGCATTGAAGAAATCGTAGCAGAAGTGGAAGCGGGAGCAATTTACAAAGGTAAAGTAACCCGCTTAGCGGACTTCGGTGCATTTGTTGCAATCGTTGGTAACAAAGAAGGTTTAGTTCACATTTCGCAAATCGCAGAAGAACGCGTAGAAAAAGTGAGTGATTACCTTCAATTGGGTCAAGAAGTCAATGTGAAAGTGGTGGAAATCGATCGTCAGGGTCGTATCCGCTTAACGATGAAAGACTTGGCACCAAAACAAGAAACCGAAATTAACCAAGAAGATTCTACGGAAGAACAAGAATAATCTTGGTCGATAAAATCAAAACTTGATGGCAAATGCCATCAAGTTTTGTTCTTTCCAACAATTTATTGATGCAAAAGAAAGCAAATGCGATGTTTTCGACTCTCTCACCGTTTTTTAATCTATTTATTTAGCTTATTTGCGGTGTTATTTCTTACAGGCTGTATTCAGTCAGGAAACGTTTTTGTATCTAAAAATAGGGTAATGCTTGCTGAACAAAACCCAAATTCACACTTTCAACAGGAAGTGATGATTGTGCGAATCAGCCAAGTATTATTAGTTGGAAAAATGAGTAATGAAGAACGTGCTTCGCTGCACTTTGAACGTGGGGTTTTATATGATTCCCTCGGTTTATGGGGATTGGCGCGTTACGATTTTACTCAAGCCCTTGCATTGCAGCCTAAAATGGCTTCCGTGTATAACTATTTAGGGCTTTATTTATTGCTTGAAGAAGATTATGACGACGCATTAGAAACCTTTAATGCGGTGTTTGAATTAGATGCAAGCTATGATTACACCCACCTTAATCGTGGTTTAAATTTTTACTATGTAGGACGTTACAATCTTGCCGAACAAGATTTCTTACAGTTCTACCAAGCTGATACAAAAGATCCTTACCGTGTCTTATGGCTGTACTTGAACGAACAAAAATTAAAACCACAAGAAGCCCACGCAAACCTTGTCGAACGAGCAAAAGGGCTATCAGAGGATTTCTGGGGTACAAATATCGTTCAATACTACTTAGGACATATTTCTTTAGAACAATTGCAACAACGAGCCGATGAATTTGCGAAAAATTCTCAGCAATATGCAGAAATTCTAACAGAAACCTATTTTTATCTAGCAAAACAAAAACTCAATGTAGGGCTGGTAGATGAAGCGGCGGCTTTATTTAAACTGGCAATGGCAAATCAGGTTTATAACTTTGTTGAGTATCGTTTTGCTTCGTTTGAGCTAATGAAATTAAAACCGGCTCAAACAGACAACGAAAAAGAAGAGAAAAATGCGATCACAAAAGCAATTGTTTTATAAAAATTGCGTAAAATCGACCGCACTTATATAGGATATGAATGGCTGACCATTCATACATACGTTAATAATACGTGCATAAAACGTCCTATAAACCGAAATTAGCCACCGAAAGCCTATTGAGTTTTCCTTAATTTATAATTTGAGAATTTTAATGACTGACAAAATCACTTTTAATGACTTAGGCTTACCTGAGTTCATCTTAAAAGCTGTTTCAGACTTAGGTTTTGAAACCCCTTCCCCAATTCAACAAACTTGTATTCCGCACTTGCTCAATGGCAATGATGTGCTGGGTATGGCACAAACCGGTAGCGGTAAAACCGCCGCATTTGCTTTACCGCTTTTAGCACAAATCGATACGGCGGCAAAACACCCGCAAATGTTAGTGATGGCACCAACCCGAGAACTTGCTATCCAAGTAGCGGATGCTTGTGAACAATTTGTGAAATATGCGCATGGTACACGCATTGTTACCCTTTACGGCGGCCAACGCTATGACATTCAACTTCGCGCTTTAAAACAGGGAGCGCAGGTGATTGTCGGTACACCGGGGCGTATTCTCGATCACATTCGCCGCGGTACTTTAGACCTCTCCGAGCTCCGTTTTATCGTGCTTGATGAAGCCGATGAAATGTTACGAATGGGCTTTATTGATGATGTAGAAACCGTGATGGCGGAATTGCCGGAAAATCATCAAACCGCCCTCTTCTCCGCAACGATGCCGGAACCTATTCGCCGCATAACCAAGCGTTTTATGAACGATCCGAAAGAAGTGAAGATCAAAGTCAATAACGAAAATGCACCGGACATTGAGCAAAGTTGCTGGTATGTACATGGGGTACGTAAAAACGAAGCGCTTCTTCGCTTTTTAGAAGTAGAAGATTTTGATGCGGCAATCATTTTCGCCCGTACCAAAACGGCAACACTGGATATTACCGAGCTGCTTGAAAAAAACGGCTTCCGTTCAGCCGCCCTTAATGGCGATATGACACAACAATTGCGTGAACAAACCCTCGATCGTTTGCGTAACGGCAGCCTTGATATTGTTGTGGCAACCGATGTTGCAGCCCGTGGTATCGACATTGAACGTATCAGCCTTGTTGTAAACTACGATATTACCCTTGACGCGGAATCTTATATTCACCGTATCGGCCGTACCGGTCGTGCCGGTCGTTCCGGCCGTGCACTACTGTTTGTCGAACCACGTGAACGCCGCTTACTTCGCAATATCGAACAGTTAATGAAAAAACCGATCAATGAAGTGGAATTGCCAAATCATTTCGTGTTGCAAGAATGCCGCCGAAAGAAATTCGTGGCGAAAATCACCAAACAGCTTGAGCATCACGACCTGGAACAATATCGTAGCTTGCTGGAAGATTTATTTACCGCCGATCAAGATCAGGAAGATATTGCAGCAGCAATGTTAATGTTACTTCAAGGTAAACAAAAACTTATCCTTCCTCCTGATCCACCAATGGAAAAACGCCGCCGCAACGATCGTGATCGCCGTGAAAATCCTCGTTCTGCGGAACGTCGCGGTGAACGCAAAGGCTACGGCAATCCGCAACCAATGGATTTATATCGCATTGAAGTGGGTAGAGTCGATGGTGTGGAGGTTCGTCATATTGTGGGCGCGATTGCAAATGAGGGCGATATTGATAGCCGCTACATTGGTCATATCAAACTCTATGATGAACATTCTACCGTAGAATTACCACAAGGAATGCCGAAAGAATTACTTCAACAATTTGGGAAAACCCGCGTGTTGAATAAACAAATGCAAATGTCATTTCTTGGTGCGGTAAAATCTGACGGTAACCGCGGCGGTGATGATTTCAACGGTAAACGCCGCGCAGGGCGTGGCAATGACTTTGGTCGTGAGCGGAGTCGTAACGAGCGTGGAGGACGTAAATTTAACGAAAAATCCAACCGCTCTTTTAGCGACAAACCACGCAAAGTACGCCGAGGCTAAAATCGCTAAACACTAATCCTAAGCCCCTTAAACAATCTGAAGGGGCTTTTTATTGTCTATACACAAAATTCCCGTTACAATCCCCCACAATTTACACAATAGGATTAAGGTATTTGAAAGGTTTATTTTTACGCATTATTGCCGCTTTTGCTTTGTTACTTTGGGCGATTGATATGGTATTCCCATGGCAAAAAATTATGCTGTCGGAAGAAAATCACTATTCAGCCATTCGATCTCGCGGCAGTTTGATTGTCGGTACCATTAATAACCCGATTTATTATTTCATCGATGCTAAAGGTGAGTCCGGTTTGGAATATGAATTGGCGAGAAGTTTTGCTGATTATCTGGGAGTAAAGCTTGAAATTAGGACCTTAGAAAATACGGATGCGCTTTTTCAGGCGCTTGAAAGCAATCAAATTGATTTGGCGGCGGCAAATTTATTCTTTCACCCTAAACGAGCCGAACAATTTCAAATAGGACCGGCTTATACCTCCGCCTCTTGGCAGCTGGTTTATCAAAAAGGAGAAACTCGCCCGAAAGATTTAAGCCAAATCCAACGAGAAATTGTACTTGCCGGCGGTGAAGAGTTAGATGAATTATTAGTTCAATTTCAGAAAAAATTCCCAACGCTAAAATGGAAAAATAACAAACAACTCACACAGGAAGAACTATTGATACAAGTGGCGGAAGGGAAAATACCTTATACCATTGCTAATTCCATTGATGTGGCTGCAGCCCAACAAACTCGCCCCAATCTTGCCATTGCTTTTGATTTAACGGATGAAGCAAGCGTCCATTGGTATTTGGCCAATAATTCTTATAGCGAGTTACAAGCCGGACTGTTGGATTTTATGAATAATGCGCTCGATACCGGTTTGATTGATCGTATTGAAGAAAAATATTTCCGCCATATCGCACAATTTGATTATGTGGATAGTCGCGCTTATTTAGAAGCCATTGAAAAAATTCTACCGCAATATCAACCGCTCTTTGAGAAATATAAAGGTGATTTGGATTGGCGTTTATTAGCTGCTGTGGCATATCAAGAATCTCATTGGAATCCTTATGCCACTTCGCCTACCGGCGTGCGTGGTATGATGATGCTGACAAAAGACACGGCGGAACGAATGAAAATTAATAACCGCACCGATCCGGAACAAAGCATTAAAGCAGGCTCAGAGTATCTACATTGGCTAATTTCACAAATGCCTGACAGCATTCCGCAAGAAGATCGTATTTGGTATGCACTGGCGGCATATAATATGGGATTAGGGCACGTAGTGGACGTACGCCGTTTAACCAAAAACTTGGGCGGAAATCCCGATAATTGGCTTGATGTAAAAAATAACTTGCCGTTATTGGCGGAAAAACGCCATTATAGTAGCTTAAAATACGGCTATGCACGCGGTTATGAAGCCTATCAATATGTCGAAAATATTCGCCGATATATGAATAGTATTGTGAACTACCATCGGGTTCAGGAAAATCAAAGCAATAATGAATTTGAAAGTGCGGTCAAAAATAAACAAGAATAGGAGAAAGTAGCAATGTTAAAACGAAAAACCTTCTTGAAAAAAGTGAAGTCTCGGGATATTTCTTCCTCGCGAAACTTACGTTTAAGACGACTAAAACATCGTAAACAAAAACAATTTAAACGCCAGGCTCTGCAATTTGTTGTGCAAGAGATTTGCGGTTAGTTTACTGAATGAAGAAAACCCCGATATACCATCGGGATTTTCTTTGCCTTTTATTTGGCTGTCGGTACGACTAATTCCGAATCTTTCGGTTTTTCCACTTTGGTGAATTGCTTATCTTTATTTGCATCAATCACTTGCTGGGTTTGATTGGCTAAGGTTTCCAATCCCATTTTTTGATAAGCATCACGCATAAAGAATAAGGCTTCATAGGTCGGTTGCGTATCCGGGTATAATTGCAACATTCCCACAACACGGTTTGCAACCGCCACATCCGCATTGCGCTTAGCATAGAATTTCACAATATCTAATTCGTGGCGGGCTAAAGAATCTTTGATATACGCCATACGTGCCAAAGCATCTTGTGAATAAGGACTATTCGGGAATGCACGTACTAAACTTTGGAAATTTGAGAATGCGGTTTTCAATGATGTTGTTTCACGGGTCGCACGATCAATCCCGAAAAAATCCTGAATGGCATTATCTGCGGTTGCAGAATTTGTTAAACCTGCCATATATACGGCATAATCACGATTCGGACTTTGTGGGAATTGATTTAAAAAACTATCTACATTAACCAATACCGCCGTGTAATCCTGAGATTTATAATAGGCATAAATTAAATCCAGCATTGCCTGCTCTTGATAAGTACTGCCGGGGAAACGTGCCGTTGTTGCACTTAAATAACGGATTGCATCGGCATAGCCCCCTTCTTGCAATGAAGCCGCTCCCTTATTATAAAGCTCATCAACTGAGGCTTGTTCCACTTCTTTATTACCACTAGAACAACCGACCACTGCAAATGCAGTCATCGTAAGCAACATTAATAGTTTCATTTTACGCATCGTTTTTTCCTTAATTTTTACGAAAACCAATAAATAAGATACAATTGACCGACATTGTATAGAACATTGTTAAATAAGCCAACTTTTTAAACCTCTTGTGAGATAGATTTTTATGCCGCAAATTACCCTTTCGGCTGAGGTTCAGCCCGAACAAATGGGGCAGCGTTTAGACCAAACCCTTGCCGAGTTGTTCCCAGAATATTCCCGTTCACGTCTAAAAGTATGGATTGAAGCGGATCGAGTAAAAATGAACGATCGTATTGCCAATGTACCGCGTGAAAAAGTACTGGGCGGAGAACAAATTGAAATTATCGTAGAAGTAGAAGATGAAACCCGCTTTGAAGCGGAAAATATTCCGCTCAATATCGTCTATGAAGATGAGCATATTCTCGTGATAAATAAACCGAAAGATCTTGTCGTTCACCCCGGTGCGGGCAATCCGAACGGCACGGTACTCAATGCACTGCTTTATCATTATCCGCCGATTGCGGAAGTACCCCGTGCCGGCATTGTCCATCGCCTTGATAAAGATACGACAGGTTTAATGGTGGTCGCCAAAACTATTCCGGCACAAACGAAACTTGTGCGCGATTTACAAAAACGCAAAATCACGCGCGAATATGAAGCCGTTGCTTCCGGTATTATGACGAAAGGCGGAACGGTGGATCAACCGATGGCACGCCACGCCACAAAACGTATGCTTATGGCGGTACATCCTATGGGAAAACCCGCTGTCACGCATTATCGCATTATGGAAAACTACCGTAACTATACCCGCTTACGCTTACGCTTAGAAACCGGCAGAACTCACCAAATTCGGGTTCATATGGCGCATATCGCTCATCCCTTGTTAGGGGATCAAACCTATGGAGGCCGCCCTCGCCCGCCTAAAAACGCAAGCGAACATTTTATGGAAGTACTGCGTAATTTTAAACGCCAAGCGTTGCACGCAGTGATGTTACGTTTGGCTCATCCGATCACAGGGGAAATGATGGAATGGTATGCCCCTTTACCGGATGATTTCATAGCCCTGCTTGAAGCCTTAAAAGCGGACTATCTCGAACACAAAGATGAATTGGATTACTAGTATGAAGGCTATTTATCCCAACTGGCAGGTGGCCGCAAATATTCACGCCTTTACCACAACACGCACAGGCGGCGTAAGTATCGCTCCCTTTGATAGTTTCAATTTGGGTGATCATGTGGGAGATGAAAAAAGTACGGTCAAAACTAACCGCACTTTGTTGGTGGAAAAATTCAATCTTCCTCAGTCTCCTTTATTCTTAGCCCAAACCCATAGTACGCGCGTTATTCGGTTACCTTATCGCGACAACAATATTGAAGCGGACGCAGTTTACACGAATCAACCGAATCAAGTATGTGCGGTGATGACTGCAGATTGTTTACCGGTACTTTTCACCACCAACCAAGGCAATGAAGTTGCCGCTGCGCATGCCGGTTGGCGTGGATTATGCGATGGCGTACTGGAAGAAACCGTAAAATGTTTTCAAGTCGAACCGCAAGATATTGTCGTATGGCTTGGTCCTGCCATCGGCCCTGCCGCCTTTCAAGTAGGAAAAGAAGTGATTGAACAATTTATGGCGTTTGATCCTATCGCCGAAACCGCTTTTAAAGCAGATCCAAACCAAACAGGAAAATATCTCGGCAATCTTTACCAAATTGCGACCCAACGTCTAAATAAACTTGGCATTGTTCATATTTCCGGCGGTAACCATTGTACGTTCAACGAAGAGGACTTATTTTTTTCTTATCGAAGAGAAGGAAAAACAGGCCGAATGGCAAGTGTCATCTGGTTTGATTAATGCGCTTCGTTGATGAAAAATGCGACTTAATCAGGTCGCTTTTCTTTTGTCTTTTTCTTGCGAAGGAAAGAGGTTATGGACGCAGAACATAGCGTTCTGATGGGGTAAAATAACCTAAATACCGATTTTACGAACATTGCATATTCCAAAACCCCAAATAACATTTTGGTGCGGTTTTGCCGATATCAAAATAATTAAATTTTTGACCGCACTTTCCGATCACTGAGTGCCATAATGCTCAAACCAACTTTCTAAAATCAAGCACGCCGAAATACCATCGACTTTGCCTTTTTTTAAGGCTCGAAAGCCGCCACGTTCAAAAATTTCACTCCTTGCTTCCGTTGTCGTTAAACGTTCATCTTGGAATTCGACTCTTACCCCAAAACGTCCGTTTAAGCGGTTTGCAAATTTTCGTGCGCGCAATGTGAGATCTTGTTCCGAGCCATCCATATTCAAGGGTAGCCCCACCACCACTACCTCGGGTTTCCATTCTTTTAAGCATTTTTCAATGGCCTCCCAATTCGGGATGCCATCTTGCGCTTTAAAAGCGGGTAAGGCCTGGGCTGTGCCGGTGATACTTTGTCCTACGGCACAACCAATGCTTTTCGTACCAAAATCAAAGGCAAGTGCGGTAAAACTCATCAAGCACGCCCCACTTGCGCTATCGCAAAGTTATACGGATGAATGCCTAACAATTGATTTGCGGCAAAATAACGTTCTTCATAAGGCGTATCAAATAAAATCCTTTCATCAGAAGGGACAACTAACCACGCATTATCTGCAATTTCTTGCTCCAATTGCCCCGCAGACCAACTTGCACAGCCCAATGCCACCAAGTATTTTTCCGGCGCCTGTAAAGATCCAAAGGTATCCACCACATCGGCTGATGTGGTAAGGGAAAGATCACCCGTTATTTTGTAACTATGCTGAAAATCGTTTGCTGTTTTTCTATGAACGATAAAACCCCGTTCGGTATGAACAGGCCCTCCGGCAATAACCATCGTATCGTCAAAAGTACGGTCATTTTTCATCATAAAATTGAGTTTAGAATAAAGTTCCGCAATGCTTAAATCGGTCGGTTGATTAATCACTAAGCCCATAGAACCTTGTTCATTATGTTCACATACAAATACCACGGTACGATGGAAATAATCCTCTAAATGTGGCATTGCGATTAAAAATTGTCCTTGTAAATCCATTATTCGCCTAAATCTCCAAAACAGATTTGTAATGCGCTGATGGCAGCCAATGAGGCGGTTTCCGTACGCAATACACGCTTTCCTAATAAAATTTCAGTAAATCCTTGCTGTTCCGTTTTTGCAATTTCCTGAGGCGACAAACCGCCTTCAGAACCAATCAGTAAACGCACCCCTTCCTTCGGAATATTCGGCAGTGTTTTAATGGAATATTGGGCGCGCGGATGCAAATTCAATTTCAATGCGCCATCATTTTCCGCACACCAATCTTGTAATTTCATCAAGGGGCGAATTTCCGGTACGATGTTACGTCCGCATTGTTCACAGGCGGCAATCGCAATTTTTTGCCATTGTTGAATCTTCTTATCCATACGTTCGCCATCCAATTTTACACCACAACGTTCAGACCAAAGCGGGGTGATGACAGTCACCCCCAGCTCGACGGATTTTTGAATAGTAAATTCCATACGATCGCCACGGGAAATCACTTGCCCTAAATGAATATTAAGATTCGATTCTTTATCTGCAAACTCACGATTTAAAATTTCAACTTTCACCGCTTTTTTACCCGCCTCAATAATACGGGCGGGGTAAATATGATTACTGCCGTCAAACAATTCGATGTGTTCGCCTTCCGTCATTCGCAACACACGCCCAACGTGATTAGCCGCCTCATCAGAAAGTTGGCATTGGGTTTGATTTTCAAGAGATTTCGGGTGATAAATTCGAGGTATACGCATAATGTTTATATATATTGATAAAAAGTGCGGTCGGTTTTTTACTTACTTTTGCATTATTATGTAGCATTTGCACAAAGAGAACTTTATTTCCAATATTTATCGAGGGTATAGTGCGTTAAGGTTTGCGTAACGCGCTATTTCATCATTAAACTCTTGGTGCGGTACGGCTTCACCTAACACGCCCTACGATGATTTGTGCAACTGATACATAATACCGTACTTTTGCGACCACATAAAAAGAGCCTTAATTATGCCCTTCCAAGTTAAGAACGCAGCCCGACACCTTTCTCGAGCAATGAGTAGGCAAGGCAGTATAATACGACCACAAGTAAGCCTAAAACTAAGAATGTATAAAATACAGGCACATCGCTAATGCCTAAAAAACCATAACGAAAGCCGTTAATCATATAGACTATCGGATTAAACTTCGACACGATCTGCCAAAAATCGGGTAAAAGTGAGATAGAATAAAATACGCCGCCTAAATAGGTAAGCGGTGTTAAAACAAAGGTTGGAATCACACCCACATCATCAAAGGTTTTAGCAAAAATTGCGTTGATCAACCCACCAAGAGCAAAACTGATCGTGGTAAGTAACAAGGTACAAAAAATCATTAGCCAAGAATGAATATTAAAGGTGATAAATAACAACGCCACCATCATCACTAAAATACCCGCTAACACACCCCGCACCATACTTCCGATAACATATCCCCAAATAATATTATGGGTGGAGAGAGGTGAGACAAGCAATTCTTCATAGGTTTTATTAAATTTGCTTAAGAAGAAAGATGAGGCCGTATTTACATAGGATGCGGTAATCGCCGTCATCATCACAAGTCCGGGGGCAATAAATTGCATATAGCTCACGCCCTGCATATTACCGATACGGCCACCGATTAATTGTCCGAAAATAAGAAAATAAAGCGTTGTAGTAATCACCGGCGGTACAAGGGTTTGTTTCCAAATGCGAATAACACGTTTGGATTCTCTCATTGCGAGGGTAAAAAATCCGATTACATTCATACTAATTAGCCATTTTAAGGAAAAGTTCTTCTAAACGATTCGATTTATTGCGCATACTTAGCACTTCTACATTTTGAGATGTCAGTTGAACGAACAAATTGGTTAATCCTTGCGAGCGTTGCACTTCAACCTCAAGTGTATTTTCATCAAGCCATTGATAGGGATAATGCTCGATCACAAGCGATGAATTTTGCCTTACATTTTGTAAATCAAGCACAAAGACTTCCGTTTCCAACTTTGCCAAAAGTGATTTCATAGAGGTATTTTCAATCAATCTACCTTGCTGAATAATCCCGATATTGCGACAAAGATTTTCTGCTTCTTCTAGATAATGGGTGGTAAGAATAATCGTTGTTCCCTGGTTATTTAATTCACGTAAAAAATCCCAAAGCGAACGGCGAAGTTCAATATCAACACCGGCGGTCGGCTCATCTAAAATAAGTAGTTTGGGATTATGCATTAATGCGCGGGCAATCATCACACGGCGTTTCATTCCTCCGGATAATTCGCGGATAAGATGTGTATGTTTTTCCCGTAAACTGAGTTTTTCCAACCAACTTTCCGCTTGATACCGTGCTTCTTTCAATGGAATGCCATAGAACCCTGCTTGCTGAACAAGTATATCTATCACTTTTTCAAATTGGTTGAAGTTAAACTCTTGAGGCACAAGCCCGATTTGTTGTTTAACCAGCATTTTTTGTGTATCTAAATCATAACCGAATACTTTAACTACGCCATCGGTTTTATTGACAAGCGAGCTGATAATTCCAATAGTGGTCGATTTACCGGCACCATTATGTCCAAGCAATGCATAAAAATCGCCTTGTTCAACCATGAGATTAATACCTTTTATCGCTTGAACACCGGTAGAATAAGTTTTGATGAGGTTGCGAATTTCTAAAGCGTACATAGAGTTGAATTCCATTTATTAAAAGGACATTCACGTTGGCTATTTATAACAATAAAAACTAATCCGAAAGATTCTGTGGTAAGCACTCCAAAATAGCACGCCAATAAGTAGCTGAATGCACATTATGTTTACGTATACAATCCACCACAGCCTCTGCATTACCTTCTTGGCAAATTTGTTGCATTTCCAAATAAAATTTCTTAGTCACTTCGCGATGTTTCGCATCGCTAAAAAACAATAAACCGATTTTTCGATAAACGCCTTTCAAGCTATTAAAAATGAGACGATAAAAGGGTTTATTGGCAACTACGGTAAATTGACGAAAAACACGATAATCAAATTCCGTATAATCTTCCGCCGTATTTTTTAACGTTTTTAATTCATCAAATAACGCTGCCGATTGTTGCGGTGAATTTTTAACCGCTTCGTAAATGTAGGATTCAGACATTTTACTGCGTAATGACAACATATTATCAATAATCAAAGGTGCTGAACGTTGATCTAATGTGATTAGCGTTTCAATGACACTTGGATTTGCCGTATCCCAAATATTATTTACTTTAGTGGGCTTACCATGCTGAATAGTAAGCCAACCATCGCGTGCCAAACGCTGTAGTACTTCACGTAAAGTCGTGCGTGTTACCCCTATTTTATCCGCAAGATCACGTTCCGAGGGCAAATTTGAACCGGCAGGGAACACATCATTCCAGATACTTTTTACAAGATATTCTTCTGCAAGTGCGGCAGGGCTTTGTGCTTTTAAAAGCATACTTTCTGTATTCATAATAAATGCGTGTTAGAAAAAGACCTAACAAGATCAAAAAAATGTGATTTATATAGGCGAATCTTTGTTTTCGGTATTATCCTTTAAAGCACTCTATATTACAATGACAGCCCTACAAAAAAGCAGGAGTAATTTATGACTTACACACAAGCCTTTATGAAAAATTTTCTTGGCTCAAGTCCGAACTGGTACAAACTCGCCATTATCATTTTTCTCATTATTAACCCCATTATTTTCTTTTTAGTCAGCCCCTTTTTTGCAGGCTGGATTCTTGTAGCGGAGTTTATTTTCACCCTTGCTATGGCATTAAAATGCTATCCGCTGCAACCCGGTGGGTTACTTGCCATTGAAGCCATCGTGATCGGTATGACAAATCCAACCCATGTCAAAGCAGAAATTATGGCAAATTTTGAAGTCATTTTGCTTTTAATGTTTATGGTGGCCGGGATTTTCTTTATGAAACAACTGCTGCTGTTTGTATTCACAAAATTATTGGTGAACATTCGTTCTAAAATTACACTTTCCCTCGCCTTCTGTTTCAGTGCCGCATTTCTGTCCGCTTTCTTAGATGCCCTTACTGTTGTCGCTGTCATCATTAGCGTAGCGATGGGGTTTTATGGCGTATATCACAAAGTCGCCTCTGGCAAAACATTGCAAGATGCGGTCGATATTTCAGATGATGAAAAAGTTAAAAATCGTGAAACCTTAGAAAAATTTCGTGCTTTTTTACGTAGCCTAATGATGCACGCCGGGGTGGGTACCGCATTAGGCGGCGTAATGACAATGGTAGGAGAGCCCCAAAACTTAATTATCGCAGAACAAGCGAAGTGGGATTTTGTCGAATTTTTCTTCCGTATGGCGCCGGTTACGCTCCCTGTATTCATTTTCGGGCTGATAACCTGCTATATCATAGAGAAATTCAAACTTTTCGGCTACGGCGAAAAATTACCACAAAAAGTATGGTATACCTTAGCCTCTCTGGATCGTAACAATTCCCAAAAAATGTCTAAGCAGGACAAACTTAAATTAGGCGTACAAGCATTAATCGCCCTCTGGTTGGTTTTAGCCTTAGCATTTCATTTGGCTGCCGTCGGCTTAATCGGTTTAAGCGTCATCATTCTCGCAACGGCATTTTCGGGAATAACCGATGAACACGCGATTGGTCGGGCATTCCAAGAATCACTCCCTTTCACCGCATTACTTGTCGTCTTTTTCACTGTCGTTGCGGTGATTATCGATCAGAAATTATTTGCCCCAATCATTCACTATGTTTTATCCGCAGCAGAAAGCACTCAACTGGTTTTATTCTATGTATTTAACGGTTTGCTCTCCGCTATTTCGGATAATGTGTTCGTGGCAACGGTTTATATTAATGAAGCCAAAGCCGCTCTTACAAACGGGGTCATTGCTCCACATCAATTTGAATTGCTTTCCGTGGCGATCAATACCGGTACGAATCTACCTTCTGTCGCGACACCAAACGGTCAAGCCGCATTCTTATTCTTACTCACCTCCTCCCTTGCACCATTAATTCGCCTTTCTTATGGTAGAATGGTTTATATGGCACTACCTTACACTATCGTGTTATCCTTGGTAGGCTTATTTGCTATTGAATATATTCTACCCGCAGCTACCATTTGGCTTGCAAATTTAGGCTTAATTATGCCGATTTAAGGAGGGAAAATGCTCGCATTATTCAAAGGATTCTCAGAAAAACGTTCTGCCTGGCTATTACTTGTCATTTCAAGTTTATTGCTGGAATTGACCGCACTTTACTTTCAATACGGAATGGGGTTACAACCTTGCGTACTTTGCGTGTATGAACGTTTGGCGATAGTCGGTTTATTTATTGCGGGCATTATCGGGTTTCTTGCACCTAGAACACTTATCCTTCGCTTAATCGCAATCGCACTAGGTTTATTTAGTAGCATAAAGGGATTGATGATTTCCATTCGACATCTTGATCTACAAATGAACCCCAAACCTTGGAAACAATGTGAATTTCTTCCGAATTTTCCTGAAACCCTCCCTCTACACCAATGGCTTCCCAGCCTCTTTAACCCGACCGGCAGTTGCGATAACAGTCAGTGGTCGTTATTCGGAATTACAATGGTACAGTGGTTAGTGTTTATTTTCGCCGTATATGTGATTGTGCTGGGAGTGATGCTCATTGCTCAACTGAAAAAAAGTAGAAATCGGAGAAGATTGTTTAGTTAAAAAAAGTGCGGTTAAAATGATCTGACCCCAAAAGTTAGACAGTTTGGCAAAGGGTTTGAGTTCAATATTTATCCGGGGTAGAGGGCGTTAGCTTTGCGTAACGCCCCATTTCATCATTAAACTTTGTTAATGGTGCGTTTACGACTTCGCCTAACGCCCCCTACAAAGATTTGTATAAGCACTACATAATAGCGCTTTTTTAAGGAAAAGATCATTTGCTTTCCACATCCCCCAATAATGCGGCATATTTAATCGTACTTGGATCGGATTCTAAAGCGATTTTTAACGCCATTGTCAGCGGAACGGAAAGGAGCATCCCAACCGTACCGAGTAGCCAGCCCCAAAATAAGAGGGAAAGAAAAACCTCCAGCGTAGAAAGCCCTAAGCGTTTTCCCATCATTTTCGGCTCAAGGATATTACCAATGATCATATTAACGGCAATTACCCCGATCGCGACACCAAAACCGATACCGAAACCGTTTAATAACAAAGCTTGAACAATAATCGGAATAGCGGCGATAACGGAACCGATATTTGGTATGTAATTAAGCAAAAAACTCAAAGTTGCCCATAAAATCACATATTGCACACCGCAAATTTCGAGCAAAATAAAAACGCAAATTCCCGTGAGCAAACTGGTGATGGTTTTAATCCCAAGGTAGCCAATCACCCCTTGTAAAACCCGATCAATATGATGTTCTTCCTTGGCTATATCCGTAGAATTAGCACTCATCACGATAGCGAATTTATGTTTTATCGTTGGTGCTTCGGCAAGCATAAAAATCACCACAAGCACCAAGACAAAGACATTACTCACCACACCGGAAAAATTAAGCAACAAACGACTTACAAAATTCATAATGATACTGGGATCAAAATAATCTTGAATCGTCTCACGTGAGAAATGAATAGGTAAATTGAAGCGTTGCGCCAGTGTCATCACATCATTTACTCGCTCGGAAAGCAATGTCTTATATTGCGGAATAGATTGAGTAAACTCACGTGCGCTACTATTAATTAACCCGACTAAAAAGAAAAAAATGAGAGTGATCAAGACAAACAACAGTACCATAGCAAGCCAATGAGGCACGCGGCGTGTCGTCATTGATTTGATTATCGGAGAACAAATAATCGCAATGAAAAGCGCAAGCAAAAACGGCACAACAATCTCTGCCGCCAATTTTATACCGGCGAGAATTATCACCAATGCCGCCATACTCATTAAAGTGCGGTGTAAATTGAGACTGTTTTTCACTAAACGGCTTCCTCATTTTCTTCGCCGGTACGGATACGAATCGCACGCTCAACATCATAGACAAAAATTTTACCGTCACCGATTTTACCGGTTTGGCAGGTTTCTACGATAGTTTCAATACATTGTTCCAACAGCTCATCCGGCACGACAATTTCCATTTTAACTTTTGGCAAAAAATCCACCATATACTCGGCACCGCGATACAGTTCCGTATGCCCTTTTTGGCGACCAAAACCCCGCACTTCGGTAACCGTCATACCGCTAATGCCGATATCAGAAAGATTTTCCCGTACATCATCCAATTTAAAAGGTTTAATCATCGCTTCGATTTTTTTCATCTTATTTCTCCGTATTATGTTCACGTCTCGCCGATTTCGGGCGAAAACTTTCAATAATTTCAGGGTGAGTATCGACATATAAGCCGTTAATCAATTGTAAGCAATAAGGAATGGCACTAAAGATCCCTTTCACCAGCACATTACCCGATTTATCTTTTACCCCTTCTAAGGTTTCTTTGATTGCTTTAGGTTGCCCCGGTAAATTCAGAATCAAACTTTCCTTCCGAATAACGCCGACTTGACGGGATAAAATCGCCGTCGGAACAAAATGTAGGCTGATTTGACGCATTTGTTCTCCAAAACCGGGCATCTCACGATCAGCTACTGCAAGGGTTGCATCCGGTGTAACGTCCCTTTTCGCAGGCCCCGTGCCGCCTGTGGTAAGCACGAGATGACAACCTTGCTGATCCACTAATTCTTTGAGCGTTTGTTCAATAATCGATTGTTCATCGGGAATCAATCGGGCTTCAACTTCAAAAGGATCAATTAATGCTTGTGCTAACCAAGCCTGTAATTCAGGAATACCCTGATCTTGATATACGCCTGTTGAGGCTCGATCCGAGATAGAAACTAAACCAATTTTTAAAAGTGCGGTCATATTTTTCCTTGTTTTAGAATGGAAATAAAAGTGGAATAAGGAATACGCTTACTAACATCACAAGTAAAGTGAAGGGTACGCCTATTTTTAAAAAATCACTAAACTTATAACCACCGGGGCCTAACACCATCGTATTCACCGGTGATGATACCGGGGTCATAAAGGCGGCGGAAGCAGCAATAGCAACAATCATTGCAAACGGGATCGGTGAAACATTGAGTTGTTGTGCTAATGAAATGGCAATAGGTGCAACTAAAATTGCTGTTGCGGTGTTGGAAATAAATAGTCCCACCACGGCACAAAAGATAAATAACATCATAAGCACTAAATGCATTCCCCAATTACCGACCAAGCCTAACATCGCTTCTACCGCAAGGTTAATTCCACCTGTTTTCTGTAATGCGGCGGCAAACGGCATCATACCGATAATTAAAATCAAACTTGGCCAATGAATTGAATCATAAGCACTTTTTGCATCCACACAGCGGAAATAACCCAGCATTAAACAAGCGATTAAAGCTGCGATAACATTAGGCACAATACCCGACACCATTAATGCCACCATCACCAACACAGAAATCAATGCCTGCGGCGCTTGGCTTTGAGCGGGAGCAACGCGATCCATTTCTTTCGGATAACTCAACACCACAAAATCATTCGTACGACTGCGCATTTGTTGAATAAACTTCCAATCCCCAATCACTAAAATGAGATCGCCAAGTTTGTAAGGCGTACCGGTGAAACTATCTGAAATCAATTCACCCTCACGTTTGATGCCTACCACGTTTAAACCGTATCTTGAACGAAACTCAACTTCTGCCGTTGTTTTATCGATGATGCTTGAGCCGGGCACTAAGGTCAATTCCGCCATACCGATAGATTTCGCTTGTTCATTAAAAGATTGAGGTTTAATTTCCGCCGGCTCTAAATTATGATTTTGACAAAATTCCGCTAAATCAAAATTTTGCTGACCAATGTCAATCATCAAAATATCCTTCTCATGAATTTCGGAACTACTCAGCGGCATCGTATAAACGGGGCGAAAACGTTTCCAACGCTCAATCGCCAGAACATTCAAACCATAATTGGAACGTAAATTCAGCTCATTCAAGTTTTTACCGATAAAAGGTGAACCGGGACGCACGACAAAACGTTTAGTACGATCACGTAAACCGTATTCGTCAATCAGTTCCGCCATAGAGCGTTGATTATTATTTTGCTGTTCCGTGCCGATATTTGTACCAAGCCAGCGACGTATCAGTAGCATATAACCGATGCCAAGTAATAAGATCACCAAACCGATAGGCGTGAAATCAAAAAATCGCAAACGAGATCCTGTGTCTTTAATCAATTCCGCATTTACCACCAAATTTGGCGCGGTGGCAATCAAGGTCATCATTCCGCTAATCAATCCGGCGACACTAAGCGGCATCATTAAACGTTTAGGTGGAAGGTTCATTTGACGACAAATCATCAAGACGACAGGGATAAAAATCGCCACGACACCGGTAGAACTCATAAAAGCGCCCAATCCGGCAACCGCCAACATCAGTAAAACCAATACTTTGGTTTCACTATTGCCTGCAAGTTTTAAAATCCCATCACTTACTTGATAAGCAATGCCGGTACGTACCAATCCCTCACCCACAATAAAAAGTAACGCAATTAAGATAATATTCGGATCACTAAATCCCGCAAAAATTTCATCCGTCGTTAAAATACCACTTAAATAAAACGCCAACATCACCAAAAGTGCCGCGGCATCCATTCGCACTTTATTGCGCACAAAAAGCAATACGGCAACGGCAAGTAAAGCAAGCGTCCAAAATAACGGGCTCACCCAAAGCGCATTGGTGAAGATAGTATTCATCAGTGTCTCCTAACGATTTTCCAAGACTTTTTTGACCGGTGCAAAACTACGGCGATGTTGAGGCAATGCACCGAATTCTGCTAATTTTTCTAAATGCAATTTCGTGGGATAACCTTTATGTTGCGCAAAAGCATAATCCGGATATTGGCGATCCAATTCTGCCATTTCTTGATCACGCGCCACTTTTGCTAAAATAGAAGCGGCACTGATTTCGGCCACCAGGCTATCGCCTTTCACGACAGATTGTGCGGGAATATCAAGATCTTTAGGAATTTTATTCCCATCTATCAAAACAAAGTGCGGTTGAATTTTTAAGGATTTTACCGCGCGCGTCATCGCTAATAAAGAAGCCTGTAAAATATTAATTTCATCAATTTCTTCTGCTTCTGCACGTCCCAATGCCCACGCGAGTGCCTTTTCCTTGATTTCTTCTGCTAGCGTAATGCGTTTCTTTTCCGTCAATTTTTTAGAATCCGCCAAACCTTCAATCGGCTTATTCGGATCTAAAATTACCGCTGCGGTAACCACCGCTCCCACTAAAGGACCACGCCCTACTTCATCAACACCGGCTATCAACCTATAGCCTTGAGGATACTCAAACATTTCCCGTTACCTCCAATAAATCGATGACGGCCTGTGCCGCCTGTTTGTCCGCGTCACATTGAATTTGTTGGTGTAAGTCAGTAAAACGCTGAATTAAAATATGGCGATTTTTAACCGCACTTTCTTCAGTTGAAAGATACACGGCAAGTTTTTCCGTCAACCGTTCGGGTTCGCATTCTTCTTGAATCATTTCCGGCACTAACATTTCATTCGCCAATAAATTAGGCAGGGAAATATACGGGGTTTTCACCAAACGTTTGGCTAAAAAATACGTGAGCGGTTTCATTTTATAGCCCACAACCATTGGCGATTTGCAAAGCATTGCTTCTAAGGCGGCAGTGCCGGAAGCCAACAAAGTGGCATCAGCTGCGATCAATACTTGGCGAGCCTGACCATCAATAAGATGCATATCTAAATCCGGGGCGATACGTGCTTTGATCGCCTCAAATTGCTGACGACGTTTTTCATTCACTAACGGCACAAGAAATTGCAGATCGGGAAATTGTGCTTTCAACAATAACGCCGTTTTTAGGAAAGGCTCGGTTAAAAATTCCACTTCTGACCCACGGCTTCCAACAAGAATAGCTAAGTAACGTTGCGCCGGATCGATATTAAGAAACTGGCAAGCCTCTAAACGATCGGGTTTGAGCGGAATGGCATCCGCCATCGTGTGTCCGATAAAACGGCAAGGCACGTTAAATTTATCGTAAAAGGCTTTTTCAAAAGGCAGAAAAGCCAATACCTGATTGGTCGCTTTGGCAATTTTATGAATGCGTTTTTGACGCCATGCCCACACGGACGGGCTTACGTAATGAACCGTTTTAATGCCCTTTGCTTTTAGTTTTAATTCCACATCCAAGTTAAAATCCGGTGCATCAATACCGATATAAACATCCGGTTTTTCTTGCAACATAGTCTGAATCACTTTTTTACGGATTTTAAGTAAACGGGGTAAATGTTTCAGAATTTCAGCCAATCCCATTACCGAAAGTTCTTCCATATCCACTAACGTTTCACAGCCTTCAGCGATCATACGTGGCCCTGCAATGCCGATAAAACGTCCGTTTGGATAATGCGCTTTAAGCTGGCGAATCAATCCTGCGCCGAGAATGTCGCCCGATACTTCACCGGCAACAAGGGCAATGGTAGGATTTTCTTTGTTCATTAAATTTATCCTAAAAAATAACCGCACTTTGGAAAAAAAGTGCGGTTGATTTGTTAATTGTTTTCATAAACCATTTCCCCTTTATTTAAGAGAAAATCTATTTTAACGAATGATCCCGCGGGTTGAACGTTTAAAGAAATCAATAAAGAAACTAATAGCGGAATCGGTTTCTGCGATTTGTTCTATTTCAGGCATCACTTCTTCAAGGGTTTTGCCGCTACGGTAAATCATTTTATATACGTTACGGATTGCGTGCATTGTCGGTTTATCAAAACCTCGACGTTTTAAACCTTCTAAGTTTACGCCGAATGGGCGGGCATGGTTGCCTTGCGCCATCACATAAGGAGGAACATCTTGGCTTACCATTGAACCGCCGCCAAGCATTACGTGCGCCCCGACAACAACAAACTGATGAATCGCCGACATACCGCCCACAATCACAAAATCATCCAATTCGACGTGGCCGGCAAGTGTTGCATTATTCGCCAAAATACAGTTATTTTTAATTTGGCAGTCATGGGCGATATGAACGTTAATCATTAACAGGTTATTATTGCCGATGCGGGTTACATCGCCACCTTGAATCGTGCCACGATGAATCGTTACGTGTTCACGGATTCTATTGGCATTACCAATAATAGTTTTTGTCGCTTCACCTTTGTATTTTAAATCTTGGTTCACTTCACCGATGGTGGCAAATTGATAAATTTCGTTATCTTCGCCAATAACGGTATCGCCACGCACAACAACGTGTGATTTCAACACTGTACGCGCTTTAATCTCAACAGAACCTTCAACAATGCAGAAAGGCCCAATGAAAACCTCTTCGCCGATAACGGCGCCTTCCTCAACGATAGCCGTTGGGTGGATTTTTGCACTTGGGTGGATCATATTTATCCTCTTTGATTAACGACGAGCACACATTAATTTTGCTTCACAAGCGACTTCACCGTTTACACTTGCGACACCGCTGAACGCAGTAATTCCACGGCGTTCTTTAATCACTTGAACATACAATTCCATTTGATCGCCCGGTAATACGGGACGTTTAAAACGCGCTTCATCAACTCCGGCAAAATAGAATAATTCGCCCCCTTTTAATTCGTGTGTTTTAAAGGCAAGTATTCCCATTGACTGCGCTAAAGCCTCTAAAATTAATACACCGGGTAAAATAGGTTCACCGGGAAAGTGACCTGTGAAACAAGGCTCATTCACACTAATGTTTTTAATCGCTTTTAGCCATTCACCTTCTTTATAATCAATCACACGATCCACTAATAAAAATGGATAACGATGTGGTAATAAAGTCATAATTTCTTTTGCTTCGATCACTTTTGATTGTTGTTCTGACACGCTGATACCTTTCACAAATAAAAATAATGCCGAATTATACGATATTTACGTTTAAAAACAAAACGCACCACAAAGGTGCGGTGCGTTTTCAAAGAGAATTAGCCGATTTTCTTTTCGAGCGCTTTTAAACGCTTATTCATACCATCAATGCCTAACGTGAGTGTGGCGGTTTTTCGCCATTCCTTATTTGTTTGTAGCGGAATGCCGGAAGAATACACACCCGGTTCGGTGATAGGTCTCATCACCATTCCCATACCGGTTACCGTCACTTTATCACAAATTTCCATATGGCCATTGATAACACTCGCGCCGCCAATCAAGCAATAACGCCCTACCGTTAGACTACCCGCCATAATCACACCACCAGCAACCGCCGTACCGGTACCGATATGCACGTTATGGGCAATTTGGCAGAGATTGTCGATAATCACGTTATCTTCAATTACCGTTGCATCCAGCGCACCACGGTCAATACAGGTACAAGCGCCGATTTCAACATTATTACCGATAATCACCCGACCCACTTGCGGAATCTTAATCCAGCGACCACGATCATTGGCATAACCAAAACCATCACTTCCAATCACCGCACCGGACTGAATTAAGCAGTTTGAACCGATTTCTACGTCATGATAAAGGGTTACATTCGCCCAAAGCTGAGTACCTGCACCGATTTTTGTGTTTTTTCCCACAAAACAGTTTGCGCCGATAATCACGTTATCACCGAGTATGACCCCTTCTTCAATCACGGCATTTGCACCGATTGAAACATTTTCGCCTAAAAAAACACCGTCAAAAATGACCGCACTTGGTGCTATGCCATGGGCTGCTTTAGGTGTCGTATCCATATATTGCGCCAAAATCGCATAAGCGACATAAGGATCTTTTACAATCAGCAAATTACTTTCAGGCGCACAAAATTCTACATCCGCTTCAGATACGACTAAAATACCGGCATCGGAATCTTTTAATAATGGGCGAAACTTGGCGTTAGAAATAAACGTGAGTTGATTTGCTTGGGCTTTATCAAGAGGAGCAATGTTTACTACAACAACATCGGCGTTACCGCGAACGGTAGCGCCGATTTGGTTTGCCAATTCTTGTAAAGAATAGGATTTTTGCATAATGAGAACCTATTATTTTTTCTCTTCTGCTTTAGCAGGTGCTGCGGATTTTTCTGTCGCAGGAATAGATTTCAATACGTCTTCGGTAATATCTTTGCCGTCCACTGCAAATACCACGGAATTTGCATCAAGCACATAGGTATAACCTTTTTCTTTTGCGATTTTGTTTGTCGCAAGCTGGATGCTTTCTAATAATTGAGCACGAGCTTCAGCTTGACGTTTCTCATTTTGTTCTTGAAACTCAGCCACTTTTTTGTCTTGTTCTTGCATCAACTTGGTAATCGCCGCTTCTTCGCCTGCGCCAAATTTGTTAATTTCAGCTTCACGTTTTTGGATTTCGGCTTGACGTAAACGAGGAGCATCCTTTTGTAATGCCGCCACTTTCGCTTCTACTTTTTTACGTGACGCCTCAATTTTTTCATCAATTTCCTTTTTGCTTGCCGCTAATTTATCCGCTGTCGGTTTAAATTCGGCATCTAATTTATCAGCGATAGCTTGACGATCCGGATGATTTTGGAATAAATAACCGGCATTGATAAAGGCGATATTTTCATCTGCTGCTGCAAAACCGGATGCAAGGGCAAGACCGAGTGAAAGTGCGGTTACTTTTAAAACATTTTTCATTGAGATTTCCTTATTGTTTTGGGTTGTTGGTTATACTTGCACCACATCATTATATGCTGTGCAAGATGCCGGCTTTGACCGGATAATTAAAACAAAGTTCGACTAGAAAGAACCACCAATACTAAATTGGAATTGCTCTATATCGTCATTTTCATATTTTTTGATTGGCTTCGCATAAGAGAATACCAATGGACCGATAGGCGATTGCCATTGGAAACCGACACCGGCAGAAGCTCGAATGCGGCTCGGATCACTATAATCCGGTAAATTCCGGAATGTGGCTTTATCCTGTTCGGTCCATTTAGTATTCCATACACTTGCCGCATCAATAAAGAGTGAAGTTCTTACGGAATTTTGGTTTTTATCCGCCACAAACGGGGTTGGAACAATTAATTCGGCACTTGCCGTAGCAATCGCGTTACCACCGACAATATCACTACTTCCGTTGGTGTTATATCCTTCATTACCGGCTCTATCTTTTGTCCAATAAATCGCATTAGGGCCGACCGCGCCATATGCGAAACCACGTAAACTACCGATGCCGCCGGCCGTATAGTTTTGATAGAACGGTAAACGTTTACCGCCGAAACCATTTGCATAGCCAACCCCTGCTTTACCGGAAACCACCCAACGATGATCCCGATCAAGCGGATAATAACCTTGAATATCGGCATTCAATTTATAGTATTTGTTATCGGACCCCGGAATCGTTACCCGGCCGCCAATCGTTGCCTTAATCCCTTTTGTAGGGAAATAACCACGATTTAAGCTGTTATAGTTCCAACCGAATGAGAAATCAAAATCGTGAGACTTAACCGACAATGAATTTTTTGTCGGATCTAAATTCATTGAGAGTAAATATAAATCACGATTGTATTCTCGGGCAAAGTTACTGATTTTGTTGTAAGTATAACCTAACCCGACATAGTAGGAGTTGTTTTCATTCACAGGGAAACCGAGCGTAACATTCCCACCGTATGTTGTACGTTTATAATTTGATGACGTATCGCTGCCAGAGTTATCATAGGTTTCATAGAATACGTTTCCGCCTAAACTCACACCATCTTTTGTGAAGTAGGGTTCGGTATAACCCAGATTAATCGTTGTACCGTAGTCATTACGAGAACCCGCCAAGCTCACTGCCGCACCGGTTCCCAAAAAGTTATCTTGTTTTACGCTGGCTTGGTAACTGATACCGCTTTCCGTACCATAACCTACCCCAAAGTTAATACTACCGGTATTACGCTCTCTTACTTTATAAACGACATTAACTTCATCGTTTGTTCCTTCAACGGGAGCAATACGACTCTCTACCGTTTCAAAAAAACCGGTTCTGTCCAAACGGATTTTACCTAATTCAACTAATTGGGAATTATACCAAGCGCCTTCTTGTTGACGCATTTCTTGGCGTAATGTGCTATCCGCCGAAACGGTGTTACCTTCAAACTGAACCTGACGAACGGATAAGCGGCGACCGGCATCAACGACAAAAGTTAACGCCACGGTTTTATTTGCTTCATCAAATGTCGGTGTGGTATTCACTGTGGCACTACCGTAACCGCGTTCACCTAATTTTGCCTTAATCACATTTTCAATGTCTATGACATCGGCACGGCTAAAGGTATCATTCAAATGAAGACGATTTAACAAAGGTTGTAATTCGTCCGCCATACCGCCGACATTCCCGACAATGCGCGCACTGCTTAAATCGTATTTCTCACCTTCATTAATATCAATGACAACCGTGGCTTTCGTTTGAGCCTCATTTAATTGAACGTCCGTGTGAGTGATACGTGCTTTCGCATAACCGTTATTTTGGTAGTATTCTTGAATGGACTGTAAATCTTTCTCAAATTGGCTACCATCAAATTTGTTGCCCCAAAGTTTCCACCATGCATCCGGTTGCAATTCCATTTGCTCTTGCAGAGTATCACTTGAAACCGCTTGATTACCATTAAAGGTAACGGATGCCAATTTCGCCGTATCATCTTCATTAATTTGAAGCGTAATTTCAGCGCGATTATTTGGTAGCGTATTCACAATCGCCTCGACTTTCGCATTATAACGACCTACGCTCTGATAATGTTCTTTCACACCTTTTACAAATTCATCTAACTTGGCACGATTAAGCACATCACCGGATTTAAATCCGTTCGCCTCTAAGTTTTGTTTTAATGCTTCCGTCGGAATTAAAGAATTGCCTTTAATATGTACTTCCGAAATGATAGGTTTTGCCAGCACACTAACCACCAAGGCATCACCATCTTGATAAGCTTTTACATCGTCAAATCGACCACTTACGAATAACGTACGAACAATATGAGCGACATCATTGTCCGTAACACGTTGACCTGAGCGAACCGGCAAACTTGCAAGAATTTGTTGCTCTAACTCTCCTTGAACGCCATCCACGCGAATATCTTTTGCTACAAAAGGTGCAGCAAATACGCTTGTTGTCGTACCGAATAATAAACTTGCGATCAGAAGTTTTTTCATCGACTTTATCCTATTAATAAAAAATAATATTTATAAACGTAAGAAATCATTGAAAAGTGCAAAAGCCATTAAGGTTAATAGCAATGCCGCACCGATGCGATAACTTAAATTCTGAACCCGTTCCGAAACAGGTTTTCTTCTAATGCCTTCCGCTGCCAAGAAAACCAAATGACCACCGTCTAACACCGGCAACGGAAATAAATTCATAATGCCCAAATTAACACTAATAAGTGCCATAAAACTCAAAAAATAAACAAACCCGATACTTGAAGATACGCCTGCACCTTTAGCAATTGAAATCGGACCGCTTAAATTATTAAGAGAAAGATCACCGGTAAATAATTTACCGATAACTTTAATCGTTAACCAAGATAACCGGGTTGTTTTTTCTCCCGCTTTAAACAGGGCATCAAGAATATCATATTTTAATTCGGTTCGATACTGCTCCCCTATATTTAAAAAGGTTGGACTTACACCGACAAACCAACGCTTTTCTTTTTGTTCCGGCTGCAAGATTTTGTCAAAAATTTGTCCGTTCCGTTCAATCTTAACGGGGAAAGGTTTACCTTGTTCTACCAGTTTTACAAAATCTTGCCATTTAAGTGCGGTCAGATTTTCACTTAAAATTTTGTCCCCGATCTGTAAACCTGCTTTTTGTGCCGGAGAATTTTCCACCACTTTTGATAATGTCATTTCGATCTTCGCACGAACCGGATTCATTCCCAAAGACTCAAAAGCACTTTGTTTTTCCGGATCGAACGTCCAATCGGATAAATTCAGTTGTTTTTCATAGGTGGCATTCGAATCAAAAGGTGAAAGCGTAATATTCACTTGGGAATTTCCCAATTTTGCCGCCAGTAACATATTGATGGTTTCCCAATCCTCTGCGACTTCACCGTCAATCGCCATAATCTGAGAGTTCGGTTCAATCTTCGCTTGTGCCGCAATAGAATGAGGTGAAACGTTTTCAATCACGGGTTTCACACTCGGAATGCCGACGGAATAAATTAGCCAATACGCTAAAATAGCAAAAATAAAATTCGCTAATGGACCTGCCGCAATAATAAACGCACGTTGTAATACCGATTTTTGATCGAAAGCTTGCGACTGCAATTCCTCCGGCACGTTTTCCGCCCGTCCATCAAGCATTTTCACATAGCCGCCGAGAGGTATCAGGGAAAGTGCAAATTCCGTTCCCTGTTTATCCGTTCGCCGCCAAATCACTTTTCCGAAACCGATGGAAAAACGATGTACTTTCACACCGCACTTTCGCGCAGCCCAAAAATGTCCGAATTCGTGCACCGCCACCAATACGGAAATCGCAATAAGAAAAGCACTAAGCGACCATAAAAATGACATCCCCCCCCCTTACAACACAAAGAAATAGAAATAAGAAAAAAATGGGACGGCAGCCGTTAAGCTGTCAATACGATCCAACACACCGCCATGCCCCGGAATGAGTTGGCTGCTATCTTTGATTCCGGATTCCCGCTTGAACATACTTTCCGTTAAATCACCCAAAACAGAAATGGCAACGGTGATAACGGAAAGTATGACAAAACCGAACATTGCCCGATTTCCCAGTAAACGTTCACCTGAAAAATGAATAAATACAAAAGCAAGAATTGCCGCGGTGATTAAACCGCCCAATACGCCTTCCCAAGTTTTTCCCGGTGAAACTTTCGGTGCAAGCTTATGTTTACCAAAAGCACGGCCTGCAAAATAAGCCCCGGAATCTGCCGCCCAAACCAAGACAAACACATAAAGAAGTAAAAATAAGCCATGATAAGAATCTTGCGCGTAATTATCCAAACGCAAGCGTAATACGGCGGCAATAAAAGGGATTAAGGTAGAAAAAGCAAAGAGTAATTGAAGCGGTTTATTTTTGCTCCAATACTTTGCCGAAGACGGGTAGGTAATAACTAACAATAAGGCTAGCACCCACCAAGCTACGGAATTAATTAATAAAAGTGATAAATAACGTTCGAATACCCGCCCAGCATCAAGATAATTGCCTTCAGTAAAAATCCATAAAAAAATAAATGCCCCAAGAAAGACTGCAATACAAAAACGCACTAAGGGTTGTTTAAAACGTGCAAATTGTGTCCATTCCCATATTCCTAGTGTGGCAACGCCCCCTAAGGCTAATGCAAAATAAAAAGGGGTAAATAAGAACAAGGCGCATAGCACCAGTGCAATAAGTACAATAGCCGACAAAACTCGTTCTTTAAGCATAAAATCTCCGCTTTATTCAGTCCCACCGAAACGGCGATGACGTTGTTGGTAACAGGCAATCGCTTGATTAAATTCTTTTTCACCAAAATCAGGCCACAATACATCTAAAAAACAGAGCTCCGCATAAGCAATTTGCCAAAGCAAAAAGTTGCTAATTCGCTGCTCTCCACTGGTACGAATTAATAAATCCACTTGAGGTTGATTTTGTGTGATTAAATGTTGTTGGAAAGTTTGCTCGGTAATATTTTCCACCAACATTTCGTTATTTTTCACTTTTAATGCAATCTGTTGGGCTGCTTGGACAATATCCCAGCAACCGCCGTAATTCGCCGCAATATTTAAAGTAAGTGCGGTATTTTTCTTCGTTAAATTTTCAGCATTAGCGATTTTTTCTTGCAGTTTTTCACTAAAACGCGAAGTATCACCAATAATTTTGAGACGAATATCGTTTTTATGCAATTTCTTCACTTCTCGATCAAGGGCTTGCATAAAAAGCATCATTAATGCGCTGACTTCTTGTTCCGGACGACTCCAGTTTTCACTGCTAAAAGCATACAAAGTGAGCACTTTTACACCCGTTTGGCGCGCATAAGTTACGGCTCGGCGTACCGCGGCAACACCATTGGTATGCCCGAATATACGCAGTTTATTTCGTTGTTTTGCCCAACGTCCGTTGCCATCCATAATAATGGCGACGTGCTCAGGAATATTATTCTTATCGAGTTCTATCATAAAATGAAATTATTTACGACCGCACTTTTAATGACTGGCAATAAGTTGCTGTGCGATGATACGCGCTTGAGTATCCACCGCCAATACATCATCAATCGTTGCAATGGTTGTATACGGCATTTTCGCTACGGATTCACGGTTAATACGGGCAATATCCGTAAAGGAAATTCGATGTTCCAAAAAGGCTTGTACCGCCACTTCATTTGCCGCATTCATTGCGGTTGTCGCATACTGACCTTCCGCAAAGGCATCCATTGCGAATTTTAAATTAGGGTAACGGTTAAAATCCGGCTCAATAAACGTCAGTTCTTTGATTTTAAAGAAATCTAAAGGTTCAACTCCGGCAAAAGTGCGCTGCGGATATGCCATGGTTTCCGCTATCGGCGTTCGCATATCGGGATTTCCCATTTGTGCAATCACCGAACCGTCCACATAACGCACCATAGAATGAATAATGGATTGCGGGTGAATAATCACTTCCATTTCATCGGCAGCCGCATTAAACAACCAACGCGCTTCTATATACTCCAAGCCTTTATTCATCATCGTGGCGGAATCCACTGAAATTTTCTTCCCCATTGACCAATTCGGATGCGCTACGGCTTGCTCCGGTGTGATATTGACGAACTCATTTAACGGCATATAACGGAAAGGCCCGCCGGAACCGGTCAACACAATTTTACTGATACCTAATTCATTCAATGGGCAAAAACCTATTTTTTGCTGTGCTTCCGGCGGCAAGGACTGAAAAATCGCGTTATGTTCGCTATCTACCGGCAGCAAGGTTGCGCCTGATTCCTTTACCGCATCAATAAAAATCTGCCCGCAAGTCACCAATGCTTCTTTATTTGCCAATAAAACGCGTTTACCGGCTTTTACCGCAGACAAGGTAGGAAGTAGCCCTGCTGCCCCCACAATCGCAGCCATCACCTGATCCGCATCAGGATGTGCCGCTAATTCACAGATCGCTTGCTGACCTGCAAATACTTCGGTTGCAATACCTTGTTTTTTGAGCTTTTCTCTTAATATATCGGCTGCCTTTACATCATCAAGTGCAGCAAAGTGCGGTTGAAATTTCACACATTTTTCAAACATAGCTTCCACATTTTTGCCTCCGACAAGCGCAAAAGCATGGTATTTCTCAGGATTATGTTCAATCACCGATAAGGTGTTTTGCCCAATGGATCCTGTTGCCCCCAGAATCACGATATTTTGTTTTTGCATAAAATTAACCGTACCGTAGTTGGCAGTGAATTAAATTAACATGGAGATAAAACCGCAAGCCTACAGTACAAGCAGTACAGTGAGACACAGCAATGCAGTAAACATTTTTAAATTTAATTCACGATAAAAATAAGAGAATAGAACAAGGGCAGACACTAGGTCTGCCCCAATAATCAGTTCAGAAAATTAGAAATCCATTAATTCTTTTTCTTTATCCGCCAAAATTTCATCGACTTTTTTGATGTATTGGTCAGTTAATTTTTGGATTACCTCTTCGCCTTTATGCTGATCATTTTCACTGATTTCTTTATCTTTCAATAAGGCTTTGATTTTATCATTCGCATCACGGCGCACGTTACGAATCGCCACTTTGCCTTGCTCTCCCTCACCTTTTACGATTTTAATCAAATCGCGGCGGCGTTCTTCCGTTAACGGAGGAAGCGGTACACGGATAGTTGTGCCGGCAGAAGAAGGATTTAAGCCTAAATCTGACGTTAAAATCGCCTTCTCTACCGCACTGATTAATGAACGATCAAACACGGTTACCGCCAAAGTACGGGCATCTTCAGCCACCACGTTTGCCAATTGACGAAGAGGCGTTGCCGCACCATAATATTCCACTTGGATCGCATCTAATAAACTCGGTTGCGCACGACCGGTACGGATTTTAGCGATATGCCCTTTCAATGCTTCAAGGCTTTTTTCCATACGCTGTTCGGCATCTTGTCTAATTTCATTAATCATAGAATTGTCCTTTATATTCAGCTAAAAATAAAACGGGGTGATTTTACTGGATTTTTTGCTATTTTTGAATTGTTTTATCATCGGCGATAAAACGAATCTCGCTTAAATGAAAAACGGCAGAATCTCATTCCACCGTTTTACCCGACTAACAAATCGTTGTGCCTTCCTCAGTGCCTAGAACAACATTGCGTAACGCCCCAGCTCTTCCCATATTAAACACCCGAATCGGCATACCATGATCACGGGCCAATGTGAAGGCGGCTAAATCCATTACTTGTAATTCCTTATCAATCACTTCTGCATAAGTGAGGGATTTATAAAGTTTTGCCTCGGCATTTTTCGCCGGATCACAATCATACACGCCATCCACTTTCGTTGCTTTTAATACCACGTCCGCTTCAATTTCAATGCCACGCAAGCAAGCGGCGGAATCAGTAGTAAAGAACGGACTACCGGTACCGGCTGAGAAGATCACAACACGTTTTTCGCGCAACATTTTGATCGCCTCAGACCAGTTATAAGTGTCGCAAATGCCGTTTAATTGGAAAGCGGACATTAATTTCGCATTAACATCCGCACGATGAAGCGCATCGCGCATCGCCAAACCGTTCATTACGGTTGCAAGCATTCCCATATGATCGCCCACCACACGATTCATTCCTGCTTTGGCAAGTTTTGCGCCACGGAATAAGTTACCGCCACCAAGTACTACGCCGACTTCCACGCCCATTTCGACAAGCTCTTTAATCTCCAATGCCATACGATCAAGAATAGAAGGATCGATACCAAATCCTTCATCACCTTGTAATGCTTCACCACTTAATTTCAATAAAATACGTTTATAAATCGGTTGGCTCATTGTCTTTTCCTTTTTTGGCTTAAAAAAATCGCCCTATTCTATAAAATAACCGACTAAGAGTGAAGAAGTTAAATGTGGAAATTCCATTTAGAAAATGGATAATAGGCGAGTTTGCTTCAAAGAAAAGATAATATGAAAACACAAAAAACACCATTGATTTTGACCGCACTTTTTATTTTTGTCTGTGCCATAGCTGCCGGTTATTTTATGTTAATCGGCTCAGGTATGTTCCCTCAGCCTAATATTTGGCTCATTTTACTCACCACCTCCCTTATTCTTTTACTAAGTAACAGCAAAAAAACGTTCTACTTTGTTATGTTTCCGCTTGCCTGCCTCTACGCAATTTATACTCCCACAGGATTAAATTTCGGCGCACCGAGTTATCAATATATCGCCTCGGTTTTCGCCACAGATATGCTGGAAACCAAAGAATTTTTGTTGCAAATTCCGATGAGCAGCTACTTAATCGCTTTTGCCATTCCCACTTTGGTATTGATACAGTATAAAAGTGCGGTCAAATTCGGTATTAAATTTTATCGAAACAAAACATTTATCGCTCTTTCGGCATTACTTTTCGCCTATTTCCTTCCTCTTGCCGACCCCTTAAAGGAAGCCATCAGTTCCACGGTAAAAATTTATGATGAAATGAATAAATTAAAACGGATGTCGCAATCGGATAATTGGGGAAAATCCGCTTTAGAAAACAGCCGATATGATGATTATGTGATTGTATTGGGTGAAAGTGCCCGCAAAGATTATCATCATGCTTATGGCTATCCTATTGAAAATACTCCGTTTATATCGAATACCAAGGGCACATTAATTGACGGATTACGTTCGCCGGGGACAAACACCGTTGCCTCGCTACGCCTAATGTTCACACTTCCCGACAAAGAAAAATGGGAACCGAACTATGAGCTAAGTTTAGTGGACTTAATCAAATCGGCAGGTATTAAAACCTATTGGTTATCTAACCAAGGTTTTTTAGGTGAATTTGATACACCGGTTTCTTCTCTTGCCTCAAAATCAGATGAAACGATCTTCTTGAAAAAAGGCGGCAGTTTTAACTCCACCAATTATAGCGATTTTGACTTATTGCCGAAATTTGCCCAAGTGTTGGAGTCACCGGCACAAGGCAAACGCTTTATCTTGTTACATATTTACGGTTCTCATCCGTTGGCTTGCGATCGTCTGGAAGATTATCCGAAAATCTTTAAAGATGAAGAGATTGATCCGAAATTCAATTATTTAAACTGCTATATTTCTTCTATTAAAAAAACCGATGACTTTTTAAAGCAGGTATATGAACAACTGCAAGAAAACGGACAAAAAACACACCGCACTTTTTCGATGATTTATCTTTCCGATCACGGTTTATGTCATCAGCAAGATGAAAAACACAATGTACTATTGTTCAATCAAAATTGTTTCAGTCGTCAACACCACGATATTCCTTTATTTAAGATTTCTTCTGATGACACACAACGCTACGAATACAACGTATTTAAATCCGGCCTAAATTTCTTGGAAGGCATTGCAAATTGGATCGGGATAAAAAATCCCAAACTCACACAAGAAAAGAATTTATTCTCTAATGAAGCGGATAACGATGATTTCGGTTTACAGCAAAAAATTGATGAAAAATATCGCAAAGATGATGATCCGGCAATAGATATTCGCCCGAAACATAAATAAAAAAATAAAAGCCGATAAAAACATATCGGCTTTTTCATATCTAAGAAATAAGAAAATTAAGCGTTACCGCCGGTGATTTTCGCCACTTCTGCGGCAAAATCTTCTTCCACTTTCTCAATACCTTCACCCACTTCTAAACGGATGAAGTTCGTTACTTTGGTATTTACCGATTTTAAGTAATCACCAACGGGTACGGAAGGATCCATAACGAATGCTTGACCGGTTAAAGACACCTCACCGGTGAATTTCTTCATACGACCTTCAACCATTTTCTCTGCGATTTCTTTTGGTTTACCGGAGTTGATTGCAATGTCGATTTGAATTTGACGTTCGTGTTCGACAACTTCAGCAGAAACATCTTCCGGATTTACAAATTCCGGTTTAGATGCTGCAACGTGCATTGCGACTTTACGTAATTCTTCTTCAGAACCTTCACCCGCTACTAATACACCGATTTTCGCACCGTGTAAGTATTGTGCAAGAACTTGTCCTTCTAAGTAAGCAACACGGCGAATAGTCATATTTTCACCGATTTTTGCAACCAATGCCGCGCGTTTTTCTTCAAATTGAGCTTGTAATTGTTCGATGGTTGTGCCTTTATTTGCAGCTGCAAAATCAGCCACTTCATTTGCTAAACCTAAGAATCCCGCATCTTTTGCTACGAAGTCGGTTTCACAGTTCATTTCCACTAACACGCCGAAACCTGCGCCGACACGAGCAAGGATCACACCTTCAGCCGCTACGCGACCAGCTTTTTTCGCTGCTTTTGCTTGACCGGATTTACGCATATTGTCGATTGCTAACTCGATATCGCCGTTAGCTTCAACTAATGCTTTTTTACATTCCATCATACCCGCGCCGGTACGTTCGCGAAGTTCTTTTACTAATGATGCTGTGATTTCAGCCATTTTAAAAATCCTCAGTCTTAAAGTGCGGTCATTTTTCACCGACTTTTTAGATAAAATAACAGGGACTAAATATAGCCCCTGTGCCAATTAATCGTTTTGATTAATAAGGGCTATGCCTTATTTCGATAACTTGAATTATTCAGCGTCTGCCGCTAATTCTTCAGCTACTTGAGCTTCGTTACCACGACCTTCTTTCACTGCCGCTGCCGCTGCAGTTACATAAAGCTGGATTGCACGGGTTGCGTCATCGTTACCCGGAATAACAAAATCCACGCCTGCCGGAGTTGAGTTGGTATCAACAATAGCAAATACCGGAATACCTAGGTTGTTTGCTTCTTTTACTGCGATGTGTTCGTGGTCCGCACCGATAACGAATAATGCATCCGGTAAACCACCCATATCTTTGATACCGCCAAGGCTTAATTCAAGTTTTTCCATCTCACGGGTACGCATTAACGCTTCTTTTTTGGTTAATTTATCGAAAGTACCGTCTTGAGATTGAGCTTCTAAATCTTTTAAACGTTTAATTGATTGACGAACCGTTTTCCAGTTAGTCAACATACCACCTAACCAACGGTGATTTACATAATATTGTTGACAGTCTAATGCCGCAGCTTGAACTGCCTCGGATGCTGCGCGTTTTGTACCAACAAATAAAACTTTACCGTTGTTGCTCGCAATACGAGTTAATTCAGCCAGCGCTTCATTGAATAAAGGTAAGGTTTTTTCAAGATTGATGATGTGAACACCATTACGGGCACCGAAAATGAAAGGTTTCATTTGTGGATTCCAGTAACGTGTTTGGTGTCCGAAGTGTACGCCCGCGTTGATCATGTCGCGCATTGAAACTTGTGCCATAATATTTTCCTTTTAATTGGGGTTGAGCCTCCACATACCAGCTCATCGACCGTTTGGCACCCCGATGAAGCCTTAGTGATATGTGTGTGTTATTTCAGTTAAGTTTACTCTTTTTAACAGGAAAAAGAGCGGCGTGATTTATACCATAAAGTGCGGTGGAATGCCAGTTTATTTTTGTTGATTCTCTGCCGATACCCGTTGTAATTCACGTAATGTCGCCATGGCAAGCTCCGCCTGTTCATAAGGGACAAAAATATGATCATGAAAATTTCCCGCCACCACATTACAGCTGATTTTAGCCTTGCCTAAAGCTTTTGCAAAGGCGGCAGTTAGCCCTACAGCGGCAAGATCGGAATGAATGGTTAGGGTGATCCAAGCCGCTTTAAATTGTGCATCAAGGTGATAACTTTTTGCCGTTTCTTCCGTTACCACTACGGACAGACCCTCTTTCTCGCGAATGGTCGCAATTAAAGCGGAAAGCGGTAAATGTTGTTCCGGTTTCAGTGTGGCAAAATAGTAAACGCCCTCATTGAGATAAGGTTCCATTGAGGCTAATAACACGTCAAGATCGTTAATTGGATTTGTCATTTTTTCTCCTTGTTCTTTGTGGCTTTCACGAATAACAAGACCGGGCGATGCTGTAAATCTTTAAATTCCGAATGCCATTGCGGTTGTTCGGCAAGCATAGGTTCTGCGATTCGTTCAATGTTAAAACCCGCTGAGATCAGGTTATTAATAATTGTCGCCGTTGTGCGGTGATAGGTTTTAAAAGGTTGCTTAAACCAATTTCTATTGCGCTCGCCCTCATCCCGATAATAATTCAAGCGATACGCCACTTGTTGTTTATTTTCATCCTTCTCCCAACGTTCCCCCTCTTTATGACAAGTAGTAATAGGATGTTCTTGGGAAAAAATCAATGTGCCGTTCGCTGCGAGTTTATCGAAAATTGCGGATAACAATGCAGGGAAATCTTGTACATAATGAAAAGCGAAAGAACCGGTAATAATATCAAAATTGCTATCCGGCAGATCTTCGAGTTTTTCCATTGCCAACTGATACAATGAAAAACGTCCTTGAAATTGACCGCACTTTTCTAAATCCGATTGTGCCTGTTCCAACATATTGGCGGATAAATCCACGCCGACGACAGTTTTTGCACCTCGTTCTAAATAAAGCTGCAAATGTGCCCCTGTGCCACAACCAAGATCGAGCAATTTTTTGCCTTGAAGATCAGGTAAAAGCGAAAGCATTGTGGGCTTTTCCACAATTTCGTTTAGGCTAATCGGGTTTGCGCGGAGTTTTCGATAAAGCTCAAAGAAATTTTCTCTATCATAAACACTGATTTGATTATTCATTGTTTCTTCCTGCGAAAATATTGCATTTCTGTAGCTAAAAAATCAAAAGGGCGCACACAATACGCCCTTACATCCTAACAGATAAATTTATCCGCTAAAACTTGCAAACCATCCTAAGTTTGCACCTACCTGCGCCATAATGTTCAGCACGCCGAAAAGAATGATAAAACCGATCATAAAACTTCCGCCATATACTTTATAAGTCGCATTCGGAAATTTTTGGCGACAAGCGCGAGCAAGTAATGCCGGCACAATAGCCGCCCAAATGGTTGCAGCCAATCCGGCATAACCAATGGCAATCACAAAACCATAAGGAAATTGAAGGCTTAACAATAATGGCGGTAAAAATGTGATTAAAGTCGTCTTAGTTCTGCCCATTAAGCTGTCGTCAAATTTAAATAAATCCGCGATATAATCAAACAGCCCTAGCGTTACCCCTAAAAAAGAGCTGGCAATCGCCATATAAGCAAAAAAGCTCAGAATAACGGCAATATAATCCGTTTCAATATATTTGTGTAAGGCTTCAAGCAATGCGGAGACGTCCCCGCCTTTTTCAATCACCGGCGCAAATTCGCTACGCGGTAAATTTCCTTGAATGGCGAGCTGCCATAAAATATAAATCACTAACGCCAGCCCTGTGCCGATAAAGATCGCTCTCATCACGCGTTTACCATCGCGGTTATAATATTTCACCAGACTAGGCACATTACCGTGGAAACCGAAAGAAACCAAACACACGGGAAGTGCGGTCAATAAATAGGGTAAATATTGTTGCTCGCCTTGTGCAATGGTATTGAATAACACTTCGCTTTTTATCGATCCTAATAACCCTGCGGTAGAAAAGAAAAAAGCGATCACCATTCCGCCGATAAGCACCGTGGTAAAGCGATCCACCGCTTTCGTAGAAAGCCACACAAAAGCGGCTAACACAAGACAAAAAACGAGAGAACCTAAAGTTCGCCCAATATCGACCGCACTTTCCAAAGAACCAAGAACTTGGTTCAATAAATTCTGCGTAATGCCACCGCCCGATGTGATGTAGGCATAAGTCAAAATATAAAGCACGAATGCCACCGATAAACCGTTCACTACGTTCCAACCTTTGCCAAGTAAATCTTTTACGATCGTATCGAAACTTGAGCCGGTCGGATAATGTAAATTTGCCTCTAAGATCATTAAGCCTGATGTGGTCATACAAAACCAAGTATAAATCAATGCAAGAACAGAGCCGATAAACCATACACCGGCGGTAGAAGTAGGGTTAGCCAACATACCGGCACCAATTGCCGTGCCTGCGATAATCATCGCACCACCAAGTAGAGAAGGAGATTTTTGTTGTTCCATAGATGAGTCTCTTAATTAAAATTTGCACTATTATAATAGTGCAAAAGAAAAACTCAATTATTTTTTATTAGACAAATAAAGTGCCGTTTACTTATAATTTGACAGCTTTTAATATTTACACTCACATAGGAGCCCAAAATGAAAAAACACATTAAATCTTTTGCTTTTGCAGCAGCGGCGGCTTTTGTTTTAAATGCTTGTGCCGACTCAGCTTCTATCAATCAACAAGCGGCTTCAAGCTATACGCAGGAAATGGGGAGAATCCGTAGCCAAGGTGCGGTTGATACGTCTTCTCAAACCGCAAAACGTGTTCATCGTATTTTCAATAAAATGGTGCCTTATGCCAATAAAGAAAATCAAACAGGGCAACCTTTCAACTGGCAAATTACCGTAATTAAATCGAAAGAATTAAATGCTTGGGCAATGCCGGGCGGTAAAATGGCGTTTTATACGGGATTAGTGGAGACATTAAGACTGAATGATGATGAAATCGCCACCGTAATGGGGCATGAAATGGCACACGCTTTAAAAGAACACGGTAAAGCAAAAGCGAACTTCGGTATGGCAACGGGAATTGCCGCGCAGTTAGGGCATATTGCACTTTCTACCGTGGTAGGCTCTGATTTAAGCGGGGTCGCTATCAGTTTGACTAAGGATTTTGCATTAGATAAACCTTATTCACGTAGCGCAGAAACCGAAGCGGATGAAGTGGGTTTAATGTTGATGGCAAAATCAGGTTTTAATCCGCAAGCAGCACCGGGGTTATGGGATAAAATGAAAAAAGCCTCAGGCGGTTCAAAAGGCATACTGGACGCTCTTGCTTCCACCCACCCGACAGATGAAAATCGCCAAGAAAATCTACGACGTTTACTGCCTGAAGCGATGGAACTTTATACAGCTTCGAAAAAATAAAAAAATCAGTCTGAATCAACCGCACTTTAATGTGCGGTTTTTTATCGCCTCGTTTTAATAAAACAAAACCGCACGTTGGTTCTCTAAACAAGGATTTCCCAAAGTGCGGTTAAATTTTAAGGTGTTTTATTAATGAACAGATTTGGTTTCGCTTTCTTCAAACACCGGTAACGGCTTGTGCTCTGTCGCAACATAGCTATAAACCACCGGTAATACAAACAAAGTAAAGATTGTACCGATTGATAAGCCCGCCACGATAACGATACCGATACTAAAACGTGATACCGCCCCAGCACCTGTCGCATAAAGTAATGGAATCAAACCTGCCACCATCGCACCGGTCGTCATTAAAATAGGACGCAAACGCACTTTAGCAGCGGTCGTAATAGCATCAATACGCGATTTACCGTGTAGCAATTGTTCCTCTTTCGCCACTTCACACATCAAGATACCGTGTTTTGTAATCAAGCCCACCAAGGTAATTAAACCGACTTGGGAATAAATATTCAAGGTTGTACCTGAAATACCGAAGAAGGATAAGAAGTTAAGCGTTAATAACGCACCACTCACCGCCAATGGTACGGAAATCATAATCACCATTGGGTCACGAACAGATTCAAACTGAATCGCCAATACCAAGAAGATGATCACCACCGCGAGTGCAAAGGTCACCGCAAGTGCATTCCCCTCTTGAACCAACTGACGGGATTCCGAACGGAAATCGTAGGTATAGCCCTGTGGTAACGTGGTATCCGCGTGTTGTTGTAACCAAGCTACTGCATCACCCGTTGATGTTCCCGGCATCGGTACGGCTTGAATCGTTGCTGAGTTTAACTGACTGAAACGTGGTAAGGATGTCGGTTGCGTTTCAAGTTTCATTGTCACTAAACTGCTTAGTGGTACGGATTCACCGTTGCTTGCATTTAAGTAGTAATTTTTGAAACTTTCCGGTGATAAACGATCATCCCGTTTTACCTGTGAAATGACTTTATACGCACGCCCGTCAATATCGACACGGGTGATGGTTGCACCGGAAAGGAAACTACCTAACGTACTACTAATTTGCTGCATTGTAATACCATAGGTTCCGGCTTTTTCTTTATCTACGGAAATCGTCATTTGAGCCGTATCGTATTTCAAGTCAAGATCCGTATAAACAAACTTGCCCGATGCACGCATCGCTGCCAAAAATTTCTCTGCCGTATTAGCTAGGGCATTATAATCCTGTGCCGTTTTTAAAACGATAGCAACCGGCGGCCCTTGCTCCCCCGTGTCAATTTCAGGGAAATTAAACGCAGATACGGATACTTCAGGCAATTCTTTTGCCTTTGCATTTAACTCATTCATTATTTCCGGTTGTTTACGCGAACGATTTTTCCAATCTTCTAATGTCACAATATTCAATGATTGGTTAGAACTTGGAGCCCCCGCAATGCTCATACCAAAAGAAACTTCAGGCGTATCCATCACCGTTTTCATATAAGGTTTCATCGCAGCTTGAATGTAATCTACATTTACACTGGATGGCGCGGAACCGATAGCAATAAATGCCCCTTTATCTTCATTTGGTGTCAATTCACTGGAGAGTGAATTAAACAGGAACGGCAATGTCGCAAAAATCGCTACGGCAAACACCACCATAGATTTTCGATTCTGCATCACGATATCAAGCATATAGTTATACACATTATTTACTTTGGAAAGCGTATGTTCTACTTTCCGCTCCAACCACGAAGGTTCTGAGTTGGATTTCAATAACTTACTCGACATCATCGGAGAAAGTGTCAATGCGACAATACCGGAGATAAATACTGCACCGGCGAGCGTTAACGCAAACTCTTTAAAGAGAGTTCCCGTAATCCCGCCCATCAATGCCATTGGAGAATACACGGCAATCAAAGAGATTGTCATAGAAATAACCGGTAAGGCAATTTCCCGCGTACCGATGATCGCAGCACGGAATGGCGTTTCGCCTTCTTTGATATGGCGGTCAACATTTTCAAGCACAACAATAGCATCGTCCACCACCAAACCGATGGCGAGAATCAATGCCAGCAATGTCATCAAGTTAATGGAGAAATCCAAACTTTGTAACATCATTAGTACCCCGATTAAAGAAATCGGAATCGTGAGTACCGGAATCAAAATCGCACGGAATGAACCGATAAACATTAAAATAACCACCAATACGATAACCGTCGCTTCAATGATGGTTTTCACTACCTCGTTAATCGAGCTGTTAATCGCAATAGTGCGGTCATAAAGAATATCGCTTTCCATACTATCCGGAAGCTGTTTTTTGATGCTTTCGTATAACGGAAGAATATTTTTAGCTACGGTTAACGGATTTGCAGAAGAAGTCGGATTGATCCCCAGTACAACGGAATCCGCACCATTTGCCGTTGCACGCGAATTATCGCTCTCTTTATTAAGTTCAATGGTGGCAATATCACGCAAGCGAACCAAGCTATTTCCATTAGAGGCAACAATTAGGTTACCTAACTGTTCAACGGATTTTGTCGTTGTTTCGACTTTATTGCGGTAAGTCACATAATAACCGTTATCGCTCCCCGCCGCCGTCTGAATATTATTGGCAGAAAGCGATGCCATCACCTGCGAAGCCGATAGGTTCTGACCGGCCATCTTTTGCGGATCAAGCCAAATACGTAATGCATATTCCGCCGCACCGAAAATTTGAACTTCAGCCACACCTTCAATGGTAAAGAACTGAGGTTTTACTACGCGGTTAATATAGTCCGTAACTTGACTTGAATCCAATTTCTTGGAGCGGAAACTAATATACATAATGCCCGTACCACCCGATGAGGAGGCAACAGTCGGATCTTCAATCCCGCTTGGAAGCTCAGAACGTACCGCATTCACTTTCGCCAGTACATCCGCCAATGCCCCTGCAGGATCCGTATTTAGTTTCATTTTGACCGTAATTGTCGAAGAACTTGGCGCACTTGAAGAGGACATATAGTCGATATTATCCGCTTGCGCGATAGATTCTTCTAATTTTGAGGTAACGAATGCCTGAATCAAGTTCGCATCCGCCCCCGGATAAGCTGTCGTAACGGTAATCACCGTTGTTGTCATTTTAGGATATTCACGCACCGCCAATTTCGAAATAGCTTGTAATCCTAAAATAATGATAAGCAAGCTGATCGAAACCGCTAAAACAGGGCGACGAATAAATATATCTGTAAATTTCATTCGTTTTTCCTAAGTATTACAAATTGGTTTTCTGCGCAGGCTCAGTGCCACCAACGATATCTTTTTTAATCAACTCAACAAGGCTGCCGTTACCAATGCCTTGTTGCCCACCGGTAATAATTTTGTCACCGACTTTTACTTCATCACCTTGTAATTGAGAATAAATACCTTGACGATCTTTTGTAAATACAGTGATTTGTTTAGCACGATAAAGAGAATCTAATTTAGGGTTATCGGCAAATTTTGTTTTATCCTCGTCAGAAAGCGGTTCTAACAAATAGGCGATTTCACCATACATATTGTAGCTTATCGCGACTTGCGGAACGACAATTTGGTTGATTTCCGTAGGAAGCGCAACACGCAAACGGGAGAACATACCGGAAAGCAATTTACGACCATCTTCCGGATCAAAGGTGGCTTGCACATCCACCAAACCGGTTGAAGAATTAATTGCAGGCTCAATGGCTGTAATACGGGCAGAAAAGGTTTCCCCTTGACGTGCATCCGTTGTTGACGTTACCCGTTGACCGAGAGTTAATTTATCCAGCTCATTTTGTGAAATAGAAAAATCAATTTTCATTGAACTGGTATCTTCTACCCGAACAATCTCAGTACCGACATTGACATATTGCCCTACGTTGACTTTCACGATACCCGCTTGTCCATCAAAAGGCGCAACGATTTGACGACGTTCAATTGTCGCTTTTAAAGATTCGATATTCGCCACTTGAGCATCATAAGCCGATTTCGCATTTTCCAGCTCTTGGCGGGAAACCGAATTGCTTTTTACTAAAGAAGCATAACGTAGATAAGTTTGGCGTAAGGCTGGTAATTGAGCTTGTGTGGCTTGAAGGCTTGCTCGCTCAACAGAACTATCAAGCTCAACTAATAAATCCCCTTTTTTCACTCTTTGTCCGTTGTTCACCAACACGTTAGAAACCGTGCCGGTACTTTGTGCGCTCAACATTGCACCTTGATTCGGACGAACAAGTCCCGTCGTATTAATCACAGGCGTCCACTCACTCGCTTTCACCTCAAGGGCGGTAACCGGACTTGATGCTTCCGGCATATTGGCTAATGCTTTACCAATCATAATGCTACGAAATACATTAAAGCCGATTACGCCGGCAAAAATTAAGACGAACACTACCAAAATAATTTTCATAAAGAAAATATGTGAGCGTTTCGGTCTATTCGTTTGAGTTTGACTCATTTTTTAAAGCTCCGTTAATATTTAAAGACTACTGTTACTTCTGAATTGATCGCCAAGTGCGCTCAATCACAGCTTCTAAAATTTCGGTGGTCAATTCCACCTTTAGAAATTTGCTTCCCGATGCAATATTCATCGCGCTTTCTAAACTAAGCTGAAAGAGAATTTTATTCGGTAATTCCATTACCAGCTCCCCTGCAGCCTTTGCATTCCAACAAAAGCGTTCCCAACGACTATTATTATCAACCGCCCTACAAATCTCGGAGAAAGCGGGTAAAAGCTCATATTGACTTAAGTTTGATAACACCGTGGGATTATCTTGTAAAAATTCCCAAATGTTCCACCACATTTGTCGATACTGTTCGAAGAAAGATTGTGATTCATCAAAATTTTTCTCAAGTGCCGCCATAAACATAGCGAATAAACGCCTTGCAAATTGCTCTAATAATTCATCTTTATTCTTAAAATAAAGATAAATCGTACCGGCCGCCACATTGGCTTCTTTCGCCAGTTTATGCATAGAAAGCTGGTTTAAGCCCTCCTTTGCCATTAAGCGATCTGTCGCCATAAAAATCTGCTCGGCTAAATCCGTTTTAGAATGTCGCATAAAAAACCTTAAGTTGAATGAAAGAAAGAGATCAAGATTAACCACAAGAATGAACGGGCGTTCATTTTAGAGAAATTTTATTTTTTCGCAAGAAAAAAGTGCGGTCATTTTTCGGTGTAATTTAGATATGATAACGAGGAACGAATGCCATTAAATTAAACGGCTTGAGTCCGATACAACATCGAGCTCAAACCGTTTTTCGACTTATCCAGCTTTTTGGGTCGGATCAATTAAGGTAAATCATCCACTTCTTTATCCACTTTCGGTGGGATCATATGTTCACGTCTTAAACCTACATCATAGGCAATGGCAATAGCGATAAAAATGGAGGAATAAGTACCGAAACCAATCCCGACCAATAATGCCAATGAGAAGTTATGAATAGAAGGACCACCGAAGAAGAACAAGGCAATAACAACGATTAAGGTTGTCGCAGAGGTCATAATGGTTCTTGATAAGGTTTGAGTGAGGGAAACGTCAATAATATCAATCGTATCTAGACGGCGAATTTTACGGAAATTTTCACGCACACGGTCAAACACAACAATACTATCGTTAATGGAATACCCCACAACGGAAAGAATAGCCGCAACAAAGGTCAAATCCATTTCAACTTGTAAAGCGGAAAAGACACCAAGTGTGATGACTACATCGTGGGCGAGGGAGGCAATCCCCCCTAAGCCTAAACGCCATTCAAAACGTGAACCAATGTAGATTAGCATCATTGCAAGGGTAGCGAGTGTGGCATAAACCGCACCTTGTGCTAATTCCTCACCAACGTTAGGGCCTACAAATTCAATACTTTTAATATGAATGGACGGATCAAGTTCTACCAACATTGCTTTCACACGATCACCAATCGTAGAATCATTGTCTGCCGCCGGTAAGCGAATCATTACGTCTTGAACGGAACCGGTGGTTTGCACAATAGGGCTTTCAATGCCGTTTTGTTTTAATTTATCACGAATCTGTTCAAGATTTGCCGATTGTGAAAAGTGCGTATCAAACACCACGCCACCGGTAAAATCCAAACCCCAGTTAAATCCTTTTGTGACAATGAAAAACATTGAAATTGCCATTAAAAGCACTGAAACAATATAGCCCCATTTACGAATTTTCATAAATTCAGCTAACGGGAACGGGAGTTTAATCCCGTTAATTTCTTTGATGAGATGTCCGTTTTTATCTCTTGCAAAAAGTGCCATAGTCGTCACCTCAATTAAATAGAAAGTTTTTCAACGCGTTTTCCACCGTAGATCGCATTAACCAATGCTCGGGTTCCGGTGATTGCGGTAAACATAGAAATCGCCACCCCTAAGGAAAGAGTGATTGCGAACCCTTGAATCGGGCCTGTCCCTACGGCATAGAGAATGATTGCCGTTAAGATGGTGGTTAGGTTGGCATCGAAAATGGAGGTAAACGCGCCATTATAACCTTCATTAATCGCTTGCTGAACCGGACGACCGTTGCGGATTTCTTCTTTGATCCGCTCAAAAATCAATACGTTGGCATCCACCGACATACCGAGGGTTAATACGATACCGGCGATACCCGGCATAGATAGCGTCGCTCCCGGAAGAATCGACATTAATCCCACGAGCAAGACAATATTAATCACCATCGCAAGACTTGCGATAATGCCGAAAAGTTTATAGTAGAACAGCATAAATACGATGATGGCGATGAGCCCCCAGAAACTGGCATTCATTCCTTGTTCAACGTTTTGTGCCCCCAATGATGGACCGATAGTACGTTCTTCCACAATCTGTACCGGTGCGATTAATGCACCTGATTTCAATAAAGTGGAAAGATTATTGGCTTCAGCCATACTACCGACACCGGTAATTTGGAAATTTGCCCCAAAGCGGGCTTGGATTGTCGCTACATTGATAACTTCTTCGCTTTTCTCAAGGATGGTTTTGCCATTTTCGTCTTTTTTACCGTTGTCTTTATATTCGACATAAAGGGTTGCCATCGGTTTTTTGTAGTATTTTTTGGTGAGTTGAGACATCTGATCCCCACCTTCACTATCTAACGTTACACTTACTTGTGGTGTACCTGATTGTTGATCTAATGCCGCACTGGAATTAATAATGTGCTCACCACCTAAAGAAGGACGTTTTAACAATACAACCGGATTGCCTTGGCGATCATATTTCACTTCCGAATCGGCAGGTAAGATACCACGCACCGCCGCTTCGGCATTTACCGTTGGATTAACCATTCGAAACTCAAGGGTTGCGGTCGCGCCAAGGATTTCTTTTGCGCGTGCGGTGTCTTGCACACCCGGCAATTCAATAACGATACGTTCTGCGCCTTGGCGTTGAATAACGGCTTCCGCTACCCCCAATTCTGAAACACGTTTACGTAAAATCGTGAGGTTTTGCTCAATGGCTAAATCACGGGCTTCGTTAAGTGCGGTCGTAGAAAAAGACAAATTTAGCATATCGTTTGAAGTATCCGCTACGTTTAAAGTCGGATGGCTTTGACGAATAATGCGTGCCGCCTTTGAAAGTTGATCAGGATTTGCAAGCGTAACCGTCGTGCCGAAATTATCAGCGTTTTTAATGCCTGTATATTGAATTTTTTCTTTGCGGAGTTCGCTGCGCAAAGTGTCTTGTAATTGTTCTTGACGTTTTGCCAAGGCGGAATTCATATCCACTTCCATTAAGAAACGTACACCGCCGCGCAAGTCTAATCCCCATTTCATCGGGTTTGCCCCAATGCTGCTTAACCAAGCAGGCGTTGCCGGTGCAAGATTTAATGCGGTGGTGTAGTTATTTCCGAGTTTTTCGGCAATCTTATCTTTTGCTAAAAGCTGATCATCCGTATTATTGAAACGGGCTAAAATGGAGCCTTGTTCAAGAACGAGGGATTTTGTCGGAAGGTTATTGGTTTTTAGCACCTCTTGAACCAGTCCTAATGTTGAGGTGTTGGCTTGTTGTCCGCGCGTACCGGAAATTTGTACTGCCGGATCTTCACCGTAAATATTTGGAAGAGAGTATAAAACACCAATGGCGACCACAAGGATCACCATTAGATTCTTCCATAATGGGTAACGATTTAACATAGTTTTCCCTTAGGAATAGAGGATTAAAGAGTTTTTACAGAGCCTTTTGGCAAGATAGTGACAATGTAATTACGGTTAATTGTGACTTCTGTGGTGTCATTCAGTGCGATCACAACGCTGTTATTGTCTTCAATTACCTTTGTGATTTTGCCCATCACACCGCCTGCGGTTAACACTTCGGTGCCTTTGGCTAATTCAGCCATTAATTTTTTATGCTCTTTATTACGCTTCGCTTGCGGGCGATAAATCATAAAGTAAAAAATTAAACCGAAAATAACAAAGATAAATAGCGTGGACATTGGACTTTGTGCTTCCATTGAATGTTTCCTTATTGAGTTAAATTTAAGTTGAAAATTGGGCGATAAAATACCATAAATCGCTTAAAATGTGAAAACTATATTGAAAATCAAGTGAAAAAAGACCGCACTTTTACGCTTACAAAGTGCGGTCGTTTCAAGCTGACTTTTCTTTATGTCGTTGTTATACAAATATTGTTAAATAGCGATTGCGTAGGGTCGGCAAATTTTTTGCCCACCTGAAATATCCCAATTAAAACGGTGGGCAACAAGTTGCCCACCCTACTTTTTTATATTCAATTTGCTGATTTTTTTATGGTTAATTTTTCCGCTCCATTTCGCCGGCAAGTGAAATTTAAGGTTTCACAAAGTTGCATAATATCCGAAATGTTATTTTCCGTTGAAATGAACACCGATAATTCGTCATTTTCCTTGAGGGTCGCTAATACTTTTTTCACCATAAGTAGCGGCAATGGGCAGCGATAAGCGCGAATATCAAGCTGATAATCCACTATTTCAACCTCAAGAATGACGTCGATCCGACATTATTTTGCCGATTCGGTTCAATTCCGCTTCGGATAAATGTTGCTTACCTAATTCAAAAAGCGGTTCTTCAATGGCGATATGTTTATCGTAACCTAAGGTAAAACGCTGAATTAATTCCGCATCCACTTGATGACGTTCTTGAGCGATGAGGGCGCTTAACTGTTCGGAAAGTAAATGCCAATTTTGATGTAAATCGGTATGTTGGCGTTCTAATTCTTCAATGTCGGTCTTTGCTTGCGGCACTTTGGCAAGAAGAGCGGGGAAAAAATCTTTTTCTTCATCATCGTGATGAAGCGGTGCTGCTTGATTGAAATATTGCAAAATAATTTTTACATCGTTCAGCACGGCTTGATTCACTCCGTTTTTTTCTAAGTAACCGGGTAAAATATTGAGCTGGTGACAAAAACGTTTCACCTTACTATGGCAGGCATAAAGCATTTCAATCGGCTCATTCCACGTAGCGAATTGTTGAGGTTCTAGAATTTGCATTATTTTTCCTTATGTACAAAGTGCAGTTAGATATTTTTTAAATATTTGTGATCTTATTCACAAAATTGAATTAACAATTTCGTAACATCTTGCGATTTTTTTACCTCTATCGTATGCTCCGAATTGGTTAAATTTTGTTAAATCACACCTTTTAATTTAGCAATTTGATTAACCCACAACAAGGAGCAAATAATGAAAAATCTTAATGTTTTTGATCAACACTATGGTTTATTAATTAATGGTGAATGGACCAACGGTTCAGGCAATGATACTTTAACTTCTTATAACCCTGCAAATGGGGAAAAATTGGCGACATTTGTTGATGCAACGGATTTGGATGTAGATAATGCCGTGCAAGCCGCTCAACAAGCTTTCAAAAGCTGGCAAAAAACCACGGCAACGGAGCGAGCGTTAATTCTTAATCAGATTGCAGAAGTTATTGAACAACATCAAGCGTTATTTGCTTTGCAAGAAACTTTAGATAATGGTAAACCGATTAGAGAGACACGTGCCGCCGATATTCCTTTAGCGGCTGATCATTTTCGCTATTTTGCCAGCATCATTCGGGGGGAGGAAGGCTCGGCAAATCAACTTGATGAAGAAGACTTATCTATTGTTTTGCGTGAACCCATTGGCGTTGTGGGACAAATTATTCCGTGGAATTTCCCATTTTTAATGGCAGCTTGGAAAATAGCACCGGCTCTAGCTGCAGGTTGCACCATTGTTATTCACCCTTCTAGCACAACTTCACTAAGCTTGCTGTCATTTGCTCAAAAAATAAACCATCTGCTTCCAAAAGGAGTATTAAATATCATCACTGGGCGTGGCTCAAAATCAGGTGAATATATGTTACATCACAAAGGTTTTAATAAATTAGCCTTTACGGGTTCTACCGAGATTGGTCGCCACGTCGGTGTTTGTGCCGCTGAAATGCTGATTCCTGCCACGCTTGAGTTGGGTGGAAAATCCGCCAATATTTTCTTTGATGATATGCCTTTTGATAAAGCCTTAGAAGGCGCTGTAAAAGGGATTTTATTCAATCAAGGACAAGTTTGTTGTGCCGGCTCCCGTATTTTTGTACAAGAGGGCATTTATGACAAATTTGTTACCGCATTAGCGGAAGAATTTAAAAAAGTCAAAGTAGGGCTGCCTTGGGAAGACGATACCCAAATGGGTTCACAAGTTAATGCCGGTCAACTTAAAACCATTCTTGAATACATCAACATTGGAGAACAAGAGGGCTGTCGTATTATTACCGGTGGACGTAAATTAGAGGGGGAACTCGCTCAAGGTGAATTTGTTGAACCAACCTTGATTGAAGCGGATAACCGCTCACGTTTAGCTCAAGAAGAAATTTTTGGACCTGTTGCCACCGTGATTAAATTCAAAACCGAAGATGAAGTGATCGCTTACGCTAACGATTCCGAATATGGCTTAGGCGGTGGTGTATGGACAATGAATATCAATCGAGCCTTACGGGTTGCTCGAGCCATTGAAACAGGACGGGTTTGGGTAAATTGTTACAATCGATTACCGGCAGGCGCGCCGTTTGGGGGGTATAAAACTTCGGGCATTGGGCGTGAAACCCACAAAATGATGCTGAGTGCCTACACGCAAGTTAAAAATATCTATATTAGCACCCGAGAAGAACCAGAAGGGCTGTACTAAGTTACTTTCATTTAGATTTAATAAACCACAGGGAAGCAATTTCTCTGTGGTTTATTTTGTTTGTAGTTTAGGCGTTGTTTGCTGATGACTCCATTGACTCTAACTGCAATGGTGGAACGGGTTTGCCTATACGGGCATAAAATTCCACCACAAAATCATCAAAACGATCATCTTCAATAGCTTGGCGAATTTCCGCCATTAAGCGTTGGTAATAACGCAGGTTGTGAATAGTATTCAAACGTGCTCCCAAAATTTCGCCGCATTTATCTAAATGATACAAATAGGCTTTGGTGTAGTTTTTACAAGTGTAGCAATCGCAATGAGGATCAAGCGGGTCGGTGTCATCACGATATTTAGCGTTACGAATTTTCACAATGCCATCGGTGACGAATAAATGCCCGTTACGTGCGTTGCGGGTCGGCATCACGCAATCGAACATATCAATCCCACGGCGTACGCCTTCCACCAAATCTTCCGGTTTGCCCACGCCCATTAAATAACGCGGCTTGTCTGCCGGAATTTGCGGGCAGATATATTCCAAAATACGGTGCATATCCTCTTTAGGTTCGCCAACGGCAAGACCGCCCACCGCATAACCGTCAAAACCGATATTCACCAAACCGTCCAAAGAAACTTTACGTAACTCTTCAAACACACCGCCTTGAATTATGCCGAACAGGGCGTTTTTGTTGCCTAATTCATCGAAACGATCACGGCTGCGTTTTGCCCAACGTAGGGACATTTCCATGGATTTTTTAGCGTAATCGAAGGTCGCCGGATAAGGCGTGCATTCATCAAAAATCATCACGATATCGGAACCGAGATCGTATTGAATTTCCATGGATTTTTCAGGGGAAAGAAAAACGCGTTCACCATTAATCGGGTTTTGGAATTTCACCCCGTCTTCCGTGATTTTCCGCAGTTTACCGAGGCTAAACACTTGGAAGCCGCCGCTGTCTGTCAAAATAGGGCGATGCCATTGCATAAAATCGTGCAAGTCACCGTGTTTACGCATCACCTCTTGCCCCGGACGCAACCATAAATGGAAGGTATTACCAAGCAAAATTTCCGCACCGGTGGCACGCACTTCCTCCGGTGTCATTCCCTTCACCGTACCGTAAGTCCCCACCGGCATAAAAGCCGGGGTTTCCACTTTAAACGTACCTTGCGGACGCTCAAACACTAAACGCCCACGGCGTGCATTGCCGCTTGTTTTATCTAATTCATATTTCATTTTTACTCCGACGAAGAAACAGTTCGAGGGGTTGGATTAATAAAAAAGCCTGTTGAATTGACAGGCTATTCGTTGTTGATGGCACAAAGTCTATTATTGCCATCTCTTGTTTTTCATTGTAGGCATTAGCCTCTTTTAAGTCAAATGCCTTATTCTAACCCTTTCACGTGCGGATTTTTTGTAATAAACATCGCATCCCCATAACTGAAAAAACGATAGCGATTTTCGACCGCACTTTTATAGGCTGACATCGTATTTTGATAGCCGGCGAAAGCGGAGACCAACATAATTAAGGTGCTTTCCGGCAGGTGGAAGTTGGTGATTAACCCATCAACCACACGGAAAGGTTTGCCAGGGTAAATAAAAATGGAGGTATCGGAAAAATAAGGTTCGATAAGATCAGGGTTGCCATTTTCCTCTGCCGATAGGGCGGCGGTTTCAATGGAACGCACGGAGGTTGTGCCAACCGCAATCACACGTTTTCCCGCTTTTTTGGTGTCGATAATCGCATTGCATACTTCTTGTGAAAGCTCCACATATTCGGCGTGCATTACGTGTTCTTCAATATTTTCTACCCGAACCGGTTGGAATGTGCCTGCCCCTACGTGTAGGGTAACAAATTCAAAATTGACCCCTTTGGCTCGGAGTTTGGCTAACAATTCGTCATCAAAATGCAAACCGGCGGTAGGTGCAGCCACCGCACCCGGTACTTTACTGTAAACCGTTTGATAACATTCTTGATCCGCTTCTTCATCGGGACGATCGATATAAGGCGGCAATGGCATATGTCCGATTTCCTGTAACACGTTTAAAAGTGCGGTTGATTTATCCGTTAATTCCACTTCAAATAAGGTGTTATGGCGTGCCGTCATCACCGCTTTAATGCCGTTATTTTCGCCAAGTTTGTCTTCGCCAAGAAATAATTCCGCCCCGTCTTTTGGTGATTTGGAAGAGCGAATATGGGCTAAGAAACGATGTTCATCTAACATACGTTCCACCAGCACTTCAATTTTGCCCCCGCTTGCCTTTCGCCCGAACATTCGTGCCGGAATTACTCTTGTATTGTTGAAAATCAGCAAGTCGCCTTCATCGATTAAATTCAATACATCGGTAAAAGTGCGGTGAGAAATTTCCCCGTTTTCACCGTTTAATTGCAGTAAACGGCAGGAAGAACGATCCTCTTTGGGATAGCGGGCGATAAGTTCATCGGGTAAATCAAAATAGAAATCTGAAACGCGCATAATGGTATTCGGTTAATAAAAGAAAGGGGGTAGTCTAGTGTGAATTTATTAGAAGTACAAGGGGAAATGTTTTCATTTCCCCTTTCAATATTAAAGAATCATTTTCACTAATTTATCCGCCTTAATTCGGGCAAATTTTTTCAGTAATTTTTGCACCGGTTCAGGATATTGTGAGAGTTCTTCCAATTCGGAATAATGTTTTAATACGTTGGTGTGTCGGCGAATATGTGCCAGTTCTTTTTCCACTTGATCACGCAGCTCTTGCTTTGGATCGTGAATTAATAAGCCGTTTTCCGCATCCAAACGCCACGCACGCGGGTTCAAATTATTGCCGGTGAGCAAAATATAACTTTCATCTACCCAAACGCCTTTTAAGTGATAGGTGTTGTCGCCGTCTTTCCATAAGCGTACGACCAAGCGCCCTTGTTCGATTTCCTGTTGAAAGTTTTCACAAAAACGGCGAAGGTTGCTTTCATATAAATAAGGCAATGCGCCCGCGATTTTAAAGGGTTGCTCAGGCGGAATGTAAAAATCGTTCGCCACTTTATCACCGACAATAATTTCCACATTTTTACCCTCTTGTAATAAGCCGGTGATCTTATTTTGCAGGGTGCGGGGAAAGTTAAAGTATGGGGTGCAAATCACCAAATTTTTTTGTACTTGTAAGAATAAATCTTCAATTACTTGGTTTAATTCATTGCCTGATGCGCCTAAGCCGAATAAAGGTGAAACGCTTAAAACATCGGAAAATTCGACCGCACTTTCTAACTGATATTCGGCGTAATTGGCTAGGTTTTTACGATAAGCCCGAATTGCCGCTCGGATTTCTTTTGTACGTGGACGGTTTACCGTATCTAGCGGATGTACGGCATCAAAATTCAATAAATGATCATTAATGAAATTCACCATTGAATTTGCCAGTTCAGTATCGGTGATTTTTTGATAGCGGTCGTAACGATATTTGTCATTTTGTTGTAAATACACATTGTTGATGCTCGCGCCGCTGTATAGCACGGTATCATCAAAAATAAACCCTTTAATGTGCAATACACCAAAGACTTCACGGGTATTAATCGGCACGCCGAAAAACATATTGGGATCATCAGGGAGTTGGTAGGTTTGACGCTGTTCACAATACCAATCGGCATTGGTGTCGGATTTTTCTGCGCCTAATAAATTGCGTTGACCACGGTGCCAATCCACAAGAATTTTGACGTCTAAATCAGGGTGCTCTTGCTTTACGCGATAAATCTCATCAAGAATTTCTTGCCCTGCTTCATCTTTTTGCCAGTAAAGTGCGGTCACATAAATGCGTTTTTTTGCATTTCTGATTAATTCAATAATCTGCGTTTTAAATTCAGTCGGGCTGAACAAAAATTCAATTTGCGCTTTTTCTAAGGGTAAAAAGGGCAAATTTTGGAGATTTTGCACAGGTCCTTTTAATTTATTGATTAACATAATCTGTCTCTGCAATTTCTAGGAACCTGTAGTTTACAATATTTCCCTCTCGGATTGATAGAAAAAAGGTTTTTTTTCGCTATAATGCTCAAAGTTTCTTGCTTTTTGGCAAATGATCATCCAATTTTCCGGGCTTTATTATGACAAATTTACGTAAACCGACTTTTCAAACCAATTCCGATAAATCTTTTCAGGAACGTAGCCCTAAACGCACTTCCGAACCTTCAGCCCCCCGTTTTAAGGAACGTCAATCTTCTGAAAAACGCACGCAAAATCGACCGCACTTTGATAAAAAACCGAATGATCGCAACGCAAACCACCGTTTTCAACAAGAAATTCGAGAACCAAAAGTTTCAGCGTTTTCTTTAAATAAAGCGAACGGTGAACAAGGTGCGGTTAAAGTTACGGTGAAAAGTACCGCTGTTGTTTATAAAGAAAAGGAAAAGAAAACCGGTCCGCTTTCTCCACGTGCGCCTGAAAAAATTAAGAAAAATCGTGCGGAAGAAATGAAGGTATATGGTGAGAATGCTTGTTTAGAATGCTTTGCACAACGTCCGGAAAGTATCGTTCGCGTGTGGGCAACGGTACAAATGTCACATAAAATCGGTGAGATGTTCAGCTATTTGGCGGCGAATAAAAAAGTGTATCACGTTGTAAGTTCGGAGGAATTGACTTTGGTCAGCGGCTCGGAACACCACGGCGGCATTTGTATGCTTGTCAAAAAACAACGCCCTTTTACATTGCAAGGCTACTTGGATATTCCGCATCAAGAAGATGCCCTCGTGTTGTTTGATAATGTGCATAATGCTCAAAATGTAGGAGGCGTGTTGCGTACTTGTGCATTTTATGGCGTGAAACACATTGTGACGGCGAATGCCGATAATCTCTATTCTGCGGCAGCGATGCGTGTTGCGGAGGGCGGTGCGGAGCATATCCGTTTGTTAGAATGTTTAGATGTTGAATCGGCGTTGCAGCAACTTCGCCAAGCGGGTTATCAAGTGGTACATATCGCACAAGGTAAAGAAGGTGTGACATTGGATAAAGCTCAATTCGGCAAGAAAGTCGTGTTTTTGTTGAGCGAAGGCAGCACGGCGGATTTGTGTGAGAAACCGGATTTAAACGTGCGTTTATCTTTGAGCAGTCCATTAAAAAACGGCTTAAATATTGCGGTTAATGGCGGCATTTTGTTGGCGAAGTGGTATTTTGCAAAATAACCTTGCTTAAAGTGCGGTTGATTTTTCTATTGTTTTTAGAGCCGACAGGATTGTCGGCTTTTTCTATTATGGAAGTTAATAAATGAGGTCGAAAAAACACATCAAGGAACGATTATTCCTTGATGTGCATAGGAAACCTTATTCAATCCGTTCGATTTTGATATTAAATAAGGCGAATACTATTGCCAGTAATGGTACTGCGTAGTTGAAAACTGCATAAGGTGCATATTCAAACGCGCTGACTTGAAGCATGGAATAAGCATAGACACCGCAAGTGTTCCAAGGTACAAGGACGGAAGTTACCGTTCCACCGTCTTCTAAAGCACGGGAAAGATTTTTTGAGTGCAATTTCCGTTCTTTATAGGCGGTTACATACATTCTGCCGGGTAATAGAATGGAAATGTATTGCTCCGAGGTGGTGCAATTTGTAATTACGGAGGAAAAAATGGTGGCAATAATTAACATACTTGCACTGCGGGCAAAATGTAAAATGGTTGATACAACAGATCTCAGCATTCCGGTTTGTTCCGCAATGCCTCCAAAGCTCATGGCGACAATGGTGAGAGAAATGGTATACATCATTGATTCAATTCCACCACGATTAAACAAGGTATCAATTATTTCGTGTCCACTTTGAATTTTAAAGCCATCGTGTAACGTTTTAACTGCTGTACCTACATCGCTCCCTTGTACAAAAACGTGGCAGAGTGAGCCGAGCAATATTCCAATGGTTAATGCCGGGATCGCAGAGACTTTTTTCATCACGAGTAACACGACGATGACAGGTACAAGTAATAACCAAGGGCTAATGACAAAATTTTTGGAAATATTTTCCATTACGCTTTGTATGTGAGAGAGGTTTGTATGTGAGGAATCAAATTGCATTCCCATATACAAATAAAAAGCTAATGCGATGACATAAGCCGGTAAGGTTGTGGTGAGCATATGTTTAATATGATCGAATAAATCGGTATTGGTGATGCCGGAGGCAAGATTGGTGGTATCTGAGAGAGGGGACATTTTATCTCCAAAGTAAGCCCCTGAAATCACAGCACCCGCAACTATCGGAGTGGGAATTCCTATACTTAAACCGATACCGATTGCAGCTACGCCAATTGTTCCCATTGTTGACCAAGAACTGCCGATGGAAAGTGTCACCAACCCGCAAATAATACAAATCGTAAAGAGAAATAGCGAAGGTGAAATGAGCTTCAAACCATAGTAAATCATTGTTGCGACAATCCCGCCACCTAACCAAGCGCCGATAGTCAGCCCGATCATAATGATGATAACAATGGCGGGGAGCGCCATTTTAATGCCGCTGTAAATACCTTGTTCAATGGTATTCCAACGATAGCCGAATTTCATCGCAACCAGTGTTGCCGTGATTGCGCCGATGATAAGCGGAACATGAGGTGAGGCTTCAAATTTAATGATAGAAACCGCCATTGTTGCAACCATAACGAGAACGGGCAGTAATGCGTACAGGAAAGGGATATTAATTTGTTGGTTTGATATTTGAGATTTTGTATTTTGCATACAGTCCTCCTCCTGAGAAGTGCGATTTTGTAGAGAAAATCGCACTGTATTTGATGAAAAAATATGATTAATGCATCGTTGCACATATCCTTAATTATTTAACTGACATTTTAAAATGATTAAATATTTGCATAATCGGAAAGGTAGCTAAATAAGTCTTTCGGATCTTTTAAATCAGGGGTAAGTGACAATGGTCGAGCCAAACCTAATTTGATCGCTGCATCATTCATATAGCGAATCGCTGAAAAATCTTCAATAGCAAAACCTACAGAATCAAATAAAGTAACTTCTTCTTTCGATTGACGGGCGGATTGATCTTTTTGGAAAACTTCAAATAACGGCGTAACCGGAAAATCAGCAGGCATATTTTGCAGTTCGCCCTCAATACGTGTTTGAGGTTCAAATTCCACAAACACGCGCGCATTTTTAACCACTTCTACATGTAACTCCGTTTTATTGACATTATCGCCCCCTACCGCATTAATATGCATGCCAGCTTCAATCATTTCCGGTGTAATAATATTGGCTCTTGAATATTCAGCCGTTACGGTAGTAATAATGTCCGCATTTTTGACCGCTTGTGCAACGGTATCGAAGATCTCAATTTTTAACGAGGTATTTGCTAAATTGCGAGCCAATTTTTCACTGGCTTTCCGATCAATATCAAATAAAGCGAGTTCCTCAATTCCCAACAAGTAATAGAATGCCAATGCTTGAAATTCACTTTGACAGCCATTACCGATAATTGCCATTCGTTTACTATTTGGACGGGCGAGATATTGTGCCGCAAGTACGGAGGTCGCGGCAGTACGTAATGCGGTGCTCAGGGTGAATTCGCTGATAACATCAGGTTGTCCCGTATCATTACTGATTAATGCGCCAAAGGCTAAGATGGTTGAAAGTCCTTCATTCGGGTTTTTAGGGTGACAATTTACATATTTAAAACTGTATTGCTGTTGATTAGCAATAGGCATTAATTCTAATACACCATCGGGAACATGATTGGAAATCCTAGGGCTTTTGTCAAAGGAATCCCAGTTAAGATAATCTTCTAAAATATAATCCCTCATTCCTTTCAGCGTTTCTTCAATACCTTGACGTTTAATGATATTCGCAACATCTTGCGGACTAATAATAATGGTTGGCAAACTTCCTGTGATAGTTGACGGGTATGACATAACTTTCCTCCGATGAGTTAATGAAATGTTAAAGTATTGTTGCAACCTCCTTAGTGTGCAAGATTTTTCTGTTAATTAAAATAGCAAAATGTGCTAATGTTTTGGTTGGATTTTAGTCATTTTGTCAGGGGTAGCTTACATTATGTCAATTTTAGATAAAACGGATCAGGAGTTATTGAGTTTATTGCGGGAAAATGCGAGATATTCCATTGCATTTTTGGCTCAAAAACTGAAAGTCTCTCGGGCAACCGTAACAAATCGTATTGCACGGCTTGAAAAAGCGGGAATTATTTTAGGTTATCGGGTGGAGCTTCACTCTACGGCGGATAATAACGGTATCAAGGCTTGGACAACGGTTATTGTCGATGGCGGAGCAACGACAGAGGTTGTCCAAATGCTACGTGGTGAGCCTTGTATCAATGCGATTTACGACACAAATGGACGTTGGGATATTCTTGTTGAACTTATCGCGCCGTCATTGGAGGAACTTGGGCAAGCGCTTGAACGAATTCGCTCGATTAAAGCAATCCATACTTCAGAAACTCATATCCATTTAAAACGTTATGTATAAATCAAAACCTTTTATTTAGCGATATGATGTAGTCATCACACGTAGGGTGGGCAACTTGTTGCCCACCTGAAATATCCGTATTGAAACGGTGGGCAAAAAATTTGCCCACCCTACACTCCAAAGTGCGGTCAAAATATCACTTATTTTTTCACTTCTTTTTGATCGTCTTTAAAACCTGATTCCACGCCGCTCATATCCGGTAATTGGTGGGCAATACCTTTGTGGCAATCAATACAGGTTTTGCCTTCCGTTTTCATTTTTTGGTGCATACGTGCTGCAACGGAACGTTGATCATTAAAATTCATACGATCAACCTTATGACAGTTGCGACATTCTTGTGAATCGTTAGCTTTCATTCGTGCCCATTCATTTTCCGCCATGGCTAAACGATGTCGGTTGAATTTTTCAAGCGTATCCACTTTGCCGGTGTAATAGGCGTATACCTCTTTTGCCGCAATGATTTTACGTTTCATCTTTGGAATAAATTCATGTGGTACGTGGCAATCTGGACAACTTGCACCCACGCCGGTACGGGTTTGATAATGCACGCTGTGTAAGTATTCCGGATAAGCATCTTGCGTATGGCAACTTGCACAAAATTGCTCTGTGTTGGTTTGTTCCAGACCATAATTAAACCCAACCCAAGATAAAATGCCACCAATAAATGCGAGGCTGATAATCGTGCCGACAGCTAAGCGACTTGGCTTACGAAACCAATGCCAAAAACGCACGATAAAGTTTGGTTTTTTCTCTGACATAACCCTTCCTTAATTAGTTGCCGTAACCTTTCATCGGTTTGAAGTCGTTCGGTACGATAGGATCCACATTTGATTGAGAAACGTGGCATTGTAAACAGAAATAGCGGCGAGGTGAGGAACTGGAACCCACATTACCGTCACGATCCATAAAGTGTGTCGGGCTAATTCGGGTTGCTCCGCTTAAACGGGCATTTTCCGGACTGTGACAGTTTAAACATTGGTTCACATTTTTTGTCACTTGGTAATTGGCTACACTATGTGGCACCATAGGCGGTTGGTTCACATAGTTTAATGCAGGTAATTCACTTTGACGCGGTGCATTGTGAAACGCCGGTGCGACATTTTCCGGTGATTGGGTTAAATCTTTTCCTATCGGTTGTACATCAGCAGCCATTAAAGAACCGGCAAAAAGTGCGGTCATTAATCCTGTTAAAATTTTAGATACCTGTTTAGTCATATTAATCACTCCCCTGAATGATCGAATCTGGTCGAAAATTTGAAAACTTTTTCAGCGCAAACGTCAATGCAACGTCCGCAACTAATACAATCTTTGGAAAGCACAAGGAGGCTTTCGTCTTTTTTTCCGTGTAAAGGTGAACGTAAAACTTGGGCTTCAGGACAGACATTGTAACAATCCATACAATTATCGCATTTGGCTCGATCAATCACTTTGATTCGGATTAAACTTTTCGCACCAATTAGCCCGTAAGCCGCACCGATGGGGCAAAGATGCCCGCACCAGCCGTGTTCCGCAATCAATAAATCAAAAAGAAAAATCACCAATACCAGCCACGCCGTTGCACCTAAGCCGAATACAAAGGCACGACCTAATGCCGCAACGGGATTAATCCATTCCCATAACAGCATACCGCTTATCACACTACCTGCTAAAATCATCACCAGAATGCCGTAACGCAAGTTGCGTGACAATTTTGCCGTTTGGCGAATTCCCAGTTTGCGGCGTAACCACGCTGCCGTATCGGTCACCATATTCAGCGGGCAAACCCAGCCGCAAAATATTTTGCTACCGAGGAATGCATAGCAAAGCACGATAATGGCTGCACCTATTAAGGTGAGCGTATCAGGCAGGTGTCCTGTGGCAAGACTTTCAAGGGTGATTAAAGGATCACTTAGCGGAATCGTATCCAATAACAGACTACCGCTATAATTACCTTTTAAAATCCATACGCCGAAGTAGGGGCCGCTTAAGAACATCGCGATAATGCTAAGTTGGCTTAATCGACGCCAAAATAAAAAGCGATTGGCGTACCACCAACCCCATTTTTCACGGGATTCTTTCCCGGCATATTTAGGTGCATTCGCCATTATTTTCCGCCTCCTAATACCGGTGCTAAAATCGGTTCCGCCGGTTCGGCTATTGCCGCTTCAGGTGTGCGTGTAGGTAACGAAATCATATCGCTCGGCGCAAGGGAATGACCGGCTTTCGCTTTTTCCTCCCAACCCAAACGATAATGTTTGCCCAGCATACCTTTCGCCAGTTCCATCGGCAGAACTTTAATCGCTGCGTCTTCCAATACACAGGCTTGTTCACATTTCCCACAGCCGGTACAAGCATCGGAATGAACCGTTGGTATAAACAATGCGTGTTTGTCCGAACGTGGATTATGTTGTTTTTCTAATGTGATGGCTTTGTCGATTAACGGACAAACGCGATAACATACATCACAACGTAATCCTTGCCAATTTAAGCAGGTTTCGTGATCCAATAGCACCGATAATCCCATTCGTGATTCATTGATGTCGGTTGCATTACGATCCAATGCGCCACTCGGACAGGCATGAGCGCACGGAATATCCGGACACATCTCACAAGGTTTATCACGCGCAATAAAATACGGTGTTCCCGCTTCCACAGGCGATAATAGCGAAGCCAGATGCAACATATCGTAAGGGCAGGCTTGTACACACTGACCGCAACGAATACAGGCGGCGGAAAAGGCTTTGGCATCTTGCAATGCAAAGGGCGGTCGCAACGGCACACCTTCGCGGGCAAGGCTTTGTTTCTGCTGTAATCCCAACAAAATCCCCACGCAGACCAAACCGCCCGCGGTACGGGAGGTATCTTTTAAAAAGCGTCTGCGCTCAGGATTAAGAATGGGCTTTTTCATTTTCTTTTTGATTTTTAACCGCACTTTTATGATGACGGAGAGTTGAAAAATTTACCTATGATTTATTTTCTATTCCACTTCATTAATAAGTGCGATCGATTTTTACGTTGTTTTTACGCGGCTTTTTCCACTTTCACGGCACATTTTTTAAAGTCCGTCTCTTTTGATATGGGATCGGTTGCATCTAAGGTTAAGGTATTTGCAAGCTGACCGGCATCAAAGAAAGTGGTATAAACCAAACCGCGAGGCGGTTTATTACGACCACGTGTATCAAGATAAGAAATCATTTCGCCACGACGTGATGAAATCTTAATCTTATCACCATGACGTAAACCACGGGCTTCGGCATCTAATGGGTGCATCCACACCAGGTTATTCGGGAATGCTCGGTGCAATTCCGGTACACGACGAGTCATTGTGCCGGTATGCCAGTGTTCAAGTACACGACCGGTTGATAGCCATAGGTCGTATTCCGCATCCGGTGATTCCGCTGCCGGCTCATAAGGCACGGCAAGAATGATCGCTTTTTTGTCAGGATAACCGTAGAACGCCATTCCTTCGCCTTCTTTTACATAAGGATCAAAGCCTTCGCGATAGCGCCATAAAGTTTCTTTGCCATCTACCACCGGCCAACGTAAACCACGCGCTTTGTGATACATCTCAAAAGGTGCCAAATCATGACCATGACCACGACCGAATGCGGCATATTCTTCAAATAAGCCTTTATGAACGTAGTAACCAAAGTGTTCCGATTCGTCGTTTAATTGACCTTCGGCAAGTTCGCTAAGCGGGAACTTATCCACTTGTCCGTTTTTGAATAACACCTCATACAGAGTTTTACCACGGTATTCCGGCATTTGGGCAAGTAATTCTTCCGGCCACATTTCATCGGTGGTGAAGTATTTTGCAAATTCCATCAATTGCCATAAATCGGATTTTGCCTCACCCGGTGCTTTCACTTGTTGACGCCAAAATTGTGTGCGGCGTTCTGCATTACCGTATGCCCCTTCTTTTTCTACCCACATTGCAGTTGGCAAGATTAAATCGGCAGACAATGCGGAAACTGTCGGATATGGATCAGAAACGATGACGAAGTTACCTTCTTTACGCCAGCCCGGTAAACGGTCGGCATTGATGTTAGGACCTGCCTGCATATTATTGTTACACATCTGCCATAACACATTCATTTTGCCATCGTGCATTGCCCGGTCTTGAGCAATGGTATCCAAGCCGACTTTTTCGGAAATTGTACCGACCGGTAATTTCCAAATACGTTCCGCTGTTTCACGATGTTTTGGGTTGGTAACAACTAAATCCGCCGGTAAACGATGCGGAAAAGAGCCGACTTCACGTGCGGTACCGCAAGCAGACGGCTGACCGGTTAATGAGAACGGACCGCAACCCGGAATAGAAATTTTGCCGGTTAGCAAGTGAATGTTATAGATCAGGTGGTTCGCCCACACGCCACGGCTGTGTTGATTGAAGCCCATTGTCCAAAATGACACCACTTTTTTCTTCGGATCGGCATAAAGTTTGGCTAAATGCTCCAGTTGAGCTTTTGGCACACCCGATAATTCGTGGGCTTTATCCAATGTATATTCGGAGACGAGTTGTTTTAATTCCTCAAAAGTCGAATCATACATTTTGCCCGCAGTTTTACGGTTTGTTTCTTTTTCCAACGGATTTTCAGGACGTAAACCGTAACCGATATTGGTTTCACCACGTTTGAATTTCGTGTGTTTATTTACGAAGTCCCAATTTATCGCATCATTTTGAATGAGGTAATTGATGATGTAGTTCATAATTGCTAAGTCGGTTTGCGGTGTAAACACTAAACCGTAGTCGGCAAGTTCAAAACTACGATGCTCAAAAGTGGAAAGTACGGCAACTTTTACATCAGGATTAGAAATACGGCGATCCGTAATGCGCGACCATAAAATCGGGTGCATTTCCGCCATATTTGATCCCCAAAGCACAAAGGCCTCTGCCTGCTCAATGTCATCATAGCAGCCCATTGGCTCATCCATACCGAAAGTACGCATAAACGCAACCGCGGCAGACGCCATACAGTGGCGGGCATTCGGATCAACGTTGTTAGAACGGAAACCGGCTTTCCAAAGCTTGTTCTTCGCGTACCCCTCCCAAATAGTGGATTGACCGGAACTAAACATTCCCACGGCATTTTGACCGTTCTTTTTAAAGGCTTCTTTGAATTTTTCCGCCATTGTTTTGAAAGCGACATCCCAAGAAACAGGTACAAAATCTCCGTTCTTGTCGAATTTACCGTTCGTCATACGCAACATCGGCTGAGTGAGTCGATCCTTACCGTACATAATTTTCGGTAAGAAGTAACCTTTAATACAGTTTAAACCACGATTGACTTCCGCATCCGGATCCCCTTGAGATGCTACAACACGCCCGTCTTTCGTACCGACTAAAACGGCGCAGCCCGTACCACAGAAACGACATACTGCTTTATCCCATTTAATCTCGGATTCTGCCGCAACCACATTTTTGACAGGGATGGTTAATCCCGCAGCCGTTGCAGCAGCCATTGCCGCATTGGCTTTCATAAAGTCTCGGCGACTTACCTTCATCGCGTTTCCCCCACGTTAAACACTGATTTTTAGATATATTGAATTTTTATAAAAAACTATTTATTTTCATCCTGTTCGTGATACACCAATGACACATTAATCACGCCGTCAATTTCTTTCACGCTCTCCATATTATCGAGCAGGATATGTTGATTATTGGATTGCATCACTACGACAATTTTGCCCATCTTTTCATCAAAAGTTGGAATCTCGGTATGTTCGATCGCTAAAAGTGCGGTTCGAATTGTCGCTATTTTTTCAGGATTCCCTTGCACGATAAGCCCCGCCACATACCAATTTGGGTGCCAATCTTGGGCGTTTTCCGCTGTTAAACTCGCTTTACTCATTCTATTTTAACGTACTGATTTCTATTGCATTTACCGGGCAACTTTGGATGCAGGCGCCACAGCCGTTACAACTTTCCGGATTCACGGTAGGCTGTGCAACACCGCCTATTTGTAAGCGAAAACGAATAGCGTTCATTGAACAATTATCCTGACAAGAACGACATTCAATATGCTGCTGTGCCAAGCAATTTGCACCGATGTTGATTTTGTGTGTCCAAGGCTGCTCCTCTAACGGGCGAAAAATCGGCTGCCGGCATACCTCAACGCATTTTCTGCAAAAGGTGCATTCACCTTTGTCGAACCGTATTTCAGGAAAACCGCCATCGCCCCCGATTAAAATCTGCGTTTCACAGATATCAATGCAATCCCGACAACGGGTGCATTGTTCGACAAATTCGTTCTCCGCTACCGACCAAGGGGGACGAATACCTTCAAAACCTTGAATTTGCTCATTTTTTGTATGCAATGATGCTAAAAATTTACCTCGTAAAAATTGTCTGCGCGGTAAGTTTTCAACAGTCATTTAATTTGCCTTTGGAATTGATCTTTAATGTCTTTTCAGGCACGAATTATGCGGTTGCCCGCAAGAGATAGAAACTACCTAAAATGGGTAGATTGGTAGAAATTTGAACTTTTATTGTGATAGATCAAGGAAATGAAGTGCGGTCGATTTTGATTGAGTTTTAAAAAAACAAAAACAGCGTGGAAAATCGCTTTCTCACGCTGTTTTTTATTGTGCTAAATTATGCGTTGTTTACCGGGTATTCCCACCAAATATCGAATAATTCACTGATTTCAATTTGTTGTAAACCGTTTGTTTCAAGCCATTTTTTCACGATTTCACGGTGATTTTCGTCACATTTGCCGATTTTTTCTAAGCATACTAAGCCTTCCCAATGTAAGTATCCGCTGCCTTCATAAGCTAAACCGTTCGGTTGGATAACTTCGTTGATAAAACGATCAACGATTTCATCTACGGTTTCAATGGCAGTGCCTTCTGCAAACTGGAAGTTTACAAGAAAGCCAAGCTCTTGGAATTCCGCAAGGTGGAGTTTTTTACGTTGGCGTTGGTTGTAGGATTTGGACATTTTAGGTTTCTCCGTTGTTTGAGTTGGGTGGCTATTCTATATTAATTTTGCTGTTTTAGCACCGTGTTTCGCCTGATGGGCGACCTACTTTTCTTCTTTTAGGGAAGTGGGATAGGGTTGGCAACTTGTTGCTCACCGAAAATATTGTGGTTGGAATGGTGGGCAACAAGTTGCCCACCCTACACCTCACATTCCTAAATGTGTAGGGTGCGTCAGGCTTGCCGTAACGCACCGTCAATACAATAAAATCCCTTTTGTATCATATACAATACAATCAAAAACTATTTCTTAACAAAATATAAATCCCACACGCCGTGTCCTAAGCGATGACCGCGAGCCTCAAATTTCGTAAGAGGGCGAAAATCAGGGCGGGGAATATAATTTCCGCTTTCCGCCGTATTTTCTAGATCGGTATTGGCACTTAGCACTTCCAACATTTGTTCCGCATAGTTTTCCCAATCCGTTGCCATATGAATAAAACCCTTTTCCCCCAGTTTTCGCACTACCTGTTCTACAAAGTGCGGTTGAACAATGCGGCGTTTGTGATGTTTTGCTTTATGCCAAGGATCGGGGAAGAAAAGTTGTAATCCGCCCAAGGTGCCGTCTGCGATACTATCGCGGAGAATTTCCGTGGCATCATGACAAATCACGCGTAAGTTTTTCACGCCTTTTTCCACCGCATAGGCAATACACGCACCGACACCCGGTGTGTGGACTTCAATACCGAGGTAGTTTTTATCAGGGTTGGTTGCCGCCATATCCACTAAAGATTTTCCCATACCGAAACCGATTTCTAACACGACAGGATTATCATTGCCGTAAATCCGAGAAAAACTAAAGGGTTCGGTTTGATAATCTAATCCAAGCTCGTCCCAGTGATCATTCATCATATTTTTTTGAAATTCGCTTAAGCGACCGGTGCGTAAGACAAAGCTACGCACTTTGCGTTTATAACGTCCGTCTTCGGTAAATTCAGCGGTTTCAACGGTTTTACGTTTTTGATCGGCAAAAGTTTGTGTCATAAATTTGTTTTGTTCGGTTCTGAAAAATTGGCGGCGATTATACACGAAATCCCTTACTTTTCCCGTATAATAAGCCAAATTTTTGCTAAGGAATTCTATGAAAATTGTGCGCGTGGCGCTCGCAGTGCCGCTTCCCCGATTATTTGATTACCTCGCCCCTGATGATATGTCATTAGTGGTCGGCGGTCGTGTTCTTGTGCCTTTTGCTTCACAAAAGCGTGTGGCGATTGTGACGGAATTGCCTGAAAAAGCGGAAATGCCAACCGATAAGCTTAAAGAAATTATAACTTCGTTTGATACGGAATCCCTTTTTACGCCGATATATTGGGATTGGCTTCATTGGGCTGCAAATTATTATCAAGCTGCGTTGGGAGAAGTATTATTTCAAGCTTTACCGGTGAAATTGCGTAATGGTGAAAACGCACTGAAAAACGACCGCACTTTTTGGCGAATCAATGAGGCAGGGAAAAATGCCTTGGCACAGGGTAAATTCAAGCGTTCCAAGAAGCAAGCGGAAGCATTGCAATGTTTGCTTGAACAAGATCTCGAAAAAGGCAATAACGGGTTTAGTGCGGCAATTTGGTCTGCCTTAAAAAGCAAAGAATGTGTAAGTGAAGTGCTTGTTCAAACGGAGGCGCAAAGCTGGTTACAAATCTTGGGCGATAAACCGATGGTAAATTCGGATAATCGTTTAACATTAAATAAACAACAGGCTTTAGCGTTTAGTCAGCTGATGTTTCAACGTGATTTTAATGTGTGGTTGTTGGAGGGCGTAACAGGTTCCGGAAAGACGGAAATTTACCTTCAATATATTGAAGAGATCTTAAAATCAGGCAAGCAAGTCTTGGTGCTTGTGCCGGAAATCGGGTTGACACCGCAAACGGTACAACGTTTTAAAGCGCGTTTTAATGTAGAAATTGATGTGCATCACTCCAATTTAACGGATGTACAACGGGTGAATGTGTGGAATCGTGCTCGGTTAGGACAAAGTGCGGTGGTCATCGGCACGCGTTCGGCGTTATTCACGCCATTTTCAAACTTGGGTGCAATTATTTTGGATGAAGAACAGGATATTTCGTTCAAACAACAGGACGGCTGGCGTTATCATACAAGAGATTTAGCGATTGTACTGGCACAGAAATTAGCAATTCCTGTGTTAATGGGATCGGCAACCCCCAGTTTGGAAAGCCTTAATAATGTGCAGAACGGTAAATACAAGCATTTGGTTTTATCAAAAAGAGCGGGAAATTCGACCGCACTTCGTCATTTTGTTATCGATTTGAAGAATCAATATGTACAAAACGGTTTATCGCAACTGCTGTTGGAACGAATGAGAAATCACCTTGAAAAAGGTAATCAGGTATTACTTTTCTTAAATCGCCGTGGTTTTGCGCCGGTGCTTCTGTGCCACGAGTGCGGTTGGATTGCGCAATGTCCGAAGTGTGAAAAACCTTACACTTATCATCAACACCAACGGGCTTTGCGCTGCCATCATTGCGGATCTCAAAAAACGATTCCTCGTCAGTGTGGGGATTGCGGTTCTACCCATTTGGTGACGACAGGACTTGGTACGGAGCAATTAGAAGAAACCTTAAAGGCACAATTTCCAACTTATTCTATCGCTCGCATTGATCGCGACACGACTGCCTGCAAAGGCAAGTTAGAAAGCTATTTGGACGATATTCAACAAGGGAAAAGCCGAATTCTTATCGGCACGCAAATGTTGGCGAAAGGGCATCACTTCCCCAATGTTACGCTAGTGGCATTAGTGAATGTGGATAGCGCCTTGTTTTCCTTAGATTTTCGTGCTGAAGAACGGCTCGCACAGCTTTATGTACAAGTGGCGGGACGAGCCGGTCGGGCGGAAAAACAAGGAGAAGTGGTGTTGCAAACGCATTATCCGGATCATCCGTTATTGAATACCTTGCTTGCGAAAGGCTATTCCGCTTTTGCCGAAGAAAACTTACGTTTGCGCCATTCTATGGGCTTGCCTCCCTTTAGTTTTCAAGCTTTATTTAAGGCGCAGGCACGCCGTTCTGAATTATCGGAACAATGTTTGGAACAAATTGCCGATTTCTTTCAAAGAAAAAACATCGAAGGATTGCAGATATTAGGCCCTATGCCTGCGCCGTTTAGTAAAAAAGCAGGGCAATTCCGCTGGCAATTACTTTTACAACATCCGGCCCGAAAGGTATTGCAAAAAGTATTACGAGATTATCAACAAGCGAATTTAGAAAAAAACAGCCAAGTGCGGTTAATTTTGGATGTTGACCCTCTGGATTTAAGCTAGAAAATCACCGTATTTTTCAGTAGAATTGACAAGTTTTACAAAAATTTTAGAAACTCATTAAGGTTTAGGATTCTATCGTGGCTCATCGAGATTTTGCTGCACGCAGCGGTTCAAATAAGAAAAAAAAGAAAAATGCAAATAAGACGGCGTTAATCGGTATTGCGTTGGCAGTGTTGCTTGCCTTTGGTGTGGGGCTGTATTTTTTAAAAAGCAAAACGCCCGAACCTACTCCTGTGGCGGTGCAACAGGAAAAAACGCAGCCGAAAAGTGTGCTACCGAATCGTCTGGAAGAAGTGTGGAGCTATATTAAAGCCTTGGAAACCCGTACGGTACCTGTGGATGACAAACCTTCCAGCGTTGAGAAAAATATGCGTTTAACGGAAGAACAACGCCAAGTTTTGATTCAAATGGAAAAAGAACAAAAAGCAGTGGAAGAAGCTCGGAAATTGGCAGAACAGCGTAAGTCCGAAGAGGCAGTCAAAGCTCAACAACCTTCAGAAGTAGCTAAAGCTGAAGCGACAAAACAAGAGGTGAAAAAGCCGTCTGTACCGGTGAAAAAAACAGAGCCTCTGCAAAAGCCCGAAGCGCTTAAAGTAGAAACGAAGCCGAGTGAAACAAAACCTACGGAAACAGCAACCGGCGGTAAGCGTTTTGGCTTGCAATGCGGTGCGTTTAAAAATCGTTCACAGGCGGAGAATTTACAAGGACGTTTAGTTATGTCCGGTGTGAATGCGCAAGTTGTCGTTGCCGGCGAATGGAACCGCGTGCGCGTAGGTCCATTCCCTAGCCGTGATGGCGCAGTACAAATCCAAAATAAGGCGAAATCTGTTGCCGGCTGTGTGATTATCGGTATGTAAATTGAGTAATAAGCTAAAAGTGCGGTCAAAAAATAGCGATATTATGTGGGCACATAAGCCTAATCTTACAACCCACTATTTTAAACCAAGGTTTCGGTAGAAATAATTTTATGAAAAAAGCACTTATCGTTCTGCTCATATTTGTCGTTACTGCCTGTTCTAACCTTGTAGTTAAATCGCTTCCGGCGCAGTCTGTTGAAAGTCGTTTATTCAAAATTGAGCAACTTAATGAACAAAACCAAGTACGGCAAGCAAGTTTGCTTTCGGTACAATTTAGTGAAACACAATGGCGTTGGGTACAAACGGATCCGCTTGGCGCACCGTTGGCCCGATTAGTTTTATCCGAGCAAGGTTGGCAAAATGATGGGTTTATCATGCCGAATCAGCAGGCTAAACAGCTTTTTACTGCTATTGCGGTTGCGCTTAATCCTGATCATCCGCCTTTTGAGTTAAATAAAAACTGGCGGATTCAGAAAAACGGTATGCATTTTAGTATTACGCTTCCTGATGGTTCGCAATGGAAAGTGAATGAACTATAATAACTCAACACTAATAAAAGAAGAAGTATGATGAAATTATTCTTATCTCGCCCAGCAATGATAAGTGCCTTGGGGGAGGGGCTCAATATTCATTTGGATGTGTTGCTCAATAATAAATCTTCCCCTATTGCAGCAACGGACAGTCCTTATGCTTCTCACGGAATCTCTGCTCAAGAGAACATGCTTGGAGAAGTACGAGTAGCATTACGTGAGTTTCCCACCGAGTTACCGGCAGAACATTGTAGCCGTAATAATCAACTGTTATGGCACGCTCTTGCACAAATTGAATCACAAATTGAGCAAGTTATTCATCGCTTTGGTAAGCAACGTGTTGCGGTTGTGATGGGAACCTCAACTACCGGTGTAGATGAGAATATTCCGGTTTTCCAATATGCGGCAGAACATAATGACTGGTCGGGTAAACCATTTTGGCAGCAGCAGCAATATTTTTCCGCACCGGCAGATTTTGTTGCTTATCAATATGGTGTTCAAAATGCGAGCTATTGTATCTCAACTGCTTGTACTTCAGGTGCGAGAGCGTTGATTTCTGCAGCTCGTTTATTGAAAGCCAATCTTTGCGATGCGGTAATTTGCGGTGGTGTAGATACGTTATCCCCATTAACCATCAGTGGTTTTAGTTCATTAGAAGTGCTTTCGAAACAACGAACCAATCCTCTTTCTGCAAATCGTAACGGTATTAACATTGGTGAGGCCGCAGCTGTATTTATTATGACCAAAGAAGCTATTGATGAACACAAGATTGAGTTACTTGGTTATGGTACAAGCAGTGATGCTTATCATATGTCCAGTCCGCATCCTGAAGGTTTAGGGGCAATTTCCGCTTTTGAAAATGCGTTAAAAAGCATCGCTCTTTTGCCCAACCAAATCGGTTGGATTAACTTACACGGCACAGGAACAATCCATAATGATCAAATGGAAACCGTTGCGGTTGCAAAAGTTTTTGGAAATCAGACCGCTTGTACCACAACTAAACCTTACACCGGGCATACATTAGGCGCAGCCGGAGCATTAGAAGCGGCGATTTTATGGGCGGTGATTAGCCGAACATATAATCCGCAAGGCATTTTACCGCCGCAACTTTGGGATGGTGTGAGAGATGAAAACTTGCCGGAAATTTTAATTACTAATGAACATAGTCGCTGGGCAGAAGGCAGACGTATTGGCGTAAGCAGTTCTTTTGCTTTCGGAGGGAATAATGCCGTCTTGATTTTAGGGGAAAGCGAATAATGGATTTTACACTGCCGATTGAAAATGTTGCGCCATTGGTACCACAAAGTGGCGAGATGGTGTTAATCGATCGTGTTACAGACTTTGGTGAAGATTTTCTGACAGGAGAAGCAGAAATTCGTCCAAATCATATCCTGTTAAAAGAAGGAAAGTTTTCAACTTCCGCCGGCATTGAAATCATGGCACAAGGCGTTGCTGCTTGGGCAGGGATTCAAACTCGTCGGCGTAACGAACCTGTGCGATTGGGCTATTTACTCGGTAGCAGAAAATTACATATACACCAACCGGAAATCGCCATAGGTACACAAATTAAAATTGATGTAAAAATGTCTATTCAAGATGTAACCGGTTTCGGGGTGTTTGATTGTCAGTTGATTGACAAAGCAACCCATAAGGTTTTACTTGCCGGCGCATTAAATGTTTTCAGCCCGAAAGATGGCAAGATTCAGAAATAGGAATAAAAATGTCAGATAAAACCGTATTAATCACCGGCTCAAGCCGTGGTATCGGCAAAGCAATTGCGTTGAAACTTGCTCATTCAGGCTTTGACATTGTGGTGCATTGTCGCAGTCGTATTGAAGAAGCGGAAGAAGTGGCAAGTGCGGTCAGAAATTTAGGCAAAAATGCGCGCGTGTTGCAATTTGATGTAAGTAATCGTGAGCAAGCTAAAGCGGTTTTAGAGGCAGATGTAGAAGCAAACGGCGCCTATTACGGTGTGGTGTTAAATGCAGGCTTAACCCGTGATAATGCTTTTCCGGCATTGAGTGATGAAGATTGGGATAGGGTATTACGTACCAATTTGGATAGTTTTTACAACGTGCTACACCCGATTATGATGCCGATGATCCGCCGCCGTAAAGCAGGGCGTATCGTCTGTATTACCTCGGTGTCCGGCATCATCGGTAATCGTGGTCAAGTGAATTACAGTGCATCGAAAGCCGGTTTAATCGGTGCAGCAAAAGCCTTAGCCGTTGAGCTTGCTAAACGTAAGATTACCGTAAACTGCGTAGCCCCGGGTTTAATCGACACAGAAATTTTGGATGAAAACCTACCGATTGAACAAATTTTAAAAGTGATTCCTATGGAGCGAATGGGCAACCCTGAAGAAGTGGCTCATGCGGTGGACTTTTTAATGGATGAAAAAGCCTCTTACATCACTCGGCAAGTGATCGGGGTGAATGGTGGGTTGTGTTAAATAATAAAAAAAGCATTCGTATTTGTCCGTTAATCTATTATTTGGGGCTGGTCTTATAAATTGCATATCGAATTAGAGAGGCAATTATGCAAACAAAACGAGTAGTTATCACCGGCATTGGTGCGGTAACAGCTTTCGGACGCAGCTGGACGGAAGTGAAAGCCGCTTTTGAACGAAAAGAAAATGCCGTGCAAAATATGGGTTGGCAGGATAAATATCCGGAGTTAGAAGCTCAGCTTGGCGCACCGATTAAAAATTATACCCCGCCAAGCCATTGGACAAGAAAACAACTTCGCAGCATGGGGAGAGTGTCCCAACTCTGTGTAGATGCGGCGGAACAAGCATTAACTCAAGCCGATTTGCTAAAAAAGGGAGAAATTTCACCGCTTGTACTAAACGGCAATATGGGCGTAGCGAGCGGTTCAAGCACCGGTTCAACTGCTGATGTGCGTGATATGGCGGAATTGCTGATGACGGGTAAATCGGATACTTTCAACGCTTCTACCTATGTGCGTGCCATGCCACACACTACGGCAGCGAATATCGGTATTTTCTTCGGTTTGCAAGGGCGCATTATCCCGACTTCCAGTGCCTGTTCATCCGGCTCACAGGGGATTGGCTATGCTTATGAAGCGATCAAATACGGCATGATTCCAATGATGTTGGCAGGTGGCGGTGAAGAATTTTGCCCGTCCGAAGTCTATGTTTTTGATAGCCTTTATGCGGCAAGCCGTAATAACGATAACCCGAAAGGCACACCGCGCCCTTATGATAAAAACCGAGACGGTTTAGTGATCGGTGAGGGAGCGGGTATTTTCGTGTTGGAAGAGCTAGAGCACGCCTTAGCCCGTGGCGCAAACATTATCGCCGAAGTGGTCGGTTATGGGGCGAACAGTGACGGTAGCCACGTAACCCAACCTCAAGCATCCACCATGCGATGCTGTATGGAGATTGCCTTAAAAGATGCAGGGATTTTGCCTGAACAAATCGGCTATGTGAACGGACACGGCACCGCAACAGAAAAAGGCGACATCGCCGAAACCCAAGCGACTTCCGCTGTATTTGGTGCAAGAATGCCGATCAGTTCACAAAAAAGTTATTTAGGGCATACGCTCGGTGCTTGCGGTGCATTAGAAAGTTGGTTTTCCATTGAAATGATGCGTGACGGTTGGTTTGCGCCAACGCTTAATCTTGAAAATGTGGACGAACGCTGTGGCGAACTTGATTATATTCAAGGTGACGGCAAGTTTATTCAAACCGATTATGTGATGAATAATAATTTTGCCTTTGGTGGGGTGAATACTTCACTGATTTTTAAACGTTGGCAAGGAAGTAAGCACGGGAAACGGCAATAATGACCAAAAAGATTCTGTTAGTCAGTTATTCGCAAACAGGGCAACTCACCCGCTTGGCTGAACATTTCGTTCAGCCATTGCTTGGGCAAACGGATATTTCTGTCGAGCATTGCCAACTTCAACCGCAAACCGCCTACGCTTTCCCGTGGCGGTTTCTGTCGTTTTTTAACACCTTTCCGGAAACGGTGCATTTGCAGCCAAGCCCTATTCAAACGCCCGAATTACGCAGTAAAAAATACGATTTGGTCATTATTGCCTATACGGTATGGTTTTTATCGCCAAGCCAGCCGATAACCGCTTTCTTACAATCGCCACAGGCAAAAGCCGTACTCAAAGGCACGCCGGTTATCACGCTTATTGGTTGCCGGAATATGTGGCTGCAAGCCCAAGAGAAAATGAAAAAATTGCTGGCCGATTGTGGAGCGAACTTAATTGGCAATGTGGTGAAAGTGGATCAATCGAACGACTGGGCGAGTTTCATCACCACACCGCTTTGGATGCTAACAGGCAAGAAAAAGGTCGGTAATTTACCGAGTGCAGGCATTGCCGAAAGTGAAATTCAAGATGCAGCCCGCTTTGGTGAAAAACTTTTGCAAATTTTTCAGCAGAATCGACCACTTGATTGCACACTTTTTCAAGGAATGGGTGCGGTAAAAATCGATGAAAAATTGATGATGAGCGAAAAAGTCGGCGCAAGAAGTTTCCATATTTGGGGCAAATTGTTGATAAAGTGCGGTCAAATTTTACCGAGTTTTCGCAAATTCGTACTCTGCTTTTACATCGTGTTTTTAGTGGCAATGATTTTAACCGTCGTGCCAATTTCAGCACTAATAAAACGTCTATTAAAACCGTTAATACGGAAAAAATTGGATGAGCAGAAAAAATATTACGCTCAACCCTCTGGGGAATAATCCGTAGGGGCGGGTCTTGTGCTTGCCCTAAAACAATATAAATATATCGGGCGGGCACAGGACCCGCCCCTACAATTAATTTGAATAAAATGCAAAACGTCTATATCAACAAAATTTCTGCTTTCTTACCTAATGACCCTATTTCGAATGATGAAATGGAGGCTGTACTCGGCATGGTGGGCGAAACGCCTTCCCGTGTACGTAAGATGATTTTACGTTCTAACGGTATTCAGCAACGTTACTATGCCGTTGATCCCAAAACTCGCCAGGCTACCCATACCAGCACTGAACTTGCCGTGCAAGCGGTCAAAAAATTAGGCATTTCTGTAAATTCATTTACCAGTTTGGCTGTAGGCACTTCTTACCCAGACCAAATTTTGCCAGGGCAGGGGGTGATGGTACACGGCTTGTTGGAAAACGCTCCGCCAATGGAAGTGATGTCGATGTCGGGCGTGTGTGCGGCGGGTATGGCGGCGATGAAACACGCTTTTAATGCGGTTCGTACGGGCGAACATCAATGTGCAGTGGCGGTAGCGTCTGAATGCGCTTCGGCAATTATGCGCAGCGAAAATTTCAAAGCGGAAGCGGACAGCAAATTATTGGCGGATGCTAAGCCTGAAATCGGGTTTGAAAAAGATTTTCTGCGTTGGATGCTATCGGATGGAGCAGGCGCAGCGGCGCTTTCCAATCAGCCGAATCAAACAGGCGTGAGCTTTAAAATTGATTGGATTGAGTTGGTCTCTTTTGCCAACGAAATGCCCGTGTGTATGTATGCGGGCGGTGATGTGAAAGACGGGCAATTCGTCAGTTGGAAATCAGTTTCGCAGACAGAGCGTGATTCGCAGAGTTTTATGGCAATCAAGCAAGATGTAAAATTGCTGAATGAAAACATCGTGCGTTGCACCGTGGAAAATGCGCTCAAGCGGTTGATTTTTAAATATAATTTGCAAGCGGAAAATATCGATTATTTTCTACCGCACTATTCATCGGGCTTCTTCCGTGATCGTTTATTGGACGGCTTACGCAACATTAATTTTGAAATTCCGCAAGAAAAATGGTTCACCAACCTAACCTATTGCGGCAACACAGGTTCGGCATCGATTTACATTATTTTGGAAGAATTCGCCCGCACTTTCCCACTCAAATCAGGACAAAAAGTACTGTGTTATGTGCCGGAGAGCGGTCGTTTTTCAAGTTGTTTTATGTTGCTTGAAGTCGTAACGCAATAAATTATTGGTAGGGGCGGGTCCTGTGCCCGCCCGAGTATCAGCGAAAGTTTACGGGCGGACACGCACCGCCTCTACGGTTAATATATGGAAATTGAAGATATTCCCCAAGACAATAGCAAAATTTTTCAAGGGCAGAAAAAGGTCATCTACGCCACTCGCAATGGTAAATTTGAAGCTGGAACCACCACCGGCTGGCAAGCGGAAGAATTTGCCACCGAACAAGTGGTGGATGAACTCAACCAACTGACCGAACAAGCCCTACAAGCGGTTAAAAACGGCAAAAAATCAATCATTTACTACCTAATATACAAAAATCGCTACGATCTCCAAAGCCTCGCTCAAGCCACAGGCTTCTGGCAATGGCAAATCAAACGGCATTTTAGGCCGGAGGTTTTTAGGAAGTTGAGTGAGAGGAAGTTGGAGATATATTCTGGGGTATTTAAAGCTTCTGTTTTATTATTAAATAATATTGAGACCATTAAATCTTTATAAAGGAATATATATGTTTAGAGAGAAACATAGTTTTGAATTATATCGTTATCAAATAATTCCAATTGAGAGAAACCAATTAGATTTATTCCAAATTCCAGAAAAAAGTATTGAAGAATTATTGATAAATAAGAATGCATATTTTATAGAGGCATTCAATAATCTTTGTAGTAATTCACATTTAGATGAAATGGAAGGTATGAAAAAGATTCTTTTTAAGCGAGTTTACCCTAAAAAGGAATTAGAGCAAAGTGAAGTTTATATTTATTTGATGGCTACGCCTAAGTCTGTAACAATGGAAACAGATGAATTTACAACTCAAGAATTAGAAAATTGGCCTAAAGTGTATATAGTAGTATTAAATAATCCTGATGAACAAATCATAGCTATTGAAAAAAGGACTACCGCCTTCCCTAAAACTCAAAGTGCGGTGAATAAATTAAGTGATAGACTAAATAAAATTATGGAATTGCATAATTTGAATGTGCATATTAATCCAATATATGATAAGAAATTATTCTGGGATTTTATCAAAGATAAGTCTATAAAAAGACTAGAATTTAATCTTATTACTCCCAACATGGCAAATATTTCGAGAGTATTGAGTGATGATTTAAAGAATTTAGCAAAAACGTCTAATACGGCAAGAACTGATCTGAGACTTAATGCAGCAGAAAAATCAAGTCTAACGATTACACCAGATAATCAATCTATTAATGATCTTGTAGATTATAGTAGCCAAGGTGGTGGCGGTATTAAAGTACAGTTTAATGGGGCTAAAAGATTAACTGATTTAAATAAAGGAATATCTCTTTTTACTTGTGATTCACTTACTATAAATAGTTCACCTGAAAATATAAGGGAGGATATAGTAGCCGTAGTCGTGGGAGAAAGCAATGGAGACATTTAAAAATTTTTGTGTGGCATTTTTAGGGGGAGTCACTCTACATTTATTAGAGTATCTTTTAGATGCAAATTTTTCTTGTGCTTTTTTTAAGCAAAATTTAATTAGTATTTTATCCACATTATTGGCGATTAATATTGCTGTTTTATCGATAATTTTAACTAGAATGGCAGTTCGAGATCCTAGCATGGCTAATTTTTCGAATTCAAAGAATGAAATTTGGAAATCGATAAATGAGCAAGTCATTTTGATTGCTGTTGCATTAATATTATCGATTTTTTCATCAAAACAAAGTTATTCAATATATCCTGAGTTAATTTGGCATATTATAAGTGTCCTCTTCATAACAGTTTTTATTTATGCAATTTGGATCTTGCGAGATACGGCAAAAGCACTTATTGATATTCATTGACAGTAAGGATTAGATATGGCGGAAAATAATATCATTATTTATACAACCGAAGATGGCTTATCTCAATTCACTCTCCGTGAATTAGGTTCTCAACTTTGGTTAAGTCAGTTAGAAATTGCAGAACTTTATCAAACCACCAAGCAAAATATCAGTAAACATATTAAAGCAATCTTAGCGGAAAACGAGTTGAGTGAAAATTCAGTTGTCAACTTTCAGTTGACAACTGCCGCTGACGGCAAGAATTACAATACGCAAATTTATTCGTTGCCAATGATTTTAGCCATTGGCTACCGTGTGCGTTCTACCCGAGGTACACAATTCCGCCAATGGGCAACCCGTACGTTGGGGGAGTATATCCAAAAAGGATTCGTGTTAGATGAAGAGCGGTTAAAAAATCCACCGATTGGGGCAAATCAAGCAGATGATTATTTTGATCTTTTATTAGAAAAAATTCGGGATATTCGAGCAAGTGAACGCCGAATGTACTTGCGGGTGCGCGAAATTTTTACGCTTGCCGCTGATTATCAACCAAGTTTTAAAGAAACCACACAATTTTTCCAAAAAATCCAAAATAAGCTGCATTTTGCCTGCACAGATAAAACGGCGGCTGAATTGATTTTTCAACGAGCAAATTCAGAATTGCCAAATATGGGATTAACAAATTTCAATGGGTTGGAAATAGTCAGAAAAGATGTGACGGTTGCTAAAAACTATTTGAATGAGCAGGAAATTACGGCATTAAATCGAATTGTATCGATGTGGTTGGATTTTGCTGAAGATCAGGCAAGTCGAAAAAAACATTTTTTCCTAAAAGATTGGGAAGATAAATTGGACAGTTTTTTAGCTTTTAATGATCGAAATGTACTAAAAAATCAAGGTTCGATTAGCAAGAAACAAGCCGATGAAAAAGCCTTGTTAGAATATGAAAAATTTAACCAACGACGCCGCTTAGAAAAAGAGAAAGAGGGCGAAATTTATATAGAACAGCTGTTAAAATTAAAGAAATAAGCGGTCATTTTTTACAAAATTTTTGCAAATGAATAACTTTATCCACCAACACACCGCCCACTGCGAAAGTGGTGTGATGTCCACATTATTAAAATCTCACGGAGCGGAGCTAAACGAAGCGATGGTGTTTGGCTTAGCATCCGCCTTGACCTTTGTTTATCTGCCAATTATCAAAGTGAGCGGAATGCCGTTGATTTCCTATCGTATGCCACCAAAGCACATTATCAAAAATGTGTCGAAAATGCTGAAAGTGCGGTTGAAAATGCAGAAATTTTCTAATGAACAGGCTGGGCAAGTTGCGTTAGATCAGGCGTTACAAAACGGTAGATTGGTCGGCTTGCAGACTTCGGTTTTCTGGTTACCTTATTTTCCGCCTGAAATGCGTTTTCATTTTAACGCACATAATTTGCTGGTGTATGGCAAGGATCAAAATGATTATTTAATCAGCGATCCTGTGTTTGAAACGGTGCAACGCTGTGCCGCTCAAGACCTACAAAAAGCCCGTTTTGCCAAAGGGGCGTTGGCAGCAAAAGGGCTGATGTATTATTTTGAGCAAACACCTGATTTTTCTCAAATTGACCTGCCAATTTTGGTTCGCAAAGCGATTCGTAAGCAGGCAAAACAAATGCTTGCTCCGCTGTTTTTTGTCGGCGTAAAAGGTATTCTCACTGTGGCAAACTCAATCGAAAAATTAACTGCTTGCAAAAAAGGCGAGAAATACAACCGCTTGTATCTTGGGCATATCGTGCGAATGCAGGAAGAAATCGGCACGGGCGGAGCGGGGTTCCGTTATCTCTACGCCTATTTCCTTGAACAAGCCGCCGAAATCTGCCAAGAACCCAAATTCAAACAAGCCTCCGAGCAAATGACCGAAATCGGCGATCAATGGCGAGAATTTGCCACGCTGTGCGTGAAGCAATGCCGAAAGCCAACAGTGGGAGGATATAAAGAAGTGGCGGAGTTTTTAAGGGGGATTGCGGAGAAGGAAGAGAAATTGTGGAGAATGTTGAAATAAATGCAGGGGCGGGTCCTGTGCCCGCCCGAAATGATTGCCGAAACAGATATGAATAAACAACATTTACCACAACGTAAAACAATCCGTTTACAACACTACGATTATTCCGAAAATGGGTTATATTTCATTACCATTTGTGTGCAAGATCGCTTATGTTTATTCGGTAACATTCTGAATGAGGAAATGGAATTAAACGCTGCGGGTAAAATGGTTGAAGATTGTTATTTGGAGTTGGCGCAATATTTTCCTACGATAAAATGCTTGGATTATGTCATTATGCCTAATCATATTCATTTTATCCTTCATTTTGAAAATGAAGCGAATCTGACTCGCTATTCATTATTTGATGTCATTCAACGTTTTAAATCTCGAACGAATGTGAATATATAAAGAATGTAAAACAAAATAATTGGCAGCCATTTAATAAGAAATTATGGCAACGGAGCTATTATGAACATATTGTTCGTGATGAAAAAGATTATTTAATGATTGCGGAATATATTGCGAATAATCCGTTAAATTGGGCGTTAGATAAATTATAATATAGTAGGATAATTTCGGGCGGGCACAGGACCCGCCCCTACGGAAGATTGATGATTAAAATAAAAAATTTAAACCACTATTACCCAAATGCTCAAACCGCAGCTTTATGTAATGTAAATTTACATATTCAACAAGGCTCCGCCGTTGGTCTACTTGGTCCAAACGGGGCGGGGAAAACCACGTTGATGTCACTTTTGACTGGGTTGCAGTCGGTGCAGCAAGGCGAGATTTTATTTGAAGGCGTGCCGTTTGATACATTGACTAAGCAACAACGCCATCAAATTTCGCTAGTTCCACAGGATTTTGCCTTTTATCCGCTTTTAACGGTGTGGGAAAATTTAAAATTTTTCGCCGCACTTTATGATATTGCGGATAAAAATTGGTTGTTAGAATTGCTGGAAAAGACAGGGCTGACCGCTCATAAAAGCAAACTGGCGAAACATTTATCCGGTGGTTTGAAACGTCGTTTAAATTTTGCTATCGGCTTGATTAACCGGCCAAAAGTGATTTTTCTTGATGAAATCACCGTGGGTATTGACCCACAATCTCGTCAATTTATTTTAAACAGTGTAGCGGAGCTGACGAAGCAAGGCGTGACAGTGATTTATACCTCGCATTATTTGCAAGAAATCGAGCAACTTTGTTCGCAATTAGTGCTGTTAAATGAAGGAAAGTTGATTTATCAGGGCGATTTGCAAAAAATTATCGGAAACCAACCGCTTGAGAAGTTTTATTTGGATTTTTTGGATAAACAGGTAGGAAATGCGTGCTAATTGCTTCGATCTTTAAAGAACTTCGCTTATTAAGCCGCGATCTGCACGGGGTTGCGGTGCTGTTTATTATGCCGATTTTATTTATGCTGATTATGTCGGCGGCGTTGAGTAACGATAATGAACTGAGTCATAAGGCGGAGATTGTGCTGTTGGGTGAGGCAGAAAATCCGCTCAACAGTGCATTTTTTCACGCATTAAAAAATGAAAATCTGGCGGTGAGACAGGCGGATATTGCCGAGCTTTCTCATTATCAAACCGAATTACAAGCGGGCAAATTTGAGTTGCTTATTGCAAATTTTAATGAAAAAACGACCGCACTTTCGGCGGAAAAACCGTTACAACTCTGGCTTAATCCGAGCGCAGATCGCAGCTGGTTGTTAGGTGTGAAAGGTATTTTGCAAAAGCACTATAGCCGTGAGCGAATTGAACGCTATCTTGCTGATAGTCATATCCGGCTTGAGAACAATAAGCGCAAACCAATCAAACAGATAGAGAAAAAAGTTAATCAAGATTTAGATAAAAAATTTAATGAGATTAACGCCTATTTAGCCAAAGATTTATGGCAGGAGATCTATCTTAATCGTCAGGGCAAAGAAGTGGCAAAGCCGAATTCCGTACAGCACAGCGTGCCGGCGTGGCTGATTTTCGGGATGTTTTTTATTATGATTCCGCTCTCGAATGTGATGGCGATGGAGCGACAAACCAACACCATTACGCGTTTGAGAATGGCAAGAGCCTCTGCATTTAAGCTGATTGTGGCAAAGTGGATACCTTATTTTTTGATCAATCAGTTACAATTTATCGGTATGGTTGCGCTAGGTTATTTTGTGCTTCCTCGTCTTAAAATGCCGGCATTTTCGCTTACGGGAACAGAGTGGCATTATAGTGTATTAGCAATGGCGGTCAGCCTTTCGGCATTGGGTTACGGTTTATTGGTGAGCGTGATTGCTCGTACCACCGAACACGCAGTGGTGTTGGGCGGTGGTGGCATTATTATTATGGCGGCAATCGGTGGCATTATGGTGCCGACTTATGTGATGCCTGAAATAATGCAAGCGATTGCCGAATTTTCGCCAATGGGCTGGGCGTTGAACGGCTTCCAAAATTTGCTACTTAACCAATACGATTTATCACAAATTGCAAATTATCTGGCAAAGTTGACCGCTTTTGGTTTATCAATGATTTTGTTGGCTGCTTTGATTTATCAGCGACAATTAAAAAAACAGGTGCGATTTTAATGACTTATATTTTTACCCTTGAACCCCAATTACTCGAATTAGAACTTAAAAAACTCATTGTGCAGGAATCGGAAAAAGAGGATTTTGCGCCTGAAGAGATTCGTGATGATGAACCGCTTTTTGGCGGGCAAAGCCGGATTCAGTTGGATTCACTGGATGCGTTGCAAATTGCGGTGGCGTTGCAGGCGCATTTTAAGGTTCGTTTACAAGGCGACCGGATGGTGCGGAAGCATATGATGAATGTAGCGGATTTGGCGAAATTTATTCGAGCGGAACATCAATAATGGCGGTTTATCTCAATGCAAGCGGTCATCTTTCTGCAAAAACTTGCCGAAATCGCACCGCACTTCAATTAGGGCAATCGGTTGAATTGCCTTATTTTTCGGCGTTTGAACAGCCGTTGTTGAGTTTGACACAGCTCTATAGTTTGATTGAACAACAAATTGAGCAGTGTCTATTACAGGCCGGTTGGCATCTGTCTGAATTGGCGGAAATGCCGATTTTGCTTGGCTCGACCGCTTATACGATTGCTGATTGCGAGTATCGCTTTGTACACCGGCAACCTTTACCAAGCGAACCTAATATCGCAGTGATTGGCAATTATCTTCAGCAAAAATACGGTACTAAAGTATTTAATTTTGCCACCTCTTGCACTTCTTCCGCACAAGCGATGGGTTATGCGGTAAAAATGCTTGCGCAAGGAAAATGTGATAAGGCGCTGGTTTTAGGCTTTGAGATGTTTAACCGTCTCACTTTTGAGCATTTTCAGGCAATGGGCTTGCTCGCTCAACATCCGGCGGAAAAAGGCATTATTTTAGGTGAAGGAATGGGGTGTGTGGCGTTGAGTAAGCAGCCGTCCGATTGTCGGATTTTAGGCGTGGCAAGCCTGACCGATCACGCTAGTTTGACAAATAATAGTGAAGCGGCATTGGAACACTTGATTTGCAAAATTTTACAAAAATCTGACCGCTTACCAAGTGAGATTTCTGCCATTAAACCGCATTTTGTCGGCGGCGATTTCGATGAGGTCGAGCAGACGTTATTACAAAAACAGTTCCCAAGCCGACCGCACTTTTTGCCGAAAAAAGTGCTTGGGCATACGCTAGGGGCAAGTGGTGCATTGGAAACCGCATGGCTATTGGAACAATTGCAAAATAATGCTGAAAATCAACCGCTTGTCGTATTGAATTATTTTCTCGGTTTCGGCGGCAGCAATATCGGGTGGGTGTTGCAATGGAAGTAATCGCAGAATTTCAATTAAAGGAATGGCTGGATGATAAAACCCTTCGCAGTCGATTAAAAGTACAAGGGGTTGAGGCGCGTCGTTTAAGCCGTTTTACTCAACTGGCATTACTTGGTGCATTGAGTTTGAAGGACTATGTCAATGAAGAAAGTGCGGTCTATTTAGGCTCAAGTTTTAATTCACCGACCAAATTTCAAAAGATGTTTGATCATTTAATGCAACAACAGTTACCTAGTCCGTTGGATTTTATGGCAAATATCAATAATGCGGTGGTATTTCACATTGCTCAAACCTTACATTTACAAGGTGTCAGCGTTTTTCTAGCAATGGAAAAAAAACAATTGACAAAACTGTTTGAACTTGCCGAATTGGATTTGGCACCTGATCAAACGGCGCTTATCGGTTGGGTATTTGAAGGCTATCGACAGAATCAGCAAGATGAAAGTATTTGGTGGGTTGTAAAAGGCGAATAAGGCCTTTCTACTATTCTGGAAAGAATGTGAGTTTCGGTTTAACTTTGGGATACCAAATAACAGCTTGAAATGGTGTGAAATTTAGGGCTAATCAACTTAAGATTCTTACTAAAATTACATGGAGTAGAATTATCGTGAAGTGGGATAGTTTGATAGGAGAGAGCATGAACGACAAATCTGAAAAAATCGAAATCATCGGTGCTTTTGAAAACAATTTAAAGCATATCAATGTAATGATTCCTAAAGGCTGTCTTGTTACGTTTGCCGGCGTATCCGGTTCTGGCAAAAGTTCTCTTGTCTTTGATACGATTGCCGTGGAAAGTGCCAGACAGTGGCAATCTTCCTATCCGTTATTTTTACGAAATAAAATGCCGCATTATGAGCGTCCTAAGGTGAATGAAATGAAAAATCTCACGCCTGTTATTGTAGTCGATCAACATACGGTGGGAAGCAACTCACGATCTACGGTTGGCACGGCTGTGGATGTTGCTCCGCTAATGAGACTGCTTTTCTCGCGTGTGGGAACCCCTCAAGCGGGCGGTTCGATGGCATATTCTTTCAATCACCCGGCAGGAATGTGTTTGAAATGCACAGGGCTTGGCGAAGAAATGGTGTTAGATGAGACAAGGCTTTTTGATAAGAACAAATCTCTGCGTGAAGGGGCAATTTTATTTAGTCAATTTTCTTCCGGCTGGCAGACATATCTTTATCAGAATAATGCCGTCCTTGATCCCGATAAGAAACTTTCCGATTATACTGAGGCGGAATGGGATTTTCTGCTAAACGGTTCCAATGAGCCAATGAAGGTGGAAATTCGCTCCAATAATACTGGGCGTGTCGATAAGGTCGATTATGAAGGTGTGATCCCACGTTTTTATAGGCTTTATCTGAAACGGGATATTACAAAATTGAAAGTGGGGCTACAGGCTGAAATAATGTCGCTGGTAAATCACGGTCCTTGTCGAGCCTGTGGTGGTAGCAGATTAAATGCAAAAGCGTTGGCATCCAAGATCAACGGTTACAATATTATAGATATGATGGCGATGCCTGTGAGTGATTTGGCGGTAATCTTAGAGCAGATAGACGATCCGCGAGGAAAATCCCTTGTCGCACAAATTAAGGAATATTTAAAAAGAATGACAGATGTAGGCGTGGGATACCTTTCGCTATCTAGAAGAGTGGAAACGCTTTCCGGCGGCGAAGCACAACGCTTGAAAATAGTCAGAAACCTTGGCAATAGTCTTTCTAATATTACCTATATTTTTGATGAACCGACGGCAGGTCTTCACCCGGCAGATGCCGAGAAAATCGGGCGAATGCTGGTGGAACTTCGGGATAAGTATAACAACGTATTGGTTGTAGAACACAGCCGTCAGATTTTGTTGCTTTCCGACCACATTATTGAACTTGGACCAAACGCCGGAAGCCGTGGCGGTAAAATTGTTTATCAGGGCGATTTGAGCGGTTTGATTACAAAGGATACGCTCACGGCACAGGTATTAAAGAAAGCCATCGAACTCAATGAACGTCCGCTTGCGTGGCGAGAGGGTTTTGAAATAAAAGATGCCCATTTGCACAATCTAAAACATATTGACGTAACGATTCCAAAAGGCATACTCACGGCAGTTACCGGCGTTGCCGGTTCCGGAAAAAGTACGCTGGCACGCTATGAATTTACAAATCGTTATCCAGATACCATTGTCATCGATCAAAAACCAATCGGCACATCAATCCGTTCCACGCCGGCGACCTATACCGGTGTGATGGATGAAATTCGGAAAATTTTTGCCAAAGAAAATGGCGTAAATACCAAGTGGTTCAGCTTTAATTCGGAAGGCGGTTGCACGGGTTTGTAACGGGACGGGGCAGATCAGCTATGAAATGGCTTTCGCCGAACCGGTTGTGGTGGTATGTGAAGAATGTGGCGGACATCGTTATAATCCGACCGCACTAAGTTACAAATATAAAGATTTGAATATTGAAGAAGTATTAAATCTTACTATTGAAAAAGCCTACGACTTCTTTAAGAACGCCAAAATCAGAAATCTGCTGCAAAGTATGCTGGATGTCGGTCTTGGCTATCTGACATTAGGTCAGCCAACCAGTACCCTTTCCGGCGGCGAAGTGCAACGTATAAAACTTGCCAGTGAACTGCATAAAAACGGAAATATTTATGTACTGGACGAACCCAGCACAGGGCTTCACGCCAAGGATATTGAACTGCTACTCTCCCTTTTGCGTAAATTAGTGGATAACGGCAATACGGTCGTGATGATAGAACATCGTTTGGAACTGATTGCACAGGCGGACTGGATCATTGATATAGGGCCGGAGGGCGGTACAAACGGTGGTGAGATTATATTCTGTGGTACGCCGGAAGCATTGTTGCAATGCAATAAATCAAAAACATCGAAATATCTGAAGAAATATATATAAGTAACCCGATTTGCGTGACTACCTAAACGTTGCCGAAATAAGAGGGTAAAAATGTTAAATTAGATTTAGATATAGTAAAAAATAAAGGATTATTACAATAATGCGGCGGTATTTCACATTGCTCAAACCTTGCATTTACAAGGTGTCAGCGTTTTTCTAGCAATGGAAAAAAAACAATTGACAAAACTGTTTGAACTTGCCGAATTGGATTTGGCACCTGATCAAACGGAGCTTATCGGTTGGGTATTTGAAGGCTATCGACAGAATCAGCAAGATGAAAGTATTTGGTGGGTTGTAAAAGGAGAATAAGCACCTTCGGTTATATTGGTTGATAGTTAAATTTCGTGTAAACTAATACGCATTTTAATTAGATGGAGAGTTCATTATGAGAAAGTTAATTTTTACCTTACTTACAAGTGCAATTTTAGCTGGGTGTGCATCGGGTTTAACGGGGAGTAGTCCAGCGGAAAAACGGGCTGATTTAACTTCTGTTTGTGTTCGTGAACAACGCACTTCTCTTAATTTTACACCGAAAGAAATTGCTGGATTGATAGAAAAAAGCCTGGCAAAAAAAGGTATAAAAACGGTTACTTATGAAGGGGTTAAAATTCCTGAAAATTGTAAGTATGTACTTGTGAGTGCGCTAAAAGGGAATAAAGAACTTATCGTTCGTGGTCATTTAGTGCTACGTGAGCGTTCAGATGAAACACTAAATACGATTGGCGAAATTTCTTATCGTTATCGTGGTGATGAAAAAGCTATCGCAAAACAAGTCGGTATTCAAGGTCAGTTTGATAAAATGATTGCAGAGTTATTCAAGAACTACTAATAATTTACTATGACAACACATTGTAAATTTACATTTAATGTTCAGGCTTGGAAGGTTGTAACAAATAAACAGCTTTCCATTGCTGATTGGCAGCAAGGAGAACAGTATTGGGAGGAAAATGCTAAAAATTGGCAGGATTTTTCCCCGACGCTGGCTTTTCTGCCACCGATGAAACGTCGTCGTTTAAGTGATTCTGCTCGGCTTTTTTTTGAGGCGGCGTGGGAGTTGCTTCCGCCTGAACAGGCAAATATTCCAGTGGTGTATGCTTCTAGTAATAGCGAAATTAATCGTAGTTTCGGGCTGTGGCATACACTATTGCAGGAAGGGGATGTTTCGCCGACGTCATTTAGTTTATCGGTACATAATGCGCTGGTTGGGCAGTGGTCTGAGTTTCGCCAGGTAACGACAGAAACCGTCTCCATTACGGCACAACGTGACAATTTAGAAGCGGCATTGCTGGAAGCCTACTTGCTCTTGAATGAGAGTCATCAAAAAGTGTTGGTTGTGGTGGCGGAAAGTCCGTTATTGGAAAGCTATAATGCTAAGCCGGTTTTTCGTCAGCCTTTTGCTTATGCATTAGCGTTAGTAGTGACGAAGGGTGGACAATATCAGTTGAGCTTAGTGGCAAAAAATGCAGAGAATTCGACCGCACTTTTGGCAAAAGATAATGCGTTGGCATGGGTTCGGCAGCATTATCTGCAAAGCGAAAAATGGCAAACCGGCAGCGCAAATGATAAGGTGTGGCAATGGCGGAAAAATTAAACCGATTACGCCGTTTTTTCGGTACGATGTTTGGCTTTGTCTTATTTGCCTTTGCCGGCGTTATTTTTCGCATTGTTTTACTGCCTTACACACGTAATCCACAACAAAACGATCTTGAAACCCAATTAAAAGCACGACGTTGGGTTGGAATAATTTGGGGATACTTTGTTCGTTACGCCCAATGGTCCGGTGTATTGGAAGTCAATTATCACGGCTTTGAAAAATTAGGTAGAACAGGGCAATTAATTATTGCCAACCACCCGTCATTATTAGATGTAGTGTTAATTATTGCAAAAGAAAGCCGATTAAATTGTATTATTAAACAAGATTTACTCAATAACCCGATTTTGGTCGCTCCAATCCTTGCCAGCGGTTTTTTGCCGAATACTGAAAGCGAAGAGATGTTGGAAAAAAGCCATCAGATTTTGCAAAATGAAGCCTTATTGCTTTTCCCCGAAGGCACAAGAACAGGCTGGGACGGCGTGGTAAATTTACATCGTGGGGCGGTTTCTATCGGATTGCGCAGTGCCAGCGTGATTACGCCGGTGGTGATAAAAATGTCGCCGCCGAATTTTAAAAAAGGGCAGCCTTGGTATAAAATACCCGCGAAAAAAATTACTTATGATTTAACGGTTTGTGATGATATTGATCCGCAAACTTTGTTAAAGGAAACCTCATTACCTATTGCATCACGCCGTTTGAAAAAGCAATTAGAACAGTTATTTAATTCACATACCCAATCAATATAAGGACAAAAAATGGAACTCGAACAACAATTAAAACAGTTAATTATTGATAGTCTTGGGCTGGAAGATATGAGTGTGGAGGACATTGATACCGAAGCCGCTTTATTTGGTGATGAGGGCTTAGGCTTAGATTCAGTGGATGCCCTTGAATTGGGGTTGGCTGTACAAAAAACTTTTGGTTTGCAATTAGACAGCGAAAAACAAAATTTGCGTGATCACTTTGAAAGTGTCGCAACCCTTGCCGCATTTATTCGAGCCACTAAGGAATAATCCTATGACTGAACAAGAAATCCAAGCCCTGTTAGTGAACGCACTGGAAACCCTGTTTGAAGTCGATCCCAAAAGTATTACGCCGGAGACCAACTTGTATGAAGATTTAGAGATCGACAGCATTGATGCGATTGATTTAATCGATCATATCAAACGTGAAACCGGACATAAATTACAAGCGGAAGATTTCCGTAATGTGCGCACCGTTGCCGATGTGGTGCAAGCTGTGGTAAAAATCAGTCAAACGCAGACAGAGTAAATTACTGATCGCCCAATGAATTATTTACCTACCGATTTAATTGCTCAATCACCCGATTGGGCTTTTGCCGATTTTGAGCAACGTGTCTGGCAGATTGTCAACGAATTACAACGTCGAGAAATCCAAGCTGTTGCGCTATGGTTTGAAGATGGCGCAAAACTGGCTTGCACGCTACTTGCCTGCTGGCACGCCAATGTTCGCACCTTGTTATTACCCAATTTCACCTCAGAAAGTATCCTATGGACCGCAGGACAAGCGGAGTTATGGCTTACTGATACACCAATTAACATTGCCTCAAGCGGTATTAAAAGTGCGGTCTGTTTTTTCGATGAATTTGCCTTGAATGGGCAATATACTCTGCCAAACCGCCCTCTCGATCAATTCTCGTCGGATAGTGCGTTTTTGCTTAAAACGTCCGGTAGCACAGGCACGCCGAAAACGATTGTAAAAACTGCCGTACAGCTGTGGCGGAACGCTCAAATTTGTGCCGATACCTTTGGTTTTCAATCCGGCAATCAAGTCCGTTCGGTTTGCACCGTCAGTATTCAACATCTTTATGGCTTAATTTGCCAAATTATGATGCCGCTCGTGCTGGGCTGGCAGATTGAGCGCAAACAGCAGTTCTATCCGGAAGATGTGGCATTGGCGTGCAAGCGTGCGAAAAAATCTGTGCTGATTAGTAGCCCGACAATGCTGGCGAGTATCGATTGGCAACGTTTGGCTTTTCCGAATTTACAAGGCATTATTTCCGCCGGCGGTTTGCTTTCCGATCAAATTGCGCAAGCAATCAACACGACACTGGGTTTCCCCGTTACGGATTTTTACGGTTCAACCGAGGCAGGTGCTATTGCTTACCGACGGGGTTCAACCCTATGGCAAGCTATGCCAACCGCAACGATTGGTGTTGATGAACGCTCTGCCTTATGGATTGAGGCGGATTGGGTGAGCGGGCGTGAACAATCGGAAGATATCATCAAATTGTCGGAAAACGGCTTTGAAATGTTAGGGCGTGCGGACCGAATTATTAAATTAGGCGACAAACGCCTTTCCCTTGCCGGTATTGAACAAGGTTTAATGACCAATCCATTGGTGTGCGATTGCTATATCGGACAACACCCCGAAAAGCAACGTCTTGCCTGCTGGTTGGCCTTGTCTGAACAAGGTATCGAACTGTTTCGTGAGCAAGGGCGAAAAGCGGTGATCGAAGCATTAAAAACGCATTTGGCGAAAAATCAGGAGAAAACGGCAATTCCACGCTTTTGGCGATTTAGCGATACACTGCCACGTAATAGCCAATCTAAAATTAGCCGTTTGGCGTTTGAAGCAACTTGCCGGCAAGAACAACGGGATCCAATTTGGCATAACCAAGAAAAATCTGAAAACCGACAGGTATTTCAGGGTAAAGTCCCTCTTGATTTGGTTTATTTCAAAGGACATTTCGCCAATTTTCCATTGGTGCCGGGTGTAGTGGAATTGCAATGGATTAGCGACAAAATTAATGAATTTTTTCAGCATTCCCAAACGATTACACGAATTGATAACCTCAAATTCCAGAAATTTCTGCGTCCGAATGATGAAATGGAATTAACATTGGATTGGGAAGCGCCTAAACAACGAATGAAATTCCAATTAAAAACCGATGGCGAGCCTTGCGCCAGCGGTTTGGTGATATTGGCTTAAGGTAAAGATGATGGCAATAGCGTGGTTTTCCCCTTTAATCAATCTGCTATTAGGTATTACCGCCGTTGCCTATCCTTTAATTTGGCTATGGCAATCAAATAGTCACCTTCTATCCATTTTGCCTTGCCTGCTCGCCTTACTCTGGGGTATAAAGGCAATAAGTGTGGTCGGTTTTCAACGTGCTTTTGCGCTGTTTATGACAGCTTTTCTACTGATTGTTGCCTTTACCCGAACCTTGCAAACAATGTATTGGTATCCTGTTATCATTAGCCTTGTAATGCTTGTTATTTTTACTGCCAGCCTATTTAGTGCCCAATCCTTTATTGAACGGCTTGCTCGGTTACAAACGCCTAATCTTCCCCCTGAGGCAATTCGTTATACACGCAATGTGACCCTAGTCTGGTGCGGCTTTTTTGTTTTTAACATTGCCGTGACTGCCGGATTAATTTTGTTGGAACAATATCATTATTGGGCGATTTATAGCGGTGTGATTGCTTATGTGCTGATGGGCGTATTATTTGTGGGAGAATGGCTTGTGAGGCGATATGTTAAAGATAAATAATATAAGGTGTCGGCACGGGGTGCTTAACCAAATAACAATAATCGAAAATAAAATAGACGAAACAGTAGAGTGTCGCACAAAAAAACGAACATCAACAGATTCGACAAAAGTGCAACGAAATGCGCTGTTAAATTAGGTATAAATACAATGAAAACCATCACTTCATCTTCTCTCCCTATTGCGCTGAATCCGGAATGGTCTCGGGCGGATTTTTATTACCGCGCCCATCAAATTTCCGCACAATTACAGCAAGATAATATTCAAGCGGTAGCATTATGGTTTGATGATGCGACTTATTTTGCCTGTGTCTTACTTGCCTGCTTAAATGCTAACGTGCGTGTGCTGTTACCGCCAAATCTCGTTGGCGATAATCAACAATGGGTCGATGAAAATGCCGACCTGCTCTTTAATGATGCCGGTTTTACCCATTACGGCATTTCGCAAAAAATTATCTCAAACAGACCGCTTGTAGCGCGGGGTAATCAGACCGAAGTCTGGTTAAAAACCTCCGGCAGCAGCGGCAATGCCAAGATTGTGGTAAAAACACCCGAGCAACTTTGGCAGGAAGCGGAAATCGTGGCGCAAATTTTACCTTTTGCCACCGAACAACAGGTGCATTTGGTGAGCAGTGTCAGTGTGCAGCATTTTTATGGGTTAACCTATCGTGTGATGTTGCCGTTGTTACGTGGCTGGGTGATTGACCGCCTACAACATACCTTTCCCGATAGTTTCTTACAGCATAGCCGCCATTTTGGCAAAGCGATTTGGATTACCAGCCCGACCTTTCTTACCGGCTTGGATATAAACCGCAAAGATATTCATTACGATAATCTTTGCGGTATCGTCACCTCGGGCGGTGCATTGGCGGAAGTCGAGGCAATGAGAATTGCACAAAAATTAAATGTGCCGCTAATTGAAGGCTACGGCAGCACGGAAACCGGTGTGATTGCCACTCGGCAAGGCACGGAATACTGGACAACCGTGCCGGACGTGAAAGTCGGCGTTAATGAGGAAGGCGCACTATGGGTCGAATCTCATCGCGTACCGCAGCGAGAGCAAACTGCCGATGCGGTAGAGTTTTATCCGCAAGGCTTTTTGTTGTTAGGGCGCATTGACCGCATTGCTAAGCTGGGCGATAAACGGATTTCACTGATTCGTATTGAACAGGATTTAATGCAGCACCATTGGGTTGCCGATTGCTTTATTGCGCCGCATATTGATCATAAACATCGTCCGTTAGCGTGGGTGGCGTTATCCGATGAAGGAATGGCAGAATATCAAAAACAGGGGCGTAAAGCGCTGATTCGGACGTTGCGCCAGCATTTATTAACTAAACAGGAACGCTTTGCTTTACCACGCTATTGGCGGTTTACCGATAAATTACCGCGCAATAGCCAGTCAAAGATTTTGCGACAGGATTTTGAACAAATATGCAAAGCGCGTTAATTCGGATTAAAAATGAACAACTTTAACCCCGTTGCCATTATTCCGCACTATAATCATTCCGACATAATCGGTCGGGTGATCGAGCAGCTACAGGCTTTTGATTTAGCCGTGTTGGTGGTGGATGACGGCTCAAGTGAAGAGCATAAAAAAGCGTTGACAACCCTAGAAAACGATCAGGTTTCCATTGTGTACAGCCGACACAACGGCGGTAAAGGCGCTGCGGTAAAAATCGGTTTGGCGGAAGCTTTTAAATGCGGTTTTACTCATGCGATTCAAGTGGATGCGGACGGCCAACATAACTTGGCGGATATTGCGACATTTTTAGAAAAATCTCATGAAAATCCGACCGCACTTATTTGCGGTAAACCGATTTATGGAGAGGATGCCCCTAAAGCCCGTTTGTATGGGCGTAAAATTACCAACTTTTGGATAGCGGTAAATACCTTATCGACTCAAATTGAAGACGGTATGTGTGGTTTTCGTTTGTATCCGTTAGTCGCAGTTGTCCCTATTGTTACTCAAGAGAAGCTAGGTGATCGTATGGATTTCGATATTGAAATTCTGGTGCGTTGCCAATGGCGGAAAATCCCCATGATTTGGGTAGAAACACCGGTAAAATATGATGAAGGCGGTGTTTCGCATTTTCGAGGTTTGGCGGATAATTGGTTGATTAGCAAAATGCACGCACGGCTGTTTTTTACAATGTTAATGCGCTTATTAACAGGGAAATGGTCATGACGGAAAACCCAAAACATTGGGCACAGCAACAAGAACGGGGAACGGCCTTTTTTCTGAAACTAACCCAATGGATTGTGCGATATTGCCCACTTTGGCTGATTCGCTTTTGTACTTTCTGGGTCGTGTTATATTTTTACCTCACTTCACGCAAAGTACGGCATTATATTGCAGAATATCAACAAAATCTGACCGCTTATTTCCCCCAAGTGCGGTTAAAAAAAGCGGCGGTTTTTCGTCAATTTCTCGCCTTTGGCGAGGCGATTACCGACCGTTTTGCGGTATGGCAACATCAAATTCATTATGCGGATTTAGTGATTGACGACAGCGAAAATCTCTATGCCGAAATTGATGCCGGCGGTCGAGGGCAAATATTAATCTGTTCCCACTTCGGCAATATTGAAATTTGTCGTGCCTTGCTGAATAACGGACATCACCCAAATTTTAAGTTAAATGCTTTGGTTCATAGTAAACACGCTGAAGCCTTTAATCACGCCTTAGTTGAAGCCGGCGCAGATGAATTACCGCTTATTCAGGTGGAAGAACTGGATGCACAAAAAATGCTGGCATTATCTGAAAAAATAGAACAAGGCGAATGGATTGCCATTGCCGCTGATCGCATTCCGCTACGAGGCGATAAAACCTATGCGGTTAATTTTTTAGGCAAAGCGGCTGAATTTCCCGAAGGCGCTTGGCTGTTGGCTGCTCTCCTTAAAGCACCGATTAATACCATTTTCAGCTTAAAAGAAAACGGCAAATATCGTTTAAAACTGCGGCATTTCTCTAGCGGTATCACGGGACGTGCTAAAGTACGTGAACAACATATTCACCACGTAATGCAACAGTATGCTGATTTACTTGCAAAAGAATGTGCAAAAAATCCACATTTATGGTTTAATTTTTATGATTTTTGGCAACAAAAATAAAGTGAATTTAATTCACTATGGTGTGTACAATATGGGTTTAGATAGGAGAACAATATGAAATTAGTTAAAACAGCAGGTGTAGTCACCGCAGCGCTTATTATGGCAGCTTGTGCCCCGCGTGATACGACACATTATTATTCTATTCAAGAAGCGTTAAATTCATCACAAGCAAAAGAAATTCTCGATCCGAGTGTGAAACTCTACTTTGGTAAAACGGCACCCGGTAAAGTTATTCGCAAGGGCATAACAACCAATCCGAAAACCAATGCACTGAATAAAAGTGATTTAGAAGCTTGCCAATGGGTGTTTTTATCTGCCGTGAAAAAATTCCAAGAGCGTGCTAAGAAAGAAGGGGCAACCAAAGTCTCCAACTTAGTGAGTTACTATAAGAAAAAAGAATATAGAAGTCCCTCTCAATACGAATGTCATGCAGGGCGAAGTATTGCAGGCGTAGCGCTAAAAGGCGATATTGTAAAATAAATTTCGTAAAATGTGCGGCAAACTGACCGCACTTTTTGATCACTATGAGAATGAAAAAACATATTTATTGCAAACATCAATCTGAGTATGAGGTTCAGTTCTTTGATGTGGATTCAATGAACATTATGTGGCATGGGCATTATGTAAAATACCTAGAAATGGCGCGCTGTGCCTTTTTGGACGAAATTGGTTATACCTATGATGTCATGCGTGAACAGGGTTTTGCGTATCCGATCGTGGCACTTGATTTGAAATATGTCAAACCGGCACTTTTCCGCCAAAAAATTCGCGTGGAACTAGCCTTAATCGAATATGAAAGCTGTATCCGATTTGATTATGTTATTGTTGATGTGATAACCGGTGAAAAGCTAACTAAAGGCTCGACGACCCAAATGGCAATTGAAATTGCAAGCCGAGAAACACAATTTGAAACGCCATTATCGTGGCGAAATGCGGTGCAAAATTTTAAGGGTTTTCGACCGCTTGTAGGGGAACGCTAATGAAAAAATATCTGTTTTTACTTTTACTTTTTTTTAGTCCGCTTTCATGGGGATTTTCTCAAGCCGAGCTGATTCAACAATTACAAAAACCGCAATCCGTACAAGGTGATTTTAGTCAGCAACGTTTTTTAAAATCGTTAGTAAAGCCGATTGTTGCCACCGGAAAATTTACTTTAGTGGCAAAAAAAGGGCTACTATGGCAAATGGAAAAACCGTTTGCGAGCCAAATGAAAGTGACTGCTCAGGGGATTTTTCAGTGGAATGGTTCAAACTGGGTGACTAATTCCAGTATGGGGCAAGCGGAACAAATCCAATTGTTTTTAGGATTACTTAGTGGCGATATATCCGCATTATCAAGCCAATTTGAGTTTAGCCTGACGGGGTCTGCTTCAAATTGGCAATTATTGTTAAAACCAAACAGTTTATTGATGAAACAAATTTTTGATCAAATTACCATTGAGGGCGATATTGTGGTTAATTCGATCGAGCTGAAAGAAAAACAAGGCGATCGCACCCTTATTCAATTTAAAAATATACGATTAAATCAGCCGTTATCGGCTTTGGCACAATCGGCATTAAATTAGAACCTTTGTAAAATGTCTCGTTATCTCACCGCTTGTCGAACGCTTTATGCTCTGATGATTATTGGAGCCGTGCTATTTTTAGGCCTCCAAATACAGAAAAATCATCTGCTTGAAACCGATCTCAAAGCCTTGTTACCCCAAGAACAACATTGGTCAGCGGTGCAATCTAAAGCCGATCAGATTCAAGAACAGCAGCTTAACCGCCAATTCATCGCTTTAATCGGGCATTCTAATCGTGCTAAAGCCTTTACTCTCGCAGAACAGCTGAGTAAACAGTGGCAACAAAGCCATCTATTCACTCGAATCGACAACAAATTTCAGCCGAACATCAGTCAACTTCAACAAGAGATTGATTCGTTAAGTGTTGCGGGTCTGCCGGAAAATCAGCGTAATCAGTTACTCACGAATGCAAAAGGATATTTTCAGCAATATGCCGAACAAATAGTGAACCCTTTTGCGCAAACCGGTTTGATAACAATCGAACGGGATTGGCTTGGGTTTGGGCGTTTTATCAATCAACATCGGCTTTCACCGAATATTCAATGGAATGCGGAAAATGGAATGGTCTTTATCTCCGCAGATAAATACACTTGGGTTTTGCTAAGAGCGGAGCTGAATCAAAAGGATTTTTTTACGCCAAGTCAGTCGTTATTGAAATTCACGGAACAAAATAGGCAATTTATTGAAGTACAACAAGGTGAGCTCTTACTGGCATCCACCTCTCTTTTTTCCGCATATGCCAAGCAACAAGCAGAGCAAGAAAGCATTCTGATGAGTACGCTTGGAATTGGTTTAACACTATTGTTATTGGTTAGCGTATTTCGGACACTACGCGTACTTTGGTTGTTTTTGCCTATTGTGGTAGGAATGTTATTTGGTGTAGTGGCAACCCTGTTGTTTTTCGGGCAAATACATATTTTAACGCTGGTAGTCGGCACAAGTCTTGTCGGCGTACTCATTGATTTTCCGCTACATTGGCTTTCCTCATCACTCTTTAATTTAAATTGGCAGCCGCAACAAGCAATGAACCGTTTACGTTTCACGTTCTTTATTAGCCTTTTCGTTACATTGCTGGGGTACGGCCTGCTTGGTTTTACGCCATTACCGGTGTTAAAACAGACCGCACTTTTCTCCGCTTTTGCTTTAATTGGCGCAATTTGTGCGACTTTGCTTTATTTACCGCCGTTATTTAAGAATTACCGTCACAACAAGCGATCAAACCCTTTTGAAATTTTTCAAGTTACATTGAACAAAAAAACGAAAATCTGTTTGTTTGTCGCATTGTTAATTTTTGTTGGTATCGGATTGAGTAAAAGTAAATGGCAAGATGATATTCGCCAATGGATAGCAATGCCACCGCAGCTGGTAGCGCAATTGCAACAAATTGCAAAACTGACGGGAATAGATTTCGGCAGTCAATATTTTTTGGTCGTAGCGGAAGATGATAACGCATTGCTAGAACAATCCCGCCGGTTGAGCCGGCAATTAGAAAGCCGACAAATCGCACATCAATCATTAAGCCAATGGTTATTATCCGAGGATGAGCAAAAAAATTTTATTGCAGAAGTTAGCCAAAAAATTAACTCGGAGGATTATGCTATTTTGGAAGAAATCGGCATACCGCTTGGTGCAGTGGAAAACTCACTAAAAGATTTGGCAAATAAACCGCTTATAAACTTACAACAAGCCTTAAAAACTCAGTTCGGTCAAGCTTGGCAATCTCTGTATTTAGGCGATTTAGGGGAGCATCACATTGGCGGTATAGTAAAAATAACAAATCCTCAAAATATCACCGCACTTACCGAATTGGCGGACAATCAACATATTTTCTTACAGGATAAACGCGCCTCTTTAAATCTCTCGTTTCAGGAAACTCGCAATCAAGCCGCTTGGTTGAAATTACTCTCTTTTTTATTCGCAGGTTTATTACTGTGGAAATATTTCGGATTGAAGAAAAGCGCAAAAATGTTACTGATTCCGTTTTCTGCAATCATCATGACGGTGGCAATTTTCGGCTGGTTTAACTTACCAATAAGTCTGTTTGTAATGTTTGGTTTACTACTGGTTTCTGCTATCGGTATAGATTACACCGCTTATATGCAAACGGCAAAAGAACCGATAAAAGATAAAAAAGTTTCTATTCTATTGGCCTGTTGTACCACGCTTATTTCGTTTATTTTGCTCGGACTTAGCACAACGCCTACCGTATCGGCCTTTGGGTTAAGTGTAGGAATAGGTATCGTACTCACCTTGTTTATGACATTTTATTATGTTAGAGAATAAAGCGGTTTCATCACATTTGGGGATAGCAGATGATGAAATTACACGGTATCATGTGGCAAAATCGTAGAATTTGTGGCCTTGCTATAGGTTTTATGAGTGCGACTGTGCGGCTTTATTAATGGGCTTATCCATCCCCTTAGCTATACGAGTTTGAATCTATAAGTACATATAATCATTGATAAAATTTTGATTTATTTAACTAATGAACAAAGGACGCTATGCTCTTGACATTCCTATGTTCATTCAAAAATCACACCTTGAGTAATAATCGCATAATACCGAAAAATAAATCAAAAACCGACCGCACTTTTATTAACCAAGAAGATATGTGAGCCTCTTGAATATTCGCCCTAATTATTTGAAGTAAGTCGGGATTAGTTTCGATAAGTTTTGATATGATGGCAAAGTAGATATCCAATATTGCCCCCTTATTGATTTAATTTATAATCACTCCTTTATTTTTTATATCGGGAAAGCATTATGAGTTTATTTGAGCGAATTTTTCATTCCGTTTGAGGCTGAAATAGATTAACCCCTTAAGTAAAATTAGGGTATTGTGTCGCCCTTTTATTATTCGGGCGACTTATTGTTCTTAAACTTAGTAAGAGGTATTTTATGAACAAAATATTTAAAGTTATTTGGAATCATACAACACAAACTTGGGTTGCCGTTTCTGAGCTAGATAAAGCCAGAGGCAAAACAAAATCAATCAAAAAAACAACCGCACTTTCAACCCTCGCAATTTCATTAATGACTGCCGGCGCTACGGTAATTGGCGGGCAGGCTTTAGCTGCGAATATTGAGATCAATACGAGCGACAATGCTTCAGCAACCGGTATAAACTCAATGGCTATCGGTGGAAATTCAAAGGCTTCAGGCAAAAATAGTATCGCGATGGGTGTAAACGCTAATGTAACAAATACTCGTGGTATTGCCATTGGTGAAAATTCATCTTCTGTTCATCAGCAGGGTATTGCTATTGGTTTTGCAGCAAAAACCTCAACGGATCGTGGTAATAACGGTATTGCGATTGGAACGGAAGCAAATGCCTCACATCATCAAACTATTGCGATCGGTTGGAAAGCAGAGGCAAGTGATAATTCAGCGATAGCAATGGGTTGGGCCGCAAATGCAAGCGGTGAAGCAACAGTAGCGGTTGGTCCTCAAGCTAAAGCTTACCTGAACGACTCTATTTCAATCGGTCGTAATGCAACCAGCAATGCTTTACAAAGTATTGCCATCGGTTACAGCACACAAGTTACCGGACAAGATGCGATCGGCATGGGGCGTGATACTAATGTTACAGGGCAAAGTGCGGTCGCAATTGGTAATGGATCAAAATCACATCTACAAGATTCCGTGGCATTAGGTTCTGAATCCGAAACATCAAATGGTACTGCGGTAACATCGGCAACAGTTAATAATATTACCTATAGTGGCTTTAAAGGTGCTTTAACGCGTAAAACACTTAACCGTGTTGTTTCCGTAGGAATAGCAGGCAACGAACGTCAAATTCAAAATGTGGCTGCGGGTAACATTTCCGCTGATTCTACTGATGCGATTAACGGTTCTCAGCTTTATATGGTCTCATACGAGTTATCGAAGAAACTCAGCGGTGGTGAAGAAAGTTACTTACACGTAAATGATGGTTCAAAAACAACCTTAAACGGTAACCAGACAACCAATAAAGGCTCATACGGTCAAACTGGCGGCGCATTAACCAAAGGTTCTATTGCCGTGGGCGTGAATGCCGTGGCAAGCGGTTCGGGTGGTTTGGCAATTGGACAAAATACCACGGCAAGAGGGGACAATAGCATTGCCATGGGATTAGGCACTAACGCAAATGCCTCAGATGCAGTTGGTATTGGTAACGGTGCGGCAGCGAATGGCGTAAGTTCTGTCGCAATCAGCAAAGGAGCAACCGCTGCTTCAAGAGCCGTAGCAATCGGTGAAAGTAGCAACGCACAAGCCCGCTCGGTTGCGATTGGTAACTCTGCCACTACATCAGGCTCTAATTCCGTAGCAATGGGAAATCAGGCAAATGCCAATAAAGAGAGCGCAGCATTAGGTTTCAATGCTACGGCAAGTAACGTTAATACAACAGCTTTGGGCGCTAACAGTAAAGCTTCATCAGTGAATGCAACTGCATTAGGATATTTAGCCAATGCTGAAGGTTTAGATGCGACAGCTTTAGGTTCAAACAGTATTGCGCGTGAAATTAATGCCACAGCAGTAGGATATTCGGCATTAGCTCTCGGTATTGGGTCTAGCGCCCTTGGTTCGGATACGAATGCCAGTCATTATCTAACCACTGCGATTGGTTCACACGCTAAAGCTCTCGCCGAATCGGCCACAGCCTTGGGGGAACGGGCTGAAGCAACAGCGAATTTTTCAACGGCAGTAGGTTCAACGGCTTTTGCTAAAGGCGAGGAGTCTATCGCAATCGGACATTTGTCAAATGCAACCGGAATCGCTAGCACCGCTATCAACAATTTAGCCAGCTCCTCCGGGAATTACAGCACAGCAATCGGTTTAAGAACCGAAGCGATCGGGGAAAACTCGGTTTCTATCGGACGACAAGGTAAGGCAATTGGTGACAACTCAATCTCTATGGGGACTTATACCGAAGCGGTGGGCAATCTTACGATTGCAATGGGTTATCAAGCAAAAGCACAGAATGACGGCGATGTCGCTATTGGTAATAGTGCTACATCATCGGGCGGGCAATCAACCGCACTTGGTCAAAGTTCAAGTGCAACAGGCTTAGAAGCGACGGCATTAGGTTATAGCTCTTCGGCTAACGAGCTCGGTTCGGTGGCAGTGGGTAGATTATCTAACGCCACTTACTCCGCTGTTGCACTAGGTTCTGAGGCAAAAGCAAGAGCTGCCTTCGCTACTGCATTAGGTGCCGGTTCCAATGCAAGTGATTCGTGGGCGTTAGCATTAGGCTATAAATCAAACGCGACCTTACATGGTTCTGTAGCATTAGGTTATCAAGCTGAAACCACTGAAGGAACGGCGGTGAATAATGCAACAGTAAATGGCATTATCTACAATGGCTTCGCCGGTGTTTTAAAAGATACGCATTACGTTGTATCCGTGGGTAAACAAGGAGCAGAACGTCAAATTCAAAATGTGGCGGCAGGTAGAATTTCCGAAGATTCCACTGATGCGATCAACGGTTCACAGCTTTATGCCGTGATAACCCGGTCTGCATGGAAAACCAATGTAGGTGGTAACAAGGCAACCGATGCTAATACGACATTAGCCAACATTAATTCCGGTGATACTGTAAATTTCAACGGCGGTAACGGGATTGAAATTAGTCGTACTTTTACAACCGTAAATGGTACTGACACAGTTGAATACGGTTTCGCAACAAAAGTTGACAACAAAACCATTAAAATTGACGATGCCGGAAATATTGCCGCTAATACGACCGCACTTTCACCAAATACCACAACAGGCAAAATTGATGTTCCAAACAATGGCGATAACTTAGTAAATGCCTCAACTGTTGCCAATGCGATCAATCACAGCGGTTGGAAGATTAAAGGTAATGGAACTGAAACCGGCTTAGTAAATCCGGGCGATAATGTGAACTTCAATGCAGGTTCAGGGCTTAACGTGAAGGTTGAGGCCAATGGAAACGATGGCTTTAATGTAACTTACGCCCTAGCAAATACTACTGCTGAAGTTGTTGATGGTAAAGCAAATGTGACGGACGGTAATGCGATCCTAAACGGAACACAGGTCGCTGATTTGGTTAACAATGCTTCATTTAACGTTACTACGGCGAAAAATAATAAGGATATTGATGAGAGTAAAAACGATGGCGAAAGCGCTATCAAAGCAGGCGATAGCATCACTTATATTGCAGGGAATAATTTAGAAGTCAAAAAAGAAGGTACGAATATTACCTATGCATTATCAAAAAATGTCAATATTACAGAAAACTTAACGGTAAATGGCGACACTACCGTAGGTAATTTGACGGTTAACCCGAACTCAAATATTAATATGGGAAATAATGTCATCCATAACGTGAGTGCCGGTGTGGCGGATAATGATGCGGTAAATGTTAGCTAATTAAAAGATACGGTAAATGCTGCAAAAACAGAAGTAAAAGAGGGTGACGGAATCTCTGTTGTAAAAACATCTAATGGTACGGCAGATGTTTATACAGTAAGTGTAAACAATACGACAGGAAAGGTAACTGCAAAGGGTAATGTCTCTGTTGCCGACCAAAATAGCTACTTAAAGGCGGGTGAAGTCGAGAAGCTAGTTAATGGTGCATTCTGGAAAGTTGGCGATAATGATGGAACAGTGAAACATAATGTTACCGCCGGTAACCAAGTGGATTTTATCAATGGGCAAGGTACAACCTCTGTCGTTACCCAAGAGGCTGACGGTAAAAATAAAGTGAGCTTTGATGTGAATGTCGATGGTAAAACTACGGACTATACTGAAGCTCCTGTTTATCAAAAAGATGCAAATGGTAACATTGTGAAAGCTCCGGATGGTAAGCCTGTGCAAGAGAAAAATGCAGACGGTACGCCTAAAACCATTAAGCAGGTTTCCGTCTTAACCGGTGATATTACCCCTGTAAGAGATCTCTCTGATCCAAATGCCGGTAAGGTTAAATTTGACGCCACAAATGGTAGTATTGCCACTGTGGAGCAAGTAGCTGATGCGATTAACGGCAGTGGTTGGAAAACGACAGATAAGGACGGTAAGACCGTATTGGTTAATCCGGGTGCAACAGTTAACTATGTGAACGGTAAAAATACTAAAGCGAACGTAACAAAAAATGCTAGCGGTGGAGTTGATGTCACTTACGATGTCGATGTAACCGTTCCAACTACATCAACATCGGTGGAGGCTTCAGGCAAAGCACAGTTGGATAATCCGGCAGAAGGCAATGCGTTTGTTAATGCAACCACAATGCGGGATACCATCAATAATGTGTCGCATACCATTACTTCCGTTAATAAACCGACAGAGCAAGTGGTAGCAAATAATGGTGTAACTACCAAAGTGAAAGCCGGCAACACAGTAACCTATGCAGCCGGTAAAAACTTAGTGGTAAGACAAGACGGTTCAACAATGACTTATGGGCTTGCAAGAGATATTGATATCAATAGCGTTCAATTCAACGGTGGACCAACCATTACGAACACTGCTGACGGCGATCTTAAAGTGGCAAAAGCAGATGGTTCTGCGGCAAGAATCACTAATGTGGCAGCTGGTAAAGCACCTACTGATGCAGTCAATGTTTCTCAATTAGATGACAAAATTGGCAACTTAAACAACAAGATCAATAAAAATAATAAAGGAAATCGTGCCGGTATCGCTTCTGTGGCGGCAATGGCGAATATTCCTCAGGTTTACTTACCGGGTAAATCGGGTCTTGGTGTAGGTGTCGGTACTCGTGAAGGACAAGCTGCCTTAGCGGTAGGTTATTCACGTTCATCAGATAATGGTAAACACATCATTAAATTATCTGTTGGTGTTGATAGCCAAAGTAAATCTACCGCTGCTGCAGGTTATATGTATCAGTGGTAAGAACCAAGGATTTGTTCATTTAAACAACACTCTGTGAGAATGTCCGAATCCTAAAACAAAATGATTAAAGGACTGTTTTCGATATGCTATCGAATCCGGTCCTTTTTCTTTCAATATTATTCCTTCTTCATTATTACCATCGTGAATGAATAGTCCCAACATAATATCTCAAAAAAACTGACCGCACTTTTAATCAATCAAGAGGATACTAATTGCTCCTTTACCGATTTAATTTATAATGCTCCGTTTCTTTTATCCGGAGAGCATGATGAGTTTATTTGAACGAATTTTTCATTCTATTTTATTTGAACTAGGGGCAATGGCTATCGGTGCATTAGCTGTTTTACTTTTTAGTGATGCGAAAGTTGGCACAGCGGTAGGCACAGGAGCCGTAATGGCTGTCATGGCGATGTTGTGGAATTTTGTCTTTAATTATTTCTTCGACAAAATTTTTACAGGCAAGCGAGAAGAACGTGGCTTTGGTTTACGTGTTGCTCATACTTTGGCTTTTGAAGGCGGTCTTTTAATTTTCACGATCCCTGCTATTGCTTATTTGCTGGACTTAACGCTGTTGCAAGCCTTTATGGTGGATATTGCATTAACACTATTAATCACGTTTTATGCGCTAGTATTTAACTGGGTGTATGACCATTTACGCTTACGTTGGATAAAATAAAAATTGATTATTGTAAGGTGCGTTACGGCTTCGCCTAACGCCACTCTACACCGGAAAAACATTTTAAAATTTTTGCCACCGTTTCAACCCTATATTTTCGGTGGGCAACAAGGCTGTAGGGTGGGCAAATTTTTGCCCACCATTTTAATCAGGGTATTTTAGGTGGGCAACAAGGCTGTAGAGTGGGCAAATTTTTGCCCACCATTTTAATCAGGGTATTTTAGGTGGGCAACAAGGCTGTAGAGTGGGCAAATTTTTGCCCAGCATTTTAATCAGGGTATTTTAGGTGGGCAACAAGTTGCCCACCCTACGCCCAATAAAGCAGTAAACAAGGCAATCCCGCCACCCAAAGAAATGAACTGATCACCACAGCGAACTTAAAAGTGAAATGTTTTGTTTTATGGCGAAATCGCTGCATAGCACAATGCACGCCCATAAACCCACCGAGGAGGCTCAAAAGGAAAAAAGTGTTTTCCGAAATACGCCATTTATGTTGTATAGCCCGTATCTTATCTTTCCATATCAAAAAATAAGCGGCGATATTCACCGCCGCTAGCCATATCATTAATACCCCAAAAATTATCATGCAGCGTAAACAGGAAGGCGTTTACAAATCGCTAAGACTTTTTCTTTGGTTGCTGCGATCACTTGTTCTTCATTTTCTTTACCAAGCACATCTAATACATCACACATCCAGCCTGCCAATTCACGGCAATCTTGCTCGGTGAATCCGCGGCGCGTTACCGAAGGTGTGCCTACACGGATACCGGAAGTCACAAATGGTTTTTGCGGATCATTCGGTACAGAGTTTTTATTCACCGTGATATTCGCTTTGCCTAATGCCGCATCTGCCGCTTTACCGGTTAAACCTTGTTTGATAAAACTGACTAAGAACAGGTGATTTTCAGTGCCATTTGACACAACATCAAAACCACGTTGTTTGAACACATCCACCATCGCTTTCGCATTTTTAATCACATTCGCTTGATAGACTTTGTATTCAGGCTCTAATGCTTCTTTAAAGCAAACCGCTTTCGCAGCAATAATGTGAACCAACGGACCGCCTTGGTTCGCAGGGAAGACGGAAGACTGAAGTTTTTTGTAGATTTCCTCATCACCACAAGAGGAAAGGATTAAACCGCCACGTGGCCCGCCTAGGGTTTTATGTGTGGTTGTGGTTACCACGTGTGCGTGTGGTAATGGGTTCGGATATAAGCCTGCGGCAATTAAACCCGCTATGTGAGCCATATCTACGAATAAATATGCTCCGACCTCATCAGCGATTTCACGCATTTTTGCCCAATCCACCACTTGTGAATAAGCAGAAAAACCCGCTACGATCATTTTTGGTTTGCACGTTAACGCTTTTTGACGAACATCTTCATAATCAATTAATCCATCCGCCGTGATACCGTATAACACTGAGTTATAAATTTTACCGGAGAAGCTGACTTTCGCACCGTGAGTTAAATGCCCGCCGTGTGCCAAATCCATTCCTAAGATCGTATCGCCCGCATTAATTAATGCACCATACACCGCTGCGTTCGCCTGTGAACCGGAATGCGGTTGCACGTTTGCATAATCCGCCCCGAATAATTCTTTTGCACGATCAATCGCAAGCTGCTCCACAATATCCGCGTACTCACAACCGCCGTAGTAACGCTTACCCGGATAGCCTTCCGCGTATTTATTGGTAAATTGTGAACCTTGCGCTTCCATCACTCGTGGACTGGCATAGTTTTCAGAGGCAATTAATTCAATATGTTCTTCTTGGCGACGATTCTCATCCAAAATCGCTTGCCATAACACCGAATCATAATCGGCAATCGTCATTTTTTTACTAAACATTGTGTTCTCCTGTTATTGTGATCTGTTGATGGGCAGTTTACCCGTTTATGAATTAAAGTTTAATTAAAATTTAGTTCATAATTTTCATTTTAATTATTAACTTAATTCATTGTTATCGAATCAATATCATTTTCGGTTATTTTGTTGCTCACGCACAACGGCACGATAGCCAATATCACGGCGATAAAATCTACCTGCCCATTGGATTTGTTCAGCGAGGGAGAGGGCTTGTTGTTGAGCCTCAAATACAGAATTTCCTAATGCCGTGGCACAAAGTACACGCCCGCCATTAGTGAGTAATTTCCCGTCTTTTTGTTCTACACCGGCTAAGAAAACTTTTTGGTTTTTGACCGCACTTTCTGCCGGAATACCTATGATTTCATCGCCTTTACGATAATCCGCAGGATAACCTTCCGCCGCTAATACAATACCCAGAGCGGCTTGTTCGCACCATTGGGATTTTTGGCTATCCAATTTTCCTTCACAAGCGGCAAGGCAAAGTTCAACTAAATCAGATTGCAAACGCATCATAATAGGTTGGGTTTCCGGATCACCGAAACGACAATTAAATTCGATCACTTTTGGTTGACCATTCGGCATAATCATTAATCCTGCATAGAGAAAGCCCGTATAAACATTTCCTTCTGTCGCCATACCTTTAACGGTTGGATAAATAACCTCTTGCATAATACGTTGATGAATATCAGGAGTAACGACAGGTGCCGGTGAATAAGCCCCCATCCCCCCCGTATTTAACCCCGTATCATTTTCACCAACCCGTTTATGATCTTGACTGGTTGCCATCGGCTCAACATTTTCGCCGTCCACCATGACGATAAAACTGGCTTCTTCGCCATCTAAAAACTCTTCAATGACAACACGGCTGCCTGCGTCCCCAAAGGCATTACCTGATAACATATCGCGCACGGCATCTTCCGCTTCCTGCAATGTCATTGCAACAATCACCCCTTTGCCCGCCGCCAAGCCATCTGCTTTTACCACAATAGGCGCACCTTTTTCCCGCAAATAGGCAATCGCAGGTTCAATTTCGGTAAAGTTTTGGTATTCCGCTGTTGGAATTTTATGGCGGGCTAAAAAATCTTTTGTGAAAGCTTTAGATCCTTCAAGCTGTGCAGCCGCTTGGGTCGGACCGAAAATTTTTAATCCTGCCGCACGGAAAGCGTCCACCACACCGATTACCAATGGCGCTTCAGGCCCAACAATCGTTAAGCCGACTTGGTTATCTTGAGCAAATTTTACTAAAGCGGGAATATCTGTTGCTGAAATAGTAACATTTTCTACTTTAGCTTCTAATGCAGTGCCTGCATTACCAGGGGCAACAAAAACTTTTGTCGCTAATGGCGATTGAGCGGCTTTCCAAGCAAGAGCGTGTTCACGACCGCCGTTTCCGATAATTAAAATATTCATAATGATCCTTATATGTTGTGATTGTCGAAAATGGGTAGAGTGGGCAAATTTTTGCCCACCATTTTAATCACGGTATTTTAGGTGGGCAACAAGTTGCCCACCTAAAATAATGATTGATTTTCTTTGGCAAGAAAAAATAAACTCGGTCTTTCAAAATTGAAAGACCGAAATATCAATCTTAATGTCTAAAATGGCGCATTCCCGTTAATACCATCACCATATTGTGCTCGTCCGCCGCATCAATCACTTCTTGATCACGCATTGAACCGCCCGGGTGAATAACACACTGAATGCCTACTTTGGCTGCCGCATCAATGCCATCACGGAATGGGAAAAAGGCATCGGATGCCATCACACAGCCGGCGACATCCAAACCTTCGTCTTGTGCTTTAATGCCGGCGATTTTCGCTGAATAAACACGACTCATTTGCCCTGCGCCGATACCGATGGTTTGGTTATTTTTGGCATAAACGATAGCATTAGATTTCACAAATTTTGCGACTTTCCAACAGAATAATAAATCTTTAAGTTCTTGTTCCGTTGGTTGGCGTTTACTGACGACTTTTAAGTCCTCTAAGCCAACCATACCTAAATCAGCATCCTGCACTAACAAGCCACCGTTCACACGTTTGAAATCTAAACGTTGAGTACGCTCGTGCCATTCTCCGCATTCAAGCAAGCGAACATTTTTCTTACGCTTCACCACTTCTATTGCCGCAGGAGAAACTTTTGGTGCAATAATCACTTCAACAAATTGACGTTCTACAATCTCATTTGCGGTTTGTTCGTCTAACTCACGATTAAAGGCAATAATGCCGCCGAATGCAGAAGTCGGATCCGTTTGATAAGCACGGTTGTAGGCCTCCAAAATATCTTCCCCTAATGCCACGCCACAGGGATTTGCATGTTTAACGATCACGCAAGCCGGTTCGTCAAATTCTTTTACACATTCAAGTGCGGCATCCGTATCGGCGATATTGTTGTAAGAAAGCGCTTTACCTTGTAATTGTTTAGCTGTGGAAACGCTGGCTTCTTGCACATTTTGTTCAATATAAAATGCCGCATTTTGGTGAGAATTTTCACCGTAACGCATCGTTTGTTTACGGATAAAATTAAGATTAAAAGTCCGTGGAAATTGACCGCACTTCGCATTTGCATCTTCTTCGGCTGCCGTATAATAAGGTTTCACGAGCTGACCGAAATAGTTTGCGATCATCGAATCATATTGTGCGGTATGTTCGAAAGCTTTGATAGCAAGATCAAAGCGGGTTTCTAAAGTAAGACTGTTTTGGTGTTGATCCATTTCCGCAAGAATTGCGTTGAAATCATTATTATTTACCACAATCGCTACATCTTTATGGTTTTTCGCTGCAGAACGCACCATTGTCGGTCCACCGATATCAATATTTTCTACGGCATCAGCCAAGGTACAATCCGGTTTTGCCACTGTTGCGGCAAAAGGATATAAATTCACCACCACCATATCGATACCTTCAATGCCGTGTTGTTGCATAACGGCATCATCCGTACCACGGCGACCTAAAATACCGCCATGAACTTTCGGGTGTAAGGTTTTTACACGACCGTCCATCATTTCAGGGAAACCGGTATAATCAGACACTTCAGTAACCGGTAAACCGTTTTGTTCTAAAAGTTTTGCCGTACCGCCGGTAGAAAGTAATTTTACCCCCCTTTGAATCAAACCTTGGGCAAATTCCACAATCCCTGTTTTATCTGAAACGCTTAATAAAGCCTGACGAATAGGACGAGCTGTCATTGAATTTTTTCCTTAATAATTAAAATAAGCGGGCGCATTATAGCGCAAACGGTTGCGTAAATATAGAAAAGATTGAAAAAGAAAAGCCCACGCAAGGTGGGCTATGAAGATTATAAATTTTACAAAATTAATTTTTCTTAAATTTGTTATCTAATGCAAACGCCCCTGAGCCGGCAAAAACAAAATAGAAGAATACGACAGAATATAGTAAGGCAAGTTCCCCTCCATTTGCGAGAGGGAAAAATAAGTTCCCTTGCGCTGCGTGCATAAAGAAATAAGCGTATGCCATTTGTCCGGATAAAATAAATGCCGCAGGACGGGTAAATAAGCCAAAAAGTATCAAAATCCCCCCGACAATTTCAATAACTCCACCGACAATCATCAAAGGCGCATCTACCGCACCGTTACCGCCGGTCATTGAAACGGGAAATTCCCAGAACTTTGCCGTACCATGTAAAATAAACATATAAGCGGCAGCGATACGCAATAACGCTAAACCATAAGGACGAAATTTTTCAAGATTGTTCATAATGCTTTCCTTTTAAAAGACGAGTTAAAAAACGTATTGATCATAATCCTTAACATTTGGTTAAACAATAACAATATTTGAAAAAGACTTTCTACTTTGCGTTGAAAATTATGACTTAAGGTTCAATTTATTGATCCAAGTTAAAAAGGTTTCCGCATCCATAAAACCGCTAACTCGACTACCTGAAATCTCATTGCCCGTTCGGTCTAAAAACAAAATTGTTGGCAAGCCAAGAACCTGATAACGTTCCATTATCGCTTTATTTTCAGCGCTATTTTTTGTCATATCCACTTGTAGCAATAAAAGATTCCCGAAAGCATTTTGCACCTTTTCATCACTAAAAGTGTATTTTTCAAGTTCTTTGCAAGCCACACACCAATCTGCATATAAATCTAACATAGCAATCGAATGAGGATTCTGTGAAAGCACTTCATCTAACTCTTGTAAATTTTGGATACGCTGAAATTTAACTTGCGAAACTTCCGGATTTTTGACCGCACTTTGTACGCCGGATTGGTTCTGCCACACGAAGTTTTGTAAAGGTTGAACGGCGATCATCGCACAACCGAAAGCGAAAATTTTCACCGCATAACCCATACCGTTTTTTGGCATTTGTAAGGCAAACCAAATGAAGAAAACCGTTGCTAATAATGCCCATAGACGTGGTTCCCAAACCTCCGGCAAAATACGTGAAAGCAAGAACACCGGTAAAGCCAGCATAACAAAGCCGAAACTTTGTTTAACCGTGTTCATCCACGCCCCTGATTTCGGCAAAATTTTGTTTCCGAATAAAGTAATTAACATTAACGGAATCCCCATCCCCAAGGCGAGTAAGTACAAGGTGAGCGCACCGGTAACCAAATCGCCGCTTTGCGCGACATACAACAACGCACCGGAAAGCGGGGCTGAAGTACAAGGTGAAGCGACAAGTCCTGCAATCATTCCCATTAAAAATGCTCCGCCGAAAGCACCGGAGGTTTGTTTTTGGCTTAAGGCATTTAATTTGGTTTGAAAAGAAGCGGGAAGCTGTAAAGTAAATACGCCGAACATCGACAATGCCAAAAGCGCAAATAAGAGAGAAAGCGCAACCATTACATAAGGATGTTGCAACGCAATTTGAAAAGGTAAACCGATTGCGGCGACAGCTAATCCCAGTAAGGTGTAAGTCAATGCCATACCTTGCACATAAAGGAAACTTAAAGAAAAAGCTCGCACCATATTCGGGCGATTTTGCTGCCCGATGACAATCGCAGAGAGCAATGGCAACATAGGCAACACGCAAGGCGTGAAAGCAAGCCCTAATCCTAACAAGAAAAAGCCCAATACCGCATATTTACTTTTGAATAATCCTTCAGCCAAGCGATCTTGCTCCGCCTGAAGTGCGGTTGTTTTTTCTTCAAAATCGGTTATCGGTAAATCCGCAACTCGTAGAGATTTCGTTTCAGGAGGATAACAAAATCCCTCGGTACAGCCTTGGTAGGAAATTTCTATATGCTGCTCTGCGGTAAATTCCTTCCCGGAAAAATAAGCATCTAAGGGTTGAGTAAACACTTTTACTTCACCAAAATAAGGATCTTGATGAACTTCCGATTGCTGACCGAAATTGACGGAAAGTAATTGCGATTCCCCCTCCTTTCTTGCCTCAATTTTATCTTGGTAAAGGTAATAACCTTTTGCCGTATCCCAACGAATATGAAGCTGTGTTTTATCGGTAGAAATTTCAGCGGAAAGCGGAAAGGCTTCATCGACGTTTAAAAAAGAAGATTTGTTATCAAATAACCCGGCATGACTAAAAAATGCGGTCAAGATGAAGCTAAAAAAAAGAAGATGATTTTTCATAGGTTATATGGATTAAAGAGATAAATTTTTGTGACGAAATCTTAACACAAAGCAAATCAAAAGCCCAAAAGTATGATTTAGATCATAAAAAATGGAAAGTTCCGAAGAAATAACCGCACTTTTCCATTGTTACAACTATGTTATAAAGCTAAAATAGCCGTTGGTAGAAGTGAGTAAAAGGATTGGAAAATGGCAGCACCGCAAATTCTCATTGTTGAAGATGAGGCTGTTACCCGCAATACATTAAAAGGCATTTTTGAAGGGGAAGGCTATATCGTTCTTGAAGCGCAAGACGGCACGGAAATGCATCAAATCTTGAACGATAATGCTGTTAATCTTGTTGTAATGGATATTAATTTGCCGGGTAAAAACGGACTTTTATTAGCACGGGAATTACGTGAATATGCCAACCTACCGCTTATTTTTCTAACCGGACGAGATAATGAAGTAGATAAGATTTTAGGCTTAGAAATCGGTGCGGACGATTACTTGACTAAGCCTTTTAACCCTCGAGAATTAACTATTCGTGCGCGCAATTTACTGCACCGTGCGATGTTACAACACGAAAAGGAAAACACGAGTCACGAACGTGATTCTTATCGTTTCAACGGTTGGACGCTAGACTTAAATAGCCATAATTTAATTACCCCGGAGGGAGAAGAATTTAAACTTCCGCGCAGTGAGTTTCGTGCAATGGTACATTTCTGTGAAAATCCGGGAAAATTACAAACCCGTGAAGAACTTCTAAAAAGAATGACCGGTCGCGAACTAAAACCGCAGGATCGTACGGTGGATGTAACCACTCGCCGCATTCGTAAACATTTCGAAGATCACCCTAATACACCGGAAATAATTGCAACGGTTCACGGAGAAGGTTATCGTTTTTGCGGTGAGCTGGAATCATAAAAAATCTATAAAATCTAAAAGGGCTGAATATCCGGCCCTTTCTTTTCTCTTTTATTTACCTCAATTTTGCGATCAAAGCGCATATTCGGTAAAATCGGCAAAAATTCAAAAATATAGCAAATTATGACAAAGAAAAAACTCAAACCCGGTTCAAACACGATCGCCTTGAATAAACGAGCCCGACATGATTATTTCATTGAAGATGAAATCGAGGCGGGGCTTGAACTGCAGGGCTGGGAAGTAAAATCTATGCGTGCAGGCAAAGCCAATATTAGTGATAGCTACATTATTTTCAAAAATGGGGAAGCTTATTTATTCGGCGCGACAATTCAGCCTTTAAGCTTAGCTTCAACACACGTGGTGTGCGATCCCACCCGAACCCGTAAGTTATTACTGAATAAGCGGGAATTAGAATCCCTTTTCGGTAAATCCGGTCGGGACGGTTTTACGATTGTTGCACTCGCACTTTACTGGAAAGGCGCTTGGGCAAAAATCAAAGTCGGCTTGGCAAAAGGTAAAAAACTACACGACAAACGTGATGACATTAAAGATCGCGAATGGAAAGTGGCGAAAGAACGCATTATGAAAAATGCACGTCGCGGATAATCAGAAAAAGAAAAAGTGCGGTCGGATTTATACTCAAATCTGACCGCACTTTTGTTAGAAAGAATTATGGTTTGTAAATAAACTCTATTCCCTCATCGTCTTCCTCTGTCCAATCCTCATCCCAATCATCTTCGTCATCGAACTGATGTTCTGCCAATTGTTCCTGGTGATAATCTTCCCACTTGAATTTCACTTCTTCCGGAGAAACCTGTTGTTCTTCTACTTCACGTGGATGCGCTTCAATAAAATCCATAATATCGCGACATAATGCCGGTACATTTTTACCTGTTGCAGCAGAAATAAGGTAATAATCTTCATCCCAACCTAAGCGCTCAGCAATTTCTTTGACCCGCTCATCAGCTTCGTCATCACTCATCGTATCAATTTTATTGAACACCAACCAACGCGGTTTTTCAGCCAATTTCTCGCTATATTGGAAGAGTTCGGATTCAATGATGGCGATATTATCTGCCGGATCAGAACCGTCAATCGGCTGAATATCCACAAGATGAATCAATACACGGCAACGTTCTAAGTGTTTCAAGAAACGAATACCTAAGCCGGCGCCATCTGCCGCCCCTTCAATTAAACCGGGAATATCGGCAACCACAAAGCTGTGCGCCTCATCCACCTTCACTACACCTAAACTTGGCACTAAAGTTGTAAACGGATAATCCGCTACTTTCGGTTTCGCCGCTGAAACGGCTCGAATAAACGTGGATTTACCGGCATTAGGTAAGCCAAGCATCCCCACATCGGCAAGTAACATTAATTCTAGCAATAAATCACGTTTCTCACCCGGTGTACCCATGGTTTTTTGCCGTGGTGCGCGGTTTACGGAGGATTTAAAACGGGTATTCCCCAAACCATGATAACCCCCTTTTGCCACTAACATTTTTTGTCCGTGTTTAATTAAATCACCTAAGATTTCTTTGGTATCGTTATCAATCGCCCTTGTTCCAACCGGAACCTGCAAAATAATATCTTTACCACGGCGACCTGTACAATCCGAACTGCGTCCGTTCTCACCACGTTCGGCAGCAAAACGTTTGTTAAAACGATAATCAATCAATGTGTTGAGATTTTCATCAGCCATTAAATAGACATCACCGCCGTCTCCGCCGTCTCCGCCGTCAGGCCCTCCCTTCGGGATAAATTTTTCACGGCGAAAACTGACACAACCGTTACCGCCATCACCGGCTTCTACACGAATGAGGGATTCATCAATAAATTTCATTAAAAATTCTCCAAAATCGAACCGCACTTTTATGCTATTTCAGTATTATGAGCACCTGCACAAATCATAGTAAGATGCCGTTAGACGAAGCCGTAACGCACCAATAGAGGGTTAATGATGAAATGGTGCGTTACGCAAAGCTTAATGCACCTTACCCTCGATAAATATTGTATATAAAATTCTCTTTGTGCGACTGATACATAATACCGCACTATTTCACATTATGCGGTGATAATAATTTATGTCCAACTGCAGATAAAATTGCTCCGCATACTACAATAAACGCCCCAATATAGCTAACAGTATTTAGTTTCGGTAGGGCAAAGTACTCAGGGCTAAAAAGATGTGCAAGATGAGAAAATAAAATAGTGAAAAGCGGTACAAGTGTTACCACCACACTCACTTTTGAAACATCCCAGCGATTCAATGCCTCGGCATAAGAACCATAGCCAATTAGGGTATTCAAACAACAATAAATAAAACAACCAAGCGTAAAAGGGGTTAATGCTTGTACCTGCGAAAACTCAGCCATTGGGGTGAACACGATAACACAACCAAAATACATCATTAATAAAATTTGTTGTGAACTGAATCTACGCAACATGAGTTTTTGCGCCATACCATATGCAACCCATATCAAGGCAGCACTTACACTTAATATCACACCGATGGAATATTGGTTCAGACCACTGAATACATCAAAACGATCGTTAAAGAATAATCCTAAACCTGCTAATAAAAGCAAGATCCCGATCTTTTGGTGTAATCCTAGCTTTTCTTTAAAAATAAAGACACCGCAAAGCAACATACCAAAGGAAGATAAATGGATGAAAATCTGTGCGACCGAGGGATCAATATAATTAAGTGAACTGCTGAATAATAAAAAATTTCCTGCAAGCCCAAGCACACCGATAACAACCAGCCAGCCATATCGCCCGATTTTAGCCAATTCCGGCAATTTCTTTTTGTAAGCAAGCAATAACAACAATGCAAGTGTTGCAACAACAAAACGATACCAGACTATCGTTTGTGCGTTCATCGCTGAAAGAACTTGTTTCAGTGCTAAAGGTAGTGAGCCCCACGCCATCGCGGTAATTAAAGCAAAGATAAAGCCCAAGAATGGTTGTTGTTTCATACTTATTCCTTATGTTTGTTGCTACTCACAATAAATTTATATAAATCTTCAGTGGTTATACATTAGATCCTAAAGTTACGGAATGCAAGGATGATCCAAAAAATAAAACGCCCCACATATTTGTAGGGCGTTTCACTCAAATAGGTTTTAAATTACTCAGTAACAATACTTACGTATTTACGGCTTTTTTCGCCTTTTACTTCAAATTTAACTTTACCGTCTGCCGTTGCAAATAGGGTGTGATCTTTACCCATACCTACATTGCTACCTGCATGGAATTTAGTACCACGCTGACGAACAATGATACTACCTGCTAACACAGACTCGCCACCGAAACGTTTAACACCAAGGCGTTTAGCTTCAGAATCGCGACCGTTACGAGTTGAACCACCAGCTTTTTTAGTTGCCATCTACTTGATCTCCCTGAAATTATGCTTGAATCCCAGTGATTTTCACTTCGGTGAACCACTGACGATGACCTTGTTGTTTACGGCTGTGTTTACGACGACGGAATTTAACGATTTTTACTTTCTCGCCACGACCTTGTGCAACCACTTCAGCCACTACTTTTGCGCCGGCAACTACCGGTGCACCAATTTTTACATCTTCACCATTAACGACCATCAACACTGAATCAAACTCAACTGTTGAGCCGGTTGCAAGTTCAAGTTTTTCTAAACGAACAACTTGTCCTTCGCTAACACGGTGTTGTTTACCGCCACTTTGGAAAACTGCGTACATAAATACTCCGCTTAACTGTGCTTTTCTGCACTTTGCAGTCCGCACTTCAAAATTCACATAAAATAGGTCGCAAATTCTACGGAAAAAACGATCCCATAGCAAGGGTTTATTTGTAATAAAATAAAAAAATTCCCTTTTCCGGTGGTTTGATTTCAGAAAGCCTGAAAATTCAGTTAAAATACACCGCACTTTTACCTTAGAAGCCAATCAAAAGAGATGAAAAAACAAGATTTAATGGACATGCAATCTATTCAGCAATTAGTTGATCCGGATATGCAGAAAGTGAATCAAAATATTCTTACTCAATTAAATTCCGATGTGGCATTAATAAGCCAACTCGGTTTCTATATTGTGCAAGGCGGCGGAAAAAGGATCCGTCCTTTGATCGCCATACTTGCCGCACGATCTTTAGGGTTTGAAGGATCGCAAACGATCACTTGCGCAACCTTTGTCGAATTTATTCACACCGCCTCTTTATTGCACGATGATGTCGTAGATGAATCCGATATGCGTCGTGGGCGTGCTACCGCCAATGCGGAATTCGGCAATGCCGCAAGCGTATTGGTCGGAGATTTTATTTACACGCGGGCATTTCAGTTGGTTGCACAATTGGAATCTTTAAAAATCCTACGCATTATGGCAGATGCAACCAATGTACTGGCGGAAGGCGAAGTCCAACAATTAATGAACGTCAATGATCCTGAAACCAGTGAAGCGAATTATATGCGTGTGATTTACAGCAAAACCGCACGTTTATTTGAAGTTGCAGGACAAGCCGCCGCCATTGTTGCCGGCGCAACGGAAGCACAAGAGAAAGCCTTACAGGATTACGGTCGTTATCTCGGCACCGCATTCCAACTGGTGGATGACGTATTGGATTATAGCGCAAACGCCCAAGCACTCGGAAAAAATGTGGGCGATGATTTGGCGGAAGGAAAACCGACGCTTCCTCTATTGCACGCAATGCGAAATGGAAATGAGCGGCAAGCGACACTTATCCGTGAAGCTATTGAGCAAGGCGGTAAACGAGAAGCTATCGATGAAGTGCTTGCCATTATGGCAGAGCATAAATCGTTGGATTATTCTATGGCGCAGGCAAAACAAGAGGCACAAAAAGCCGTTGATGCAATTGCTATTTTGCCGGAAAGCGAATACAAACAGGCCTTGATTTCTTTAGCTTATTTATCCGTAGATAGAACCTATTAACTTTTGATACAAAATTAACATTTTAGGAAAATCTTTCCCTATATTAACGTTATGAATAACACCGAAAATTCAACGCAAAGTGCGGTCAATTTCCAGCCTAAAATACGCAAACAAAAAGTGCGTAAAGATCCTAACGCCCCTTTTGTTCGTGAAAAATTAACCCTACCCGACGGACACAATAAATTACTTCTTCACTCTTGCTGTGCGCCTTGCTCCGGTGAAGTGATGGAAGCAATCCTTGCCTCCGGTATCGACTTTACCATTTATTTTTACAATCCGAATATTCATCCGTTAAAGGAATATTTAATTCGTAAGGAAGAAAACATTCGCTTCGCTCAAAAGTTTGGCATTCCCTTTATTGATGCGGATTACGATCGCCAAAATTGGTTCGATCGTGCGAAAGGTATGGAATGGGAACCGGAACGTGGAATTCGTTGTACGATGTGTTTCGATATGCGTTTTGAAAAAGCCGCGGAATATGCTCATGAGCACGGTTTCCCTGTTTTCACAAGTTGTCTCGGAATCTCTCGTTGGAAAGATATGAACCAAATCAACGGTTGCGGACATCGTGCGGCAGAAAAGTATGATGACGTGATTTATTGGGATTACAACTGGCGCAAAGAAGGCGGTTCACAACGAATGATCGAAATCAGCAAGCGTGAACGTTTTTATCAACAAGAATATTGCGGCTGTGTGTATTCGTTACGTGATAGCAACAAATGGCGTGAAGAAACGGGTCGTCAAAAAATTGAAATAGGAAAACTATATTATGCGCCGGATTAAAACTCGGTGAAAAATAACCGCACTTTCCAAGAAATACCGATGATAATGTCGGTATTTTTTATTAAAGATAAACAGATAGAGGATAAACAATGGAAGAAAACCAAATGGAGAAATTCCCTAATATCATAACAAACATACTAAAAATCATACTAAGTACCGCATTGATTGCTTTAGCGATTGTACTTACTATTGCTTTAGCAAAAATTACTTATTCTCTTGCCTTGATGGTGATAAGCCCTTCGACCGTTGTGCCTTATGCCTTAGCTGAACAAGCCGTAATGTTTTTCTTATACTTCGGATTTATCGGCTTGATCGTGCAATATTTTAAAAGCGGTTATCACTTCCCTTTACGCTATTTTATTTATTCGGGGATCACCGCAATGCTACGTTTTATTATCGTTATACACGAAAGCGCGCTAGATACGATTTTATTCGCCGGAGCCATCCTCATTATGGTGATAGCACTTTGTTTGATACTTTATTCCGATAAACTACGAAATATCTAGAAAAAGAAAACGCACTGTAAACACAGTGCGTTGATAAATTTGGTGGAGATAATCGGGATCGAACCGACGACCTCTTGAATGCCATTCAAGCGCTCTCCCAACTGAGCTATATCCCCAAAAAGCGGTGCTATCTTAAATTTTGCCGCAACCGCTGTCAATATGAAATTATCTTGAAAAGATCAGACGATTAAATATTAATCATTTTGCGACTTAATAAAATCAATCGCACGTTGAATACGGGCAAGTACACGTTCACGACCAATGCCGACTAAAGTTACATCCATTGATGGCGACTGACCCGAACCGGTAACCGCTACACGCAACGGCATACCGACTTTCCCCATTCCTACTTCAAGCTCAGCAGCGGTTTGTTCAATCGCTTCATGAGTAGAATGTAAATCCCAAGCGGAAAGTGCGGTCAATTTTTCTTTTACTTTTTCAAGGGCTTCAACAGCAGTACCTTTGAAATATTTTTTCACGGCCGCTTCATCAAAAGTATCAAATTCTTCAAAGAAATAACGGCTTGCCATCGCCATTTCCTTTAATGTTTTGCAACGTTCGGCAAGCATTGTCACAATTTCACTCAACGCAGGCCCGCTGCTTGTATCAATACCCTGATCTTTATAATGCCATTCAAGATGTTTCGCTACATACTCCGGCGGTAATTCACGGATATAGTGATGGTTCAACCACAAGAGTTTGTCGGTATTAAAGGCACTTGCCGATTTACTCACGTGATCAAGTTCAAAATATTGAATCATTTCTTCACGACTAAAAATTTCTTGATCACCATGCCCCCAACCTAAACGCACAAGGTAATTAATGAGCGCTTCCGGCAAATAACCTTCATCACGGTATTGCATCACACTCACCGCACCATGACGTTTTGAAAGTTTTTGACCATCATCACCGTTGATCATTGAAACGTGTGCATAAATCGGAATCGGTGCACCGATAGCTTTGAGGATATTAATTTGACGAGGCGTATTATTAATATGATCTTCACCACGCACCACATGAGTAATGCCCATATCCCAGTCATCTACCACTACACAGAAATTATAGGTCGGTGAACCGTCCGTGCGGCGAATAATGAGATCATCCAATTCACTGTTGCTAATTTCAATGCGTCCCCGCACGGCATCATCAAATATGACCGAGCCTTCCGTCGGATTTTTGAAACGAACGACGTGCGGTTCATTCGGTGAATGGCCGTGATCGTGCAAACAACGGCGATCATAACGTGGTTTTTCTTTATTTTGTTCTTGTGTATTACGAAGAGCGTCCAAACGTTCCTTAGAACAGTAGCAACGATATGCCAAACCTTGTTCAAGCATTTCATCAATAACTTGGTTATAGCGATCAAAACGTTCGGTTTGGTAATAAGGCCCATGCTCCCAAGCCAGATTTAACCATTCCATTCCTTCCAAAATCGCAGCCGTGGCTTCCGGCGTAGAACGTTCCAAATCCGTATCTTCAATACGCAATACAAATTCGCCGTGATTATGTTTTGCGAATAACCAAGAATAAAGCGCAGTACGCGCCCCACCTACGTGTAAATAACCGGTAGGGCTAGGGGCAAAGCGGGTACGCACTTTCACATTCGGATCTAAATCAAAAGGAGCTGCTAATTTCATTTTCTAACCTATCTTTAATCAAAATATTGCCCGCTATTCTACTACGACTGCATTCACATCTAAATAAGTAAAGCTGCTTTTTATGCTTATTTTTACAACAATTAATCGCTTTTTTATAAAAAATGATTGACTGAAAACACATTATCCCTATAATGCCAACCCACAACATTAAGGGCGATTAGCTCAGTTGGGAGAGCACCTCCCTTACAAGGAGGGGGTCACTGGTTCGAGACCGGTATCGCCCACCACTATCCAAGGTACTTAATGTTGTTAAGTTTGACCAAGCGGGCGATTAGCTCAGTTGGGAGAGCACCTCCCTTACAAGGAGGGGGTCACTGGTTCGAGACCGGTATCGCCCACCACTTCTCTAAAGTGTTCTTTCCGCTCAAACTTTCCCTTTTATTTAAACGCTATCTTAAGTGGGCGATTAGCTCAGTTGGGAGAGCACCTCCCTTACAAGGAGGGGGTCACTGGTTCGAGACCGGTATCGCCCACCACTTAATTACGTGTTTAAATAAACCGAAAATTTAAGGATTTAGCCTTAATATTATCGGGCGATTAGCTCAGTTGGGAGAGCACCTCCCTTACAAGGAGGGGGTCACTGGTTCGAGACCGGTATCGCCCACCACCTCTTCTAATATCTTCTTCAATAACCTTAATTTCTATTTTCAAATAAAAAACGATCATAAAACCTTTTATTTTATGACCGCTCTTTTTTTAAATGAATTTCAATTAAATCGGCTCTAATCCCAACACTTTACGTCCATTAATACTTGCAATATCCACCATCGCATCTAAATGAGGAAAACGACAACCTGCCGCAAGCAAACTCAATTCCTGCCACAAATCACCCTCGCAAAGCGGCACCATATAATCGCAAATATTATCTGTTCCCAAAGCAACCGTAATACCTTCCGGAATCATTTCATCTGCCGGTGTTAAAGCGTTATGGAACGGCATTAAGTCTTCTTTCCGATTACTATCAATCCATGCCATCGGGCAAGCAATCATCATCATTTTTGCTTTACGCATTTTTTCATAAAGTTGATAACGATATTCTTTGGAATGCGATCCGATAGAGATTCCGTGAATCCCGACCACACGCCCTTCCATACCGTGTTCAATGGTTTTATCACATAATTGCTCGGTTTCTTTTTCACTTGGATTATTAAATTGATCCACGTGCACATGGCACATAATACCAAGAGATTTTGCCTTATCCAGCAAAATATCCATTGCCTCTAAACCGCGTCCATAATCCAATTCATCGCGATATGGCAAACCGCCTATCATATCCACCATTTCCGAACCGATATCAAACCATTTACGGGCAGTGGGCTCAATCACGCCTTTTAAGGTTTGATTGGCAAATTTTAAAATAATGTCATGCTTATAGACTTCACGTGCTTTGTGAGCAGCGATAATTGCACGATCTTCGCAAATCGGATCAATATCAACGAATGTACCGAAAGCCGTTACACCTTGGGAAATCATTAACTCGATAGACTGGCAAAATCGCGCATAGTAATCATCAACGCTGGAAGTGCGTTTTACTTCATCGACCAAATCCCATTTTTGCTGCAAATTGCTACTATGATAAATCCCGATTTTTTCCGGAGTCATCGTAAAGGCGCGATCTGCATGCGCGTGGGCATTCACCCAACCGCCTTTTTTAATGATCTCATCGCGAATATAGGTTTTAAAACTACGAACGTGGCTTTTCATACAAACTCCATAAAAAAGAATGAGGATAAAAAGACGAGAAGCGTATTAATTGAAAGGCACGGCAAGCGTGGCGAGAAGCATAGTGATAATGTTATGAAAAACTCACGGATTTTCATTAATAACATCTTTTCAGTCTTAAACTGAGGCGCAAGTATAAAGGGTTGAAGCACAAAAAGCCATTCATTTTTACGATAAAATCAAGGCGGAAATACCGCCTAACTTATCTTATTTCTCAAAAAATGAATTTTCCCGTTTAAACATTTCCAAGAACAGCCCCAATGGCGGACGTTCGGAAAATTGTTCTTGATAAGTGCGGTCAAATTTTTTGTAGTTTCCTTTACGATCAATGTGATACTGCGTGCCATCCGGTTGAATCAATACGTTCCAACGATAATTTGAAGCAAGCACCCAATTATCTCCATTCAAATCAAATAAATTACGCCCTTGCGAATAATCACTCAACGGATTTTTTACCTTGAACACCGATGTCATCAACGCCGGCAATATATCGGTATGCCCGGTTAGCCCTTTTTCAACGCCCGCCGGTAAGTCTTTCCAATAGACCAGCAGCGGAACTTGAATAGCATCACGTCCAAAATAACCGGAGCGATCTTTTTCATCCATTTTATGAAAAGCCAAACCGTGTTCTGCCGTTACAATCACGAGGGTATTTTCTAATGGCACGTTCATTAATGCCTGCTCAATCAACGCATCTATTCGTCCTAAAGTGCGGTCATATTCCGTCTCGTTTTTTGCCGTTAAATCAAGATCAAGATAAGCAAACCAAGGGGGTTGGGCGGTTCTTGCAGCCATAAATTCATTGAAATTTTTGACCGCACTTTCATTGCCGAATTTTCCTTGCGGCAACTTAATATTCTTAAAGAGGGCTTGACGGAATAAGCTATCTTTAAAGTTTGTGGCTGAGAATAAACCAAATTGATATTTTTCCGAACGGAGTTTTTCAATCAATACGGACGGCGTATGGTTGCTCAGAATACTGTCCGTATAATTTGCATTCAAACCATAGAATAAGCCGACCAACCCGGTATTATTTGTATTACCGCTGCTATAATGGTTGACAAATTGTGTCGAACCCTTAGCAAACGCCGCCAGTCTTGGCATTTTTTCACGAGAGACCGCATCATAACGCAGTCCTGAAACCGTGATCACTAAAAGATTCGGCTTATTTTCAAGCGGTGCAAAGGTGAGTTTATGCTTTGGATAATCAATCTTCAGCGCATCTAATCGTCCTTCCCGCTCCAATGTTTTCGTGTATTGCTCAAAATCCAACAAGCCGTGTTTTTCCAAGAAAGAGCGTGCCGTCATCGGGTAAGAAAGCGGAAAATTGGAACGTTGCATTGTAATCGGACGATACAAATAAGCATCCGCCCAAGCATAAATAAGATGCGTTGCAATAAAAGTTGTTATGAAAAATACCCCTACGCCTTTCAGCCATTTTTGCCGTTCAAGACTACGGAGCTTTTCCCAGCTCCAACGGGAAAACAGCATTTGAGCAAGCAAAATGATCGGCATTGGCGTAAAGAAAATTTGCCAATCGCGTGACATCTCACCATTTTCCGGATTCACCAATAAATTCCACACCACAGAAGATAAATGCAGATTAAAACGGTGAAATACTTCCGTATCAAACAGTAATAGCGTTGTACAAACCGTAGAAAGTATGACCGTTAAACCACGGAAAGTGCGGTGATTTTTAACAACAAAACTCAGTGGAAAAATGACCAATAAATAAACGGCAAAAACGCAAAAACTGAAATGCCCGAGCAAGCTAACGAAGAAATAAAGTCTACCGCCAAGCGTATCGGGCCAATCAATGAGAAAAGCGTAACGTGCGCCGATCAGCACCGAAATAATAATATTAAAAAAGGCAAACCAATGCCCCCACGAAATTTTTCGGGAGGTATCATCACGATATTGTTTCCCACTGAAAGTGCCTTTTTTAAACCACATCATATTAGTGCGTTTTTACTGCGTTAACTAAAGCATTGGAAAAGGCTTGCGCCAAAGCCTCACGTTGAGTTTGCGGCACGCTGCTGGTAAGCAAATTGCTTGCCATATTGCCTAGTGCAATGAGAGACAAATCGACAGGGGCTTTATGCTTTTCCAACACGGCTATCATATCATTTACAATTGCGCCGAGTTGCGCATCGGAATACTTTGAATGTTGAGCCATTTTATTCAAAACGAGAGAAAAAAGTCGCTCTATCATACCCGATTATTTCCCAGATCCTAAACAATTTCTTTTTTCTTGATTAAAAAGTGCGGTTATAATTTGCAACGTTTTTGAAGAAAGGAAAAGAAAATGAGTATTAGCGTTAATCAAATCGTACTCCATCAGCTAATCAAGCAAACTGACGGTGAAAATGCAGAAATGAAAAGCGTTCTGCGTGATGAATTGTTGGCGATCACGCCGGAAGTAGAACAAATGATGTTGCAATTACACCAAGGTTATCAAAATAAAGCGAAAGCTTTTGGGGTATTCCAAGAAAATTCCATCTTTGCCCAACATTTAAATCGCTTACTGGAACGGGAAATCGAATTTTTAGGTTTTAGCCAATCCTCCACCCAACTGCTCGCAAATGAATTAAGTAAATATAATTTTGCCGATAGCGGCACGCTCATTCTCTGCCAGTATAATTTTTTAGCCACCGACTATTTATTTATTGCGCTGCTTGATAGCCGCCACAGTATGCTGGTAGACGAGCATTTGGACATTCGCCGTACGGAATATCTCGACATCACACAATTCGACATCGCCGCACGGATCAATTTGACGGATTTGCAGGTGAATGCGAACTCCAACCGCTATTTAACGTTTATCAAAGGACGTGTCGGTCGTAAAATCAGTGATTTCTTTATGGATTTTCTTGGTGCGGAAGAAGGATTAAATCCGCAAGTGCAAAATCAATGTTTATTACAAGCGGTGAGCGATTATTGTGAGCAAGGCGAATTAAATAAAGAGCAAACCCAAGCAGTGAAAAAGCAGGTTTTTGAGTATTGCAAAGGGCAGCTTAGCGGCGGCGAAGAGATTGAATTAACGGAACTTTCGGCAAACTTACCCACTCTAAACGAGCAATCTTTTGTCGCCTTTGCCGAAGCACAAGATTACGGTTTAGAAGAAAGTATCCCACCGCTACGTTCTGCATTGAAATCGCTCACAAAATTCTCCGGTTCCGGTAAAGGCGTTACATTGAGTTTTGATGCGGATTTGCTTAATACGCGTATTCTTTGGGATCCGCTATCCGATGAATTAACGATTAAAGGTTTACCACCGAATTTGAAAGATCAATTACAAAAAGCCCTAAAATCAGAGAATTAGTTTGGCAAGTCCCGTAACTTTGGATATTATTTCAGAAAGTTTGCAGAAATTAAGGTAAAGAAAATGCAATTTAAAACTATTTTTGGCGCAGCGGTATTGGCATTAAGCCTGACGGCTTGTTCAACTATCGAGAAAGTGGTTTATCGTATTGATGTGCCACAAGGGAATTACCTGGAAGCCGCTAATGTAGCGCAAGTAAAACAAGGTATGACGGCACAACAAGTACAATATTTACTTGGTACGCCGGTTTTAATTGACCCTTATAGCAATCTCACTTGGTACTACGTGTTTTTACAACAACACGCCTATCAATCGCCGGAACAACATACTTTTACCGTAAAATTTGATCAACGCGGTATTGTAACCGAAACCAATCTTGATAAGCCATTACCTGAAGTCGCCTCACAAAATGAAAATAACACGATTATTGAGCGCAATGGTAATGCACAGAAAAAATCTTGGTGGAAATTCTGGTAATTCCGGTCTATCGCCTGCTTTGCAGGCATTCTTTCATCGGATAATTAAGTAACGATAAGGGAGTTGGTCATGTCAAAAATTTTACTCGTTGATGATGATACCGAACTAACGGACTTACTTGCGGAAGTGCTTTCGCTGGAAGGCTTTATTGTTGATGTGGCTAATAATGGTCAAGAAGCGTTGGATAAACTTGAGCAAAATTATGCATTAATTTTGTTAGATGTAATGATGCCGGTATTAAACGGCATCGAAACACTAAAACATATCCGCCAACAATCCAACGTACCCGTTATGATGCTGAGCGCACGTGGTGAAGAAATTGATCGCGTACTCGGATTAGAACTGGGGGCTGACGACTATTTGCCAAAACCTTTTAATGATCGGGAATTAGTTGCACGCATTAAAGCGATTTTACGTAGAAGTGTCGATTCAAATGGCACATCAAACCGCCCCCTCTCTTCTCAAAGGGACAAAAACGGATGGGTAGATTTCCACGGATTAAAACTTCATTTAGAAAATCACTTAGCGTTCTATAAAACGCAAGATCTACATCTTACCGAATCAGAATTTGCATTACTGAGAGAGTTGGTTCGCTCCGCGGGAGAATTAGTCACCCGTGAAGAATTAAGTCTTAGTGCCTTAGGGAAAGCGCTTTCTCCATTTGATCGCTCAGTCGATATGCATATGTCAAACCTACGTAAAAAATTACCACAAAAAGAAAACGGTTTGCCTTGGTTTAAAACCTTGCGTGGGCGAGGCTATCTTTTAGTTAATAAATAATCTTATGCAGCGTAAAAAGAAATTTAGTCTGAATCAGTTAACCGTTAGCATCTTCGCCGTATTTTGGTTTGCTTTTTTAGCCATGATCGTAACCATTATTGCCCTTCCCTATGTTGATAACCGTTTTTACTCTGCGCTACAAAATAATGAAATTGCGAACTACCAAAAAACAATAGCTGAAATCATCTACCATCATAAAATCAAATCCATTCTTTCTAAAACACCTCTACTTCCAGTCGAGCAGTTTGATATTGCCCGCCCTGTTATTTACAACCCTCATACTAAAGAAGTATTCGGTGCATTTACTGAAGAAAAACCGCTTGTATATCGTTTTGCTGAAAATTCAACGGATTTTTCAATTCCAATGCGAAAGAATTTTGACGACATCCAAATTGCCGGCCCTTTCCAACTATATGCAAATAATGACTTTCATGAGCCGTTTTCACTCTTCTTCGTATCCCGTGTTGATCCGCATAAAGAGATACTTCAATATTTACTGAATAACCCACTGACATTACTTATTTTAGCCCTGTTCATTACAACACCACTGCTGTGGTGGTTTACTTACACTATAGTAAAACCAATTTCTCGTTTGCAAAAAGCGGCAAACAATGTAGCACTGGGTAACTTTACAATTGATCCAAGACTAAGCCATGATGGACCGCTGGAGCTACGCCAAGTAGGTACTCGTTTTAACCGAATGACAATGGCGATTAATGAATTAATCTCAAACCAACAAACCTTAATGTCTTCCATTTCTCATGAGATGAAAACACCACTAACCCGGCTTCAACTCGCTACGGTACTACTGCGCCATCAAATCGGAGAAACCAATGCCGTTCAGCGCATTGAGAAAGAGGTTGCCCGTATGGATAAAATGATTAATGAGTTATTACTCATCTCTCGTCAACAAATCAATGCGCAAGTAACAAGAACCATCTTTCCGGCAGAAAAAATTTGGCGTAATGTGGTACAAGATGCGGTATTTGAAGCCGAACAGCGTCATATTGAATTTGAGAAATCCTTCGATTTACCCCGCGATGTCGATATTTTTCTAAACGGCAATGAGGATCAACTACAAAGTGCGGTCGAAAATATTATTAGAAACGCGCTGAAATATACAAAGGATAAGATCAAACTTCATATTTTTCTCCAAGAAGAAGAAGAAGAAGAAGAAGAATTCCTGAAGATCCGCATTGATGACAACGGATCCGGGGTGCATCCGGAAGAATTGAAAAAAATTTTCTACCCATTCTATCGCGTTGATGAGACGCGTACACGCACAACCGGCGGCACCGGGCTTGGCTTGGCTATCGTTTCAAATGTCGTTAAGGGGCATCAAGGTAAAGTGTGGGCGGAAAAAAGTCCGTTAGGCGGCTTGGCGATGACTATCTCGTTACCGCTTTGGGTAAACGAATAAAGAGAAGGGGGGAAAATTCCGGTATTATGTATCAGTTGCACAAAGCGCTTTGATATTTCTTGGGGTAGGGTGGGCAACTAGTTGCCCACCATTGAAATATCGTAATTAGAAAGGTGGGCAAAAATTTGCCCACCTTACAGGAACGATGGTATTTACGATGTTTTGTGCAATTGCTACATAATACCGGAAAATTCCCCCCCTTTGCTAATGAAGTTTGAGACGTTTAAGTCTTAGAGAATTTGTTAATACCGAAATAGAGCTTAACGCCATTGCAGCACCGGCAATCACCGGATTCAAGTAGCCTAATGCCGCAAGCGGGATACCTAGCACATTATAAACCAACGCAAAAAAGAGATTTTGCTTGATATTTTTCAGTGTTGCTTGCGCAATCAAAATCCCATCGGCAAGCTGATTTACCGATTGGCGCATTAAGGTGACGGAGGCGGTTTGTTGTGCCACATCAGAACCGGATTTCATCGCAAAACTCACGTCCGCCATTGCAAGCGCCGCAGCATCATTAATGCCATCTCCTACCATTGCAACAATTCTTCCTTCTTGTTGTAAAGCATGAATTTTTGTCGCTTTCTCACGTGGTGAGCGCCGACCGAATGCCATTTTTATACCAAGCTGCCGTGCGACATAATCCACCACGGATTGGCGATCGCCACTCATCATTATCACCTGAATATGATGCTGATGTAATCGCTTGATTGCGGCTTCGCTTTCTTTGCGTAAGGTATCCGTCAAAGCAAAAGCACCGGCAGTTTTTCCATTAATTGAAACCGCCACTACACTGGCAATGTCCCATACTTCCGCCAGATCATTCGGTAAATCAAATTCACAAAACGCAGGCGTCCCCACCTTGACGAGTCCTACTCCTTCTACTTCTGCCGAAATACCCGCTCCCACTTCGGCTTTCACCGAAAGTGCGGTCGGAATCGAAGCGATTTTTTTCTGCGCCTCACGCACAATCGCTTTCGCAAGAGGATGATTGGCATATTGTTCTACGGCTGCGGTAATGCGATATAAATCGTCTTCGGAAATGACCGCACTTTGCGGCAACCATACTGTAGCAATGTTTAGCTCACCGGTGGTTAGCGTACCGGTTTTGTCTAATACAACAGTATTAATATGCGCCGCTTGTTCCATTGCTGTCGCATCTTTAAACCAAACACCTGAATTAACCGCTTTCCCCATGCCTGCCATAATCGCAGCCGGTGTGGCAAGCCCTAAAGCACAAGGGCAAGCAATCACCAGTACGGATACGGCGTGAATAATTGCGGTTTCAAGATCACCGGTTATCCGCCAAGTTAAGATAAAAGTGATTGCGGAAATACCAAGCACGACGGGGACAAAAACACCTGCCACTTTATCGGCAAAACGCGCAATGGGCGCTTTCGAGCCTTGTGCTTCAGACAATGCGCTCATCATATCACCCAATAAAGTTTGGCTGCCGAGTTGATGCGCCCGATAAGTCAAACTGCCTTCGGTTACCATTGCGCCGGCAAGAACCTTGCTTCTCGCCTGTTTCATTTCCGGCATCGATTCACCGGTTAAATGACTTTCATCACACCAGCCGTTTCCTTGCTCCACAATGCCGTCCGCAGCAATACGCTCCCCTTGATTTGCCCGCAATACATCACCGATTTTTACTTGATCAAGGGAAATAATCTGCCACATTTCATCACGCCAAACGCTAACTTGGCTTGGCGTAAGCCGTAGCAACAATTCCAAACTATTGAGACTGTGTTTTTTTGTTCGCTCTTCTAAAAATTTACCGAGGCTTACAAAACCGATCACCATCACAGCCGCTTCAAAATACACGTGATGTAACGCATCGTGACCTTGTGCAGTGTGATAAAACAACATATAAACGGAATACAGATAAATCGTAAGTGTGCCGCTGCTCACCAAAACATCCATATTTGCCAATCCGCCGCGAATACTGCCTATTGCTCCGCGATAAAACGGAATGGCCAACCCGAATTGCACAACGGTTGCTAACACAAATTGCCACATTGGCGGCAACATTAACTGATGATTACCGATCAACATTCCGATCATTCCGATTAAGAACGGAATATTAATCACCAACAATAGCCAAAGTCGCCAATGGGATTTTTTATCTTCCCGCAAAAGCGACTGTTTGTCGGTTTTTAAACTTCCTTTAAAACCGGTTTTCTGAATAATGCCGAGAATATCATCCGCACTTGCCTGTGTCGGATCAAAAACGACCTGCGCTTCTTCCACCGCAAAATTGACATTCGCTTGTTCCACAAAAGGCTTTTTATTCAGCACTTTTTCAATTCGACTGGCGCAAGATTGACAAGTCATTCCCTCAATTTGAAGAGAAATTTTTTTACTCTGTTGCGTCAAAACCTGCATCCTCTATGGTTTCAATTAATTGTGAAACGGAGACTTTGGTTTCATCAAATTGAACATCCGCATAGCCTTCAAGGGCAACATTCACTTGCACCACGCCATCTAATTCTTCCAATACGCGAGTTACGCTTTTTACACAACCGCCGCAATGCATTCCTGTTACCGTTAAACGAACGTTTTTCATTATTTTCTCCTTGTTAGTATTGAATGATATTTTGAGGTGGCTTACTATAAACCTTAACCCAAGGTAAAGGTCAAGGTGTTTTTATGAATATTAGTGAAGTCGCCAAATTAAGCGGACTTACCCCAAAACAAATTCGGGATTATGAGAAATTAGGTTTGTTAAAACCGGCACAGCGCAACTTTTCCGGTTATCGTTATTACGAAGAGAAGGACATCGAACGTTTATATTTTATTCGCCACTCACGAGATGTCGGCTTTTCGTTACAACAAATCGCACAATTGCTTGCTTTGCAAGATAACCCCGCCCGCAATAGCAGTGAAGTAAAAGCCCTCACCACGCAGCACATCGCTATGCTAAAACAACAAATTAAACAATTAGAAGAAATGGTGGAAAAACTACAACAATGGCATAATGCCTGTCAGGGCAATGATCAGCCCGAATGTTCAATTTTGAATGGATTAAAAAAAGAAAGAAGTTAAGGGGCTAATAATCCCAACTTTCCGGATCAATTCCCAATCGGCGCATAATTTCTTTTGCATCTTCCGGAATTTCATCATGGCGTTCTTTCATTAAATCCAGATCCGTTGGTAACGGCTGACCGGTAAAGGCATGGAGAAAAGCCTCGCAAAGCAACTCGCTATTTGTGGCGTGGCGAAGGCTTTTTAATTGGCGACGGGTGCGTTCATTCGTCAAGATTTCCAGAACTTTAATCGGAATCGACACCGTGATCTTCTTCACTTGTTCGCTTTTCTTTCCATGTTCCGCATAAGGACTGATATATTTCCCATCCCAATCTGCCATAACGTACCTTTTAGTTCAAAATAAAATACTAAATAAATTGGGGTTATTCTAAAGAAAAAACCATGAGATGACAATCAGGGCGGCTAAATGAGCGTATTTATTAAAATATACTTTTCTCTTGTAAATCTTTGACTGCTAGAATACACAGCGAATTTTATTTGTTTTTCATATGTTATAAAGATTCTTATGAAAAAACATTGCTAAAATTGACCGCACTTGCAGCCGGTATGTTTAGTTTAACCGCCTGTGATAAATCCCCTGAAACCACAGTGACAGCAAAATCAAAAACCGTGTTTGTAGCAGGTGCAACCGGCGTTATCGGTGAGCCGTTAACCAAAGCGTTAGTCGAAAAAGGCTATATTGTGTATGGCACGACACGTAGCGCAGATAAAGCCAAAACCTGGAAGCCAATGGTGTGAAACCTGTTGTATTGGACATTTATGATGTACCTGCGGCGGAAAAAGCCGTACCGGACTGGAAAGATAAAAAATAATCAAAGGCAATAGTACGAGTTTCCAATGAATTATCACTTAAAAATTGATGTATGGCATGGGCAGTATTAAGTATGTGGTCGGCAAAAGAAAATCCTTACGGTAACTAACTGATTAAAAACGGTAAATACTGCCGTTTTTGGTCTCTCGCCATTCTAAATAGTTCGACTTATAATGCTACCTGATTTTTAATAAGGAAAATGAAATGGACACAACAACACTGCTCCCTAAAATCGAACAACGTTATAGTGCATCGGCGGAATACCTGTGGGCAAAACATCCCGATTATGCCGTATTCAGACATCAAAATAACCGTAAATGGTTTGCCATTGTAATGTTGATAGAAGGCACTAAAATCGGTTTGAAAGAAGAAAGAAAAATCTCAATAATCAATGTTAAGATCAAAACGGAAGAAATCGGCTCGCTCAGAATGATGAAAGGTGTTTATCCCGCTTATCATATGAATAAAGAACATTGGTTGAGTCTTAATCTCTCAGAAATTGATGACAACTTATTGTTTGAATTACTTGATGAAAGTTTTGCTTTAACGGCAAAAAAATCTTGAGTGAAATCAGGTATTATAATGTAGCACTTACACAGACACTTTTACTCACCCACACAAACCGTATAAGGCTACACTGCAAAATAACGTTACGACTTTAAAAGTAGGGTGTGTTAGCCAAAGGCGTAATGCACCCAACATTTGAATTAAAAACAGCCTTTGTACAACTGCTACATAATACCGAATTTTTTGACCGCTCTTTAAGACATAAGCCTCACCAAACGATCATTACTTGAACTGAACTTTACCAAGGTTGTGTAGTTGGACCTAAAGTAAATTCACTGATGTTGGTGTCCTCCGGTTGGGAAAGCGCAAAAGCCACGACATTCGCCACACGTTCTGCAGGAATTTCAAAAGTATCATAAAGCTCCCGATAACCTTTAGATGTTGCTTCATTAGTGATGTGATCAACCAATTCCGATTGCACGGCGGCAGGGTAAATCGTTGCAGTACGAATATTCGTACCTGCTTGAGCCGACTCCATACGTAAACCTTCCATAATCGCTTTTACCGCCCATTTCGTACCACAGTACACACTTGCACCAGGGTAAACTTTCAAGCCGGCCACAGAAGATACGGCTAAAATATGGCCTGATTTTTGCGCTTCAAAAACTGGTAAGACAGCGGCAATTCCGTTTAATACGCCTTTGATATTCACATCCACCATCGCATTCCAGTTATTGGTTTCTAAGGCTGAAAGCGGTGAATTTGGCATTAAGCCCGCATTTAAGAAAATCGCATCGACTTTACCAAAAGCCGATTTTGCCAATTCCACCAAAGCCGCATTATCTTGCGCCTTCACGACATCAGTAACCCGATACACCGCCTCACCGCCTTTGGCTTTAATGTTCTCGACAATCGCTTTCAATTTCTCTTCACGGCGTGCGCCTAATACTAATTTCGCCCCCTGTTCCGCTAATTTATAAGCGGTTGCCTCACCAATACCTGATGATGCTCCAGTAATAATCACGACTTTGTTCTGAATATTATTCATATCTATACTCCTGTTGTTCGAACGTGGCTATTTTAGCCGACTTGATCAGGCTTGATTAGCCTTAAAATGATAAAAAGAGAATAAGGAAAAAACGAATAATGAAACAAGCAAATTCCACTGAAAACGAACAACTTAATTAATCATCCATTAAACTCACGGACACCTGCCGAAAGGCATGATGCGAGTGCCGCCCAACGCATTATTCCGCCCGTTCAAATTTAATATGATTCGATTTTGAAAGTGCGGTCAAATCGCCGTCAAATTTCCCCATATAAACTAAACCCTGTGCGTAATCGCCTTTGTCAAAAAACATTGCAATATTAGCCCAAGGAGCATAATAGGCGATATCACCTGTTTTACTCATATAGCCGACCGGAGCTTGTTTGATGCTAAGTTGTTCTTTCAAATACACCACTTTTTCATTATTCGCATAATTTTCAAGCTTTGATATTATTGGCAGTTTCTGCCAAAAACTTTGGCTAGTTGGGTTATCTGAAAGTGTGGCGAAATAAACACCGTCATCAAGAGTAATTTTAACTTTCATTTCAGCACCTACTGAAAACTGACTAAACCGAGTAAGAAGGAAAACAAAGTTTTCATATAAATTTGACCGCCCTTTTGAAAGCGGTCAAGCTAATTACTTCAGGTTTGCTTTAAAAAATGCCTCAAATTTATCGTAAGGAATTTTACCTGCTTTGTTATCGTACAAATCCGTGTGGCTTGCCCCCGGTACGATATATAACTCTTTATTTTTACTACCTAGCGAGTTATAGGCATCTTCTGCAAAATAACGTGAATGCGCTTTTTCACCATGCACAATCAATGCGGGAGCTTTCAATTCTTGCGCATATTGTAAAATCGGCATATTCATCAATGAAATCATACCGGTGGTTGTCCACGAGCCGTTTGGGTTTGAGTTAATAGAACGTGGATGGAAGCCTCGTTCCGTACGATAGAAATCTGCATATTCTGCGATAAATTTTGGCGTTTCAGGTGTAATACCTTTTGCCGGATCGAGATTATTTGCCGGTAGCAACGTCTCATAACCGTTTTTTGCACTTTCCCAACGTGCGTTGTTCATTTGCAAGCGCATATTGTAGCGTTCTTCCGCAGTTTGCGCCGATTTTCTATCATATCCACCTTCAGCATTCCGTTTCATATCAATTTCGTAACCGTTAGCGGCTACACGGGTCATATCATACATTGTGCTGACCGCCACCGCCTTAATACGCGGATCAGATACTGCCGCATTCAAAGCAAAGCCCCCCCAACCACACACGCCTAAAATCCCGATTTTTTCGCGATCCACATTATCAAGCGAACCTAAAAAATCCACTGCGGCACTAAAATCTTCAGTATTGATTTCCGGACTAGGTACATTACGTGGTATGCCGGTACTTTCACCGGTGTACGAGCCGTCAAAAGCCAGTGTGACAAAACCACGTTCCGCTAAGGTTTGCGCATATAACCCTGAAGATTGCTCTTTCACCGCGCCAAACGGACCGCTTACTGCGATTGCCGGTAATTTACCTTTGGTATTTTTCGGCACATAAAGATCTGCGGCTAAGGTGATGCCATAACGATTTTTAAAAACTACCTTACGATGCTCCACCTTATCGGATTTAGGGAAAATTTTATCCCATTCCTGCGTTAATTGAATATGCTGTGACGGTACATCAATAGCTGTGGCATTTTGAGGTAATGAGGCCATTGCGTTTTCTCCGAAAAATGCTAAACCTAATACAGCAACAAGTGCGGTCTTTTTGAAAAGAGTTTTCGTCATTTTGCTTTCCTTATAAAAGTTTGTGTAAGGACACCACATCGGTGTCCGCAATATCAATTGCATCAAAATTATATGTATAATTCTAACGGCTGGACTATTTCAAGTAAATTTGTAAAAATGAATTTCACAATTTCTAAAAATGAAATAATAAATGAATCATCGTTTTGAAATATTAAAAGTATTCTGCACCCTTGCCGAAACACTCCAATTTAAAGAAACCGCCAATCGCCTCGCAATATCACCTCCTGTCGTAACCAGATTGATTGCAGAATTGGAAGAATATTTAGGCGAGCCATTATTTCAACGCAACACTCGGCGGGTTTCTTTAACCGATTTTGGTGAACAATTTTTACCTCAAGCGCAACAATTATTGGCAGATAGTGATCGTTTATTTATACCAAGCAAACAACGTGCCGACCGAGAAATGAACGGCATTGTGCGAATTACCGTACCGAGCTGGCGAATTAATGATGAAATTTTAGCAAAACTACTGACCGCACTTTCTCCTTATCCCAATCTGATCATCGACTGGCGTGATGATATGAAAAAACTTGATAATGTCAGCCACCGTATTGATATTGGCATACGCATCGGATTAGAACCTGATTCTAATTTCATCGTACGAAAAATCACCGAAATTGGCGATGTATTGGTTGCCGCACCAAGCCTGCTGGAAAACTTGGGTGAACCGAAATCCTTATATGATCTGGAGCAACATTTTCCTTTTGTTGCTCAAATCAATCCTAATACCGGACGCACATGGCACTTTCCGCTAAATGTCGAATACACACTTAAACCTCGCCACGTTGTATTTCAAAGTGTTGATATTTACAGCGGTTTACAGGCAATACTGCAAGGAAGAGCGGTCGGTTTGATTAGCGATTTTATTGCCAAACCTTACTTACAAACAGGCGAACTACGCCCACTTTTCACCGATATTGAAATTCAAAAATGGCAACTGTTTTTATATCGCCCTTATGAAAGCATCACACCGACACGTGTATTAAAAGTATTTGAATTATTGGAAGAGATTTTGAAAAAAACCTTTAATTAAAAGGCTTAAATGGCAACAAAATTTCGGAAAAATCAACCGCACTTTCCTTCCGCTAAACCGGCGATCACCTTGCATTCCGATTCGCTATGTTCTTCTTTTGTTGCAATAGATTGTAGAAATGTTTTTATTTCCAATAACCGGACGATTTTATCTTCGACTTGGGCGAGTTGATTCAACACAAGAAAATCTGCCTGATAATGATCTGCCATACCGAATTTCAGCTGATTGAGTTGACGAATATCCTCTAGCGAAAAGCCTAAAGCACGGCAATTTTTCACAAAATTCAGCTGCGCGACACTTTCTTCATCATAATGACGATAACCGTTCGCTGCCCGTTTGGGTTCGGGTAAAATACCTTGTTTTTCATAATATCGGATCGTTTCAAGGTTTACACCCGTGCGAAGACTAAGTTCATTAATTTTCATCTTTTTTCTTTAAGCCGCCTCAATGAGAATGTGATTTTAACGAGAAATGTTCATCATTATTCCGCAATGCCCTAACAGCCTGAATAGTCACGGCACCGCCGCTACGCAAAACAAGCAGGCTCAAAATCGCACTTGCGACGATATCCACCCACTGCCAGTTAAACCATAATACGCTTAACCCCGCCACAATCGCCACCACCGATCCGAACAAATCAGCCAAGACGTGCAGGTAAGCGGCTCGAATATTCAAATTATCGTGATCACTTTTAAGCATAATCCAAGCCACAAAAATATTCACAGCAAGCCCTGTAATTGCCACGCTTAACATCGGGAGCACTTGCATTTCGGGTGGAGATTGCCAACGTTCCAAGGCTTCAATCAAAATCCAAATGGCAACCCCAATCAGTGAAATACCGTTTAACAAAGCAAACCATTTTTGCCATTTTACGCTTAAAAATAATGCCATTAATGCCAAGAAAAGCGATAGACTGTCGTTCGCCATATGTCCTGCATCCGCCATTAAAGTAAGGCTTTGGAAAAAATAGCCGCCCAGAAATTCCACCACCATATAAATCGTGATAATGACAAAACTGATCCCTAAAATCGTTTTATTTTTCTCTGAGTGGTTATGATGATGGGAATGATGGTGCGATGAATGGTTCGTTGAATGAGAAAGGCTCATATTTCTTCCTTTGTAAAGTAACTTAATTGAACGAACATAAGTCTAAAGCCCGTAGCTACTACGGGGTCAAGAGAGAAAAAACAAATTTTGATAAAAATCGCACAAAATAAAAATTGTGTTTTATCCCGACTTTGCGGAAATCAATTCCTTCCGATGATTCTTGGCGCAAAAACAGGCAACCGCCGAATGAATGGAAGAATACGTAACAGAAACAGGTTGCGTTGTTCAAACCGAGAAATTATCAAGTAACTCCAAACTAGCCGATAAAGCGATTGGACTTTTTTCTTTATTTACCGTTGCACAAAACCTTTTGATTGCAAATAAGACAAAATTTGCGGACGTTTTTGTTCGCTAAAAACCCCTTTCATATAATCTGACCAAGTGAGCGTTTTTTGCGAACGCATCTGATAATAGTCGGAAATTTCTGCATCAAATGCGGTAAGCTTAGCCGGATCTAATGGAGTATATTCATTTTCGGAACAAAGCATTTCTGCAGGGAAGCGGGGGCGTAATATCGGATCTTGTGCAGGATAACCTAAACACATTCCCACTAATGGCACAACATATTTCGGTAATTTGAGAAGTTTATCCACCTGTTCAATATCATTGCGGAGAGATCCGATAAACACACCGCCTAATCCGCAGGCTTCCGCTGCAGTGAGTACGTTTTGAGCAAAAATCCCGGTATCAATGGCACCGACAAGTAACCATTCCGTCCAATCAAATTCGGCGTTCGGCACAATTCCGGCGTGTTTAGCGAAATCTGCGCAAAATACCCAAAACTCCGCCGCATTTTCTACATAAGCTTGATCAGAACAAATTTCACGTAATTTTTTACGCACCGTAGGATCAGTGATACGAATAACGTGTGTCGCTTGAATATGCTGTGAAGTGGAAGCCATTTTCGCTGCATTTAAAATCTCAGTGCGTAATTCCTTACTGATTGGCTGTTCGGTAAATTGCCGAATAGAACGGTGATTTTTAAGCTGTTGCAACATTGTGTTCATAAAAAACCTACAAAACGGAAAAATTAGCGTGCATTAGTATATAGCGATTATTAGGGTTGCTCAATGAATAGAAAGATTAGCGAAAATAAGGTAAGAAATATTAAAATTCACTCTATTTACAACAAAATACAAATGATATATATTCTCATTAATTTTTTTTTAATAAAAGGAGAAATTTATGAAGCCGTTATTACAAAAAGGCTTGATTTTAAGTTCTGTTGCCGTTGCGGTATCCGCCTATGCATACCAACAAGGTGTCGGGACAATCGCTACGATTAACTCTGATGAAAAAATCGAAAAAATCGATCATATTCGTAGCGAAAATGCAGAAGAACGTATTACAGGCAGATTTAATCGTTCAGGCAATCCTGTGCGAATAATTTGGTACGGTAACGCCAATGATAACGATGGCAAAGCCCCTCAAGTCGGAGCAAAAAATGAAGGGCAAATTGTCGCGAAAGTGATTGCACGAGGTGAAACGACAACGCAATCGGAAGATAGACGAGGTGCCATTGCTATTGACGGCATTGCAAATGGGATTGATGCGTTGGGTTGGTCTGCACCGAGTAATCCGAATAATGTCGTTTTTACGCTTAATTCCCTTGAAAATACCGGTTCAATTTCGGCCGATACGGATTTACAAGGCGGAGAAGCCGAAACGCACGGCGATATAAAAAGCTATGGTAGTGGAAACGGGGTTTCTTTAGTGGGATTGGCGGATTTCGGCAAACATAATGCGGAAGTGGGTGCTGATGGCATTGCTGACGGTTATAGTGGTGCAACGGGAGTATCAAGACGAAGTACAGCCCGCACCACAACACGTACTCGTGCCGCCGTAACCGAAGCTACACCGAGTAGTCCTGAATTAGAGAAGGCGGATTTTGAAGGTAAAACCGTTGAAATCGCACTGCAAAATATTAATAACCGAGGTCAAATTCAAGGCAAAGTTCATGCGCAAGCCGCTCAAAATATCTCTCCTCATACGGCAAGCTATAAACCCCAATTTTATTCTGTCACAAGTTTAGCCTCCGGCAATGCCATTTCCGCTTCATCTTATGTTAATACCATTGACAAAATTACCTTTTCCGAAGTCCAAAATAATTTTGCTAAATTAGGTGAAATTCAAAATACAGGACAATTAAGCGGTGAAGCCCACTTACAAGGGGGACAAAATACCACTCATACACATACTACTTCCGTAAATTCAGGGAATGGTGTTTCTGCATTGGCTAACACGGGACGTTTTGCTAAAAATAAAACGGAAAGTGCGGTCGGAAATATTCACAATTTAGGTGAAATTGCAGGTCGCCTAATCCAAATTTCAGGCGATAACTCTCACTATCAAGGATTTCATCTTTACTCTGATGCCAATGCTTTAGGGAGTGGTAACGGTGTATCTGTCACCGCCGAATCCAGTAATGGACAAACCCGCAGTATTTCTGCCCTAGCCACCTTAGGCAAGGTTCAAAATAACGGACGGATTACCGGTTTTGCAAAAGTTCAAGCCGGTAACGGAATGGGAAGTTTAATGACGGAAAGCATAGCTTCGGGAAACGGGGTTTCTACCTATGCGAGAGGCAATAACGGTAAATTATCTTCCATTGGTGATGTAAACAATAGCGGTATCATTAGCGGTCAAGTTGAAGTCAAAGGCGGAAAATCCGACAAATCGGTTGCCGATAAAACCTTTATTGCGAAAATTGAAAGTAAATCGAATACAGCTTCTTTAACGAATTGGTTAGCACCACGCCCTATATCAACGTCAAATACAAATACGACATCTTTAGATCCGGAAACCTGCAAATGGCTGGCAAGCGGTACACCGGGTTGTGAATCAAACCCAACCACGCCAACAACCTCTAATCATACGACGGCAAATATTCAAACGACGGTTAGTGTTCACTCCAGCGGAAATGGAATCAGTGCTTGGAGTCATGGAGAATCCGATGCTTATACGTCAAGCACCACTTTAGGCAATATCACCAATAATGGCGTAATTAGCGGTTATGCAAAGGTTTATCAAGGTTTCTCTCAAAATGAGTACAAACCCGTCGATTATCGCAATAATGGGGCAGGAATCAGCATCAATGCCGAAACCAATTCGGTGATAAGCAATGCGGGGCTAATTTCAGGCAATCATAGTGCATTATTAGCAAAAGGAAAAATCGATACCAGTTTCAGCACAACAAACCCTGATTACCGCTCGGGCTTTAAAAATAATATTAATAACTACGGTATTTTTGCCGGACGAATGATTATCGGCGGCTATCAATCGGATGCAAATTCCAACCAAAGATATAAATATTTTGATACGGCGGAGCAATCTAATTACAAAGTGAAGAATGCGGGGCTATATATCAAATTAAATGAAAATGAGGAAATCGAGAAAATCACGCAAGGAACGGATTATCTTGCCTCATTCAGCCAAAACGGAAAAACCTATCAAGTTATTAATGCACCGCTGACGACAAACCAGAAAGACAGTGAAAAAATAATTACCACTGCGGAAACCATCACAAATAAAATCATCAATGGTGTCGGTATGGCAAATGGTGCGGTGTTTGCAACCAATAATCTTACGCTAACGGATTCCATCGTAAACGGTTACAAAACAGGGCTAAAAATTGGGACAAACGCTGAAGTCAATTTAATCGGCACAACGATTAATACCAATGGATTTAATGTCAACAAATCGGAAAAACCACTCGCCATTTTAGGGGATGACAATGTAAATAAACTGACTATTGGCAACCAATCCGTTATTAACGGCGATATTGACTTAAAAGGCGGGAATGATGAACTCACCCTCGCTGATTCACAAGCTATTTTCAATGGTAAAACAATTGAAATGGGAGAGGGACAAGACACTTTCTCTTTCGGTAAGCCTAATAGCTATTCCACCACACCGATTCGCGTTAATTACAATTTATCCGGTGCGGAAAAAGTTGTAGTAAATCAAGAGACCCATTTACTTGCTAATGCAAAAATTCAGGGAACTGATAATATTACTCTTAATCAAGACTTGCATTATCAAGTACTTAGTCCGGAACAACACGCCCTATTCGATCCAAATCGACAAAATAATATTTCACTCAATGGTAACGGCAAATTTATCGTAAATACCACCAAAGCCAAAAGTGAATACGAAATTAAATTCGGTGGATTCCGACTTGATGCACAAAATATCCGATTCGATAGCAACAATGTGCTACAAAGTGCGGTCTTTAAAAACGGACAATTATGGATTGAACCGAAAGTGGTAATGACCGCCGAGCAAGCGAAGCAAAAAGAGGAAGCCCATAAACAAGAAAAACAGCGACAACAAAGCGAGTTAGATGCCCTTAAAGCGCAACTTGAACAAACAGCGGCACAACTTGAAGAAGCAAAAACGGCGCTTGCCGAAACTATCGCTGCACATAACGAAGCGGCACAGCGACAAAAACGCGCAACAGAGAAAAAAGACACCCAAGAAAATCAGACACCGCCAAAAGACAGCCAAAATCAAGCATTGGCAAAATCTGTTGAAGACTTAACAAAACAAGTGGAGAAAAATCAACAACAAATCGATACCTTAACACAAAAAAATCAGCAGCTTAATGAAGCGTTAAACAACAATAACGTATTTGATACGCCTTATGCACAGGCATACTATAGTTATATCGAAAGTTGGCGGGCGACAGGATTAAACCCATTAGAAAAATCGGCTTTAACAACGGATAAATCCGTTCAACAAGCCACCGATGCGGTCAATCATTATTTTAATCAAGCGGTTGAACATAATATTTATGGTGTTGTAACTAATCAACTGGCTAAAAATATCACAAGCCAATATAACAATATTCTTGCTCAAAGTAAGCGCTTAAAAGAACAAGAATGGAACATTAGTGCAAACGGGCTTTATGATAACCAGCATTACAAACAGACTGCCAAAAAATCCACATTTAGAGCATCAACGCTTGCGATTCACTATGGCATAAATTCAAATACAACGGCAGGTATTCACATTGCAGATGAAAAAACCAAAATAACCGGAATGAACAACGGTTATTTAAAAGGAAAAGGCACATCCTTCGGTGGATATATCAGAACAGACTTAGATAATATCTCCTTAATCGGTGGGGTAATCTACGATCAGTTTAATCTGAAAGGATACAGAAGCATCAGCAACGGCTATGATCATTATCAATTCGATGCCAACAGCAAAGCAAATGCTATCGCTACTTATGCACAAATCAAATATGCCCTGCCACTCAATGAACAGTGGAAATTCGAGCCAAAACTCGGCATCGCTTACACACGCATTCATCAAAAAGCGATCGAAGAAAAAGGTGCGGGCGGATTACATATTGATGCGTTACATACAAATCGTTTAGAAGCTAACATAGGGCAGGAGCTCATCGGCACATTTGTGCTAAATAACGGAAAAATGTTATTTAAATTAGGTGCGGATTACAGCATTCTTTCCACAGAAAAGGCATCACAAGGACATTTCCATCAAGGACGGAATTTCACCATCCAAAGTGAACCGAACCAAAATATAACCCGATTAACAACCGGGCTTGGTTACCAATGGCATAACGGTTTAATGATGAATATCAACGCTCAAAAAGCATTCAGCTCAGCCGGCGATCAAACATCCGCTCAGCTTGCTGTAGGCTATACTTTCTAAAATTTAATAACCGACCTAATAGATACAAAAAACGGAGATGATAAATCTCCGTTTTTATTTATAAAATCTTTGTGAAAAATAACCGCACTTAAATACAGAATATCATTGTCAAGATAAGCAAAATTTCCGGAAAAATCTATTTCTTCAGCAAATGATAAATCGGCAAAATGGCGGCACCAAGTGCGATATCTTCAGTAGCGATTTGTAAGGCACTGAGTTGAGCGAAAGGGCGGTCTTGTTGTTGCGTCCGCCACTCGTAACTACATCTTGTCAATAATTTCGTTGATAATCAATGTTGACAGCATACCCCTATATACTAAACACAATCCTCATTGCTATAAGGTACTGAAAAGATAAAAAGGTGAGAGTAAAGCTGATTTCACTCTCGCCTTTCAAAATATAGTCACAAACTCGTAATAATAAACGATTACAACCTTTTTTAAGGAGGTGTCTTATACTTATTTTCTCGGTTTAATGAGACTCCAAGTAATTTGAAAACAACTAAAATCATTTTTCAATATATTTTTACCTACCTTTTAAATCCACATTATAAATCAAATGAACTCATCACATTTATATGTAAACGAACATCAACGTTATTGCGGATTGCATTTGAGTACGGGCAAATCTCGTGAGCACGCTGAATCAAAGCCTTCGCCTCCTCCACGGTTAAACCGCCAACAGTGATCGTAATATCGAGATCAAGACTAAACGCACCATCCGGTTTCTGACCGATCCCTACCCCCACGGTTGTATTGGAAGAAGTCGGTTTAAGGTTCATTTGCCCTGCAACCAAATTCATTGCACTATCAAAACACGCCGCATATCCCATCGCAAAAAGTTGTTCCGGGTTTGTACCTTGCTTACCGCTTTCATTTTGGAATGACACCAAATCAAAACCGATTGAACCGTCATCGACTTGAGTATGCCCATCACGCCCACCGGTTGCTGTTGCTGAAGTTTTGTAGAAAATTTTCATCATTTATTTCCTTATATTTGTTGTAAATTACAGTTAATCCTGAGCTCCCAAAAGATGAGTTACTTCTTACAGAAGAAGGCATCATCTTGTTTTTAATGGCAATCAGTATATTGCCTTAATGAAAGATGAGGTATAAAATTCAACCAAAATAATTGCCTAATTCTCTAAAATGTTATCAAGACAAACGCTTCATCGCTTACTTAAAGTGATTCCTCATAATCAAGATTATTACTCGCCGATTGCCGGTTTATATATTCGTCATTCGGATCGTCCTTTTACTTATGAAGGCATTATTCAAGAACCGAGTATTTGTATTATTTTACAAGGTTGGCGGGAAATTCAGCTAGGCGAACAGTGCTATCATTTTGATAACAAACATTTTATGTTCTGCCCCGTAAATATGCCGATGTGTGGAAAAATTTATCCGGATACGGCAAGTAAGCCGTTTTTTATGCTATCTATGAAAATCGATCTGAAAATGGTGGGAGACATTCTATTAGAACACACCGCACTTTTTGATAACAATGATGAATCTGAAATGCTGGCTTTTCTTCCTTGGCAATTAGAAGATGAACTATTAAGTGCATTTGAACGCTTATTACTCTTGCACGAAAATCCAAAAAGCATTCCTTTCCTTGCTCCTCTTATTCAACAAGAAATTTATTATCGTTTACTTACCGGCAAACAGGGTAATAAGCTCAGGCAAATGGTGAATATAGGTTCACACACGCAAAAGATCAGTCAGGCTACGGATTATCTCCGCCACCATTTCAGTGAAGCTATCCGTATCGAAACCTTAGCACGGCAATGCGGAATGTCAGTATCGGGTTTTCATAACCATTTCAAAAAAATCACCGGGCTTTCGCCTTTGCAATACCAAAAATCGCTACGGCTAAATACTGCCCGCCGTATGATTAAACAAGGTAACGACGCTATTGCGACTGTTGCTTATGAAGTCGGATACGAGAGTCCCAGCCAATTTAGCCGGGAATATAAACGTTACTTCGGAGAGACGCCGAAAGCCGGAATAAATTAAAAGTGCGGTCAAAAAAACGGATGGATTACTAAATCCGCGCTAAAAATTCCTCTTCCGTTAATACGGCAATGCCTAGTTCCTGTGCTTTAGCAAGTTTTGAGCCGGCGCTATCACCGGCAATGACAAAATCGGTTTTGGCGGAAACCGAGCCGCTGACTTTTGCTCCCATATTTTGAAGCAGAGTTTTGGCTTCATTTCGTCCCATTTGGCTGAGTGTGCCGGTAAGCACGATGGTTTTACCTTTAAAGGGGTTGTCGCTGGCTTCTTTTACTTCCACCTTATCCCAATACACACCTTGCGCAATCAAATCATTCACCACATCCACATTGTGCGGTTCGCGCCAAAATGCCAAAATGCGGTTTGCTACCACTTCGCCGACATCCGGTACTTGTTGAAGCTGTTCAAAATCAGCGTTTTGTAAAGCTTCAAGGGTCTTGAAATGATTCGCCAGATTCAATGCGGTCGCCTCGCCCACTTCACGAATACCCAGTGCAAAAATAAAACGCGCCAATGTGGTATGTTTCGCTTTATTTAAGCTGTTCAGAGCATTTTCGGCAGATTTTGCCCCCATACGTTCCAAACGGGTCAGCGTGCGGAGATCAAGTTTGAATAAATCCGCCGGAGTGTGAATTAATTCCCGCTCGACCAGTTGTTCAATCAACTTACCGCCTACGCCATCAATATCCATTGCTTTTCGTGATACAAAATGCTTTAACGCTTCTTTACGTTGTGCCGCACAAAACAAACCGCCGGTACAGCGTGCCACCGCCTCACCTTCAATGCGACTAATCAGTGAACCGCATACCGGACAGTCGGTCGGGAAAATGATTGTTCTTGCGTCTGCAGGACGGCGTTCGTGTAATACGCCGATAATTTGTGGAATCACATCTCCCGCACGACGAATGATCACCGTATCGCCAATCGCAATATCCAAACGGGCTATTTCATCACCGTTATGTAATGTCGCATTACTCACCGTAACACCGCCCACAAAGACAGGTTCAAGTTTTGCCACCGGTGTAATCGCCCCCGTACGCCCCACTTGGAATTCCACGTCATTCAATAGGGTTAACTCCTCTTGTGCGGGGAATTTATAAGCAATCGCCCAACGTGGTGCTTTGGAAATAAAGCCTAACTCATTTTGCAGGGCAATGTCGTTAATCTTCAGTACCGTACCGTCAATATCGTACCCCAAATCACTCCGCTTATTTTGAATATTACGGTAGAAATCTAAAACCTCGTCCACACCATGACAAAGGCGAATTTCCGGATTCACCGGAATACCAATAGCCTTTAACCATTGCAAACGTTCATAATGCGTGGAAGGTAAATCCACCCCTTCCACGACACCGATACCATACGCATTTAATACCAATGGGCGCTTACTGGTGATTTTGGGATCTAACTGGCGCAGCGAGCCTGCCGCGGCATTACGCGGATTGGCAAAGGTTTTCTCGCCACGCGCCAAAGCCTGTTCATTTAAACGTTCAAACCCGATATGCGGCATAAACACTTCACCACGAACTTCTAATCGAGCAGGAGGATTATCCGTTAATAATTGCAACGGAATATTACGAATCGTGCGAATATTCGCCGTAATATCTTCACCGGTTGTGCCGTCTCCACGTGTTGCCGCTTGGGTGAGTATGCCGTTGACGTATAAAAGACTCACGGCAAGTCCATCAAGTTTTGGTTCGCAACAAAATGTAAGCGGAGTCGGCAAAACAGTGAGGCGATCTTCTATGCGTTTTACAAAAGCATAAAATTCTTCATCGGAAAAAGCATTATCTAAAGAAAGCATTGGAATTTCGTGACGAACTTGACTGAACCCTGAAAGCGGTTTAGCCCCCACTCGCTGAGTAGGCGAATCAGCGCTAACAAGCTCGGGATAATCCGCTTCTAAGGCTTTAAGCTGATGAAAAAGGCGATCATATTCACTATCCGGTACGCTTGGATTATCCAACACGTGGTATTCATATTCATATCGGCGCAAGGTTTTGCGCAGGGTTTCAAGTTGAGTTTGAATGCTTGTCATAAAATTCTCGGTAAAATCTGACCGCACTTTTATCGCGAATTAAATTAAAACCGTAAACAGTACGGTGAGTCGCAGCAATGCGATAAACATTTCTAAATTTAATTCACTATACGTAATAACGGCGAACGCAAAGTTCGCCGAAAGCCAAAAGTGCGGTAAAAAATTAATGTGTTTTACACACGGGAAAGGTAACGTTGTTCTTGGTAATCATCAAAGATTTGCTCATCTTCGGTTAATACGGAACCGCCTAACTCTTCAGCAAGGGTTTTAGCAGCACGAATCATTAGTTTAAGATTCGCCAACGCATTTCCCGGTGAAGGCAATTTCATAAATAACGCCACGCCGATTGTGGTGAAATCGACATTATATGGGTTAAAACCGCCTTCATCTTGCAAATTCGCTACACTAAATAAGGTCGGACTTGCTACGCTTAAATCAAAATGACGGTGGTACATATTATGGCTGCCAAAAATAAAACCTAAATTCTCAAGAGATGAAATCAATCTTGAACCGTGAAATTCACGATGTTGCGGTGAAATCACATAAAGCTGAATATAACCTGAAGTTTGTTTTTCTACCGAGGCTTCCGGTGTGCGTGCCTGATTAAAATGGACGGTTGATTTCACCTCATCCGATTCACCTAACGCCATTTGTGAAAGTTGTTCACGCAATTCGGGCGAAGATGAATTGATCCCCTCAAACTCGTTACTTTGCGCTTCCAGTTGTTCAAGCGTCATTGTCGCAGGATTTGATATAGGTTGTGCCGGCTTCATATTGTATTCAACACGAATCGGTTCACGCACCGGAGTGGAATTTGGAATGGAAATTTTAATATCATCTACCGTTCTTTCTATTTCTTGAGAATCCGCTTGTGAAGAAAGCGGCTTATTAAAGGATGGCGGTTGTGTATTTTGCTCCAAAGCAGGCTGTGGCTGAGAGGCGGATTGAGCAGTCGAAGAAGCAATTTGCTGATCTTGTTCAGGCTGATCTTGTGTAAAAGTGCGGTTAAATGCGGTTGCGTTTTTAAAATACTTTGATTTCTCACGACGATTTGACCATAATCCGTGCGCAACAAGAGCGATAAGTGCCACGACCCCTAAAATAATCAGAATTGTATTAAGATCCATTTTTGCTCCTTACAGTCAATAAAACCGTGTCAATGCTACCACATTTTGAGGGGTGAAAAAACAGGGGGGACGGGGAATTTCACGGCAAAAACGCCGTCAAAATTGACCGCACTTTTGATGCTGAATTAAATTAAAATGAATACAATGCCTCAAGCCGAAGACAGTGCAAGTAGCACGGCGAGATGCAGCAATGATCGTCAACATTTTTAAATTTAATTCACCATAGGTTTATTGATATCAAAAGGAAAAAGAATGATGAATCAACAAGAAATCAAATCCGGCTTTCACTATTTTGTTATGGGTTGGCATTTTATTCGGCAAAAAGGGCTACGCCGCTTTGTAATTATGCCGATTTTACTGAACATTCTATTACTCAGCGGCTTATTTTGGCTGTTTATCTCGCAAGTCAGCACAATGATCGATTGGATAATGCATTTTATGCCGGATTGGTTGGGCTTTTTAAGCGTGATTTTACTTATGCTTTCTATCGGCATGATTTTACTGCTGTTTTATTTCACCTTTACCACCTTATCCGGATTTATCGCCGCGCCATTTAATGGATTATTGGCAGAAAAATTGGAAAAAATGCTCACCGGTGAGCCGATCAACAATGACAATTGGTTGGACGTAATGAAAGACGTGCCGAGAATGTTGCGCCGTGAATGGCAAAAACTGTGGTATAGCTTGCCAAAAATCGTGGGATTATTTTTACTTGGCTTTATTCCGATGGTAGGGCAAACCATTGTGCCTGTGTTGACGTTTTTATTCACCGCTTGGATGATGGCAATTCAATATTGCGACTATCCTTTTGATAACCATAAAGTACCCTTTGATGTGATGAAAAACGCCTTGGGTGAACAACGCACGCAAAATCTCACTTTCGGTGCATTAATCACTTGCTGTACATTTATCCCCCTTATTAATTTGGTGATTATTCCCGTTGCCGTCTGTGGTGCAACCCTAATGTGGGTGGAAAATTACCGCGAGCGTTTACGTTTTGATATGAATTTTGACTATCGCCGCGGTTCACCCAATCATCCGGCGACACCAAACAACGGTACAAATATCCGTTCAAGCAATAATCAGATTGTGAAATAGCCTTTAGTTATAAAATAGATCTATTAACTATTTTTTAAATGGAAGCAGCACTGCTATAACTATACCGATTCCAACACAAAACCATATTCATAGGGAGCAAATATGCCAATTTATGCAGATAATTCTTACACTATCGGTAACACACCGCTTGTTCGTTTAAAAAATTTCGGTCAGGGCAATATTGTCGCAAAAATTGAAGGTAGAAACCCTAGCTTCAGCGTGAAATGCCGCATTGGTGCCAATATGGTATGGCAGGCAGAAAAAGAAGGTATTCTAACCAAAGGGAAAGAAATCGTGGATGCCACCAGCGGCAATACCGGTATTGCACTGGCCTATGTTGCAGCAGCTCGTGGCTATAAAATCACGCTCACTATGCCGGAAACGATGAGTTTGGAACGAAAACGTTTATTACGCGGATTAGGCGTAAATCTTGTTCTTACCGAAGGTGCAAAAGGTATGAAAGGTGCGATTGCGAAAGCAGAAGAAATTGTCGCCTCCAATCCTGACCGTTATGTAATGCTAAAACAATTTGAAAATCCGGCGAACCCGCAGATTCACCGTGAAACGACCGGCGTGGAAATTTGGAATGATACGGAAGGCAAAGTTGATGCCGTGGTGGCGGGGGCCGGTACCGGCGGTACGATTACCGGCATTTCACGCGCAATCAAATTGGATTTCGGTAAAGCGATCACCTCTGTGGTGGTGGAGCCTTCGGAATCACCAGTGATCAGTCAAACTCTTGCGGGGGAAGAAGTAAAACCGGGTTCTCATAAAATTCAAGGTATCGGTGCCGGTTTCGTACCGAAGAACTTAGATCTCTCATTAATTGATCGTGTAGAAACGGTGGATAGTGACACAGCTATCGCCACAGCCCGCCGATTAATGTCGGAAGAAGGTATTTTAGCCGGAATTTCTTCCGGTGCTGCGGTCGCAGTAGCAGATCGCATTGCAAAATTACCTGAATTTGCAAATAAATTGATTGTTGTGATCCTTCCTTCCGCTTCGGAGCGTTATTTAAGTACGGCCTTATTTGAAGGCATTGAGGCTTGATCAAAGCCTCGCACATCTTCAAAGTGAGATGAAAAATCACCGCATTTTTTATTATTAAAAACACATAAAAAAACGACCGCACTTGCGGTCGTTCATCTTTTTATAGTGAATAAAATTAAAATGGATACAAAAAACAAATGAGTCTAGAGAGATGCAGCAATACAGTAAACTTTACATTTAATTCATGCTACTTATCGACACTCAAAACTTTCGGCTTTGTTCTCATCACCTCCGATATAAGTCGCAACCTTCGGATAAGCACAAATCGGCATTTGTTTATTCGGGTAGGTTTTACTTTTCGCAATCAAACTATTCGGAGCCTGATTATTATCGTGCCATTGTTCCAAGGCGGTGAGCGGATCGAAGTCATCTAAGCCATTACCGCCACCGCAATGAGTTAACCCCGGAGCAACAAAAAGTCGGGAAAATTCATCCGCACTTTGCATATCTTTTTGTAGTTCATTGAACCAAGCGACTTGGTCTTTTGCCGAAAACACGGGATCGGAAGTTCCCGTCACGATAATCAATTTTCCGCCGTTCGCTTTAAAGCTGCTTAAATCGGTAGAAATCGCATCATTAATCGCACCGGTTTGATAAACACGAGGCGTGTCTTTATCAAAATCAAATGCCATTAAATCAAAGTCCGGTTGCATTGGCGTCATAAAATAATAGGTCATTGAACCTCTAGAGAGCACAATGTTTCGTGCATTGGGTTCTGCCGTTTGAGAATCGCCCAATTTCCAAGAACGCCAACCTTCTTGGTTGATGCCTGAATCATAATACCAACCGCTATAAATCGCTTCACCCCGACTATTTTTCGCACCATCGAAGATCGCTTTTAATGCGGCAATTTTTTCCTTTGGTAAATCAAGCGAATCCGGTGTGAAATCACATTTTTCCCACGCACTGATAATACCGTCTTTCAAACCGTCTTTCGCATCACATTTCGCTAATACGCCATTTACAACTTTATCGAGATCCGTTTGTGTTAAGGCGTTAGCAAAAACTTTCTCACCTTTCTCATTCATTGGAGCAATCTTCATTAACTGATGGTTATCCCATTGCTCCGCAACCGCTGCACGAGAAAGACGAAAACCCGGATTTGCCGCAATTACGCCATCAAATTCGAGCGGGTAACGCTGTGCGGCTATCATTGCGGAACGTCCGCCATTTGAACATCCCATAAAATAGTTGTGGTTTGCCGCTTTCTGATAAGCCGTTTGAATGAATTGTTTTGCAACCGTCTTTGCCTTTCCAATGGCTTGATAGGCATAGTCTAAGCGTGCTTGTTGATCAGCGCCGAAATCAGGTGTTGGGGTAGGATGCCCTGAATCCATTGTCATCACCGCATAACCACGCATTAATGCCGGCGTTGCACTTGAACTATGAATAGGAATCGCGCCCATTGCCGGAGCAACAAAGCCGTCTAAACCTCCGCCACCTTGGAAGAGAAACTTATTATTCCAATTTTCCGGTAAACGGAGTTGGAATTTTATACCGTAATGCTTGCCGTCTGCACCGGTACGTGCGGCAATTTCTCCCTCAACAATACAATGGGGTTTAGCTTGTAAGGTATTTTTTGCCCCCCCTGTCAGCGCGGACATTCTATCTGCAGGTACTTCCCCTTTCGCATTCCACTCCACATTTTGAATTTCCGTGTTAAAAACTTTAGTATCTTTCAATGCTAAGCACTGATTTTCACGAAGTGCGGTCGAATTTTGGGAAGAATTTGCAAAAACAGGATGAGAAATGCCCAAAACAGCAAGTGTAAACAAAGAAAAAGTAAATTTTTTCATAATGACTCCCGAAATATAGAAAATACCACCAAATTTTGGTGGTATCGCAAATCAAATAATTCTAGAAAATTGCTGGCGTTTTGCAGCCACGCGAGAATAGGCATCAAAGCATAAACAGATATTGCGAATAAGCAAACGCCCTTTAGGTGGGACGAGTAAACCTTGTGCGGTTAAATGAATTAATCCGTCTTCAATGAGAGGTTTCAATAAGATTAAATCTTCAGCAAAATGCTCTGTAAAACAAATATCGTATTGCTTTTCAATTTCCGCAAAATCTAATTTAAAGTTACAAATGAGCTGTTTAATCACATCACGGCGCAAACAATCTTCTTCGGTTAATACAAGCCCTTTGTGCAACGCATAACCGTCTCTTTCAACCAATGTATAGTAGGTTTTGAGATCTTTCTCATTTTGAGCATAAGTATCACCTAACAAACTTATTGATGACACGCCTAAACCAAGGAGATCACATTCTTCTTGTGTTGTGTAACCTTGGAAATTACGGTGCAACACACCGTTTTGCTGAGCAATGGCCAGCTCATCATACGGTTTGGCAAAGTGATCCATTCCGATAAATCTATACCCTACTTCACCTAAGGTTTCGATCGTTTTTTGCAAAATCGTGAGCTTTGTTTCCGGCGCTGGTAACTGAGTTTCTTTGATTTTCGCTTGTCCCGGAACACGGCTCGGCAAATGAGCGTAATTGAAAATACTCAAACGATCCGGATTCAACGCAATCACTTTCTTCAAGGTAAACATAAAACTATCAACGTTTTGCAATGGTAAACCATAAATCAGATCAAGGTTTGTCGATTGAAATCCTAATTCCCTAGCACGCTCCAATAAGGCAGAAATAAAGCTTTCGTCCTGCTCTCGATTAACAGCTTCTTGCACATCTTTGTTAAAATCCTGCACCCCCATACTCATTCGGTTAAAGCCAAGCGAGCGAAGGTGATCAAGCATAGATAATTCAATTTGGCGCGGATCAATTTCAATAGAAATTTCCGCACTTTCCGCAATACTAAAATTTGCTTTTAGCATTGCCATTAAACGGGCAGATTGTGCCTCACTTAAATAGGTCGGTGTGCCACCGCCCCAGTGAATCTGGGTTACCGTTCGATTTTTAAACAATTCTGCTCGCGAGATAATTTCTTTTTCAAGATAATCAAGATAAATATCCGCTTTGTGTTGATGACGTGTAATAACTTTATTACAGGCACAAAAATAGCAAAGCTGATGGCAAAACGGAATATGCACGTAAAGAGAAAGCGGACGAGTCGGATAACGCCCGGCTGCGGCAATAAAATCCTGATGAGTATAATTTTCATGAAACTCTAATGCCGTCGGGTAAGAGGTATAACGTGGACCTGATTGATTGTATTTTTGTATAAGTGCATTATCCCAAATAATCTCTGACATTAAATCTCTCCAAGTTGTTTTACATCATCTAATAATTGATGTAATTCTTTTATTATGCCTTGTTCAAGTCTGGCTTCCGCACTTTCCCGTTCAAGATCAAGACGAAAACGCACTTTTTTCTCCAGCTCTTTGCGTGCTTCGTGTGTCGGCATATCCCGCACGATTTCGTGTAGCTCAGCCATTGCCGGATAAGGCTGTAAATTTTTACCAAATGGCATCAATAACATCGCAAGACGAATCACACCTTCAGAATGATTACATTCCTTACTTTGCATTGCTCTTGCAATGATTTCAATGCTCTCCTTTAAACGGATTGTTCGTGCCGTTTTAGCTTGAGAAATGATTTGCTGCTGTTGTTTTAATTGTTTCAACAAACGCAGTGCGTACCATGATAAACCAATAATAACAATTGCCGAAAAAATTAGTGTAATAGTCAAAATCATTTTTTATCTAAATTGGTTAATATCGATCTGTTCAAAAGTGCGGTATAAATCATCTTGATTTTCTTCCTCGTCTTCAATACCGAGTTCTTCCATTAGTTCGGCAATGCGATCTAAGCATTCATCCACAAATTGTTGGTCGGATTTACTGATACTTTTCCCCTCATCTAAAGCATCTAACAATTCATTCAAAATCTCATTGTTTTCAAGATTTTCCAATTCTTGCATCGGATCTTGTTTTTTTACCGGTTGTACCACAGGAATAACCTGACCTTTTTCCGGTTTATTCACAAACTCCACAATAAGAGGAATTTTCTTTTTACTGCCGAGTTTAGGATCTTTCATTACTTGTTGAGGTTTATTACCCCCTTCTTCCGCCACACTATGGCGTGAACCGGATGTCAAACCTTTATGTTTACGTTTTTTCTTCTCTTCACGCGCTTTTGCATCTAATTCATAACGCGTTAATTTTTTGCCGGCACGTTTCGGCATTTCAGGTTTCTTATCTGCCTTACGAGTCGGCATAATATCCGTGATTCGACGTGTTTTTTTCTTACGAGCCATTGGGGATTATCCTTTATAAAAAATTTGGTGGATTGTATCACTCAAGTAATTTTTTCTCACTAATAAATATGACTAATTTTGACTGTACTTCAATTATTTCACAAATAAGAAAATCTTATCTACTTTAAAAATTGTGCACTATATGATTTTTAGATTTAACGAAAAATTATACACAATTGCTCAAAGCGATTGTTATGCCTTACGGCATCGTTGGCGGAGCTAACGTTTAAAATCTAAAGATTTTGTGACCGCACTTTTGTATGTGTATGTGCTGTGAAAAGTTAGAAAGAGATTGATTAAAACTAAATAGGGCAGAGACATCAGGGGGAGTTTTCAACGCGCATTTTCACTCTCGGTAAGTAAAAGAAGGGGTAAAAAGTAAGTAAGTCTAAGTAAGTGATGAGCCCAGAAACAAAAACCCCTCGAACTTTATCAGTCCAAGGGGTTGCTGTTTTATTTGAACCCGGCGGTGCCCTACTCTCACATGGGGAGACCCCACACTACCATCGGCATTACGGCATTTCACTTCTGAGTTCGGTATGGGGTCAGGTGGGACCACCGCACTATCGCCGCCGGGATAATTCTTCGATAACCTTAATTCTCTCTTCTCTACCTATCCGTTCTTCATTTCCTTTTCTTCGTCTTCCGTCTTATTTGACTTCATCCGTTTTATTAAATTGTCCACAAGCTGAAAAATCTTTCCTGAACGCTCTTAAGCTTTCTTATTTAGTTAATCCGCTCCAAAAACACTTGAGCGTTGTATAGTTAAGCCTCTCGGGCAATTAGTACACCTTAGCTCAATGTCTCGCAACACTTACACATGGTGCCTATCTACGTCTTAGTCTTAAACAACCCTTACAGTCTTAAAGACTGGGAGAACTCATCTCGAGGCAAGTTTCGTGCTTAGATGCTTTCAGCACTTATCTCTTCCGCACTTAGCTACCGGGCAATGCGTCTGGCGACACAACCCGTACACCAGTGGTGCGTCCACTCCGGTCCTCTCGTACTAGGAGCAGCCCCTCTCAATTCTCCAACGCCCACGGCAGATAGGGACCGAACTGTCTCACGACGTTCTAAACCCAGCTCGCGTACCACTTTAAATGGCGAACAGCCATACCCTTGGGACCTACTTCAGCCCCAGGATGTGATGAGCCGACATCGAGGTGCCAAACACCGCCGTCGATATGAACTCTTGGGCGGTATCAGCCTGTTATCCCCGGAGTACCTTTTATCCGTTGAGCGATGGCCCTTCCATGCAGAACCACCGGATCACTATGACCTACTTTCGTACCTGCTCGACTTGTCCGTCTCGCAGTTAAGCTTGCTTATACCATTGCACTAACCTGACGATGTCCGACCGTCATTAGCAAACCTTCGTGCTCCTCCGTTACGCTTTGGGAGGAGACCGCCCCAGTCAAACTACCCACCAGACACTGTCCGAGAACCCGTTTCGGATTCTTCGTTAGAACATCAAACGTTAAAGGGTGGTATTTCAAGGCCGACTCCACGATAACTGGCGTTACCGCTTCAACGTCTCCCACCTATCCTACACATCAAAATTCAAGGTTCAGTGTCAAGCTATAGTAAAGGTTCACGGGGTCTTTCCGTCTAGCCGCGGGTACACCGCATCTTCACGGCGATTTCAATTTCACTGAGTCTCGGGTGGAGACAGCCTGGCCATCATTATGCCATTCGTGCAGGTCGGAACTTACCCGACAAGGAATTTCGCTACCTTAGGACCGTTATAGTTACGGCCGCCGTTTACTGGGGCTTCGATCAGGTGCTTCTCTTGCGATTACACCATCAATTAACCTTCCAGCACCGGGCAGGCATCACACCCTATACGTCCACTTTCGTGTTTGCAGAGTGCTGTGTTTTTAATAAACAGTTGCAGCCAGCGGGTCACTTCGACCGGTTCAACCTTCGTGAGTAAATCACTACAATCTACGCCGGCGCACCTTCTCCCGAAGTTACGGTGCTATTTTGCCTAGTTCCTTCACCCGAGTTCTCTCAAGCGCCTGAGTATTCTCTACCTGACCACCTGTGTCGGTTTTCAGTACGGTTTAGTAAAGCCTGAAGCTTAGTGGCTTTTCCTGGAAGTGTGGTATCGGCAACTTCTTGTCCGTAGACAATCGTCATCAGCTCTCGGTGTTAAGGATGTCCGGATTTGCCTAAACTTCCCACCTACGACCTTAAACAAGGATTTCCAACACCTTGCTTGCCTAACCTGCTCCGTCCCCACATCGCAGCTTTACCAAGTACGGGAATATTAACCCGTTTCCCATCGACTACGCTTTTCAGCCTCGCCTTAGGGGCCGACTCACCCTGCCCCGATTAACGTTGGACAGGAAACCTTGGTCTTCCGGCGAACGGGTTTTTCACCCGTTTTATCGTTACTTATGTCAGCATTCGCACTTGTGATACGTCCAGCAAACCTCTCGATTCACCTTCTTCCGCTTACACAACGCTCCCCTACCCAACAGGATAAATCCTGATGCCGCAGCTTCGGTGCTATATTTGAGCCCCGTTACATCTTCCGCGCAGGCCGACTCGACTAGTGAGCTATTACGCTTTCTTTAAATGGTGGCTGCTTCTAAGCCAACATCCTAGCTGTCTAAGCCTTCCCACTTCGTTTCCCACTTAATATAAACTTTGGGACCTTAGCTGGCGGTCTGGGTTGTTTCCCTCTCCACGACGGACGTTAGCACCCGCCGTGTGTCTCCTGAGTATCACTCTTCGGTATTCGCAGTTTGCATCGGGTTGGTAAGCCGGGATGGCCCCCTAGCCGAAACAGTGCTCTACCCCCGAAGGTGTCCGCTCAAGGCTCTACCTAAATAGATTTCGGGGAGAACCAGCTATCTCCCGGTTTGATTGGCCTTTCACCCCCAGCCACAAGTCATCCGCTAATTTTTCAACATTAGTCGGTTCGGTCCTCCAGTTAGTGTTACCCAACCTTCAACCTGCCCATGGCTAGATCACCGGGTTTCGGGTCTATACCTTGCAACTATATCGCCCAGTTAAGACTCGGTTTCCCTTCGGCTCCCCTATGCGGTTAACCTCGCTACAAAATATAAGTCGCTGACCCATTATACAAAAGGTACGCAGTCACCCCATCACTCAATCCCACTGCTTATTGGGGATGGTTGAATTTTTGCTTCGCAAAAATTAACCATTAAAGTGCGGTTATTTCCTTTGGAATTGCTACCACTCAATACGATTGAGTGATGGGGCTCCCACTGCTTGTACGTACAAGGTTTCAGGTTCTATTTCACTCCCCTCGCCGGGGTTCTTTTCGCCTTTCCTTCACAGTACTGGTTCACTATCGGTCAATCAGGAGTATTTAGCCTTGGAGGATGGTCCCCCCATATTCAGACAGGATATCACGTGTCCCGCCCTACTTGTTGTCAGCCTAGTACCACAATGCACTATTCGAATACGGGACTATCACCCTGTTTCGTTCAACTTCCCAGTTGATTCTTCTTAATACACTGCTATCACTGACGGCTCCTCCGCTTTCGCTCGCCGCTACTTACGGAATCTCGGTTGATTTCTTTTCCTCGGGGTACTTAGATGTTTCAGTTCTCCCGGTTTGCCTCTTATTACTATGGATTCATAATAAGATAGTAGATTCTTCATCTACTGGGTTTCCCCATTCGGATATCTCGGATTATACGCCTCTTATCGACTCATCCGAGCTTTTCGCAGATTAGCACGTCCTTCTTCGCCTCTGATTGCCAAGGCATCCACCTTGTACGCTTAGTCACTTAACTATACAACCTCAAGTGTTTTTACAATTTCCGTTTAACACTTAAGCCGTTACTTAATCTAACTAAACACTTGATTGCTTTTGTTCAATCAAGATTTTTACTACTCAGACTTGCTTGTCTCAGGGCTTTCGCCCCGACAGAAGTCTCTTCAGTTTTTCAGCTTGTTTCCAATTTGTTAAAGAACAATAAGATTTCCCGTTAAAGTTATCTTTAATTGGCGTCCCCACGGGGATTCGAACCCCGGTTACCGCCGTGAAAGGGCGATGTCCTAGGCCTCTAGACGATGGGGACATCAATTAAAGATACTCTTACTTAATCTTTTCTGCTCTCTTTTGTCTACAATCCATCAGCCAATCTGTGTGAACACTTGCTATCGCTCGCTATAGGTAAGGAGGTGATCCAACCGCAGGTTCCCCTACGGTTACCTTGTTACGACTTCACCCCAGTCATGAATCATACCGTGGTAAACGCCCCCCTTACGGTTAAGCTATCTACTTCTGGTACAACCCACTCCCATGGTGTGACGGGCGGTGTGTACAAGGCCCGGGAACGTATTCACCGCGACATTCTGATTCGCGATTACTAGCGATTCCGACTTCATGGAGTCGAGTTGCAGACTCCAATCCGGACTTAGACGTACTTTGTGAGATTCGCTCCGCATCGCTGCCTCGCTTCCCTCTGTATACGCCATTGTAGCACGTGTGTAGCCCTACTCGTAAGGGCCATGATGACTTGACGTCATCCCCACCTTCCTCCGGTTTATCACCGGCAGTCTCCTTTGAGTTCCCGACCAAGTCGCTGGCAACAAAGGATAAGGGTTGCGCTCGTTGCGGGACTTAACCCAACATTTCACAACACGAGCTGACGACAGCCATGCAGCACCTGTCTCTCAGTTCCCAAAGGCACTCCAATATCTCTATCGGATTCTGAGGATGTCAAGAGTAGGTAAGGTTCTTCGCGTTGCATCGAATTAAACCACATGCTCCACCGCTTGTGCGGGCCCCCGTCAATTCATTTGAGTTTTAACCTTGCGGCCGTACTCCCCAGGCGGTCGATTTATCACGTTAGCTACGGGCACCAAGCTTAAAGCCCAATCCCCAAATCGACAGCGTTTACAGCGTGGACTACCAGGGTATCTAATCCTGTTTGCTCCCCACGCTTTCGCACATGAGCGTCAGTACATTCCCAAGGGGCTGCCTTCGCCTTCGGTATTCCTCCACATCTCTACGCATTTCACCGCTACACGTGGAATTCTACCCCTCCCTAAAGTACTCTAGCTACCCAGTATGAAATGCAATTCCCAGGTTAAGCCCGGGGATTTCACACCTCACTTAAATAGCCGCCTGCGTGCCCTTTACGCCCAGTTATTCCGATTAACGCTCGCACCCTCCGTATTACCGCGGCTGCTGGCACGGAGTTAGCCGGTGCTTCTTCTGTAATTAACGTCAATGACTGTGGGTATTAACCACAATCCCTTCCTCATCACCGAAAGAACTTTACAACCCGAAGGCCTTCTTCATTCACGCGGCATGGCTGCGTCAGGGTTCCCCCCATTGCGCAATATTCCCCACTGCTGCCTCCCGTAGGAGTCCGGGCCGTGTCTCAGTCCCGGTGTGGCTGGCCATCCTCTCAGACCAGCTAGAGATCGCAGGCTTGGTAGGCCATTACCCCACCAACTACCTAATCCCACTTGGGCTCATCTTATGGCAAGAGCAAACGCCCCCTTTAGTCCATAGACATTACGCGGTATTAGCTACCGTTTCCAGTAGTTATCCCCCTCCATAAGCCAGATTCCCAAGCATTACTCACCCGTCCGCCACTCTCACGAAAAGAAGCAAGCTCCTTCCCGCTACCGTTCGACTTGCATGTGTTAAGCCTGCCGCCAGCGTTCAATCTGAGCCATGATCAAACTCTTCAATTCAAGTTCAATCGCTCAATAAATACTGACTAAAAAATTATTCACCTTGAAAAATAAGGTAAAAATGAATCTCAAGTTAAGCACCTATTAAGACTTCAAAATTAAAAATTATTTTAAACAAGTCAATCAACAAGTGCCCACACAGATTGTCTGATACATTGTTAAAGAGCCATTCGCCAATTCAAAACAACACGCTCAAAATAAGGCGAAAATAAAACGACGCACTGCAATTTTAAATCCTTCACAACAGTGCGTCGTTGTGTGGTGCGCATTATAGGCAAAAATTTTTGTCTTGCAAGGAATTTTTGTAAAAAATTTTAATTTTTTGATCTTTTGTATGAACCTTATCCAAATCGCTTAAAATACGGCTAAAATCCGATTATTTATTCAACTCATTGATTCGATTCGCAAATTCTTTAACTTTATCCCAATTCGTATATTCAATTTCTTTACTTGTATCCGTTTCACCACCGGTGATCTTCATTATAAATCGGATCATCATACGATCGAACCATCTATAACGCGGATAAAGCAACGCACCCGCAAACACTGCCGCTAATTTCGGTTGCCATTTCGTGCGGTGCAAAAATTTACGTACATAAGTATTCGTTTCCGGATTATCTTTACCTTCTTTGCGTGCCGTTAAATTCACACCAAAAAACACCGCGCTTTTCCGTTCTAAATGAAGGCGGTTGCGTACGATAAAACGATCAAGGGATTTATTAAAATGACCATAACGAATCGAAGCGCCGATGACCACCAGTTCAAAACCTTGAATGTCATAATCTTCCCGCAACGGCGCCAAAACCACTTCGCCTTTTAAATGTGCGGTCAAAAATTCTGCGATTTTTTTCGTTTGCCCATCATGACTTAAATAAAGAATTAATGTTTTCATTATGATTTCCAAAATGCAGGGGTAAATAATGCTAAAAGCGTGAAAATTTCTAAACGACCGCACACCATTGCGATAGACAAAACCCATTTTGCACTATCCGGAACGGCTATCATACTGTTGCTAACCGAACCTAATCCTACGCCTAAATTATTCAGCGTGGCTAATACCGCGTTAAATGCGTCAAAAGGTTCGACACCACATGCTATCACGCCAAGTAAACAAATAAAAAAAACTAAAAGATAAGCGGAAAAAAACGCCCAAATACTACCGATAACACGTTCATCCAACACATTGTTTCCCCACTTAATGGGGTAAACCAAGTTAGGATGCACAACCCGTTTCAATTCGCGTTTCCCCTGTAAGTATAGCAGCAATACACGCGCCACACGCAAGCCGCCGCCCACAGAGCCGGCACACCCACCCATAAATGAGGCAAGAATCAATATGACGGGAACAAAAGAAGGCCATGAAGTAAAATTAGAGGTCGTATAGCCTGTTGTGGTTGAAATGGATATCGCTTGGAACAACACCTGTTCAAAATCTTGCCAAGATGATGAGAAATAACTATGGCTCCACATCACCAAAGTGCAAACAATAATAAGAATAAACTGAATACTGATAAAAAACCGAAATTCCGGATCACGCAAATAAATTTTGAAAAAATTGTCCCTTCCAATCGTTGAAAAAGCACGAAAATGTAATCCGAAATTACAAGCTGAAATTAATAGAAATAACATAGTGATACTATTAATAAGCGGGCTATTGAAGTACCCCATACTCGCATCGTGCGTTGAAAATCCGCCGATAGAGACGGTGGAAAAGCTATGGGTAATCGCATCAAAAGGCGTCATTCCCGCCAGCCAATAAGCCAGCGCACAAGAAAGGGTCAGAAAAAGATAAATTATCCATAACACTTTTGCTGTTTCCGCGATCCTAGGTCGAATTTTCTGCTCTTTCATCGGACCGGACATCTCTGCACGATACAATTGCATTCCACCAACGCCTAGCAACGGAATAATCGCAATCGCCAACACAATGATTCCCATACCGCCAAGCCATTGTAGAAATTGACGATAAAACAAAATTGCTTTCGGCAAATTATCCAACCCTGTCATAACTGTCGCCCCGGTAGTGGTTAAGCCGGAAAAGGCCTCAAACACCGCGGAAGCCAGCGATAAATTTAGCACATCGAATAGCAGCAAGGGTAAAGTGGCTAATCCCCCCAATACAAACCAAAATGCCACAACAATTAAAAAACCCTCGCGTGAACGCAATTCCTGTTTATGATGATGACAAGGCCACCACAGCAATGCACCGGTCATTAAGCTTAACGCAAATGCCTGCATAAAGGCTTTCCCCCCCCCATCGCCATAAATGAATGCAACGAATGCCGGGATAAGCATCGTACCGGAAAAGCACATTACAAGAATGCCGATAATTCGGATAATGGATAAAATATGCACAATTATTCGCCTGTCTCTAGAGGGTTGATCACCAATCTTCCCGCCGATTTTTCCCGTAATTCTGCGGTAAAAGGCGGAATCATTTCTTCACTAATGCCAAGGATTAAATAAATTTGCACCTGAAAATCCTGATCTAAAATTTCGATTCGGTACTTCTCACAAAGTAACTGTACAAAGCCGAGCTGCCCATAATCAATATCTAAACGAAAAAGCGTGCGTTCTACTTTCGTTTCGGTTTCCAACAGTTTTAATGCTTGTTGAACGCCATTGCCATAAGCGCGCACCAATCCCCCTGTTCCCAAAAGAACACCACCGTAATAACGCACCACAACAGCGCTAATTTCGCCGATATTACAACCTTGAAGCGCACTCAACATCGGTTTTCCTGCCGTTCCCGCCGGCTCGCCGTCATCTGAAAATCCAAATTGTTGTGAATCCGTCGGCTTACCCGCAACAGTCGCCCAACAATGATGACGTGCATTAGGGTGCATCAATCTAATTTGCGACCAAAAGGCTTTTGCCTCCGCTAAACCTTCCGTACGTTGTAAATAAGTGATAAAGCGACTTTTCTTTATTTCTTCTTCAAAAATAACCGCACTTTTAGGAACAAGATATTCCGCCATTGTCTTTTTTCAGGTAATTTTAATCGCGCTAGTCTATCACTGATGATGGGGATTTGTCGAAATTTTGCCGTAAGTGCGGTATGATACCGCATTATTTTTTCAGGAAAAAAGAAGATGTCTGAACCTGCAGTAACTCAAACTCTTGACACCTTAGGCTTGCGTTGCCCTGAACCGGTAATGCTGGTACGCAAGAATATTCGTCATTTAAACGATGGTGATGTGCTGTTAATTATCGCCGATGATCCTGCCACTACCCGTGATATTCCAAGTTTTTGTCAATTTATGGATCACACGCTAATACAAAGCGAGGTTGAAACTCCGCCTTTTAAATATTGGGTAAAAAAAGGAAAGTAAAAAAGTGCGGTAAAATCCGGTATTATGTATCAGTTGCACAAAGCGCTTTGATATTTCTTGGGGTAGGGTGGGCAACTAGTTGCCCACCATTGAAATATCGTAATTAGAAAGGTGGGCAAAAATTTGCCCACCTTACAGGAACGATGGTATTTACGATGTTTTGTGCAATTGCTACATAATACCGGTAAAATCCACCGCACTTTTTACGTTTCATTAATGTTTCTTCTTTAACATATTTCACATACATTCGTAAATTTCACATAGTTCTGCTGCTTGAATTTAGAGCTAAGTAGGGTTTCCAATGCCCACCAACCAAGGGTCAAATCTTGCTCGCCCAAGACATAAGGCGCTATTTCATACACATCATAAATAAAATGTACGCCTGAACTGTCCAAGTAAATATTGTGAGACACCTTAAAATCCTTTTGGGAAACGAAAGTTTCACCATTTTCGCCTCGTTGCCCGATATAACGTTGCCACAATAGGTCTTTAATTTTCGGTAAGGTTTCATCATCAAATACGTCATTTAATGTAAGAATCCTATGAGTAGTTAAATCAACAGTGAAATAACGATTTATATTCATACCATGCGCGCCGCCGGTATATTCATAGTTACCGATAACAAAGGTTGCCAATTTTTCTTTTTGACCAATAAAGTCAATATTACGGTTTACTACTAAACCAATTTCTCGTTCCTCCATCATCACTTTCTTGCTTTCGTCAAAATCTTTCTGATGATTGCTCACAAACTGTTCACGCGTAGGAACATTGCCGTCTTTACGAGTCAACTTTTCCCACAACAATTGATTTAACCAATCAATATTGGTTTTCAATGTCGAAATGGAATAGACAATATTACCTTCTTTCGGTGCATAATCTTCTTTTGATTTTGGATATTTAATCGTTTCCGATTTTTTGAACACCACATCTTCTTCTGCGAAAATTGCCGGAATAATATTCTCAGCCCAAGTTTTATTGGCAAGTACATCCAGTTGCAGCTGTTTATTTTCTTCCGTGAGCTGCGTTATTCTTTGATTAAGCCGATCAATTTTCTCCTGCGTTTCTTTATCTTGGCAGCCGGTGGTTAAAAGTGCGGTCAAAATTACCGCTGAAATCAATGCTTTTTTCATATTATCTCCTTATAAATCAAATACATTCTTATCACGCAAGATATGATCATTTCCTTTACGGCGTAAAAAACCGATGCGATCAAAGTACTCCATAAGTTGCACCGTAAGTTTACGACCAAAATTCAAACGGTCTCGAACTTCATTTACCGAAATTTTACCTTCTTCCTCTGCGATTTGTTTGATCAAGCGTGCATAAGCATAAATCGTTTCCGTTAAGAAGAAACGATCTTTCACGATAGGCGTGAGATAGCCAAGTTTTCCTGCTTTATACATAAAATTACGCATTGCACTTTCGTCCATTGCCAAAGCATTCGCCATATCACGCACCCAAATAGCTTGACCTTGAGCACGTTCAAATTCCGCCAACATCTCCGCCCAACGGGCTTGTTCCTCCGCTGTAAATTGAATTTTATGCTCCGGTAGATGCAGCCAGCCTCGTGTTTGTTGTAATAATCCCTCATCCAGCATTTCATCAATAAAATGATAAATCAGATTTTCCGGTTGATTAAGCACCGCCATTCGGTGCAAACGGGCTTTGCTCACGCCAAGTTGATCATTATGCTGCTCGTGATAAGCGCTAAGTGCGGTTAAAATTTGCCATTTTTTTTCTTGTGCATAATCATCATTAAAACACCAATCTTGATAACGTACCGCACCGCAGCTTATCAAAGCGTCATCCAACTGTTGTGCCGTCAGTTGTTCCGTCCACATTAATTTTTTTGCGGTTACCGCATTAGTTTGAAGGGTAAATGCAATACGCTGCACTACGGTTTCCGCAACAGCCAAATTTGTCAAGAAATTTAACCGCACTTCGGTGCGCTTATGGCGTTTCGGCGAATCAATTTCCAACACTCGCCCTCCTGCCACTAAGTTTTTCGCATCCCCACTACGCAAAATTAATCGATCGCCGAAACTTAAAAACAACGGAGAATCCAACGTAATTTCCGCCAAAGTGCGGTCATTCGGCAGCGCATTTTTGCTTTGCAATAAAGTAAGTTTACCTGTGGTACGGCTTGCCGCATGGTAAATATGCACCGACTGATTTTCATTCAGCGCGGTTTCCGCTTGAATTTGTACGCTGATTCGATCCGTAGGTAAAAGTGGTGAATCCTGCAATAACCAATCGCCGCGTTCCATCGGAATGCGATCCAAATCCACATTCAAATTCAATGCCAAACGCTGGCCTGACACACCTTGTCCGCTTGGTGTATTTTGCGCATGAATGGCTTTCACACGCACTTTTTGACCTTTGGAAAGATAGAGTTCGTCATCCACTTTCACCACGCCGGCAAATGCCGTGCCTGTTACCACCGTACCTGCGCCTTTCACACGAAATACACGATCAATGGCATAACGAAACGGTTTTTGTCTGTCGGAAAGTTCCGGAAGTTGCCGTAAGTAATCACGCAATGCCTCAATCCCTTCGCCGGTTTCTGCAGAAGTAACAAAATATTCGGCATCACATAAAAAAGCGTAATCCTGTTTTATTTTTTGAATTAATGCTTCGATCTGCGCCGAACTTGCCCGATCCGATTTCGTCAGCACCACGATAATTTGATTAAACTGTAGCTGGCGCAAAATCGCTAGGTGTTCCCTCGTTTGTTCGGCGATACCTTCATTCGCCGCCACAATCAACATGGCATAATGCACACCACCTAAACCTGCCAGCATATTTGATAAAAATTTTTCATGCCCCGGTACATCAATAAAACCAAGGGTTTCGATACTATTGTTAGCTGTAAAAGGAAGATAGGCATAACCAAGATCAATGGTCATTCCTCGTTTTTTTTCTTCCGGCAAATGGGCGGTATTCGTACCCGTTAACGCTTTTAATAATGCCGTTTTGCCGTGATCAACGTGTCCTGAAGTAACAATAATCATAGTTCGTCCACTGTGTGTAATAAGGTTTCAATATCCGCAAGGCTGCGTAAATCCAGCCATAATTTGCCCCCTTCCATTCGCCCGATTATCGGGCGGGAAAGCAATTTTAAACGGGCGGAAAGTGCGGTCAGTTTTTCGTTTGTTTTTTCGGAAACCGTAACGGCGATGGAAGGAATGCGCGCCATCGGTTGTGAACCACTGCCGATTTGTGCAAAACTCTTTTCGATTTGAACATCAAATTGTGAATTTAACCGCATTTCCAACCGCACTTTGAGTCGCTCAGCTTTTTCCTTGAGTTGTTCGGACGATTGAGTGAGCAAACCTAGTGTTGGCAAACGCTCCGCCAATTTTTCCGGGTTAAAATACAAACGCAGCGTAGCCTCTAAACCGGCAAGAATTGTTTTATCACAGCGCAAGGCACGTTTCAGGGGATGGGCTTGTAGCCGTGCAATCCATTCTTTTTTACCCACAATGATCCCTGCCTGTACGCCCCCCAGCAATTTATCGCCGGAAAAAGACACTAAATCTACACCTTGTGAGACTTTTTCTTGCACCGTCGGTTCTTTCGGCAAACCATATCGGCTTAAATCAACCAATGCCCCACTGCCAAGATCCGTCACCACAGGAAGATTTATTTCACGTCCCAGTTCAACCAGTTCCTGCTCCGAAACTGACGAAGTAAAGCCGCAAATTTGATAGTTACTGCTGTGAACTTTCATTAAGAAGGCGGTATTTTCACTAATCGCATTACGATAATCCGTCAAATGAGTGCGATTGGTTGTGCCAACTTCTACTAAATGGCAACCCGCCTGCACCATAATGTCCGGAATACGAAACGCCCCGCCGATTTCAATCAATTCACCGCGTGAAATCACCACTTCTTTGCCTTGAGCAAACGCTGCCAACATTAACAACACCGCCGCTGCATTATTGTTCACCACGCAAGCAGCTTCCGCACCGGTTAAACGGCACAGCAGCTCGCTGATATAATTATCACGATGGCTACGCACTCCTTCGTCCGAATCATATTCCAAAGCAACATTTTCAACCATTGCGGACAATGCCGCATTTTGCGCTTCTTTCGCCCATAAAGCGCGTCCTAAATTTGTGTGTAATACTGTTCCGGTAAGATTATGTACCGCTTTAATTTGCACGAGATTTTGTTGCTGTAAACAATACCGGAGCTCAGCAAAAGTGCGCTCTAGAGAACAGAAATATTCGGGGAGTTGATGGTTTTTATGAATAAATTGACGCGCCAGTGTTAGTAAAGTTCGACTCATTTCTACCACAGCGGAATGACCAAATTCGGCAATAAGCTGCTCGCCTTGTGGCGTTTTGAGTAGTTTATCTACAGAAGGCAATTGTTGAAAAAGTGCGGTCATTTTAGAATCCGTTTTTAAATAGCGTGAATTAAATTAAAACGGACACAAAGGCGCAAGCCGAAGCCAATACACATGACAGGGACGAGACAATGCCGTAAACATTTTAAATTTAATTCACGATGACGTTGAATTGGCGATTAATTTACGCTAAAGTAGCCTCCGTTTCAACCTCGGAAGGTCGTCATCTCCGGTGAGGTGGCAGGACTTCAAATCCTGTTGGGGACGCCAGCGTTCCCGGGTGGGTTCAACTCCCATGACTTTCCGCCAATCTAAAAAATACCGCAAATCAACATAAACATCCCATAAAGGAAAAGGGAGCAATAAGCCCCCTCTCTAAAGTAAGTTCATTATTACACTGCTTTTCTCGCTGCTAAATAACGACTCGCACATTCCGCTGCAGCGGTTAAGCCGCCCGCCATCATAATAATATCCTTAATCACTAAACGCCCGACACCTGATAAATAAGGGAAACCCACGTTCGGACTTGGCATATCACCGCCAAGATTCGGCACCCAAGCTTCAGGCGTGGTAATCAAAAACGAAAGGGTAACAATAGACATTCCGAAAGTAAGTAAACCACCGGCTAAGCCTAAGGTTGGATTCCAAATACCAAGTAATACCAATACACCGATAGTAACGATAATCGCACCGATAATATAAGAGGCGGTATAAGTGCCGTTGGCTTTGTGCCATTCAATATTTTTGGCGACCATTTTACCTTCCGGGTTTTTGTGTAAGGTATATTCCATCACCAATTCACCCTTGTCGTTTTCCACTAAATTAGGGCCTTTTTCGTATAAGAAACTCATAAACGGGCTGTTGGAAACAAAATGTGCAATGCCGTCCGCTTCATATTGCACGACTTTTAAACCGCCGATCCAAGCCATAACGATAAAAATCGCAATGCGAATAAAATTGATAAATTGACGTTGCATTGGAGCAACAATCTTCGCAACAAAATCAACAAAAGTTGTAAACATAATTAAAATCTCTTAATTAAAAAACGGATAAAAATAACCTACCGACAAAGCGTAAAATAGGTATGGCGATTATTTCTTATTCATTTTATTTTGTCACTAAGGCGAAAAGGGATATGAGATTTTTTGACAATAATTTGAGATTAATACGATGAAAGCACGCTAAATCTTAACAAATCCATTACTTTTTATTCGCAAACTTCGTCTCTCCAAAATCAAAATTTATCTCGAAAATTACTTAATTTCTTTATTCCCTAATTTTTCCCTAATTTTTCTTGCTTAGAATGCCCGCCATCGAAAGAAACAACCTTGAAATAAGTTAACAAACCATTCTTGATTAAGGAGAAAAAAATGAAAAAATGGATCAATACATTACTTATCGGCGCAATGACATTAGGTGCGGTGAGCGTAGCTCAGGCTTTGTCGCCACAGGCTCAGGAATCACTCGGTAAAACGCAAATTTCTGCAATGCACGCTCTCTCTGCGGCGCAAAATAAAATCGGCTCAGATGCTAAAGTGAAAGAAATTGAATTTCATCACACGAAATACGGCAAAGATTATTTCCAAGTAGAAGTATTAGCCAATGGTCAGAAACACAAAGTTGATGTCGATGCTAATAACGGTGAAATTTTAGGCACGAAAAGCAAAACGCCGAAAAAAGTAAAAATACCGGCGGAAACAGCTGAACCCAAAGTCACCTTTGCACAAGCAATGGAAATCGCAGTAGCCAAAACCGGAGGCAAAGTGGCGGAAGCCGAGTATCACTCACACAGGGAAAAAGCCTTTTATCGCATTGAAACCGTGGTGAACGGACAAGAATTTGTTGTTGCCGTAGATGCGGAAAAAGGGCAACTTATTGATATGCCGAAAAAAGAAAAAGGCAAACATCATAAACATCACGCAAAAGGGCATCACCACAAGTCAAATAAAGGTCATCATGAACGGGGTGAATATCATCACGAACAAGGCGGGCAAACTCAATCAGGCGGATTTCGTCAGCAATAATATTTAGTGATAAAATCAACCGCACTTTTGTGTTCTTTTCATAAAGTGCGGTTATTTTTTGTTGTAACTTATTGATGAGAAAACCATGCGAATTTTATTAGTCGAAGATGACAAAATGATCGCCGAAGCGGTTGCAAACGGCTTGAAAACAGCATGCTATGCAGTGGATTGGGTAAATAACGGCAATACTGCCGAACGAGCCTTACAGACCCAACAATATGATTTGGTGCTACTGGATTTAGGCTTACCGGGACAAGACGGCTTGCAACTGCTTCGTCATTTACGCCAAAGCAAAAATCATACCCCCGTATTAATTGTTACGGCGCGCGATGATTTAGATAGTCGCCTTGCAGGGTTAGACGGCGGTGCGGATGATTACCTCATCAAGCCTTTTGATTTATCGGAATTATTAGCACGCATTCGTGCCGTATTGCGTCGCCAAGGCGGACAAAGCTCACCACTATTAAGTAACGGCGTGATAACCCTAAATCCGACCAATTATCAGGTTACCCTTAGCGATCAAACCGTACCGATTGAACTGAGTAATAAAGAATTTGCCATTCTTCAAGCCTTGATGACACGCCCCGGTATTATTCATTCCCGTGCGGATTTGGAAGACAAAATCTACGCTTGGGGGGAAGAAGTGGAAAGTAACGCCATTGATTTTTTGATCCATAGCTTACGTAAGAAAATCGGCAAAACACGTATTAAAAATGTGCGAGGAGTCGGATGGTTAGTTGCAAAAGATTAAGATGATTATATTTGACAACAGAGAAAAAAGTGCGGTTGATTTCCCAAGTATTTTTCTCTTTTCCGTCAAAACGAGAAAAACACGATAAATCAGTTCATAGAAACTAAAATGAAAAACTCTATCCAATTCAAACTTACCCTGACTTTTACCGCCCTATTTACCTTGGCTGCCGGCGTTGCCGGTGGCGTATCCTTTTACGATACTTATCGTGAAAGCTATAAATTACAAGATGATATGCTGATTCAGCTCTCAAATTTTATCAATTCTTCCGAAAATCCGACCGCACTTCAGCCTCCGCATAATAATAACGCCCGGGTTTATATGCATTTTGAACGTCATCGAAAACAAGGCGACAAACTACCACCTGACTTTCCACAGCAAATGGAAGACGGTTTCCATACCCTCCGCAAAGACGGTAAAAAATATAAAAAAGTCAATCCGAAAAAAGAAACCCGTCTCTGGTACACCGTAAAAAACGCAGATGATTTATACCGCACTTATGTTCGCAATACGCCGCAGGGCAAAATCATTATCACGCAAGAAAATGAATACCGTGAGAAATTAGCGATTCGTAGCGCTTGGCACGCGGTGTTGCCGTTATTAGTGCTATTACCTTTGGTTATTTTGCTCACCATTGTTACCGTGCGTATGGCAATGAAACCCGTAAACCGCCTTTCTCGCAAAGTGGAACAACGCCACGAACAAAATCTTACACCGCTACCGGTTGAAAAAATCCCGAGTGAAATTCGCGGATTTGTGGTGGAAATCAACCGTTTATTAGAGCGAACAAATGATTTTATTCAGCAACAAAAACGTTTTATTGCCGATGCCTCACACGAATTGCGCAGCCCGATGACCGCCCTTTCTTTGCAAGTGGAACAACTTACTTACCAAAACTTATCAAATGAAGACGGACAGCAACTTGATCAAATCCGACAAAGCATTCAACGTAACCGAAACTTATTGGATCAACTGCTTTCCTTCGCCCGCATTCAAAATAATAAAATGGAAAATTACACCGATTTCAACGTACAAACTATTTTCCGCCGAGTGATTGAAGATCTGCTCCCCTTGGCAATAGATAAAAATCAAGATTTAGGCGTTACCAATGAACAAACGGTTAATTTTCAAGGTTTGGAAACGGATTTCTATTTACTGGTAAAAACCTTAGTGGATAACGCCATTCGTTATACACCAAATGGCAGCCGAATTGATTTGAGCGTACAACAAGGAAAAAACCGTATCATCATTGAAGTGGAAGATAATGGCAACGGCATTCCGCAGGAAGAACGCAAACGCGTGCTTGACCCTTTCTACCGTATTCTCGGCACGGAACAACAAGGTTCGGGATTAGGTTTGGCTATTGCAGCGGAAATTGTGAAAAACTACGCAGGAACACTCACTTTGTTAAATAGCGTTCACTTTGAAAATGGGTTACTGGTGAGGGTGGAATTGCCTTACTAAAATGAGTTGATTTTCCATTATTATGTAGCAGTTGCGTAAAAAGAATTTTAGAACGGGGGGAAACTTTGCGTAACGCACTATTTCATCATTAAATCTTGTTGATTGGTACGTTACGGCTTCGCCTAACGCAACCCTACGATGATTTGTGCAAGCAACATAATACCGTGATTTTCAACCGCACTTTTCCTCATTTTGTGACCCTGCTCAAAGATTTTTATTGAAAAATTGCCTAATATAACGTATTCACAATATTCGTAATATGGAGGTCATAATGACAGGTTCCGAACTTATGCTTGAAGGAATTAATTTGATGTTTGCAGGAATGGGTTTTGTGATATTGTTTCTGTTCCTACTCATTTACGCTGTCGGTTTTTCTTCAAAACTGATTAATCGTTATTTTCCCGAGCCGATAACAACGCCGCCCTCCGCACCAAATTCTTCTACTGATAAAGATAATCTTGAACAGTTGCGACCGATTATTGTTGCCGCAATTGCCCATCACCGCCGTCAACAGAGCTTAAAATAGCCATAGAAAGAGGTATTTATGACTACTCAACATAAAAAAATTGCTATTACTGATGTCGTATTACGCGATGCCCATCAATCTCTTTTTGCAACCCGAATGCGTCTTGAAGATATGCTGCCAATAGCCGCTGAATTAGATGATATCGGCTATTGGTCATTAGAAGCTTGGGGGGGCGCAACTTTTGATAGTTGTATCCGTTTTTTAGGTGAAGATCCTTGGGTTCGTTTACGTGAACTGAAAAAAGCCTTACCAAAAACCCCATTACAAATGTTACTACGCGGGCAAAATTTATTGGGCTATCGTCATTATGCCGATGATGTGGTGGATCGTTTCGTTGAACGTGCTGTCGCAAACGGAATGAGCGTTTTCCGCGTGTTTGATGCGATGAACGATCCCCGTAATATGCAACAAGCCTTGAAAGCCGTTCGCAAGCAAGGCGGCCACGCACAAGGCACATTGAGTTATACCACCAGCCCGGTTCACACCTTAGAAACTTGGTTGAACACCACCGAGCAATTATTAGAAATCGGTATTGATTCTCTTGTGATTAAAGATATGTCGGGCATTTTAACACCGATGGCGGCTTACGAATTAGTGAGTGAAATAAAAAAACGTTACGATGTTCGCTTGCATTTGCACTGCCATGCCACCACCGGTATGGCGGAGATGGCATTGTTAAAAGGTGTGGAAGCAGGACTTGACGGCATTGATACCTCCATTTCATCAATGAGCGGTACTTACGGCCACCCTGCCACCGAAGCTCTCGTTGCCACTTTACAAGGCACGGGTTACGACACCGGTTTAGATGTGCTGAAAATTGAGAAAATCGCGGCTTATTTCCGTGAAGTTCGTAAAAAATATGCGAAATTTGAAGGTCAATTGAAAGGTTCTGACAGCCGTATTTTAGTAGCACAGGTGCCGGGCGGAATGCTAACGAATTTGGAAAGCCAATTAAAACAGCAAAATGCGTCCGATAAGTTAGATTTAGTATTGCAAGAAATTCCGAAAGTGCGCGAAGATTTGGGCTATATTCCATTAGTCACTCCAACCTCTCAAATTGTGGGAACGCAAGCGGTTATTAATGTATTAATGGGGGAACGCTATAAAACCATTGCAAAAGAAACCGCAGGAATTTTAAAAGGCGAATATGGACGCACTCCTGCGGCCGTTAACAGTGCATTGCAGGCTCGGGTACTGGATGGCGCACAACCGATCACGGATCGCCCGGCGGATCATCTCGCACCGGAAATGGATAAACTCATTACAGAAGTGAAACAATTAGCACAAGAAAAAGGCATTAAACTTGCCGAAAATGAAATTGATGATGTGTTAATTGTTGCCTTGTTCCCACAAGTGGGCTTGAAATTCTTAGAAAATCGCGGTAATCCGTCAGCCTTTGAGCCTGCCCCGACAGCCGAAACCCCGTCAAACAAAACGGTGGAAAAACCGACCGCACTTTCTACGGCTAAATCCTCCGAACCGGCGGTTTATACCGTTGAGTTAGAAGGCAAAGCATTTGTTGTTAAAGTCAGCGAGGGCGGAGAGGTAACCAATATCGCCCCAACGACAGTTCCAACGCCTGCACCGGCGCCAGCAACACCTGTTTCAGCGCCTACATCAAACACAGGTACACCGATAACCGCACCGATGTCAGGAAATATTTGGAAGGTTGTCGCCACCGAAGGGCAAACTGTCGCAGAAGGGGATGTATTGCTCATTCTTGAAGCAATGAAAATGGAAACCGAAATTCGTGCCGCCCAAGGCGGTACTGTGCGTGGTATTTCCGTCAAAACCGGGGATAGCGTTACTGTGGGCGATACCTTAATGACCATCGCATAAATCGTAGGCGGTAAATATGGACAGTATTATTGCATTATTTAAAGGAATGGGCATTATGCACTTGGAATGGGGGCAAGCCGTAATGATCGGTGTGAGCTTGCTCCTGCTTTGGCTTGCCATTGCCCGAAAATTTGAGCCGCTGCTCTTATTGCCTATCGGTTTTGGTGGATTGCTATCCAATATTCCTGAAGCCGGAATTGCAATGAGCGCATTAGATAACCTTCTCCACTCAGGCACGGTACAGCAGCTTTCATTGGTTGCGGCGAAATTGAATACCACAGCGGATCCCGCAGCGATAAAAGCAGCACTCAATAGTGCGTTACCCTCTCAAATCGCAGCACTTGAAACCTTAGCCGGTGACTTAGGATACAGTGCCGGTATTCTCGCACTTTTCTATAAAGTGGCTATCGGCTATGGCGTTGCGCCGCTTGTTATTTTTATGGGGGTAGGTGCAATGACGGACTTCGGTCCGCTTCTTGCAAATCCAAGAACGCTGTTACTCGGTGCGGCTGCACAATTCGGTATCTTTACCACTGTGTTAGGGGCATTAGCATTAAACTGGCTTGGTATTATTCCGTTTACGCTTCCACAAGCTGCCGCTATCGGTATTATTGGCGGTGCAGACGGCCCAACAGCGATTTATCTCACCAGTAAACTCGCCCCTGAATTATTAGGCGCTATTGCAGTCGCCGCGTATTCTTATATGGCTTTAGTTCCCTTGATTCAACCACCGATTATGAAAGCCTTAACGACAGAAGAAGAACGCAAAATTCGTATGGTTCAACTTCGTCACGTCAGCAATCGTGAGAAAGTGCTGTTCCCGATCATCTTGCTGTTATTAGTCGCTTTATTGCTACCTGATGCAGCACCGCTACTGGGAATGTTCTGCTTTGGTAACTTAATGCGGGTAAGCGGTGTAGTGGAACGTTTAAGCGATACCACGCAAAATGCCTTAATCAATATCACCACTATCGTGCTTGGTTTGTCGGTCGGCGCAAAATTAGTGGCAGATAAATTCCTTCAACCGCAAACTTTAGGCATTTTATTACTTGGCGTGATTGCTTTCGGAATCGGTACGGCAAGCGGCATATTAATGGCAAAATTGATGAATAAATTCAGCAAAAACAAAATTAACCCGCTTATCGGATCTGCCGGTGTATCCGCCGTACCAATGGCAGCGCGGGTATCAAATAAAGTCGGTTTAGAAGCGGATCACCAAAACTTTTTACTGATGCACGCCATGGGACCGAACGTGGCGGGAGTTATCGGCTCTGCCATTGCAGCGGGGGTAATGCTGAAATATATCGCCGGAATGTGATGTTTTAAAATAAAAAAAGAGCGGTCAAATTCGACCGTTCTTTCGGCATTATGTCTCAGTCACACAAAGAGAATTTTATCTTCAGTATTTATCGGGGGTAGGGGGCGTTAAGCTTTGCGTAACGCACCGTTTTATCTGCGCTCTTTTTCACATTAACTTTCTGTTAAAACTAAGAATGAGCTAATTGCACCGCCTCCGCTACCAATCGCCCGATCTCCTGCCAATCTTGTGTCTCAATCAGTTTTTTATCCACAAACCAAGATCCACCACAGGCAACGACATTAGGAATAGAAAGGTAGTCTTTGAGATTTTGGGTAGAAATTCCCCCTGTAGGCATAATTTGAAGATTGTGATAAGGGCCTAATAACGCCTTGATCATTTTTACCCCGCCACTGGCTTCCGCCGGGAAGAATTTTACTGCCGAAATGCCCATTTCCAAGGCGCTTTCAATAGACATCGGATTGTTCACCCCCGGAATAACAGGTAAACCTAAATCCAAACAAAGTTGTACAATTTTCGGATTGAATCCTGGCGTTACAATCGCATCTGCCCCCGCATTTTTGGCAGAAACCACTTGTTCTGCGGTTAATACCGTTCCCGCTAAAATTAAAATATCCGGTTGATTTTGGCGTAATAAGCGGATTGCTTCCTCTGCCGCTTCAGAGCGAAAGGTAATTTCTGCCACGGGTAAACTGTTTTGAGAAAGAGTTTCCATCAAAGGCAAAATATCTTTTGCTTTATTTAATGCAATGACAGGAATGATTTTAAGTAAACGAAGTTTTTCGATAAGTTGTTCGGTTGTCATATTTTGTTCCTCGTATTCGTTTTATGGTATTTACACACCGCTATAAGCAGAAAATCCACCGTCAATCGGCAATACGACACCGTTTACAAAGCTGGCGTAACGCTCATCCATTAAAAATAAAATGCCGCCGACCAATTCTTCCGCTTCCCCGAAACGCCCCATTGGCGTATTGGTTAAGATTTTATTGGCACGAGCCGTTGGCTTGCCCTCTTGATCAAATAACAATCCTCGATTTTGATTGCTCACCAAAAAACCCGGTGCAATAGCATTGCAACGAATACCCACATGGGAAAAATGCACCGCAAGCCATTGAGTAAAATTACTAATCGCCGCTTTCGCCCCTGAATAAGCCGGGATTTTAGTCAACGGAGTAAAGGCGTTCATACTGGAAATATTGATAATATTTGCCCCCGTTTTGCCAACCATATCCTTAGCAAACACTTGTGTTGGCAACAGCGTGCCTAAATAATTGAGATTAAATACAAATTCAACGCCCGCTTTCTCTAATTCAAAGAAAGATTTGGATTTTTCAGGTAAATCAAATTCGTGAAATTCGTTATCGGTAGTAGCTTTCGGACTGTTGCCTCCCGCACCATTAATCAAAATATCACAGCTGCCGAAATCAGCAAAAATAGCATCTCGACTGGCTTGAATACTGGTAAGTTCCAACACATTGGTCTGATAAGCTTTAGCAATTCCGCCTTCAGCGATAATTTCATCGGCAAATTTGACCGCACTTTCAAGATTAATATCAAGCAAGGCAATTTTTGCCCCCGTTTTAGCAAGTTGTTTTGCGAGAAACCCGCATAACACACCGCCTGCACCGGTGATAACAATCGTTTTATCTTTAAATGAATGATTTTGAGCAATATTCATCATTGCCTCCTTAATTGAATTTAGTTAAAAAATGCTGTGTTGCAGAGCGTGAAATAATCGCCCCTTTATGTTGAATAACAATCGCAGCGAGCTGATTACCTTGTTGGCAGCAGCCGGTAAAATCCTTGCCTTGCAAATAACCGTTGAGGAAACCTGCATTAAAGGCATCACCGGCCGAAGTGGTATCCACCACGTTTTTCACCTCACAGGCGATCACTTTTCCGCTATTTTTTGTGACATCACGGAAAACCGCCCCCTCTTTTCCCACTTTCACCACGATATTTTTTACGCCTAATTGCGTTAATCGCTCAATCGTGGCTTGCGGCGTGGCATCTTTCCAAAGTGCTTGTTCATCATCAAAGGTAACTAATGCCAAATCCACATAAGGCAAAAGCGCGGTATAAATTTGGCGGGTTTCTACCGCACTTTGCCATAGGGCGGGGCGATAATTCGTATCAAAGGCGACTTTTACCCCTTTTTGAGCAAGACCGATTAATTGATTTACCAATTTTAAACGGTCATTTTCGGGCAAAATAGCCAATGAAATGCCACTCAAATAAATCATATCCATTTGCGCTAATGCAGATAGAACCCTTGAATAATCAATATGTTGCAGTAAATAACGTGCCGCCGATTGATGACGCCAGTATAAAAATGTACGCTCACCTTGTTGATCTAACTGGATTAAATAGAGTCCGGGCTGGCGATGAGAATCCTGCAGCACGAGATCTGTGTGAATATTATCTTCCCGCCAAGCATTCAGCATCCCTTCACTTAGTTGATCCGTACCGAGAGCGGAAACATAATGCACTTGAACTTGCTCACCGGAAACACGAGCCAAATAGGTTGCCGTATTCAAGGTATCTCCACCATAAGCCTGCCTCATTGAACCAAACGGCTCCCCGTTCAGCTCAATCATACATTCCCCAATAATCGCTATTTTTTTCATCGGGTTTCCTTATTTGAAATAAGCCTTAGCGTTGTTGAAACAAATATCTTGCACCATTTTTCCCAACAAATCTAAGTCATTCGGCACTTCACCGTTTTCTACCCAATTCCCGATAAGATTACATAAAATACGGCGGAAATATTCGTGCCGCGTGAAGGAGAGAAAACTACGAGAATCAGTCAGCATTCCGACAAATTGACTAAGCAATCCGAGTTGTGAAAGTTGTTGTAATTGGCGCTCCATACCATCTTTTTGATCATTAAACCACCAACCTGAACCAAATTGGATTTTTCCGGCGATACCGCCACCTTGGAAATTACCAATCATTGATGCCAACATTTCGTTATCACGAGGGTTTAAGCAATATAAAATCGTTTTTGGAAGCTGGTCGGTTTTATCCATCTCATCCAATAAATTCGCTAACTTTTCGGCGTATGGGCGATCACCAATGGAATCAAAACCCGCATCTGCACCGAGTTGAGCAAACATTCTGCTGTTATTGTTGCGAATTGCCCCGATATGATATTGCATTACCCAATTTCGTTTGTGATATTCCTTGCCAAGCCAAACTAAAAGTGCGGTCGAAAATTGGGCTGTTTCTGTTTCTGAAAGAGGTTTTTTTTGTAATCTTTTTTGTAAAATATGGGTTAATGTTTGTTCATCGGGAATTGGTGAAAATCGTACTATTTCAATACCATGATCAGAGGCCTTGGCTCCGTTTTGATCAAAATAATCCAAACGATTGACCAATGCAGATTTTAGATCTGAAAAGTTTTCAATTTTTTGACCCGTAATATGCTCAAGCTGAGAGAGATAGTCTGTAAAACCATCTAATTCAATTTTGAAAATTTTATCGGGACGAAATGTCGGAACAACTTCCACATCAAAATTTGAATCAGCTTTTATTTGTTGGTGATAACGCAAATCATCAATTGGATCATCTGTTGTGCCGACTAAGCGAACATTCATTTGTTTTAAAATGCCACGAGCGGAAAACTCAGGTGTTGCAAGTAAAGCATTACATTTATGCCAAATTTCGTCCGCACTTTGCGGATTAAGTAGCTTATTTTCAATACCAAACGGGCGGCGAAGTTCTAAATGTGTCCAGTGATAAAGCGGATTACCAATACATTTCGGCACCGTTTCTGCCCAGACTTGATATTTTTCTTCCGCCGATGCATTACCTGTAATCAACTTCTCTTCTACACCCGCCGAACGTAATGCCCGCCATTTATAGTGATCGCCCTCCAACCAAATTTCAGTCAAATCCTTAAATTGGCGATTTTCTGCAATATCTTTTGGGCTTAAATGACAGTGATAATCGAAAATCGGCATATCTTTAGCGTATTGGTGATAAAGTTTTTTTGCCGTATCTGTTGCAAGTAAAAAATCTTGATCCATAAATGTTTTCATTTTTTAATCCTTTGTTTTATAACCGAAATCAGGTATGGCTTGCCAGCGCTGTTTAAAATAATGAGCAGCCATTTTGGGTTCTCGAGTACGTGTAAATAAGCCTTTTTTATTGCCCTGCACACGGAAAATGCCATATTTGGTTTGAAAATCGGCAAAATTCCATACTTGTTCACCAATAAAATAGTCAAAACTATCCATTACTTCATGATTAGCTTGGTAATATTCAATTTGAAATTCTTCGGTAAAGGGGGTATTAAAATCCATATCGTGCAAACCGGCTATTGTGTCCACTCCATATTCGGTAAACATTATCGGCTTGGTAGGAAATAGTTGGTGCCAGCGTTCAATTTCCGAACGGAGTTGATTTTTTGCAGTAGTTAAATCAGCCGTGTTCACATACCAGCCATAATAGCGATTTAGACAAATAACATCACACAATGACATTGCTAAATCTTTACCTGCCGGCGCAAGCATAATGTTAACGAAAGTACAAGGTCGCTTTTGTGGATCAAGTGAACGGGCTAATTCAAATAAAGGTTTAAAATATTCATATGCCCCTTGTTCCGCAGTGGAAGGCTCATTAGCAATTGACCACATAACGACACAAGCGTAATTTTTATCTCGTTCAATCAATTCGCGAATAACCTGTTGGTGAGCCTCTGTCGTTTGGTATTTTTCCCAAGTGTTAATTTGTTGGCTAGCATCTTGGAATAAATTAACGCCAAAATTATGCATTAATCCGACAGCGGTTGTTTCATCAATCACAACAAAACCTTCCCTATCCGCCAGCCGCATAATTTCTTCCGAATAAGGGTAATGAGATGTTCGAAATGAGTTCGCGCCTTGCCATTTCATTATGTTGAAATCCAATACATTCACTGCTGAATTTAACCCTCTCCCGGCAAAATGAGAATCCTCATGTTTGCCGTAGCCTTTGAAATAGAAGGCGTTACCATTAATTAAGAATTGATTATCTTTAATTTCTATCGAACGAAATCCCACTGGTAAACAATAACAGTCTTGCACTTCTCCCAGATTAATCAGTTCAATTTTTATGTCATATAAATAGGCATTCAATGGCTGCCAACGTTTTACATTTGAAATAGTAAAACGTTGTGTTTTTTCCGCCCCTTCAGATTGAGCAACTAACTGTTGCTGTTCATCATAAACCGAAATAGTAAAGTTCTCGGCGGATCCTACGGATTGTATAGCGATATTCACAGAAACATCTTCGCCAACAAAATCGTAAGTTATGGTGAGATCATCAATATAATTATAGGGTTTCGTCCATAATTTAACCGGACGATGTATTCCTGCATAGTTGAAAAAATCAAAATTTTCATCGACTTTTTTCACTAAATTTCCATTCTCATCCTGTTTTTCGGAATAATTGCCAACAGGTAAAGTGGAATTATCCAAAATATTATTGGCTTTAACCGTTAAAAGATTCTTACCTTGTTGAACGAACTCGGTAATTTCAAATTCAAAAGGGGTAAAACCACCTTTATGCGAACCAATAAATCGGTCATTCAAATACACTTCGGCAAAATGGGTTACCGAATCAAAACGTAGGAAAAGGCGTTCATTCAGCATTGCTTTAGTGACGAAGATGTCTGTTTGATAGAAGAAATCGCCGACATAATTTTTATATTCACTTAAAACCTGTTGATCGTTAAATGATGCAGGCACCGCTATCGGTTGCCATTCAGTTCCCATTTCAAAGCGGAATTGCCAAATACCGCTTAAATCAATTAATTGACGACTTTCAGTCGAAATCGGATATAACATTTTCTATTCCTTATTGCTCATATGGTAAATGAATAGTTAAGTACGTTTTTCTAATTCGGCAATGTTGGCTGCAACTTTTGCTTTTGAAAGCGGATACCAAAATTGCAACATCAAAAAAATCAGGAAACAAGAAACCGCCGGCACAAGGGTTGCGACATTGTAAATTGACTCTAAAGTCTCCGTTGATTGGGTTCCCCCTACTTTGTAACCAATAAGACTCAATGCAAAGCCTCCTAAGCCACCGGCAAGAGCTTGTCCTATTTTACGAGCGAATGAGTAAACCGCATAAATCGTACCGTCTTCACGACGATTGGTTTGTAGAAATTGGTTATCAATAATGTCGGTAATAAATGCCCAAATAATTACCATAAAGTAGTTAAGACCAAGCAATGCGATGAAAGCAACGGAAATATAAACCCAAACATTAGTAATTTTTAATACAAAGAGAGCCAAATAAACAATACCGGTAAACAATAAAGCTATTGCAGCACTTTCCTTTTTACCAAAGTGTTTTACAATCGGATTAGCAAAGGGCGCAACTGTAAAGGTAGCAATTACCCCCAACATTCCGCCAATAGATAATCCCAGTTTGCTATTGAAATAATCGACATAGAGATATGGATTCATTGTACCGATCAGCAGACTAGCGAGTAGTAATACAATCGCAATCAAGATAAAAATCATCAGTGATTTGTTAGTGAATAGACTAATAAAGATATTTTTTACATCATTCAAGCAATGAGCTTGATTTTGATGACGACCTTGTTTTTCAGGTAGTTGCACCCGTTCGACCGAATTTTTCCAACAGAATTGGTAAAGAAGAAATGCAACAACCATAAATATCCCCATAATGATAGTAAACATTTCAGGAATAATAATTTGTTTGCCATCCTCGCCTGTTTTATAAACTAGTAATGGAATCACAAAGGAGATAAAAAGCAGTGCGATATTTGCGCCCATTGAACGGAACACCGATAAACTAGCCCGTTCTTCAGGTTGAGTAGTAATGACGGTTGCCATTGAGCCGTAAGGGATATTAACCGCCGTATAAGCAAAACTTCCCCACACAATATAAGTTACACTGATATATACTAACTTAGCGGAATATGACCAATCTTTTACAATATGCAAAAAGAGTAAGAAGCCGGAAATACATACGAAAGGGGAGGCTCTACGAATCAACCCTCTAAAACGTCCTTCTTTAAACGGCTTAATCGTATCGACTAAACGTCCCATTCCAATATCAGTAAAAGCATCAATAAAACGGGAAACTAAAAAAAGTAAACCAACAACGTAGCCCTCAATTTCCAATACATTGGTATAAAACAGCATTAAAAAGAAGGCAGTCATCATAAAACTAAGATCATTGGCTAAATCGCCACTTAAATAAGCGACTTTATCTTTCAGACCAAAGGGTCTAGTTGTATTTTTGTTATCCATACAAAGCTCCTTGAGTTTGTAAGTTTCTAGGAAATTTAATCGCCACCACGGGAGAAAACGCGATAGACGATTTAGATATGGGTATCTTTTAATCCGCAGAACGCATCAACCGGACTTTTGCCTTTAAATTCGGATTTCCCCATCATCTTCTCAACCAACAACGACAAGGTCGCCTCACGTCCGTCATAGGCATTAATGTAAGTCTTCACTTGTGGCACATCCGCTAAATGGAACGGACATTGTACGGACACAAATATGGTCGGCACTTCATGAACATAAAACGGGATATCCGGCGTACCTTTGGTAGCATGCCAAATAATACGTTGCCCCGTACTCGAATTAACATTAGCCACATTAATAATAAGATCGTATTTGGAAGTTAAATCCCGAATTGGGCGTTTTTGAGCATATTCATTACGAATTACTTTAACCTGTTCTTCATCGGATAATTTCACTAAATCGTCCATTGGCGATTTATAAATTTCGACTACAAACCCTTTTTTTTCCAAAATGTCTTTAAGAATATCAGTCGGATTTTTACCGCCACCTGCGATCATTTTGCCGAAACCACCTTCTACACCTTTTACATTTACTAACAAAATGCGACGATGAGTTTCAGGAGAGATCGGAAAAATATTCTGTTTGTATTTCACTAAAGTAATTGCCTGATCTGCAACTTCAGCAAAAATTGTTCTATTTTCCTGTAAACCGATTTGAGCAAGGGCTTTTTCTTTTGGTGGTAAAATGTCGGTCTTCGCTTTTTTATGTAAGCCGAGTTTTGCTTTTAACCCTAAAATACGCGTTAAAGCGTCGATTAAGCGTTCTTCTGTAATGACACCGTTTTTGTAGCCGTCCAACATATATCCGAAGTCTTCATCAGGGTCATTGAAAAAAAGAAATAAATCACAGCCGGCAGCAATTGAAGCTGGTAATAATTCGCTACGTTTCATTGCAGATGTCATCGCAACCATATGGCTGGCATCCGTTACCACTACACCGTTAAAACCGAGCTTGCCACGTAATAAATCCGTAACAAGAGGTTTAGAAAGCGTTGCTGGTAAGCATTCCTCATCACTTAGCGTTGGATTAAACCGTTTTTCATAACTGGGTAAATGAATATGCCCCGCCATAATAGATGGCAAACCCGCATTAATTAACCCTTGATAAACTTTACCAAAGGTGCGATCCCACTGTTCACAATCAAAACTGTTAATGCTAAAAGAAAGATGCTGATCTCGCTCATCTACGCCATCACCGGGGAAATGTTTAGCGGCCGGTGCAATACCGCTTTCCTGAATCCCTTTCATATAAGCGAGAGCCATTTCTAATACCGTATCAGGATCATTGGCAAAAGTGCGGTTGGAAATGATTGGATTTCTCCAGTTGTAGTTAATATCGACAATCGGGGCGAAACTCCAATTACAACCAATTGCTGCCGCCTCTACGCCTGCCACACGTCCCATTTCATAAGCGTATTTAGCGTTGCCGGTAGCGCCAATTTTGACATGTAATCCAACTTCTGTTCCGTCTGTACAAGCACCGTTTCCACCCGCTTCGGTATTTGCAGCAATCAAAAGCGGAATTTTGCTTTTCGTTTGTAAAATATAGTTCTGGTCGTATACATCTTCAGCTTTACCGGGGTTATAACGCACGGCCCCGATATGGTATTTATTCACTACCTCCGTTAAATAGCTCTCTTCTCTACTTGCTCCCATATTTACAAAAAGTTGCCCGATTTTTTCTTCAAGGGTCATTTGCTCAATTGTTTTTTTCACCCAATGAATATCCTCTTTATTAAGAAAATAAGGTTTTTTAGTTAAATCAACGCTCATTATCTTTCTCCTTTTAAGCGGTTAAATTTTGATTAAATTTTTCAACTAACTGATTTTGGTATGCCAAATCGTATTCATTTGATAGTAATTTTCCTAAGGCTCTCAACACCAATTCATCCCAAGATTCATTTTCGTAATTACATAAAATCGGAAAAAAATGTACGCCTTGAGTTTGTGCCGCCTCCAAATCACCAGGAGAATCGCCCACCATTAGGATATGATTCGACAGATAGCCCTTCTCTTTTAATAAACCTAAACAGCGGGCCTTTGAACCTTCATTTTGTCCATAAATATAGTTGGTGTAATCAATCAAACGATGGCGTTGCCATTCGTCTAAAATCGCTTGATTGTTAGCTGAACTGACAATTGCAATATCTGCAAACTGTTGAATAAAGGAAAGTGAACGCGGTACATTGAGATATGGCTTATCTTCACCCCGTAACCCTTTAATTGCTTGATTCACCGCTTCAGACCAGGCTAGGGCTTGTACTAAGTCAGATGAAGATTGACGGGTAATTTCTTGTTGAAGTGATCGATTCGAGAGTTCCTCAGCAGTTTCCACCCATTGTTTAAAACGAGAAAAATTTCCTTGATAACCATATTTTTCAAAGGAAAATAACAAACCTTTAAAACGATTTGTGCCACGAGTTTTTGAATAAAGATTAACGTTATTCCATACCTCTAAAAAACGAGTCTGATCTTTAATATCAAAAAAATCAGCGACTAAAGGAGCAAAACATTTAAAATGTTTAACGTTCATTGTGTCCATTGCACAGCCGTCCGAATCAATACAAACTAAAAATTTTTTCATTATTACGCCCCTCTATTTTGAGTAATATTCATAATATATCCTTCCATTTTACTGTGGAACATAGCCTAAAAATGTTTTCGGTAAGATGAGGCTAATATCAGGGATAAAAGTTACCATCAATAATGTAACAAGCAGTGCAAGGAAAAACGGCACCATAGGTTTTAATACTTTATCAATACTAACCCCTCCCACAGAACAACCGATAAATAACGCACTACCTACTGGCGGGGTGCAAATTCCGATACACAAATTAAATGTCATCATAATGCCGAAATGAACGGGATCTACGCCTAATTCTGTTACGATAGGTAAGAAAATAGGGGTAAAAATTAATACGGCAGGTGTCATATCCATAAATGTGCCGACAATAAGCAACAAAAGGGTGATAAATAATAAAATCACAATTGGATTAGCCGATACCGCTAATAAAGCATCTTGAATTAAATAAGGTACATCTGCATTTGCCATTGCCCAAGACATACCTGATGAAGCACCTATTAATAGCAAAACAATTGCGGTGGTAACGCTAGACTCTAAAATAATTGCGGGTAATTCATTAAGTTTGACCTCTTTATAAATCCCCATTGCTAAAACTAAGGTATAAACTACCGCAATTGCAGAGGCTTCCGTCGCAGTGAAAACACCCGCAATAATGCCACCGATCACAATCACAATTAAAGAGAGAGACGGAAGGGCATCAATCATTTTACTTAGCACTTCTTTACAACTTGGTGTGTTCTCTACAGGATAGCGACGTCGTTTTGCCATAGTACCTGCCACTACCATAATGCCTAACCCCATTAAAATGCCTGGTAAATAACCGGCTAAAAATAATGCTGAAATAGAGGTTCCGCCTGAGACAAGAGAGTAAACAATCAAGGTGTTGCTTGGTGGAATTAATAAGCCTGTTGGACAAGATGTAATATTTACTGCAGCGGAAATTTCCGGATCATAACCTTCTTTCTTTTGCAATGGAGACATAATCCCACCCATTGCCGCCGCAGATGCAACCGCTGAACCTGAAATCGAACCGAACATCATATTGGCAAGAACGTTGGTATGAAAAAGTGAACCGGGTAATTTTGCTCCCAATGTTTTTGCTAATGCAATTAATCGCATTGCAATGCCACCCCGATTCATTATATTTCCTGCCAGTATAAAAAATGGGATTGCCAATAGTGCAAAGTTATCCAACCCTGATGCCATTTTTTGTGTAACCACGGTTAGTGCACTCTCTAATGGTAATGTCATACCAATAGTAATCAGTGTTGAAATTGCAATCGCAAATGAAATCGGTACAGAAAGGGCCAGCATTACCGCAAATGTACCGAAAAGAACTAGAATAATTGACCATTCCATAAGAAAATTCCTTAACTACGAGATGAAAATTGCTGAATTTTGTGGATAAATTCAATAATAAGATAGAACAACATAATAATTCCCGCGACAGGTAAGCAAAGGTAAACAACCCCCATATCAATTCCCAATGAGGGAGAAATTTGTCCTGAAAGATGAGTATCCCAAGCGAGATTGCTTCCTCCGTAAACTAAGATAAAACCGGCAAAAAAGAGCATAAAAAGCAAAATCACGATTTCTAACATCACTTTCTTTGTCCCTTTTGTTTTTAAAAGCAGGAGGTCTATCGCAAGATGTCGCTTTAATCCTGTGGCATAAGCTGCTCCGATTAACCCCACCCACATAAATAAAAAGCGGGCGAGTTCATCCGTTACAATGCTTGCTTCACCTAAAATGTAACGTGAGAAAACCTGCCAGACAACGCAAATAACCAATATGGACGAAAGTGTGACAGAGAAAATAGCAAGTAGGCGATTTACGAATTGAATCAATTTATCCATTTTATTACTCCATAAGAATTGGGGCATTTGGATACTACATAATTTTTTTACTTAAAACTGAGATCCAGATCACAAAACTTAAAATTGGTTTACCAATTTTTATAATTAATGTGATTAATGTCACATTTTTAAGAAAATTATTTTGACTGATTTACTTAAATATAGAATCATTGGTTCACCAAATTGTAATAAAGAGGGAAATCCAATGAAACTAAAAAGTAAATTTCTTAAAAGCACATTATTGCTTTCCTTTATATCCGGTTTTTCAATGGCAACTGATGCAGCAACTACATTGAAACTAAGCCATAATCAAAATCGTTCTCACCCTGTGCACGAAACATTACAGTTTATGGCGAAACGGGCTGGAGAATTATCGGACGGAGAATTGAAAATTCGTATTTATCCGGATGCTCAGCTAGGTTCACAGCGAGAATCTTTAGAACTGGTACAGAAAGGCGCATTGGCTTTGGCAAAATCTAATGCGGCGGAATTAGAAGCTTTTAGTAAACCTTACGGAGTTTACAACCTACCTTATTTATTTGAAAACAAAGATCATTATAAAAAAGTAATGGCAAGTGAAGTGGGGCAAAATATTTTGCAATCTTCAAAAAATAATGGATTTATTGGTATTGCTTATTTAGATGCCGGAGCAAGAAGTTTCTACACAAGTAAACCAATTAACACCCCCGCTGATCTTAAAGGATTAAAAGTTCGTGTTCAGCCAAGCCCTACTGCTGTCAATATGGTGAAATATTTAGGGGGAAACCCAACGCCCTTAGCCTATGGAGAGCTTTATACAGCATTGCAACAAGGCGTAGTTGATGCTGCAGAAAATAATATTCCCTCTTACACATTAAGCCGCCATAACGAAGTGGCTAAATATTTCAGTGTCGATGAACATACCATGGTGCCGGACGTGTTGGTTATTTCGACTAAAGTATGGGACGGTTTAAGCGATAAAGAGCAAAAAGCACTGAAACAAGCGGCGAATGAAGCTACAGAAAAAATGCAAGAACTGTGGGTAATTTCTGAAAATAAAGAGAAAGAACTCGCCCTCAAGCAAGGTGTGACTTTTGTAAAAGTCAATAAAATGCCTTTTAAAGATGCGGTAAAACCTATGTATGAGGAACTAAAAAAAACCGATCCGGAAACCTATAAAGTTGTAGAAGCGATCAGAAAAGTACAATAATTATGCTATGATTAACGATAATCTGTTATACCAATTTAATTATTGTCAATAAAGGTTTAAAAACTATGGATCAAAATTATGAACTCCGTTCGTATAAAAAAATCGGCGAATTACTCAAAGAAGAATTACGCCAAGGCGTATATAAAATCGGTGAGCGCTTACCTCCGGAACGGGATATCGCCGAACGTTTTGAAGTAAGCCGTACGGTTGTTCGCGAAGCCTTAATAATGTTGGAATTAGAAGGGCTTATTTCGGTTAAAAAAGGATCGGGAGTTTATATTATTGGTTTACCATCCAGTAATGATAATTTTGATTCCATAGATGTTGGACCTTTTGAATTGTTGCAAGCGCGCCAATTACTTGAAAGTAGTATTGCAGAGTTTGCAGCCATTCAGGCTACTCGAAACGATATTTTACGTCTAAAAGAAATTTTAGCCAGAGAATATCAAACTTTAGAAAATCACGAAGATACTGATTATTCTGCGGATGAAGAGTTCCATAGTGCAATTGCTGAAATTACTCAAAATGAAGTATTAATTAAAATGCAAGAAGATTTATGGAAATATCGAGCTAATCCAATGTGGAAAGGATTACATACTCACATCAAAGAACATCATTATCGACAACTTTGGCTAAAAGATCACGAACAGATTTTAAATAGTATTCAACGAAAAGATCCGGCTCTTGCCAAAAAAGCAATGTGGCAACATATTGAAAATGTAAAGAAAAAACTTTTTGAATTATCGAATGTTGATGAGCCCGATTTTGATGGATATTTATTTAATATTAGCCCTGTTGTTGTAGGAATTTAGCCTAACGTAAGTTAAATTTAAAAACGTCTATTGCATTGCTGCGCTTCACTGTACTACTTTGTACTACCTTCAGTTTGCGCCTTTGTAGCCGTTTTAACTTAATTCACTATAAATGACCAGGAGAAAAACAATGGAACAAACGTGGCGTTGGTATGGACCGAAAGATCCGGTATCTTTGTCTGATGTACGTCAAGCCGGGGCAACAGGTATCGTTACAGCACTTCATCATATCCCGAATGGGCAAGTGTGGTCTGTGGAAGAGATAGAAAAACGTAAAGCGCTGATTGAGCAAGCAGGCTTGCACTGGTCTGTGGTAGAAAGTGTGCCGGTGCACGAAGAAATCAAAACGCAGACGGGCAATTTCCAACTTTGGATCGATAATTACAAGCAAACGTTACGAAATTTAGCAAAGTGCGGTATAAAAACGGTTTGTTATAATTTTATGCCTGTATTGGATTGGACAAGAACTGATCTTGCCTACGAAATGCCGGATGGTTCTAAAGCCTTGCGTTTTGATCATATCGCTTTCGCCGCATTTGAGTTACATATTCTAAAACGCCCGAATGCAGAAAAAAGCTATACGGAAGATGAACGCTCTCAAGCTCAAGCCTATTTTGACAAAATGACAGAAACGGAAATTGAGCAACTTACCCGTAATATCATCGCAGGTTTACCGGGGGCAGAGGAAGGCTATACGTTAGCGGAATTTCAGGCTCAATTAGATCGCTATAATGACATTACGCCGGATAAATTCCGTGAACACTTGGCTTATTTTTTAAATGAAATTATTCCTGTTGCTCAAGAAGTCGGCGTTCAAATGGCGGTTCACCCTGATGATCCGCCTCGCCCGATTTTAGGTTTACCCCGTATTGTTTCCACGATTGAAGATATGCGTTGGTATGTGCAAACTCAACCATTACCGGCGAACGGTTTTACGTTTTGTACCGGGTCTTATGGCGTTCGGTCGGATAACGATTTGATTGCAATGGCTACGGAGTTTGCAGATCGGATTTATTTTGCTCATCTTCGCTCTACACAACGAGAGGATAACCCATTGAGTTTTCACGAAGCCGATCATTTAGCAGGTGATGTGGATATGTTCGGTGTGGTGAAAGCCATTCTCACCGAAGAATATCAACGCAAAGCCAACGGCGATGTGAAAGAAATCCCGATGCGTCCTGACCACGGTCATCAAATGCTGGATGACCTCCACAAAAAAACCAACCCGGGTTATTCGGCTATTGGTCGTTTGAAAGGCTTAGCTGAATTTCGCGGATTAGAGTTGGCGATTAAACGTGTTTATTTTGAATAAACACTTCAATTACTAAAATTTTTATGAGATCTTCTTCACAAAAATGAAAAGATCTCATTTTTTATTTTAAATTTATCCCGTAGACTGCCGTTAACTAAAAATAAGATCTTAAAGATAATTTATGTTTAAACAACTTCAACAAATTGGTAAAGCCTTTATGCTGCCTATTGCCATTTTACCTGCGGCAGGCTTATTGCTTGGTATTGGTGGGGCACTTTCCAATCAGGCAACAATTTCTGCCTACCCCCTGCTAAATCACCCGATTTTGCAAGGCGTTTTTCAAATTATGTCGGCGGCAGGTGCGATTGTGTTCAGCAATCTGTCCTTATTTCTCTGCATTGGATTAGGAATCGGGCTTGCTAAACGTGATAAAGGTGTAGCCGCTTTAGCAGCAGTTGTCGGCTATCTCATTATGACCGGCACAATCGCTGCATTAATTCCGCTTTTTTCACCGGAAACGAAAAGCATTGATACCGGTGTGATTGGTTCTCTCGTTATGGGGCTTATCACCGTAAAACTACATAATCGTTATCATAATATTCAACTACCCCAAATTCTCGGCTTTTTTGGCGGTTCGCGTTTTGTGCCTATCGTAACGGCATTTGCAGCGATCTTTGTCGGATTTATCTTCTTCTTAATTTGGCCGACTTTTCAAAACTGGCTTGTCAGTGCCGGTGAAAGTATTGCCAAAATGGGAGAGATAGGTACGTTTTTCTATGGTTTTTTAATGAGATTAAGCGGTGCGGTCGGATTACACCATATGATTTACCCGCTATTTTGGTACACGGAACTTGGCGGTACAGAAATCGTGAACGGAGAACTGATTGTCGGCGCACAAAAAATCTTTTTTGCTCAACTTGCCGATCCGACTCATCAAGGACTCTTTACCGAGGGAACACGCTTTTTTGCCGGACGTTTTGACACCATGATGTTTGGTCTTCCGGCGGCGTGTTTAGCGATGTATCATTGCGTACCGAAAAAACGTCGAGCCAAGCTAGGCGGCTTATTTTTAGGAGCGGCCTTAACCTCCTTTATTACCGGCATTACCGAGCCGATCGAATTTATGTTCTTATTTGTAGCTCCTTGGCTTTATGTCTTCCACGCATTTTTAGACGGCGTGTCTTTCTATATTGCCGACTTACTCAATATTTCTATCGGTAATACATTCTCCGGTGGATTTATTGATTTTCTCTTATTCGGCATTTTACAAGGCAATGAAAACACCCATTGGGTTAGAGCTGTTATTGTAGGGTTCGGTTGGGCATTGCTTTATTATTTCTCGTTCCGTTTTTTCATTACTCAATTTAATGTTATGACGCCGGGACGGGCAGAAGAAGCGGAAGAAACCGGCGAACAACAAACCTCTTCTTTAACGGAAAATTCGCATAAAATCATTGAATACTTAGGCGGTGCCGATAACATTGAAAATGTCGATGCCTGTATCACGCGTTTACGTGTTGCGGTGAAAAATGTCAGCACAGTAAACAAAGCACAACTCAAAGCCCTAGGCGCTATTGAAGTGTTAGAAGTCGGCGGCGGTGTACAAGCTATCTTCGGAGCAAAAGCCGTGCTGTATAAAAGCGAAATCAACCAAATTTTAGGGAAAGAAGATTAAATTAACACTTCAAAATTCCTAAATAAAAAACATCTACTTTAAAGGTAATTTCGGTATTATGTAGCAGTTGCACAAATCATTGTAGGGTGCGTTAGGCGAAGCCGTAACGCACCAACCAAGGTTTAATGATGATGAAACGGTGCGTTATGCAAAGCTCAACGCACTCTACCGAAATAAATATCTCTTTGTGCAACCGCTACATAATACCGGATAATTTCAAAAAGTTGAGATGTTTTTAATTTGTCGCTAAAAATACCTTCAAAAATGACCGCACTTTTACTATATCGAATTAATTTTCGGCAAAAAATAAGGCCTGTAAAACAGACCTTATTTTCATTAAGAACACATTACTTCTTCTCGCCAATCGGCAACACCGTGTGCCCGTAAGATTCGTTTAAAATCTCAGCTGCGGCAAGATAAAAAGCACACAATGCGGTAATTAACCCCAGATAGCCGCCAATATTCACAATGCTATGATTGCCTGTAGCATCGCCTATTGCTAAGGCATAAAACGTGAGGGTTAAGAAAAAGAAAATAGCCTGTAATGCTTTAGGTTTAGAGAATGTTGCTAAAAACATCATTAGGGTAAAGGTTCCCCAGCAAGCTAAATACCAAGCGACAAACACCGGTGAGGTATCGCCTTTAAAGAAGGCAACAAATAACGCCCAAGACCACCAAAACGCACCATAGCTAATGAATGCGGTAAAACCGAAGGTGTTACCTTTTTTAAACTCAAACATACCGGCGATCATCTGCGCAGTACCGCCGAATGCAAATGCCATACCTAATACCAATCCAAGATTTGATGTATCAAATACGCCTGCATTAATTAAACACAATAACCAAGTGGTTAAAGCAAAACCGCATAAACCCAAAGGACCCGGATTAGCTAAACCGTCTTTTGCCGACATAAAATTTTCCTTATAAAACGTGTATATCAAAGCTCGCTATTATGGCGAAAACCTTATTAGAAATAAAGCGTTGGAAAGTAAAATTTCTTACCTCTTTTAGGTTATTTGATCAGGATCAGCTTTCACTTAAATAGCCTTTAAATGTGATCGAGATCACAAAATGACCGGCGTATAATGACAGTCAGTCAAATAATTAAAACTTTAGGAGAAAACTATGAGTAATCTAGTGGAAAATGCAATCAGCCCGGCACAAGCTGAGGTTAATGCTTTGGTGGAAAAAGGGTTGCTTGCCCTTGAAGAATTTCGCCAACTGAACCAAGAGCAAGTCAACTATATTGTTGCCAAAGCTTCTGTGGCAGCATTAGATCAGCACGGAGTGCTTGCAATGCACGCTTATGAGGAAACGGGACGTGGTGTATTTGAAGATAAAGCGACCAAAAACCTATTTGCCTGCGAATATGTTGTAAACAATATGCGTAACCTCAAAACCGTAGGAGTGATCAGTGAAGATGACGTAACCGGTATTACCGAAATCGCCGATCCCGTCGGGGTAATTTGCGGTGTTACCCCAACGACCAACCCAACTTCTACCGCTATTTTCAAATCCTTAATTGCATTAAAAACCCGTAACCCGATTGTCTTTGCTTTCCACCCTTCCGCACAACAATCTTCCGCCCATGCCGCCCGCATTGTGTATGAAGCCGCAGTAGCAGCAGGTGCGCCTAAAAATTGTATTCAATGGATTGAACATCCTTCAATGGAAGGAACATCCGCCCTAATGAAACACCCCGGTATCGCCACTATTTTAGCCACCGGTGGCAATGCAATGGTGGAAGCGGCTTATTCTTGCGGAAAACCGGCTCTGGGCGTAGGGGCTGGCAATGTGCCGGCGTATGTGGAAAAGTCCGCCAACTTAAAACAAGCGGTACACGATATTGTTATGTCAAAATCTTTCGATAACGGTATGGTGTGCGCTTCCGAGCAGGCTGCGATTGTGGACGAAGAAATCTATGACGAATTTGTCAAAGAAATGCAATCTTACGGCGTATATTTGGTGAATAAAAAAGAAAAAGCCATGTTGGAAGCGTTAATGTTCGGCGTAAAAGCGGACAGCAAAAACTGTAGCGGTGCAAAATTAAATGCTAATGTTGTGGGTAAACCGGCGACTTGGATTGCCGAACAAGCAGGTTTTAAAGTTCCGTCCCGCACCAATATTCTTCTTGCCGAATGTAAAGAAGTGGGCGAAAAAGAGCCATTAACACGTGAAAAATTATCGCCTGTTTTAGCATTGGTAAAAGCCACTTCAACCGAAGACGGCTTAAATAAAGCGGAACAAATGGTGGAATTTCACGGTTTAGGGCATTCCGCTGCCATTCACACAACCAACGCAGAACTTGCCAAAGAATTTGGCGAACGGGTTAAAGCCATTCGTGTTATTTGGAACTCGCCCTCCACCTTCGGCGGTATCGGCGATGTGTATAACTCCTTCCTTCCGTCCCTCACTTTAGGCTGTGGTTCTTACGGTAAAAACTCCGTAGGTAACAACGTAAGTGCGGTCAATTTAATCAATATTAAACGAGTGGGAAGACGGAGAAATAATATGCAATGGTTTAAAGTGCCTTCAAAAATCTACTTTGAACGTGATTCAATTCAATATTTACAATCAATGAAAGGAATGGAACGTGTCGTTATCGTAACCGACCGCACTATGGTTGATCTCGGTTTCGTTGAAAAAATTGCCAACCAAATTACCGCACGCGGCAATCACGTAACCTATCAATTATTTGCCGATGTTGAACCGGATCCGTCAATCGAAACCGTACGCCGTGGTACGGAATTATTACGGAGCTATCAACCTGACACGATTATTGCATTAGGCGGCGGCTCAGCAATGGATGCTGCAAAAGTAATGTGGTTATTCTATGAACAACCTGAGGTGGATTTCCGTGATTTGGTACAAAAATTTATGGATATTCGCAAACGTGCGTTCAAATTCCCACAATTAGGACGTAAAGCCCGTTTTATCGGTATTCCGACTACATCAGGGACGGGTTCTGAAGTAACCCCATTTGCGGTGATTACCGAGGGCGATAAAAAATATCCAATTGCCGATTATTCATTAACACCAACAGTGGCAATTGTGGATCCGGCATTAGTGATGACCGTACCGGCACATGTTGCCGCCGATACCGGATTAGACGTACTCACTCACGCAACCGAAGCCTATGTTTCCGTACTTGCTAATGACTTTACTGACGGCTTGGCATTACAGTCAATCAAGTTAGTATTTGAACACTTAGAACGCTCGGTAAAAGAGAAAGATCCTGAAGCCCGCGAAAAAATGCACAATGCCTCCACCATGGCAGGTATGGCATTCGCCAATGCATTCTTAGGAATGAACCACTCTCTCGCACATAAAATCGGCGGTCGTTTCCACACACCACACGGTCGAACCAATGCAATCTTAATGCCGCACGTAATTCGCTATAACGGCACCCGCCCGGAAAAAACCGCAACTTGGCCGAAATATAACTATTATAAAGCGGATGTGAAATATCAAGAGATTGCCCGTATGCTCGGTTTACCTTGTGCAACACCTGAAGAGGGTGTGAGATCTTACGCACAGGCTTGTTATGATTTAGCTGTGCGTTTAGGTGTAAAAATGTCTTTCAAAGAACAAGGACTTGATGAGCAGGCTTGGCTGGATGCCCGCCGTGAAATCGCCTTGCTCGCCTTTGAAGATCAATGCTCACCTGCCAACCCACGTTTACCGCTAGTGGCGGATATGGAGGATATTTTAACCCGTGCTTATCAGGGCTATAATCCGGAAGATTATTAATCTATAAAAACATAAGGAAAATTGACCGCACTTTGGGAAGCCGAAGTGCGGCTTTTCTTTTAATTTCAGATAATGATGCAAATATGTGAATAAATTGGCAAATAAAAAACGACACAAAACGGAAGCAATCACTTCCGTTTTGTATTGTTGATACTATCCTTTTTGACGATTCGGCAATATTATTGCTAATCCCAATCCCGCTAGGGCTGGTAGCAACCAAGGTAGAGAAATGTCGGAGAAAGGTAAATGTTGAACCCAATTTACTAGCGTCATAATGCCAAATTCTTCCCCTAATACACCCACCAATGAAACCATCGCCACGAATACCACGGTTAATTGCATACCTGTTTTTGAAAGGGCGAGGCATTTGTTCAACATCACTAAAATCACAATGGTGATAGTAATCGGGTAAAGGATCAAAAGTACCGGTAAAGAAAAGCGGATAATAGTATTCAATCCTAAATTGGCGACACCCAATCCGAGCAATGCAAATATTGTAGCGTACACAGGATAAGATAAACGTGGAAAACGTGATGCAAAAAATTCAGCGGTAGAAACAATCAATCCTGCTGTCGTGGTAAAACAAGTTATCGCCACCATTACGGCTAAAAACCATTGAGCGGATTGACCAAAAATTGCTTGAGTGGCTTGTGATAAAATATACACGCCTTTATTCATTTCGCTATTCATCACCTCTTGCGGTACCGGAAAATGATTTCCTAAATAGGCCAATCCGATATAAAGCACGCTAAAACCTAAGGCGACAATAACGCCGACCAGCCAGATCGTTGAAACATATTCTTTTCGAGAACTAAATCCTAGCTGTTTCAAAGTTTGAACCGCCACTACACTAAATGCGACGGAAGCCAGCGCATCTAACGTGTTATAGCCTTCAATAAAGCCCGTTCCGAATGCTTCTTTCGCATAATCCCCCATTGCCGATTGGGGAACGCTCGCCCCGTATTTTACGATACCCAACACCACTAAAATAACAATCAATAACGCAAAAATAGGGGTGAGGATTCGCCCGATGCTATCTAAAATTTTAGAGGGGTTAAGGGCGATAAAATAAGCGGCGAGGAAATAGAATAAGGTGAAAATACCCAGTCCTTTCGTGCTTACACTTTCCGATAACATAGGAGAAATACCGACTTCATAAGCAACAGTTGCAGTACGCGGAATTGCAAAGAACGGCCCTATTGAAAGATATAAAATCACGAGGTAAAGCGTTGCGAACCAAGGTGAAACTTTCCGTGAGATTTCATCTACATAGCCTTTTGGATTTAGCATTCCGATAATCAGGGTGAGAACCGCAATACCTACACCGGATAATACAAATCCTAAAATTGCCGGCCAAAATCGCTCGCCGGATAATGCGCCTAAACTTGGTGGAAAAATTAAATTACCGGCACCAAAAAACATACCGAATAATAAAAGCCCGGTTAATCCGGCTTTTTTTATCATCATTGTTATCTTACCTATAATAATTGGGCGGCGGAGTATAACACGATAAACGCTACATCTAAATAAAGTGCGGTTAAAAATCCGAAAAATTTCAGCGAAATTTTTACATTTAAAGATGAAACGAAACCACCTATAATTTCTATTTTCAGGAGGTTCTATGTTTGTGATTTATATCCTCATCTCGCTGGTTGCAGGTGTGGCACTTGCCTCGCAATCTGCGATTAATACTCAATTGGCAAAAGCGCTGGGTAATGAACCTATTATTGCGACATTGATTTCTTTTACAGTAGGAACTGTTCTGCTTTTTATCATCGCATTGTTTAAAACCGATTTATGGTCAAGCTTGACCGCACTTCCACAACAACCTTGGTGGAAATTAATCGGCGGTGCGCTTGGCGCATTAGTGGTTTTCACTACGGTATTATTAGCACCGAAACTTGGTATTACGGCAATGTTATTTTTTATCATCGTAGGGCAATTAATCACCGCTTCCACTATTGACCATTTCGGTTTAATCGGAATGCCGATTAGGGAAGTAAGCCTCACTAAATTCATCGGTTTAACAATTGTTGCATTCGGCCTAATCTTCTATTTCTTCGGCGATAAACTTATTGCATTAATCAAAGGATAAAGTGCGGTCAAAATTCGATATGTTTTTTCATTTGCCATATAAAAAGCCAAATACCACAAGGAATTTGGCTTTTCATTAAAGTCCTAAATAAAATCAATTAAGCTAAAATAATCTTTTTCATTAAGCAAAGTATTTTTCTAGATCATCACTACCGCCGATGTATTGACCGCCGATAAATACTTGTGGAACACTGGTTTTTCCGGTGATTGCGCGAACAGAAATCGTGCTGGCATCACGACCTAATACGATCTCTTCAAAAGTATAACCTTTCGCTTTTAACAAGGCCTTCGCCTTAGCACAGAACGGGCAACCCGGCTTTGTAAATACAGAAACGGACGGTTTCGCAGTCCAACCCGGTTTCAAGTATTTGAGCATAGTGTCGGCATCAGAGACTTTGAACGGATCACCCGGTTCTTCCGACTCAATAAACATTTTTTCTACTACGCCGTTTTTCACAAGCATAGAATAACGCCATGAACGTTTACCAAAACCTAACTCTTCTTTACCTACAAGCATTCCCATACCTTCGGTAAATTCGCCGTTGCCATCCGGAATGACGGTGATATTTTCAGATTCTTGATCGGCTTTCCAAGCATTCATTACGAAAGTATCGTTCACAGAAACACAGATGATGTCATCAACACCTGCCGCTTTAAATTCACAAGCCAATTCGTTATAGCGTGGTAAATGAGTAGATGAACAAGTCGGTGTAAATGCCCCCGGTAATGAGAATACGACAACGGTTTTATTATCAAATAATTCGCTTGTGGTTACATCAACCCAAGCATCACCTTGACGGGTATGAAATGTAACATTCGGTACTTTTTTACCGGACATATCGATTAAAGCCATCTTTTTCTCCTTAATTTAAAATGAAATACCATTTGCCCGATGGATTATAGTAAAATTTATGATATAGTTACAATCAATTAATCCTATTCTTTCAATTGACTTTCTCTATAAGGGCATTCGATGAACATTCGAGATCTAGAATATTTAGTCGCTTTATCAGAACATAAACATTTCCGCCGAGCTGCCGATTCTTGCAACGTAAGCCAACCGACATTAAGCGGACAAATCCGAAAATTAGAAGACGAACTCGGCATCATTTTATTAGAACGTACAAGTCGAAAAGTACTTTTCACCCAATCGGGAATGCTTTTAGTAGAACAAGCCCGCACCGTTTTGCGCGAAGTAAAATTACTAAAAGAAATGGCAAGCAATCAAGGTAAAGAAATGACAGGTCCGCTACATATCGGATTAATCCCGACCTTGGGGCCTTATCTCTTGCCTTATATTATGCCGACTTTGAAAGAAGCCTTTCCCGACTTAGAAGTTTTCCTCTACGAAGCACAAACGCACCAGTTGTTAGAACAGCTTGAAACGGGTCGTTTGGATTGCGCCATTTTAGCACGTGTACAAGAAACGGAAGCCTTTATTGAAGTCCCTGTTTTTGAAGAAAAAATGTTACTTGCCGTTTCTGAAAGCCACCCTTGGGCAAAAGAACGGAAAATTCCGATCAATCAGCTCAACGGACAAGAAATGTTAATGCTGGATGATGGACATTGCTTGCGCAATCAAACCTTAGATTATTGTTTCACCGCCGGCGCAAAAGAGAACTCACACTACCAAGCAACCAGCCTTGAAACGTTGCGTAATATGGTCGCCGCCAATGTCGGTATGACTTTTATGCCGGAGCTTGCCGTACTAAATGAAGGTTCACGCCAAGGCGTAAAATACATTCAATGCCATTCACCGGAACCGGCTCGCAGTATCGCCTTGGTTTACCGCCCAGGTTCACCACTACGCAATCGTTATGAGCGTGTAGCCGGTGCAGTTCGAGACAAAGTAAAATCCATTCTTAGCGGAGTAAAATAATGGCGGGTATTCGCGCAATTCAAAAGGAAAAAACACGCCGAGCGTTGATAGATGCAGCGTTTAATCAACTTAGTGCAGAAAAAAGTTTTTCTAATTTAAGTTTGCGCGAAGTCGCACGTGAAGCCGGCATTGCTCCCACCTCATTTTATCGCCACTTCAGTGATATGGACGAGCTTGGTTTAGAAATGGTGGACGAAGCCGGCTTAATCTTAAGACAACTTATGCGCCAAGCACGTAAACGCATTGATGCAGGAGGCAGTGTCATTTCCGTCTCGGTTGATACTTTCTTTGAATTTATCACGAATAGTACCAACGTATTCCGTCTCTTATTACGGGAAAGCTCCGGCACATCACAGGCATTTCGCACCGCTGCAGCCCGTGAAATTAAACATTTTGTGGATGAACTTGCCGAATATATTGCGCAAAAAAATGATTACTCGCAATATATCGCTTATGTTCAGGCGGAGGGCATCGTAACCATCGTCTTTACCGCAGGAGCAAATGCATTGGATATGAATAAACAGGAACGGGAACAACTTAAAGAACGGGTAATCTTACAACTGCGTATGATTGCAAAGGGCGCGGATTTTGCAGCGCATAAGGAAAGACATTTACATCAAAAATAAAAGTGCGGTCAAATTCGCGGTATTATGTAGCACTTGCACAAAACATTGTAAGGTGCGTTACGGCTTCCCCTAACGCCCCCCTAAGAAATCTCGGAGATAAAATTCTCTTTGTGCAACCGATACATAATACCGAAAATTTGTTGAATTTTTGTAGTGAACATAAGAAGGAAAAAAATATGCCAATGTGGGAAATTGTCTTAATTTGTTTGGCAATCGGTGTTTTTGCCGGATTTGTCGCCGGGCTATTAGGGTTAGGCGGAGGAACCGTTGTCGTGCCGACACTCTATTATGTCTTACCCTATGTCGGAGTTCGTGATGAAGTGCTAATGTCCGTTGCCTTAGGAACGTCCTTTGCAACCATTGTGATTAGCACAATGTCCGCCGCACAACAGCACCATAAAAACGGAAATGTGGATTGGGCGGTAGCGAAAACGCTTGTTCCCGCATTAATGCTATCCGTATTCATTTCCAGTTTATTCGTAAGTTCATTGCCAAAAGATTATTTAACCAAAATTTTCGCGGTTATTATGATGTATTTGGCGTTAAAAATGTTGATTTCATTAAAAAAACAACCTGCAAATAAAGCATTAACCACACAATCTACTCTTATTGCGGGCGGTGTAATCGGTACCATATCCAGTATGGCGGGCGTTGGCGGCGGTGCTTTTATCGTCCCTTTTTTAAATGGCAGGGGAATCGCCTTAAAACGGGCAATCGGAACGTCCTCAGTATGCGGCTCGCTATTGGGACTTGCCGGGGCGATGAGCTTTGTTATTAGTGGCTGGGGAAATCCGCTATTGCCGAATTATTCACTGGGTTATGTTTATCTCCCTGCCTTGTTAGGCATTACTTTTAGTTCTTATTTTACTTCCAAAATCGGGGCGAATGTTGCCGACAAATTACCTGTACCTATTCTGAAAAGAGTATTTGCAGTGTTTTTGATTTTTGTGGGCTTGAGTATGCTGTTCAAATAACACCCTGAAAAAGGTTAAAAATTAAATTTATGTGAGCATTATCACAAATAGTGCAAAAGGTAATTCTCAAGAGCAACAAATTGATCTAGATTAGCAACTAATTTATTGGTTCGCTATGGAGAAAATATGAACATCCTAAATTATTTACAACGAATAGGTCAAGCCTTAATGGTACCGGTTGCTGCTTTACCTGCTGCTGCATTGTTGATGGGGATTGGTTATTGGATTGATCCTGAAGGGTGGGGTGGAAGTAGCCAACTCGCCGCTTTACTGATTAAATCAGGAGCCGCAATTATTGACAATATGGCATTGCTGTTTGCCATTGGGGTTGCTTTCGGGCTTTCTAAAGATAAGCACGGCGCGGCGGCATTATCGGGCTTGGTCGGCTATCTTGTGGTTACTACGTTGCTTTCACCTGCCACCGTTGCCCAGCTGGAAAGTATTCCTATTGATCAAGTTCCCGCGGGTTTTGCCAAAATCAACAATCAGTTTACGGGGATTTTGGTGGGGGTCATCGCGGGTGAACTCTACAATCGTTTCCACCAAGTTGAGTTACCAAAAGCCTTAGCGTTCTTCAGCGGCAGACGTTTAGTGCCGATTTTAGTTTCCTTTGTGACGATTTTAGTGTCATTTATCTTGCTTTATGTTTGGCCTGTGATCTTTGATGCGTTAGTCTCGTTCGGAAAATCTATCAAAGATTTAGGCCCGACCGGAGCCGGTATCTACGCATTCTTTAACCGATTACTAATTCCTGTCGGCTTACATCACGCCCTCAATTCTGTATTTTGGTTTGATGTCGCAGGCATTAACGATATTCCAAACTTCCTTGGCGGAGCAACTTCTTTAGCGGAAGGAAAAGCGGTGCTTGGGGTAACGGGAATGTATCAAGCAGGCTTCTTCCCGGTAATGATGTTCGGTTTACCCGCCGCAGCCTTAGCCATATATCACAGTGCGAAAACGGCAAAAAAAGCACAAACCGCTTCTATTATGTTTGCAGCGGCGCTGGCTTCATTCTTTACCGGTGTCACCGAACCGTTAGAATTTGCCTTTATGTTTGTTGCCCCATTACTTTATGTAATTCACGCATTATTGACCGCACTTTCGGTCTTTATCGCCGCCTCAATGCAGTGGATTGCCGGTTTTGGCTTTAGTGCGGGTTTGGTCGACTTAGTGTTGTCTTCTCAAAACCCGTTAGCGACAAATTGGTATATGCTAATTGTGCAAGGTTTAGTATTTGCCGTAATTTACTATGTGATTTTCCGAGTGCTGATTAAAGCCTTAAATCTAAAAACTACAGGACGTGAAGAAGAGCAATCGGTGGAAAATGAACAAGGCTTTACACGAGCAGAAAAAGCCCGACAATTTATTCAAGCCCTTGGCGGTAAAGAAAATTTATTAACGGTAGATGCTTGTATCACCCGCTTACGTTTAACCTTAGCCGATAGTCAAAAGATTGATGAAAACCAATTAAAAACCCTTGGTTCAAAAGGTAACGTTCGTCTTGGTGAAAACGGCTTACAAGTCGTTCTCGGACCGGAAGCCGAGCTAATTGCCGATGCGATAAAACAGCTTAAATAGTACGGTGGGTACGTTATGTTTGGTATCTATATTCGCAATAGCACTTGCACAAATCATCGTAGAGTGCCGTTAGGCGAAGCCGCAACGCAGCAATAGAGAGCTTAATGATAAAGTGGTGCGTTACGCAAAGCTTAACGCACCCTCCCCCTTGGTGTCCTATATTCATTAAAAAATGACATCTTGTGAAACCGCTGTATGATCCCGAAAATCTATTGTATTTTCCGACCGCACTTTTAATTCGATAAAAAAGCGTTGCCATTTCTAGCAACGCTTTATTTTTAGTCGGGCGACTATTTACCGTCCCAAGCTTGAACGGCATCTAAACGGGCTTTAATTTTGCTTTGAGTATCGCCTTTGAAGTAATCTTTCTTCAAACCGCCTTCCCAACCGCCATAATTTGGGTTTGGTAGCACGATATATGTTTTACCGAATTTCGCTTTGTTTTTTGCCACAAAATCACGGCGATCCGCGTTTAATTTGCCATGTACGGCATCACCGAAATCGTCTAAGTTATCGCCCATATAAAGTACGATTTCATAACCTTGTTTTTCAATCTCTGCAAAACGCGCCGCTTTTGCCGATTTGTCTTTTCTCAGGTAAAGGGCTGATTCGTCCACACCATTAAAACCTAAACGTTTCATATCATCAATAGTGCCGGCTTTTTCCGTGCTATCTTTACGATTAGTGACATAAAACATTTTGCCTTTGTGAGAATTGACGTAATTGTTAAACTCTACCGCTCCCGGTACTGCACGAGATTGACGGGCATCAACCCAACGAGTCCAATCCTTGCCATCAAAGGGTTTATTATTTTGTACCTGCCAACCGGCATAAGGGCTGTTATCTAACATCGTTTCATCTAAATCCACCACAACGGCTTTTTTCTTACCTTTTGCCACTTTGGCGTGATCAAAAGCAATTTTTGCAGCGTTATAGGCTTGATAAGCAAGTGCTTGATACTCACCGGAATCCTGCATCCAATTTAACCCTAGCACGGCTTGTTGCTGTAATTGTGCGTTCGCCTGTTCTTGCGAATCCATCTTCTGCGCACAACCGGCTAACATAAAAGCGGAAAGCGCAGAAAGTGCGGTTAATTTTAATGTTTTTTGCATTGTCTTTTCCTCTTAAAAAATAAAATAAAGCCTGAAAAGTATAGCAACTTTTCCATAAAGTTTATTAAATATTCCATTATCAATGATAAATTTGTGATTCGGATCACATTAAAAATCAGCACGATAAAAAACACCACAAAAATCGACCGCACTTTCCCTATCGCCTTTCTCCAAATTTCAAGATAAACTAAGGGCATTTTTACCATTAGTGAAGCGAGACTTTATGCGAATATTTATTGCAATTCTTGTCGGTGTTCTTGCACTGTTCCAATATGATCTTTGGTTTGGCAAGAACGGCTATTCCGATTACAAAAAAGTTTCAGCTCAGATCATTGAAAATAAAGCTGAAAATGAAAAACTAATACAAAGAAATCAAATGATTTCAGCTGAAATTCAGGGGTTAACAAAAGGTTTTGAATCCATTGAGGAGCGCGCCAGAATGCAACACGATATGGTGAAAGAAAACGAAACCTTCTACCATATAGTGAAAGAACATAAATAATGCCACGAAAAATTATTGCTATTATTCCTGCTGCCGGTGTAGGTTCTCGAATGCAGGCAAATAAACCCAAACAATATTTAACGATTCAAGGAAAAACCATTCTAGAACATACGTTAAATATTATGTTGAGACATTCCGCCGTTGAACGCGTCATTGTCGCCATTGGTAAAAATGACCCTTATGCCGCAGCGCTGTCAATTCTCTCTCATCCCAAAATTCAACTTGTCGAAGGTGGCAAGACGCGTGCAGAATCCGTATTAAATGCCTTTAGTGCAATTAATGAACCAAATGTTTGGGTGCTTGTGCATGATGCGGCAAGACCTTGTTTAACCGAAACGGATTTAAACAAATTATTAGAAGTTAACAATGAGCAAGGCGCGATACTTGCAATTCCGGTAACGGATACGATCAAACGCAGTAATCAGACCAATGAAATTATTGCCACAGAAAATCGTTCTCAACTTTGGCAAGCGCAAACACCGCAATTTTTCCCCGCCGATTTACTTCAAAAAGCGCTCGAAAACGGGCTGAAACAACGCTACACCATTACAGATGAAGCATCTGCAATGGAACTTGCCGGATTCCGACCGCACTTGGTGGCAGGACGAAACGATAATATTAAGATCACACGCCCTGAAGACTTGGCACTTGCAGAATTTTATTTAACAAGGAAAACATTATGATAAGAATCGGACACGGTTTTGATGTACACGCCTTTGGCGAAAACAGACCATTAATTATCGGCGGTATTGAAATTCCTTACCATACCGGCTTTATCGCTCATTCAGACGGCGATGTCGCCCTTCACGCATTAACCGATGCCCTACTAGGTGCGGCGGCATTGGGCGATATTGGCAAACTTTTTCCTGATACGGATATGCAATACAAAAATGCAGACAGCCGCGGTTTGCTGCGTGAAGCGTTTCGCCAAGTGCAAGAAAAAGGTTATAAAATCGGAAATGTGGACGTCACCATCATTGCACAAACACCTAAAATGCGTCCGCATATTGATGATATGCGTGCTGTAATCGCAGCAGATTTGCAATGCCATATCGATCAAATCAATGTTAAAGCCACTACAACGGAAAAACTGGGTTTTACCGGCAGAAATGAAGGCATCGCTTGTGAGGCGGTGACATTATTGATAAAGAAATCATAGCATCTGTAAAAAATAAAAAGAGTAACATTTTCCTTAAATGCCGACTGATTAAGCAATACTTGCTCTTATTGCATTTAAACTGAATTTAAATACAATGAGCGCTCCGTTAAATGTATAAAAAAACGATAAGGAGCGCTATGTCTAGCTGGTCAGAAGGTTATGTGAGTGATATTAACTACACATTCGGTTACTATTCCGAGCTAAATCCCAATAACGCCATTATTCCCTTTTTAATGGCAGGTTTAGCCGTGCCAAAGGGTATAACGGAAAATCAAAAAAACAGCTTTGCCTGTGAATTAGGTTTCGGGCAAGGACTTTCGTTAAATATCCACGCCACATCAAGCGGATTAAAATGGTATGGGACGGACTTTAACCCTTCACAGACCAATTTTGCTCAACATTTATCCTCTGTTGCCGATAATAATGCGTTCATTGTCGATCAAGGTTTCAATGAATTTTGCCGACGTGATGATTTGCCTGAATTTGATTTTATTGGTTTACACGGGATTTGGTCGTGGATTTCTGATGAAAACCGAGCCATCGTAGTGGATTTTATCCGCCGTAAATTGAAAGTCGGTGGTATTTTGTATATTAGCTACAACACCTTACCGGGCTGGTCTGCCCCCTCACCATTACGTCACTTATTATTAGAACACCATAATAGTATGACTTCAATGTCGAATAGCCGTCAGCAAAATGTACAAGATAGTCTAAATTTTGTTGGTGATATTCTCTCACAAAGCCATCAATTGACACAAAAATCACCGGATTTATTACCGCGGGTACAGGAGCTCAAAGAGAAAGACCTGCATTACATTGCCCACGAATATTTAAATAAAGATTGGCAACCGATGTATTTCGCTGATATGAAAAAATGGTTAGAACCTGCAAAATTAACTTTTGCTTGTTCAACTAATTATTTAGACGATTTCAGCGACTGCCTTTATACTCAAGAGCAGCGTCAGTTAATGGAAAGCTTTACGGATGCTAATTTCGCCCAAACCGTTAAAGATTTTCTACTCAATAAACAATTCCGTAAAGATCTTTGGGTTAAGGGCGCAAGAAAACTCACTCCTTATGAACAAAGCCAAGAATGGAAAAAACTACGGGTTTTATTACATACTAAACGTGAAAATATCGAATTAAGTATTGAGAGAAATTTAAAAATTCCACTTAATGCCGATATTTTCAACCCGGTTTTAGATATTTTACAAGATCAGCGTATTCATAAAGTGGCCGACATTGTAGAAAGTTTAAAAGAGAAATTACCGGAAGGAAATATTTTTGCAGTATTGGCAATTCTTGCCGGAAAAGACTATCTTGTCGTAGTGCAATCAGAAGAAGTTATTGAACAAACCCGCTCACATTGTCTAACGTTTAACCGTTACGTATTACAACAATCTCGCGCTGGTGAAGATTCTGCTATCTATTTCCTAGCCAGTCCGATTACAGGTGGTGCGTACCATATTGGCTTTTTATCACGTTGGTTCTTACTCGCCCGTTTTGAAGGCATAAAACAGAACAAGTGGTCTGACTTTGTTTGGGATATACTTAAATCAAATGGTCGATCTTTACTGAAAGACGGAAATCTATTCCCAAATGAAGCGGAAGAACGTGAAGAAATGCAACGTATTTGCCGACAATTTATTGATGATGAATTACCTAAGCTAAAATTATTAGGTATTATTTAACTTACTCTTTATATAAAAATAGCGTAAATATATCTCTGCTCCTAAAAGTCGGAAGAATAGCCCACATATAGGGGCAGATTTTTATAGCCAAACCTTAAAATATCAATGGATGATTTTTACATTGCGAGTATAGTGCATAAAGCAGAAATAATTTTTTGTACAGCCCGTAATATCGGGTTTTAGTCCAAAACATCAATAAACCCCTATCTTTTAATTTTTCGCCACTTCTAAGCTGCAGGATAATCTCAAAGCGACCGTTAAAAAAAGGACTGAGCTCAATGATGTACCAAACTCAGTCCTTTGCTATCGTATAATCTTGAGACAGATTATATCTGCTCGTGCCTTTTCCTATCTCTCTACTATACTTTTTGTTCTAAAAGTGCGGTCGGATTTTCCTCCGTTTTTTCCGAAATATTCGGTTGAATCGACATTGCATGGAGTAAGCTTTCCTTGCGAATTTGTTCTGCTGCAACTTTATCGCCCGCCTGTTCAAAAACATAAGCCGCCATCATCGTATCGTTAGATTCAAGCTGTTTCGGACAAACCATCACCTTTTTAAAAGCTTCCGCCGCCTTAGTAAATTCATTATTACGCACATATAAATAACCCAATGCACGATTAATACAACATTGCTCATTTTCACCGGAATATTTGGCACGTTTTTCCATCATTTTAATCAACTTGCCATTATCCACAGGCTGTAAACGCGTAATTTGAGTACAAAGCAACTCACTCAACGGGGTGTTATCTCCCCATTTTTTCAATGCTTCCAACGTAAATTCATAAGCCGATTCATGATCATTACAATCAATTAAGCGTTGAATAAGTGCTACTTTTAAATCTAAATCATTACGGCGGCGGCGAGGTTGTTCTTCCCACCAAGCAAGCAGCCCGTCAACCCCTTCTTCATTCATTTTTTCATCAAGTAGACCATTCTCGGTCTCAAATTGTAATGCTTTAAATTCATCGGCAGAATATAAACCGGAACGCTGAATAAGCTCAAGAATACGATCAAGTGCCAGATAAGCTTTTGAGCGGGTGTAAATCTCGACCGCTAATTTTAAGACTTCTTTATTACGATCCGTCATTTCTAATAAACTATCTACCGAACTACGCGCCGCCGGTAATTTGTTTTGTTGCAATAAAATTCGGGTGCGCGCAATTTCGACAATAAGATTATCAGAACCGGCAAGCTCCGTTGCTTCGATTAAATAGCGGTTAGCACTAAACTCATCACCACGTTGTTGCGCAGCTTCCGCCGCCTTGATTAGATTCAAAACAGGCTCTGCAGAATGTTTCGCGTTTTTCCCAATAAGTTTTTCCGCCTTGGCATAATCCCCTTCGTTCATTTTCATCAACCCTTCAAGGGTTTGCTTTTGCGCTCTCACACGCTTACGGCGTGAAAACCAGCTATAAGTATTATTACTTAAACGAAAGAAACGGCTAACAATCCATTCCGCTACATAAATCCCCCCCAAGACGGCGACAAATAAAATCACTAATGTAGTGAGGGACATTTCATAAATATTGTTTGCTGTTTCAATACGCACATATCCTTGCTGACCGGCAAGGTGTGGTCCCGCAATTAATCCGGCGAGTAAAGCCAGCATTAAAAATAGTGTTCTAAACATAATCTATCCTTACTGTTGTGGCTCGGTTGTCGGTTTTTCTTCTGCAACAGGTGCTTCCGGCTTGGTTTGCTCTTGGTTTACATTCGACTCTTTTACCGGTTCATCAAAGGCTTTTTCCGCCTCAATTTCAACTTTTTTTACCTCCGCCGGAACTCGATTGAGGTATTTATCCAATAAGTTGAGGCTTTGTAATTGCGTCGGCACATCGACATAAACGGATAATTCTGCCAATTCATCCACCGATTTTAAGAAGCTTTGCGTGACTTCCATATTGGTATCAAAATAGCTCCGCACCCAAGTTGCCACAGCATCCAATGACTGTTTGTATAAATCATTTTGCTGGCGTGGCACAGCCATAATTGCCAATTGTAAGCGAAGACGAATATTTTCACGCAAATAAATATCCTGATTCGGTGCAAGTAATTCTTTTCTATCCGTCCCTTGCTTTGGTGTGATACGAATAAAATGATTTAAGAAAGAAATCGCACTTTTCTCTGCATTGGTCTGCCAATCGGCTAAAGAGTCGGATAATTTTGTTGATTCGGGATCATCACCGAAATTAATATTCAACACAGGCAATTCATCAACTGAATTTGCCAATTGAGAAAGACGCTGCATAACGGCATTTTGATCAATACTATCCACGGAAAGTAATTGTTTTAAATCTTGATTAATCGCAGCACGAATTGTCATCGAATCGGCATTATTAACTTTACTTAAAGTTTCATCAGCCAGTTTCAATAGAGATACGCCCGTATCCACATCATTATCAAGCACTAATTTACGTAACGCATTATTAAGCAAGAAATCCGCTTCAGAAAATAACCAATCATTCGGTTGTTGAGCCACTGCTTGTTTGCTTACCACGTCAAGTTGTTGACGCATTCCCGCAAATTCTTGCTCTTTTGCAGAAACGATTTGCTCAAGACGGTTTAATTTTTCTTGCATCGCCTCATTCGTTTTTTCAAGTACTTCAACTTGTGGTGTGATTTGGGTTGCATCGGAAGCTGAAACTTGAGTAACCTGCCCTTCAAGTGCGATCAATTTTTGCTGAATTTCAGCCACTTGCTGTTGTCCCAAATAATAACCGCCCCCACCGACGCCCAAGGCGATTAAAATAGCCAACAAACTCAAGCCCGTTCCACTTTTCTTTACAATCGTTTGAACCGGTTGAGACGGTGTTTCAGCCTGATTTTCAACTGTGTTTTGCACCGTTTCATCAAGGTTTTCTACCATTTCATTTGATTTATTTTTCGCCATAATTCTTCCTTATTAGGTCATTTAGCTGAGTAATGTATTCAACAAACTTTGATTATCCGCCTTTGGGGATAAAATAATATTTTGCCAACCATATTGCTTTGCGGATTCGGCAATACGTGAACTCACGGTGACAAGACGACAATTTTTAAGCCAATCTTGCTCATTATCAGGGACAAATTCAATCAATGAGTTCAAAATATCCAAACTGGTGACAACCAAAGTATCCACGCCGGAACGTTTGCAAATACTGGTTTGTTCTTCATTATTATAGATTATGGGCTCACGGCGATAACATTCCAAAATATCAACCACCGCTCCTCGCTGCTTTGCTTGTGAAGGGAAAAATTCCCGCCCACCATTGCCACGTAAAATTAAAATCTGTTTTTTATCAAGTTGTTGCATTGATGAGAGCGCAAGTAATCCTTCACTATTCTCTTGAGAAATCGGATAATAGATAACGCACTCGCTTTGACAGGAAAAATATTCCGCGGTTCTTTGTCCGACTGTAAAGTACTGTAAATCCCTACGCCATTGAAATCCGATTTCTTTTAATGTGTTAACCGAAAAATCAACCGCACTTTTAGACACGAGGAAAACGTAATCTCCCGTATTGAGCTGATTTAATTTACTTGGAAGATTTTTTAAATCGCTGCCACTTTCGAAAGTAAATAAAGGTAAATGCAATGCCACTACGCCGGATTGATTCAATAAATCAACCAGCTGCTTTCCACGTTCATCGGGACGAGTGACCAAAACCGCCATTATTTCTCTCCGACATAAACTTTTTCTAGGATACGATCTGCACCTTGTATAAGTAATTGTTCTGCAATTTGTACACCTAATTCTTCCGCATTTTCGACCGCACTTTTTCCTTCCGCACGAATAATTTTTGAGCCGTCAAGTTCGCCGACTAACGCCCGCAAATAAATTTGATTATTCTCTAATACCGCATAGCCACCTATTGGCACTTGGCAACCGCCCTGTAAACGGGTATTCATTGCCCGTTCTGCAAGCACACAAGCGGTAGTTTCCTGATCTGCAAGCGGCGCAAGCAATCTTTGAACAAAGGCATCATCCGTACGGCATTCAATTCCAACCGCACCTTGACCTGCCGCAGGTAAAGAAACGGTTGTTTCAATAAAAGCGGTGATACGCCGCTCCATGCCTAGACGAATTAATCCCGCTGCGGCAAGAATAATGGCATCATATTCTCCGTTGTCTAATTTACTCAGGCGTGTACCGACATTCCCACGCAACGAACGAATATCTAAATCCGGTCGCAATTGTTTTAACTGACACTGACGACGCAAACTTGATGTGCCTATAATCGCTCCTTGAGGCAAATCATCAAACGAAACATAGCGGTTAGAAACAAAAGCATCGCGAGGATCTTCACGCTTACAGATCACGCTCAATCCTAATCCTTCAGGAAATTGCATAGGTACATCTTTCATTGAATGTACCGCTATATCGGCACGTTTCTCAAGTAGGGCATTTTCTAACTCTTTTACAAATAAACCTTTTCCGCCTATTTTGGCTAGGGGCGTATCAAGAATGACATCCCCTTTGGTAACCATTGGAACAAGCTTCACGGATAAATCCGGGTGAAGATCTTCCAAACGCTTTTTCACAAAATTAGCTTGCCATAATGCGAGCGGGCTTTGCCGAGTAGCAATTTTTAAAACAGTTGGCATTGTCATAAATATATCAATATGTCAGCAATTTGCGTCTATCCTATCATTCTTGGCTTAAAATGTCAGTTCTCATTTAACTTTTCCATGATAAACCATTTCTATCAAGCTGAATAAAGATGATATAAAAAAGGCAGATCCTCCGATCTGCCTTCTTATTTAATCACTTATCATCAAATTCATTATTTGATAATTTTCGCAACCACGCCCGCACCTACTGTACGGCCACCTTCACGAATCGCAAAACGTAAACCTTGGTCCATCGCAATCGGGTGAATTAGGCTTACTGTCATTTTGATATTATCCCCCGGCATTACCATTTCAACACCTTCCGGTAATTCGATTGTACCCGTTACGTCTGTCGTACGGAAATAGAATTGTGGACGGTAACCTTTGAAGAATGGTGTATGACGACCACCTTCATCTTTCGATAATACGTACACTTCTGATTCGAAATCAGTGTGTGGGGTGATTGAACCCGGTTTCGCTAATACTTGACCACGTTCGATTTCTTCACGTTTCGTTCCACGTAATAATGCACCGATGTTTTCTCCCGCACGACCTTCGTCAAGCAATTTACGGAACATTTCAACACCCGTTACGGTTGTTTTCGCCGTATCTTTGATACCAACGATTTCTACTTCATCACCCGTACGGATGATACCACGCTCTACACGACCCGTTACTACCGTTCCACGACCTGAGATTGAGAATACGTCTTCAATCGGAAGAAGGAACGGTTGGTCAATCGCACGTTCCGGTTCCGGAATGTAAGTATCTAAGTGGTTTGCTAACTCAAGAATTTTTTCTTCCCACGCCGCATCACCTTCTAATGCTTTTAATGCAGAACCGCGCACGATAGGCGTATCGTCACCCGGGAAGTCATATTGAGAAAGAAGTTCACGCACTTCCATTTCTACTAATTCTAATAATTCTTCATCATCTACCATGTCGCATTTGTTTAAGAAGACGATGATGTAAGGCACACCTACTTGGCGACCTAATAAGATGTGTTCACGTGTTTGTGGCATCGGACCGTCTGTCGCCGCTACGACAAGAATTGCGCCGTCCATTTGTGCCGCACCGGTAATCATGTTTTTTACATAGTCGGCGTGTCCCGGACAGTCTACGTGTGCATAGTGACGGGTCGGCGTATCGTATTCAACGTGTGAGGTGTTGATGGTGATACCACGTGCTTTTTCTTCCGGCGCATTATCAATTTGGTCGAATGCTCTCGCCGCTCCACCGTAGTGTTTTGCTAATACGGTTGTGATGGCTGCTGTTAAAGTTGTTTTACCGTGGTCAACGTGGCCGATTGTACCCACGTTTACGTGCGGTTTTGTACGTTCAAATTTTTCTTTAGACATTTAAAGAGTCCCTCTAAATAGACACGGTTATCGGTGGGTAAATAAACCACATTAACCAATAAAATTATTTACTACATTGACATAAAGGAAGAGAATTCTTAAGGCTGGTGCTGATAGGCGGATTTGAACCGCCGACCTCACCCTTACCAAGGGTGCGCTCTACCAACTGAGCTATATCAGCGTTTGGAGCGGGCAGCGGGAATCGAACCCGCATCATTAGCTTGGAAGGCTAAGGTAATAGCCATTATACGATGCCCGCAAGTCCTAAATTCGTCTGTCCCATCAGATTCATCCAAATGATGGTGGAGGGAGAAGGATTCGAACCTTCGAAGGCTGAGCCAACAGATTTACAGTCTGCCCCCTTTGGCCGCTCGGGAACCCCTCCACACGCAATGAACACTTGTTTACGAAAGAATGGTGCCGACTATCGGAATCGAACTGATGACCTACTGATTACAAGTCAGTTGCTCTACCTACTGAGCTAAGTCGGCGTCGTAAGCAAGTGAGGCGTATTATATGGAAAAATGTTTGCCTGACAAGTCTTTTTTCTAAAAAAATCCATTTTTTTAGTTATTCGACTAAATTACAATCAAAACCATCCATTCTTTGTTGTTATTTTCATCAAACCTTGAGAAAAACAATGCATAGGCGTGTTTTATAAGGTATATTCCCCTAACAATTTTTCAACAAATTATTCTATTCATCGTGGAAATTTCAAATCAACTCACTCCTTTTTTGAGTTTTAGTCGTGAACAATGGGCTAATTTACGAAAATCAGTTCCCTTGAAACTGACCGAACAAGATCTAAAACCATTATTAGGCTTTAATGAAGAACTCTCACTTGATGAAGTCAGCACGATTTATTTGCCCCTTGCGCGTTTAATAAATTATTACATTGATGAAAACCTTCGACGCCAAACTGTACTCAATCGTTTTCTTGGCGGACAAAATCCCAAAGTTCCTTATATCATTAGTATCGCCGGTAGTGTTGCGGTAGGAAAAAGCACTTCCGCGCGTATTATTCAATCCCTTCTTTCACATTGGCCGATAGAACGCAATGTTGATCTCATTACGACGGACGGTTTTCTCTATCCCCTTGAAAAATTGAAAAAGGATAACCTATTACAAAAGAAAGGCTTTCCTATTTCTTATGATACGACAAAGCTCATCTATTTTTTGGCAGACATTAAATCCGGCAAGAAACACGTTAAAGCACCGATTTATTCACATCTGACATACGATATTATTCCTGATGAATTTAATGAAGTGGATCAACCCGATATTCTGATTTTAGAAGGTTTGAATGTCTTACAAACCGGGGGAAATAAAACAAACCAACCCTTTGTTTCGGATTTCGTGGATTTTTCTATTTATGTTGATGCGGAAGAAAAACTTCTAAAAGAATGGTATATAAAACGCTTTTTGAAATTCCGCCAAAGCGCATTTACCAATCCCAACTCTTACTTTAAACACTATGCGGCACTTTCGGAACAAGAAGCGATTGCCACGGCAAGCCAAATTTGGGAGAACATCAATGGTTTAAACTTACGGGAAAATATTCTCCCTACGCGTGAACGCGCAAACCTTATACTAACAAAAGGGGCAAACCACGAGGTTGAGCTCGTTAAACTTAGGAAATAAATAAAAGTGCGGTTGAAAATCACTGTATTTTGAACGACTCCTCCAAATTATAACCCTTTTAAAATAAAAGGCATTTTGCTCAATAGATGTGCCATACTTGCCTGAGTAACGCACTTGAACAAAATGCCCTAATATTAACTAAATTCTATTTTGAAGTAGCCATGACGAATTTATCACTGCTCCTCGTGCCTTTCAAAGAATAAATAAAGCCTAATAAACATTATTCCAACGAGGTCCCGTCCCCATTATCGGAGCATTCATAACCGGACTACCAATAATCACTTTCTGCGGTGTTGCCATCTGTAACATCTGCATAGATCGCTGCTGCATTTGCTGATTCATTTGATTCATTTGGTTCATTTGTTGCTGAAATTGCATAGCATTTTGAGCCGCTTGCAGTTGTCCCATTTGCTGACGTTGTAATGCCATCATTTCCTGATGATGTCGCTCTTGTTGCTGACGAGCAAGTTCTGCTTGCCCTTCAGGTGTTTGGTAATAGGCTTCTCGGGCTTTTCGTGCTTTCTCAGCTTCTTTTGCTTGGATTTTTTGGTTTGCAATTTGTTGTTTAAGTTCAGCTTTTTTCGCTTGCACTACCTGCATATAATTTTTTTTCACTACGGCACATTGAACCTTACCGAGTGGCGGAATATTCAATGATGCCAACTTAGGATTATAGCGATTAAGAAAGTTTTGAGCAGATAAAAAATCATTCTTTATGATTTCTACTTTTTCTCTCCCGATAATATCACCTAATAGAACACCTCTAGAATTATTTTGTAATACTTCCAGTCTAACCTTTGCCTCAATAAATTCATCATCAGATAATTTTTGCTTATTTTGTATTTTCTTGACAAAATCAGTATTAACACATTGATCAACCTGATTCTCAGCAATAGCCAGTTTCTTTAAATCTTCATCAGAAACCACATATTTAGGAAATTGCAAGATACCACAAGCTGTAAGAATAGCAACAAAAGATAATGAAATTGATTTTTTTAACATAGAACTTCCCTCTATTGAGTAAGTTGTTTTAATTCATTCAGTTTTTGATTAAAGTTCCGTTTAAATAACTCACATTCTTTCTTATCTTTTTCAGTAAAAATAACAGGATGGTGATGACTAAATTCTTGATATTTTTTCTCAAAATATTTTTGTGAATTAGGATCTTGAGCAATTCTTTGATCATTTTCTTGACCAACTATACTCGCTATGAGAGAACGTCCAAAATCTAGCCATAAATACTTCTCCTCTTCAGTCCTATTAAAAATTTTTTCTAACCTTTTAGGATCGTTATTCGCCTTAGCAATTTCGGGGTAAACGCATTGTTGGAATTTATTTACTTCTGCTACATATTTTTTCATTTCCTCATCAGTTACTTTATATCCATTAGATAATATTTGATGACAAGCCGATAAACTTGTGATGGCTATAATTAAAAAAGTTCTTTTAAACATTTTATCTCCCTAATATTATAAATATTGATTAGTTATAAATTTACAGATTAAATTTAATCTGTAAATTTCTTAACTTTCTTACTATCTTTCAATAATGTCTCCCTCTTCTGTCATATACATACCATCAGAAAGATAAACCAAACCTTCAGCATCAGTGGGTAAACCACTAAAAATATCCAACATTTCTTTTCTTCCCGCAGCCCTTATCGTTTCCAACGGGCTAAGGTATTGATACTCATAGTAGTCATCTAAGCTGTACCCTAATTTTTCAAGTTCTTCAATGGACACCTTGAGCTTTATAGCTAGCTGTTCCGGAGTAGTAATAATCCAAATCACCCCATCTTTTTTATATACATAACCATCAGCAAAAGCTCTCGGGTCTTCTGTTGGTTCATATCCAAGTATTAATGCCTTTTCAATGCTTTCTTGGTATAAATTATGAACTGTTACCATTGTTACCTCGCACATTATTCAAAAATCTTGTTAATATCGTTATACAATCAGCAGATTGAACAAAAAGTGATTATATATTGTTTTTTTTTTGCACAATCTTTTATGCTATAAAATACTGTTAAATAGAAATTTTGAGAGATGTAATGAGAAAGAAACTAAAGATTAAGCTTATCTTTCGTTGGAATAGAAATGGATTAATGCTAACTGTGAAGGGGGAAATAGTAGGTTCAGTGCGAAAATCATCGCATAGTGTTCAGCCATAATAAAAAATACCTGTTTTGATACTTTTCAAAAACAGGTATTTAAATTAAATTCGGGAAAATCCCACAAATTAAAAACTTCTTTATTTTTAACCGCACTTTTTCTAATAATGCACCACATTTTCAGTTTGCCGAATCCTTTCTAAAATAGGTTTTGCTTCATCGCTCATTAAAAAATCAAAGGTTGTTTGTGGGACTAGCTTTTTGATTAACGCCCAATCATCCGCTTTGATGGCTTGTCGAACCGCAGAGGCGCTGACTGCTTTCCTCTCAATTTCTTTGCGTTCTACCACTTCGCACGCTATGCCGTATTCCGGCAACTTTTGTAACATCATTTGATTATAAATATTCGTTACGCGGCTAAAAGGTTCATTCCCGACATAACGGCGTTGAATCCCTAGGGCTTGAGCAATACGCACGAAAATCTGTAAATCAATTTCGACATTACTTTTGATAACCGCATCATCATTTTCTTGAAAATAACTTGGGAATGTGGCTTGGCTGATAATATAAGAACCGCTATCATGCAACACAACATTTGATAAATGTGCGATACCCGCTTGAATAAGTTTTTTACGCACCTCATAAGGAAAGAGACTACTGTCTTCACTCAGCATAAAAAGATGCACGAGATCATTTTCCGCAGCCACCTTTTCCACTAAATATTGATGCCCAAGGGTAAACGGATTGCAATTCATCACTAATGCGGCAATTTTTTGTTTTTCAAAAACACCGGAAATTTCAACCGCACTTTTGAGCCGATTTAAGTAATTTTCAAATCCCTTACGTTTGTTTTCCATAAAGACGATTTGATGGGGAATACGAACAATTTCTTGAAAGCCGAGATCATGGAAAAACTTTGCGGATTCACATTTCGTATAAAGAAATAAATGCCCGTTGCCACGTTCCATTTGAATGTTAATCAAATGCGTAACCATTTGATTCATCAAGCCTTCGCCTTGATGATCGTCGGATACCGCCAAACAGCGTAATGTATTACCGAAACAACTTCCTGTTGCGATAATATTGAAATCTTCATCAAACATTGCGGCAATATAATCTAAATGAGGATCACGCCGAATCCCTTCCCGTTCAAGCAAGGTATCAATTTTTGCAAGGTTTGAAGCATCAGAAAAAGAAACTTTACCAATAGAATAATTCATATCGCTATACATTCAACCAAAAAGTAACCGGCCCATCGTTTGTAAGACTCACTTGCATATCGGCGGCAAATCGTCCGTTTTCAACCTGAATTTTCTCTGCACATTTTTGTGAAAAATATTCATAAAGTTCATTTGCCCGCTCCGGTGTTGCCCCTTTAGAAAAGCTTGGGCGCAATCCTTTTTGCGTATCAGCCGCCAAGGTAAACTGTGATACGATTAATAATGCACCACCAGCTTGTTGTACATTTAAGTTCATTTTGTCGTTTTCATCGCTAAAAATGCGATAATTGAGCACTTTTTCTGCGAGTTTATCGGCTTTTGAGCGATCATCTTCTTTTTCTACGCCAAGTAGCACTAATAAACCTTTACCAATTTGTCCGACCGTTTCCCCTTTCACATCCACTTTGGCTTGTGTAACACGCTGAATTAATGCAATCATTCCGTTTCCTTATTTATCTGTATTTTTTCCCGTTTCATTTCAGCCAATACCGCCGCTAATTGAGCGCCGAATAACACCACCGTCCAACTGAGTTGAATCCATAACAACATAATCGGCAAGGTTGCCATTGCACCATAAATAAGTTGGTAAGACGGAAAAGTCGTGATATACCACGTAAAAGCCTGTTTTCCTAAAGTAAAAAATACCGCAGCAATCAATGCACCGGCGGCTGAATGTTTAATGCTCACTTTTTTATTCGGCACGACCGTATAAACCAAAGTGAAAATAAACCAAGTTGAAAGGAAAGGGACAAAACTCAGCAGTTTTAATCCGAAAGAAAGCGTCTCCGACTGCTCAAACATTGTTTTTACATAAGCGCTTGCCGCAATACTTGTACCGATAAGAACAGGCCCAAGCGTTAAAATCAGCCAGTAAATCGCAAAAGAAGTAAAAATCGGGCGAACTCCGGTGTCCTGCCAAATACCGTTAAGCGTGCGATCAATCGAATTAATCAACATTAATGCCACTGCAATCAGGCTGATTACTCCCACCGCGCTCATTTGCTTGGAATTATTTACAAATTCATCAATATATTGCCCCACGACATCACCGGCGGAAGGTGCAAAATTGGTGAAAATAAAGGCTTTTAACTCCCCCGTTACTTCATTAAAGACCGGAAAAGCAGAGAAAATGGAAAACACCACCATAATGAGAGGAACGATAGCAAGCATTGTGCTATAAGTCAGTGAACCCGCCGCCTGTGTCAGTTTATTTTCATTAAAGCGCAGCCAAAAGCGTTGTAAAAAGTCCAAAATTGTCATAGCCACGCTCCACAACAATGTTTAAATTTCTTATCGGAACCACACAGGCAAGGCTGTTTCATTGTCGGCAACGGTACGGTCGGATCGATAAAATACCAACGCCCGTTAATCTTCACAAAAATTGACCGCTCTTGATGTGATTGCGCGCCTTCTTCCCCTCGAAAAAGTGCGTTAAATTCCACCGCACTTTGAATTTTGGTTAAGGTTTCCGTTTTAAGAATTTGCAAACCCAACCAGTCGGTTGTTTCTGCCCATTCTCTCAAAAGCGGGACATCCAGTAACGATTGCTGAGCCGGCACCGAGGTTTCAACAATATAAGCAATATTTTTCAATACATAAGCCGAATAACGCGAACGCATAAGCTGTTCGGCAGTTTCAGGAAAAGCTTGGTGTGAATGAAATACGCCACAGCAATCTTCATAATTTCGATCGGATTGACAGGGGCAAAGTGCGGTTGTTTTATCAGTCATTTTGGAATTTAACTTTACTTAATTGAGAACGAAGCGAACGTTTAAAAGCCTCCGCTAATTCGTTAATAGCAAGGGCTTGCTCAAGTTCTTCCGCTGTCGGAGACGCGGACAATAAACGATTTAACACTCGAATGGTAAATTGCGGATAAGTGCGACTTTGCAAAATTAATTCATCACCTTGTGTTATTTCACCTTCTTCAATCACACGCACATACCAGCCCGTCCAACCGGAAGAATAAACGACTTTCTGCGCTTCTTTATTGTTAGTATTTTTAGATAAACGCTCGCAAGGTTTACGCGGTTGTGAAACTTCCAACACCGCAGAACCGATTTTGAAGCGATCCCCCACACAAATAGAATCTTCATCAAACCCGGAAACCACAAAATTTTCACCATATACGGCGGTACCGGTGTAAGAAAAATTTTCGCCCAATAAATGATTCAATGCAGAAAATGAGACATCGGACATAAAAAATAATGCCTTATCCACACCGCCATGATGTTTTTTTAAACCGACATCATTGCCTTGTGCCCCGAGCATATGGATTTTTGCCGATGCCACCGGTTGTTTGCGAATCGCACTTTCATAGGTTGTACCATCATCAAATGTGATTTGCTCAACCTGCCCGATTTTAATCACTAAAATCTCTGCCTTTGACATAGCTTTTCCCCTCTTAATAAAACATACGAAATTATACCGTAAAATCACTTAAATTTTGACCGCACTTTATTTTTTCCTTATCATCTTACCCATAAACATCACAATGCAAAGGAACTTTTATGCAATATGAGCTAGCCCGCACAGAACGAGGAGAAATCCTTGGTATTACCGCTAAAATGGCAAATCGCCACGGATTGATCGCAGGCGCAACCGGCACGGGGAAAACCGTTACCTTACGAAAAATAGCAGAAGCTTTTAGCGATGACGGCGTACCTGTTTTTTTAGCGGATGTAAAAGGTGATCTTTCCGGTTTGGTTAAACAGGGTCAATTTAGCGGCAAAATTGCAGAACGTATTGAACAATTTGAATTAGGCAATGAAAGCTACTTGAATAATTACCCTGTTTCATTTTGGGATGTGTTCGGTGAAACAGGCATTCCGTTGCGCACAACCATTTCCGAAATGGGGCCGCTGTTACTCTCTCGTTTATTAAATTTAAATGCGACCCAAGAGGGCTTGTTAAATTTGGTTTTCCGTGTTGCAGACGACAAAGGTTTATTGCTTATTGATTTAAAAGATCTGCGCGCAATGCTGAAATATGTAGCGGAGAACGCTAAAACCTTCCAACTGGAATATGGCAATGTATCGGCGGCGAGTGTGGGAGCTATTCAGCGTGCGCTACTCACCCTTGAAAATGAAGGCGCAACAAATTTATTCGGTGAACCGGCACTTAATCTTGAAGATTGGTTGCAAACCCGTGATGGAAAAGGTGTTATCAATGTACTAAATTCAGAAAGATTAATTAATTCACCAAGAATATATAGCGCATTTTTACTGTGGTTAATGTCTGAACTTTTTGAACAATTACCGGAAGTAGGTGATCCGGATAAACCCAAATTCGTGATGTTCTTTGACGAAGCCCATTTATTATTTGATGGCGCACCGGCAGTATTGGTTGAAAAAGTGGAACAAGTCGTACGCTTAATTCGTTCTAAAGGGGTAGGCATTTATTTCGTTACCCAAAATCCATTGGATTTACCGGATACGGTTTTAGGGCAATTAGGTAATCGTGTACAACACGCCCTACGCGCTTTCACACCACGCGACCAAAAAGCGGTAAAATCGGCAGCGGAAACTTTCCGCGCCAATCCAAATGTGAATGTTGTCGAAAGCATTTCCACACTCGGTGTAGGGCAAGCATTGGTTTCATTCTTAGATGAAAAAGGGATGCCGACTCCGGTGGAAATCGCTTATATTTATCCGCCGAAAAGCCAACTTGCTCCACTTAACACGGAAGAACGCACCGCTTGGGTGAAAGATGATGAGCTTTATTCGTTCTATAAAGACTATATAGATAACGAATCCGCCTTTGAAATATTAAATAGCCAAGCGGATCTTACTGCGGTTCAACAAAAACAAGCGGAACAGGCTCAAGAAGAACAAGAAAACGGTATCTTAGGTAGCCTCAGCCGTATGCTCTTCGGAGCAAAAAAACGAGGCGAGAAACTCAGCCCGACCGAACAAATCGTTAATAGCGTGGCAAAATCCGTTGGACGCAATATCCGTAATGAGGTCACAAAACAAATTATGCGTAGTGTTTTAGGCGTATTAAAGAAATAACAAAAAAGTGCGGTCATTTTTACCGCTATTTATAAGGAGAAAACTATGTCAGATGTCTTTCACTTAAACTTAACCAAAGCACAATTAAAAGGTGCAACGCTTGCCATTATCCCAGGAGATCCGGCACGTACCGAACGCATTGCCAAACATCTGGATAACCCGGAGTTTCTTGCCAGTACCCGAGAATTCACCTCTTGGCTTGGTTATCTGAACGGTCAACCTCTTGTGGTTTGTTCCACCGGTATTGGTGGTCCTTCAACTTCCATTTGCGTGGAAGAATTAGCACAACTTGGCGTGCGTACATTCTTACGTATCGGCACAACAGGGGCAATTCAGCCTCATATTAACGTCGGTGATATTCTTATCACCACAGGGGCTGTACGTTTAGACGGAGCAAGCTTACATTTCGCCCCGCTTGAATATCCTGCCGTGGCAGATTTTGAATGTGTCACCGCGTTATTCAGTGCCTCAAAAGAAAAAGGCATTAAACCTTTAGTGGGAATTACCGCCTCATCGGACACCTTCTATCCGGGTCAAGAACGTTACGATACTTACAGCGGTAAGGTTTATCGCACTTATCAAGGTTCACTCAAACAATGGCAAGATCTTAATGTAATGAATTACGAAATGGAAGCGGCGACATTATTCACCATGTGCAATGCTTTGGGTCTGCGCGGTGGTATGGTTGCCGGCGTAATCGTAAACCGCACCCAACAAGAAATCCCAAACGAAGCCACAATCAAAGGCACTGAAGAAAAAGCAATTTCAGTCGTGGTTGAAGCGGCAAGAAAATTATTAGCTTAATGAGTAAAGGCGTTTTTGAAAAATCAAAAACGCCTTTTAGCTAAAGCATAATTTCTGCATTCCACTTTTTCCCCTCTATATTTACGATCAGGCTCACATTTTTATCACAAAGATAAAAAATTCACTTGATACTGTATATCAATACAGATACAATCTACGCAAATTTGATAACGCAAAAAGGTTAAAAAATGGCAACTCAAGAAGAAAAACAAAAAGCACTTGCTGCGGCATTAGGGCAAATTGAAAAACAATTTGGTAAAGGCTCCATTATGAAATTGGGAGACACCAAAACGCTTGATGTTGAATCAATCTCAACAGGATCAATCGGTTTGGATGTCGCATTAGGTATCGGCGGTTTACCAATGGGGCGCATCGTTGAGATTTTCGGACCGGAATCTTCCGGGAAAACCACACTAACCCTCTCCGTTATCGCTCAAGCACAAAAAGCAGGAAAAACCTGTGCCTTTATTGACGCCGAACACGCACTAGATCCTATTTATGCGGCTAAACTTGGGGTTGATGTAAAAGAATTACTGGTTTCTCAGCCGGACAATGGTGAACAAGCGCTTGAAATCTGTGATGCTCTTGTTCGCTCCGGTGCGGTTGATGTCGTTATTGTGGACTCCGTTGCCGCACTTACACCAAAAGCGGAAATTGAAGGCGATATGGGTGATTCCCATATGGGTTTGCAAGCCCGCTTAATGTCTCAAGCGTTACGTAAATTAACCGGTCAAATTAAAAATGCCAACTGTTTGGTAATCTTTATCAACCAAATTCGTATGAAAATCGGGGTAATGTTCGGCAATCCGGAAACAACAACCGGCGGTAATGCACTTAAATTCTACTCATCTGTTCGCTTAGACATTCGTCGCACAGGCTCAGTAAAAGACGGTGATGAAATTATCGGTAATGAAACAAAAGTAAAAGTGGTAAAAAACAAACTTGCCGCACCATTCCGCCAAGTAGATTTCCAAATTCTTTATGGAGAAGGAATTTCAAAAGCCGGTGAATTGATTGAACTCGGTGTAAAACATAAACTTGTCGATAAATCAGGTGCTTGGTACGCTTACAATGGTGAGAAAATCGGTCAAGGTAAAGCCAATGCAATGAAATGGTTACACGAAAATCCGGAAAAAGCGGGAGAGTTGGAATCTAAACTCCGCGCCGAATTAGTTGCGAATCCTGAACAATCGCTTATGGCGGATATTGAACAAGCCGAAGAGAATTCTTCAGACGAGTTAGAATAGTCTTTAACCTTGATCAAGTGCGGTCAAATTTCTCGTTAAATTTTGACCGCACTTTTTATGGAAAAAACAATGGCTTTAAATTATGTCATGAATTTGCTGGCACGCCGTGAATACAGTGAATTTGAACTCCGCAACAAAATGCAGGAAAAAAACTTTTCCGAACAGGAGATCGAAAACGTCTTAGCTTATTGTCAGCAAAAAAACTGGCAAAATGATAAACGTTTTACAGAAAACTATATTAACGCCCGTTCCCAACGAGGATATGGCATTAATCGAATTAAACAAGAACTTCGCCAATTAAAAGGCATAGCCACGGATGTTATTGAGGAAACCCTTTCTGAAACGGATATAGATTGGGAATCTGTTGTTCTTACGACATTAAGCAAAAAATTTCCGAATTACACTGAAAAGCAAACACTAAAAAATAAGCAAAAGATTTGGCAATATATGCTTTCTCATGGTTTTTCCGGTGAAGAATTTTCTGATTTTATCGGCACAGCTCCGGAAGATGATTTTTAACCTAAAATTTAATGAGTAATTTGCACAATAAAATACCCAAAGCTGTACAAATCAATCCTCCTAGCAAATGGGTAGAAATAACGGCAATACCATTAAACCATTTATCAGATATAAGTTGCTCGATCACCTCACCTGAAAAAGAGGAAAAAGTCGTAAATGACCCAAGAAATCCGGTAACAATAAATAATTTCCACAAAGGATTAATCTGTGGGTATTGCCAAAATATCGTGATAAATACCCCCATCAAAAAACATCCTGTCAAATTGGCTAACAATGTACCGAAGGCGATGGTGGAAAAGAGAGAATTAAGCCATTGACTTAATCCCCATCTCCCTAATGCGCCAAGAACTGCCCCACTCCCTACACATAATAATGACTGCAACATTATTTTATTCCAAAAATATCTCTAAGATATTGTGCGACAGCTTCATCTTTATTTGAACCGATTTGTTCAAGTGATGGGCAGGCTTGTTTTAAACGAATATCAGCATTCTCCATTACACAACCTTTCCCCACATTCGTTAACATTTCCACATCGTTCATTCCATCACCAAAAGCAATGCAATTTTCTAAATCATAATCTCGTTGGGCTAACACATATTTTAAAGCACTACCTTTAGAAACATCTTTATTCATAACCTCTAAGCACGTTAATGCGGAATAAACTATCGTTGTTCTATCGCCAAAATGTTCACGTAAATATCGCTCAACAC